>NZ_KE384126.1:14636-119495 GCF_000424065.1 Selenomonas ruminantium subsp. ruminantium ATCC 12561
AATATTTTCCTTCGCCATAGACAGGCTTGTCAAAAGCTGCGGAAAACATCACCAGCCCCGCCGGGCTTATTGCGTGCATTACATAGCGGTGATGAAACTAAGGAGGGAAGGGGAGGCAATGGCTTTCGGCAGCGTTTGACAAGCTTGTCTAAGCAGACGAAAGTTATTGACTCCCCGTCCCTCCGCCTTGTGGCTAGAACTGCTGGTGAAAATTTGACAAAAATTGCTTAAGAGCGTAAAGTATTGTCTAGATATTCTTAGAGAAAGATTAAATTTTACGAGAGGGAGATGGACGGTGAGTCAACAGGGACGCCTGGAAAAAGGGATAGTGACATTATGCATTGCGGCTGTGCTGTTGTTGACACTGACCTGTTTGGCAGGGCTTTTTGTAGAGGATACAGTGGGGGAGAAAAATCCGGTTGTATCGATGGTTACGGCAGCAGGGGTTAAGGAACAGCCACAGATTGTCGGTGGTTATGTACCGGAACATCATCAAGGGCCGCCACCGCCCAGGCAGGAGTCTATCTTCCTTAGTTGGGATTTTATCAACGGATTGTTTGCGATAATCCTGGTGGTGGAATTTGTTGTTTTTCCCTTCTTGTTCTGGTTGTGGTTTGGTAAGGACAAACGTACAGAAAGCAAATAGAGCATTGCCTCGTGAGTGAAGCAATGCTCTATTTTTATTCGGATATATTTTCTTCCGGAGCGCCGTCGGGGTCTTCGGTGAGTTTGTGCTGCCCAAGCATCGTGGTCAGGGTTTCGCGGTTAAAGCTATAGGTGAAGCTGGCGAAATCCTGTTCCGGATTGTAGCGGCTGGAGGGGGCGTTTAGGAGCCCGCAGATGGTATCGTAGAGCATGTCGTTGGTAAAGTAACGGTGCTGATGCTCATAGAGCGCCGCCGTATGGCGGGGCATGGTTTCCTGATACTGCGGGGAAATGTAGACCCAGAAGGGAATCCGCACCATGTCGAAGCTGAATACATCGGGATTATGGGAGATTTCCAAATTTTCGCCGTGGTCGGAGAAGTAGACCATAGCCTGCAGATTGAGGTGCTTTTGCGCATAGTCGTAAACCTGGCTCACCACATAATCGGTGTAGAGAATGCTGTTGGCATAAGAGGGCGTCGAGGTAGCCCGGGAATCCTCCTCCAATGTCTGGAACTTGTCAAAGGAAGCGGGGTAGCGGTTGTTGTAATAGATATGGCTGCCCATGATATGCAGGACGATGAAATTATTTTTTGACGGGTCAAGCTGCTGAAGATAGGGCAGCAGGGATTCATCGTATTTATCGGTGAACGTGTAAGAATCGTCTGTCCAGGTGGCATGGTCAGCGGTTTTTGCCACCAGAGTGATGGCACTGTCATACTGGCCGTAGCGGCCCTGATTGCTGAACCACCAGGTTTCATAGCCGGCCTTTTTGGCCACATCGAGGATAGAGGCGGATTCAAAGAATTCCTTGCCATTGTACTGGCTTTGTTCTGTAAGCGCCCGCTGCAGTACGGGGACGGTCTGGGACCAGGAGGCATAAGCATTGGAGTAGCTGATAAAGCCAGGGGCATTGCTGCTCAGTTTTTCACTGAGCCAGGGGGTATCCTCAAAGGGAAATTGTGGCGTATAGGCTTTCATATAGTTGCGGGAAGCCGATTCGCCGATGATGAGGATAACGGTACCGGGAGCCTTGGCCGCCAGCGTATTTTCCGCATCGATAATCAGGCTGTTGAACCGTTCGTCATGTCCTGTGCTATACTCCTGGGTCTGAGTTACGTAAGTGGTTACATCATTCCACAGTTCAGCAAAAGAGGTCAGAGGAAGGTAGAAACTATGTGCCCAAAGGGAGAGAAAGGTCAGCACGCCCAGCGTAGAAAGGCGCAGAGCGCTGGCTTCATAGTCCTCCGTGAGCCGGGCAAAATGCAGATGCGCCCGGTAAGCGAGATAGATAAAGAGAGAAAAGCCGGCGATAATGAGAAGCGTGGGGAAAAGCCCCAGATTGGACTGGATAAAGTCGATGCTCTCATTGTAGTTGGTCAGGTACAGGGCCATAAGTGAGGCCGGCGTCAGACAGTGCCAGAACAGGCAGTAGTAGACCCACTGGATAAAGGGAATGGCAAGGCCGGCAAAGTTCAAGAGTGCCATAAATAAGGAACTTATCTTTACGTGGCCCAGCCGGGAAAGTACGCTTTCAATGCTCATCATGAGCACAAAAGCAGCGGTTCCCACAACGAAGTCGAAACAGATTTTTGACGGATACCAGCCGGTGTTATAGGTCCAGGCATAGAGGAGTGGGAACGTCATGCTCCAACCCAAACTGGTCAACAGGTTGGGCAGAGCTGCCCGGCTGAAGATGGATACCCGCGTAGCGTACTGAGTAAGTATCAGAGCGGCGATAACCGGTATGAGAATGGGCATAAAGTACTTTGCCCCCATATCCTGTCCGATATCGATGTAAAAAGCGATAAGACAGCAGAAGTAGCTGGCCGCTGCCGCAAGACGGCGGATAAAGGCATCTTGCTGATTGCTGGTTATAGTCATAAACATTCTTCCTTTATATATAATGAAAATCCACCGACAATTTTACACGAATTTAGCGGCATAGTCAATTTATAGAAAAAGGACATGTGTCCGAAAAAAGTATGATTTTCAGAAAAAAATCATTAAATTTCTGTATTGCGAAATAGTTTTATACTTGACTTTTTGACAAATATGTACTAATATTATAGTTGTAAAAATTTAGAAATGAGGGAGTTCTTATGGACAAAAAAGATTCATTGCGTTTGGAGAATCAGCTTTGTTTCCCCTTGTATGCCTGCGCCCGGGAAGTCGTTAAGGCATACCGTCCCCATCTCGATGGGTTAGGTCTTACCTACACCCAGTACATTACCATGATGGTCCTTTGGGAAGAGGGCAAGGTCAGTGTACGGGATTTGGGCAGGAAACTTCATTTGGATTCAGGGACGCTCACGCCGCTTTTGAAAAAGCTGGAAAGCAAGGGATATTTGAAGCGGGAACGTTCTACGGTAGATGAGCGTGTGGTTATTGCCTGTATTACGGAGGAAGGCCGTAAACTGAAGAGGGCAGCTGCCAAGATTCCACAGGCCATGTCCCAGGAAATCACCGATTTCCCGATGGAAGATGCGCAGGAACTCTACCGGTTGCTGTATAAGTTGATTGGACTTTTAGAAGTCTGCAACAGCCAGCAGGACACAAAAAGTTAAAATGCCTGTATGACGGCAGAATCAGCGGATTCTGCCGTTTTTTTATGCGGGAAAAGCTTTGCCTGTTGATTTTTATCGTTGCGTAAAGGTACGTTATTTGCTACAATATATACCGTTACGACATTAAATAACCACAAGATGTAGAGGGGGCGTGAGGGATTACCGCAAGATAGCGGTATCCATAGATATGAACTTAAAAACAGTGACGAAGCGTTCTGGCCATACGGTGCCTTATAATCGGGAAAAAATCTACAATGCGATTTTAGGTGCGAATAAAGACGCTGGCAAAAAGATGACGGAAAAAGACGTGGACGAAGTAACCAGTCAGGTTGAATGGGATATTCAGGACCGGGAAAACGTCAGCGTTGAGGAAATTCAGGATATCGTAGAACAGGAACTCATGAAGTATGATTTCTACGATATTGCCAAGAAGTATATCACCTATCGCCAGAAGCATGCGGAACGCCGTATTGCGCAGAAACATCTCATGTCTTCCTATAAGGATATTTTCTTTGCTGATGCCGTAGATGTGGATTCCAAGCGCGATAATGCCAATATCAATACAGATGCTTCCATGGGCATTATGTTGAAGCTGGGCGCTGAAGGAGCCAAGCACTTCGTGGATAATTATGTGCTCACCGATGAGTTCCGGGAAGCGGATAAGGAGAACTGGATTCATATTCACGACAAGGATTTCTCCCTGATTACGTTTAACTGCTGTCAGATTGACCTCTTAAAGCTTTTTAAGGGTGGTTTTTCCACGGGACATGGTTTCCTGCGTGAGCCGAATTCCATTCGTTCTTATGCCTCTTTGGCAGCGATTGCCATTCAGTCCAATCAGAACGATATGTTCGGCGGCCAGGCCATCAACGCCTTTGACTATGCGATGGCCGATGGTGTGCGCAAGTCTTTCCGCAAGGCCGTTATCAGCGAAGCCCATAAGGCGCTGATGTACCAGTTTGATGAGCAGGATTTCGGTACGGAAAAAGAATTTAAGGCTGTGTTCAAGCCGGCTATGGATTTCAGCGCCTGCAGCTATACTGAAAAGAAGGAAGACCCACGGGCAGCTGAATCTGTACAGGCCATTAAGCAGGCACTGGAATGTGTGATGACTGACCATTATCATCTGCCTGTGGACGAATCTGCTCGTCTGGCACGCAATGTTTATCGTCTGGCCTGCGCTGATGTGGTGGAAGAAACCCATCAGGCCATGGAGGCGATGATTCATAACTTCAACACCCTGCACAGCCGTGCAGGTGCGCAGGTGCCGTTCAGCTCGCTGAACTACGGCATGGATATAAGTCCCGAGGGCCGTTTGGCTACCCGCGAGGTCTTGAATGCCATTTGGTCGGGGCTGGGCAACGGAGAAACGCCGATTTTCCCGATTTCAGTATTCCAGTTAAAGGCCGGGGTCAACTATAATCCCGAAGACCCCAATTACGATTTGTTCCAACAGGCCTGCAAGGTCAGTGCCAAACGTCTGTTCCCGAACTTCGTGAACATCGATGCGCCTTACAATCTGCAATACTATAAGCCGGGGGATTACAATTCCACGGTGGCTACAATGGGCTGCCGCACCCGTGTCATGAGCAATGTAAACGGCCCGGAAGAATCTGGCAGCCGTGGCAATTTTGCCTTTACGACCATCAACCTGCCTAAGCTGGCATTGGAAGCCAAGGGCGATATGGACAAATTCTGGCAGCTTTACGATAAATATATCGAAATCAGCCATGATTATATCCAGGCCCGTCTGGCGGTGATTGCAGAAAAGCATGTCTACAACTACCCGTTCCTCATGGGGCAGGGCGTTTGGATGGACAGCGAAAAACTGCGTCCGGATGACAGCATCAAGGATGTGCTGAAACATGCTTCCTATTCGGTAGGCTTCTGTGGTCTGGCTGAGTGTCTCAAGGCGCTTATCGGCAAGCACCATGGTGAAAGTGCTGAGGCGCAGGAATTGGGCCTCAAGATTGTCGGTCATCTGCGTGAGCGCATGGATAAATATACGGAAGAAGAGCATATGAACTGGTCCTGCTTTGCTACGCCGGCAGAATCCACGGCTGGCCAGTTCCAGCGTTCTAACCGCAAGGTTTACGGCGTGATTGAGGGCGTTACGGACAGGGATTACATGACCAACAGTTCTCATGTGCCGGTATATTATCCGATTAAGGCCATCGACAAGATTCGCATTGAGGCGCCTTATCATGCACTGGAAAATGCGGGTCATATTGCTTACATTGAAATGGATGGCGACCCGACGAAGAATGTGAAGGCCTTTGAACGTCTGGTGCGGGCTATGCATGATGCGGATATGGGGTATTTTTCCATCAACCATCCGGTGGACCGTGACCCAGTGTGCGGGTATACGGGGCTTATCGAAAATGAGTGTCCGCATTGTCATCGCAAAGAAGTGGAGACGGGGCGGTTCACGATTAAACGCATGAAGTAAGGCTCGGTTTACATCGATATACTAAGACGCCCGGCGGCTGATAATACTTTTCCTTCGCCATAGACAGGCTTGTCAAAAGCTGCGGAAAGCATTATCAGCCGCCGGGCTTAATTTGTACATTACAGCGATGTGCTAAGTGCTAAGGCGCCCGGTGGGGCTGGCAATATTTTCCTTCGCCATAGACAGGCTTGTCAAAAGCTGCGGAAAGCATTATCAGCCGCCGGGCTTAATTTGTACATTACAGCGATGTGCTAAGTGCTAAGGCGCCCGGTGGGGCTGGCAATATTTTCCTTCGCCATAGACAGGCTTGTCAAAAGCTGCGGAAAACATCACCAGCCCCACCGGGCTTTAGGTTGTACATTACCTGGAGATTACATCGTTGTGCTGAGACGCCGCTGGGGCAGATAATATTTTCCCTTTGCTTAGGCAGGCTTGCCAAACGCGACGGGAAAACATCATCTGCCCCAGCGGCTTATTGCGTGCATTACATCGATATGTTAAGGCGCGCGGTTGCTGATGATATTTTTCCTTCGCCATAGACAGGCTTGTCAAAAGCTGCGGAAAAACATCATCAGCACCCGCGCTTAGTACACAGCTTAAAATGAGAGGGAGCATTGTTTAGGCAGGGGACAAATGTGGTGAAAAATATTGCTATCTTCTGCATTTAGGCCAACAAGTATGGTTGCTTTTTCACATTGCAGCATTATAGATAAAACGTGAGGAGGGGAGGGGCGGCAGTGGCTTTCGGGAGCGTTTGGCAAGCTTGTCTAAGCGTACGAAAGTTACTGCCGCCCCTCCCCTCCGTCTTGTAGGCGCGAATTTTTCTGTTAGAAATAGAAGGAAATTGTAATTAATGGTGGAAAATATTTATGAATAAAAGCTGTAAAGTGTTGCATAATTTCTAAATTTTTGTTATGGTTGTATAACGTATAGACTAGGTGGCGATAATATGGCTGAAAGTCGGGAAGAAAATTTTTATCTGGCGGCGATGCTGCGGTGTCCGGGGATTGGTTGTCGTTATTTGCGGCAGTTGTTGGAAGTTCTGGGAAGTGCTGAGGCTGTCTGGCGGGCGGATAGGGATGTTTTGACAGCGACAAGGATTTTATCGCTGCGACTCTCTGAGCGGTTGGCAAATTTTTGTCGGCAGCATGAGGCTGTGCCCGAGGAGATAAAGAAGGTCTGTGAAAAGAAGGTCATTTCTACCGTATCTATAATGGAAGAAAACTACCCGGAAGTGCTGCGGGAAATCTATGCGGCACCTGTGATTCTTTACTATACGGGAATACTAGAGCCAGATGCCCGGCGGGTGGCTATGGTAGGAGCGCGGAAGTCCTCCGGCTATGGGCAGGCGACGGCGTTGGATTTTGGCGAAAAACTGGCCGCAGCGGGGCTGACGGTGGTCAGTGGTGCGGCCAGGGGGATTGATACCTTTTCCCATCAAGGGGCGCTCAAAACGGGGCGCACGGTTGCGGTTTTAGGCTGTGGTGTGGATATCGCCTATCCGTCTGAGAATCGGAAGCTGCTTTACGATATTGCCGATTCTGGTGGTGCGGTCGTTTCAGAATATGAGCCGGGAACTCGGCCTTTGCCGGCGTATTTTCCAGCCCGCAACCGCATCATCAGCGGTCTTGCGGAAGGGACGCTGGTGGTGGAGGCTGCTGCCCGCTCGGGGTCACTGATTACCGCCGAGATGGCGCTGTCTGCCGGGCGTGATGTCTATGCCGTTCCGGGCAGTATTTATGCACCGGGATGTGCGGGGTGCAACCACCTCATTCAGCAGGGGGCAAAACTGGTCGCCAAAGCGGAAGATGTTTTGGAGGAATTTCAGCTTTCCCTGCCCAAAACCTCCGCTAAGCCAGCTATAAAGCTTACGGCGGAGGAACAGGAGATTTATCAGGTATTGTCCTTTGATCAGGCATTGAGCATGGATGAAATCATGAACAATCTGCCTGATGGTGAAATAGCAAATTTATCCTATCTGCTTCTGCAAATGGAGCTAAAGGGGATTGTGATAGAAAACGAGCTGCATGCCTTTAGGCGTGCCGAGAGGGAGTGAAAGTTTGGCTGCAGAAAAAGCAAAAGCCAAGGCGAAACCTCGCGCCAAAGCGAGCAAGGTAAAAAAGACCTTGGTTATTGTGGAGTCGCCGGCAAAAGCGAAGACCATTGAAAAATATTTGGGGAAAAAATATATGGTGCGGGCCTCGATGGGGCATTTGCGCGACCTGCCCAAAAGCCAGTTCGGCATTGATGTGGAAAACGATTTTGCACCCAAGTATATCAATATCCGGGGAAAAGGGGACTTAATCAAGGCACTGAAAAAAGATGCTAAAAATGCCGATAAAGTTTATCTGGCAAGCGACCCTGACCGTGAAGGTGAGGCTATTGCCTGGCATCTGTCCTTCATACTGGGCTTAAATCCGGAAGAGGACTGCCGCATTGTCTTCAATGAAATCACGAAACCGGCTATTCAGGATGCAGTAAAGCATCCGCGCAGCATCAATATTGACCAGGTGGATGCCCAGCAGGCCCGTCGTATGCTTGACCGCATTGTGGGCTATAAGCTGTCGCCGCTGCTTTGGCGTAAGGTGCGCAAGGGCCTTTCGGCAGGCCGTGTGCAGTCTGTAACGGTCAAGCTTATCTGCGACAGGGAAAAGGAAATTCAGGCCTTTGAGTCCGTGGAATACTGGACGGTGGGCATGAAGCTGCGGAAGGACAAGTCCGCGATGTTCGAGGCCGAGCTTACGCATGTGGATGGGGAAAAACTTGACCTGCACGATGAGAAGGCAGCCGAAGCGTTGGTGGCTGATTTCCAGCAGCAGAGACTTCTGGTGGACAAGGTGAAAAAGAGCGAGCGCAAACGTAAACCCGCAGCACCCTTTACCACGAGCTCACTGCAGCAGGATGCGGCCCGCAAACTGGGCTTTACCTCCCGCAAGACCATGATGCTCGCACAGCAGCTCTATGAAGGTATTGAATTGGGCCGTCATGGTGCTACAGGTCTGATTACCTATATGCGAACCGACTCCACGCGCTTGTCGGATGTGGCCCTTAACGATGCCCGCGCCTTTATCGGCGAGCAGTTCGGTGAAGACTATCTGCCGCCCAAGGCCAATGTCTATGTGACGGGGAAAAAGGCTCAGGATGCCCATGAAGCTATCCGCCCGACGGATGTGAACCTGACGCCGGAAAGTGTCGAGAAGCACTTAAATAAAGACCAGTTCAAGCTATATAATCTCATTTGGCAGCGCTTTACGGCAAGCCAGATGGTACCGGCTGTCTATGACACGCTGAGCATTCAGATTAAGGCGGGCGAGCGCTATACGGCCAAGGCCGCAGGCTCCAAGCTCAAGTTCCCCGGATTTACGGCCGTATATGCCGGTGCGGAAAGCAGCAAGAAGGAAAAAGATGTACTGCTGCCGGATTTAGCCGAAGGCGATGAACTGAATATCGCCAAGATGCTGCCGCAGCAGCATTTTACAGAACCGCCTCCACGCTACAACGATGCTTCGCTGGTTAAGACGCTGGAGGAAAAGGAAATCGGCCGTCCGAGTACCTATGCGCCGATTATCGAAACCATTCAGGCCCGTGGCTATGTCCAGCGCATTGACAAGCATTTCCAGCCTACGGAATTAGGCTTTGTCGTGGTGGATATGCTGGAAGAGTACTTCAAGGATATCGTTGATGTGAAGTTTACGGCAGATCTCGAAAATGAGCTGGATGAAATCGCCGAAGGCAAGGTGGAGAAGAATCATCTGCTTAAGGAATTTTATGACCCCTTTGCCGTTACGCTGGAAAAGGCCGATGAAGCCATCGGTCATGTGGAACTGCCGGAGGAAGAAACCGATATTCCCTGTGACAAATGCGGCCGCATGATGGTCGTAAAGCAAGGGCGTTTCGGCAAGTTCCTGGCCTGCCCCGGCTTCCCGGACTGCCGCAACACCAAGCCGCTGCTCGTGGATACCGGCGTGCAGTGCCCCAAATGCGGCGGGGCGATTGTCGAGCGCAAGTCGCATAGGGGCAGAAAGTTCTACGGCTGCAAGAATTACCCGGAATGTGATTACACGACCTGGGACCAGCCGCTGCAGGAAAAATGCCCGAAATGCGGTGCATTTATGCTCAAGCATCATTATAAGAATGGCCGCGGCCTGACCTATTGCAGCAATGAGTCCTGTGAGACGCGTATCGATCACCCCATCAACAAGGAACTCGAGAAGATGCGTCAGCGGGCGGAAGCCAAGAAGGCCAAGGAAGCGGAAGCAGCTGCACAGGCTGAGGCGGCAGAACAAGAAAGCAAGACGAAAAAAGGGAAAAAGAAATAATGAAAGATATCATCATCATTGGGGCGGGGCTTTCCGGTGCAGAAGCTGCCTGGCAGGCAGCCAACATGGGCGCAAACGTAACCCTTTACGAAATGCGTCCGGTCAAATCCACGCCTGCCCATAAGACGGCAGAATTTGCCGAGCTGGTCTGCAGCAACTCCCTGAGGGGAGCCGGTATGGAAAATGCCGTGGGGGTGCTCAAAGAGGAAATGCGCCGCCTGGGTTCCATTATCATGGAAGCTGCCGATGCGACGCAAGTACCGGCAGGCGGGGCACTGGCTGTAGACCGTCATGGGTTCAGCCAGTATATTACCGACAAGGTGAGCAGTCACCCCAATATCACCGTTATTCACGAGGAAATCGAAACCATCCCCTTGCGGGATGATGCGATTACCATTGTGGCCAGCGGCCCGCTGACGGAAGGCAAGCTGGCTGAGGAAATCGCCAAATTAACGGGCAATGATTCCCTCTATTTCTACGATGCAGCGGCTCCGATTGTGAGCCTGGAATCCGTGGATATGACCAAGGCCTACCGCGCTTCCCGTTATGGCAAGGGCGAGGCGGCTTATATCAACTGTCCGATGACCAAGGAAGAATATCAGGCGTTTTGGACGGAATTGGTCAATGCTGAAAAAGCACCGACCAAGGATTTTGAAAAAGAAAAATTCTTTGAAGGCTGTATGCCAGTGGAAGTGATGGCCAGCCGTGGGGAAGATACCCTGCTGTTTGGCCCGTTAAAGCCGGTGGGGCTCGAGCATCCGGAAACCGGTGTGCGTCCCTATGCGGTGGTACAGCTGCGGCAGGATAATGCCTCGGCAACCCTATATAACATTGTCGGTTTCCAGACCCATCTCAAATGGCCGGAACAGCGCCGTGTCTTTGGCATGATTCCAGGGCTGGAGAGCGCCGAATTCCTGCGCTATGGCGTTATGCACCGCAATACGTTCCTGAATTCGCCGACGCATATGCGTCCAACCTTCCAGTTCAAGGGCATTGATAATTTGTTCTTTGCCGGACAGATGACGGGGGTGGAAGGTTATGTAGAATCGGCGGCTTCGGGGCTGGTAGCAGGTGTCAATGCCGCGCGTATGGCCATGGGCAAGGAACCGTTGGTCTTCCCGGAAGAAACCTGTCATGGGGCGCTGGCTCACTACATTACCACCAGTGAAGCCAAGCATTTCCAGCCCATGAATGTGAACTTTGGCATTTTGCCCACCATTGTTATGCGCAATGAAAACGGCAAAATCATCAAGGATAAAAAAGCAAAGAAAATGAAACTAGCTGAGCGGGCGTTAAAGGCTATTGAGGACTTTAAGCCGGCTATTGGAGGCTGATGAACATGGAAACGCAATTTCATGCAACGACAATCTGCGCTGTGCGCAAAAATGGCAAGACGGCTATCGCGGGGGATGGCCAGGTAACTTTTGGTGAACATACCATCATGAAAGCCAATGCCCGTAAGGTACGCCGTTTGTATCATAATCAGGTATTGGCAGGCTTTGCCGGTTCAGTGGCAGATGCTTTTACGTTATTTGAAAAGTTTGAGGCCAAGCTGGAGGCGTATAATGGCAATCTTCAGCGGGCGGCGGTAGAGCTGGCTAAAGAATGGCGTACGGACAAAATCCTGCGCAAGCTGGAAGCCCTGCTTTTGGTAGCCGACAAGGATACCATGCTGATGCTCTCCGGCAATGGTGAGGTCATTGAGCCGGACGGAGATGTAGCCGCGATTGGTTCTGGCGGATTCTATGCACTGTCTGCAGGCCGGGCTATGGCCAAGCATACGGAAATGACGGCGGGGGAAATTGCTAAAGAAGCCCTGTCCATCGCAGCGGATATCTGCGTATTTACCAATCATAATATCAAAGTGGAGGAACTGGACTAATGGAAGAACTTTTTGGCACAAACGAACAGACTCCGCGTCAGATTGTGGAGGAATTAAACAAATATATTGTAGGTCAGGACGAGGCGAAAAAGTCTGTGGCCATTGCTCTGCGCAATCGCTGGCGCAGCCGCAAGCTGCCTTCCGATATGCAGGAAGATGTAGTACCCAAGAACATTCTGATGATAGGTTCCACCGGTGTAGGTAAGACCGAAATTGCTCGCCGTCTGGCCAAACTGGTCAAGGCGCCCTTTATTAAAGTAGAGGCGACTAAGTTTACGGAAGTTGGCTATGTGGGCCGTGATGTGGAATCCATCATTCGTGACCTGGCAGAAACTTCTGTACGCATGGTGCGTCAGCAGCGGATTGAATCCGTACAGGATAAGGCCAAGGAAATGGCCGAAGAACGCATTTTGGACGTATTCGTTCCTGAGCCGAAGAAGAATACCAATCCTTTGGGCAGACTCTTTGGCGGCAGTGATGATGACAGCGAAGAAAAAGAACAGCCGGCAGAACCCAAATATCAGGCTGGCCGTGAATGGGTGCGTAAACGTTTGCAGAAAGGCGAACTCGAACAGGAAACCATCGAGATTGATGTAGAAGATTCCGGCAAGCCTATGGTGGGCATGTTTGCTGGTTCCAGCCTGGAGAGCATGGGCGACAACATTCAGGACATGATTGGCAACCTCATGCCCAAGCGTCATCGCAAGCGCAAGGTTACGGTGGAACAGGCCCGCAAGATTTTCACGCAGGAAGAAGCAGACAAGCTCATTGATATGGAAGCTGTGGCCGATGAAGCCGTGAAGGTGGCTGAATACAGCGGTATTGTGTTCCTGGATGAAATTGACAAGGTGGCCGTAAAGGGCAACAGCTCTGGTGCCGATGTGAGCCGTGAAGGCGTGCAGCGCGATATCCTGCCCATCGTGGAAGGTTCTACGGTTATGACGAAATATGGTCCCTTAAAGACAGACCATGTGCTCTTTATTGCTGCTGGTGCTTTCCATATGGCTAAGCCTTCGGATCTGATTCCGGAACTGCAGGGCCGCTTCCCCATCCGTGTGGAACTCAAATCCCTGCGCAAGGAAGATTTCCAGAAAATCCTCACGGAGCCGCAGAATGCACTGATCAAGCAGTATCAGGCTATGCTGGCAACAGAAGATGTGGAACTGGAATTCAAGGACGATGCCATTGCCCGTTTGGCGCAGCTGGCCTGTGATGTAAATGAACAGGCTGAGGATATCGGTGCCCGCCGTCTGCATACGCTGCTGGAAAAATTGTTGGAAGAAGTAAGCTTTACCGCTCCAGAACTTACAGAGAAAAAAGTTGTCATTGATGCTGCCTATGTGGATAAGCAGCTGGCTGATATTGTAGTGAACCGCGATTTGTCGCAGTTTATTCTCTAAGAAAAAATAATATGAAAATTTAATTAAAAATATTATTCTGCATCTATGATTATTTTGAAAAATGTGATAAAATATCTATAGATGTGTATGAGCAGTCCTGTTCATGAGTGAACAGGACTGTCAAAATATTTTGTAAAGGAGAAAGCTACATGGCATCATTATTAGAAAAAACCAGAAAAATCAATCGTCTCCTGCAGCGTTCAGAGAATGTGGAATACGATGGAATATCCCGGGTGCTCAGCAACGTTCTTAATGCGAATGTCTATATCACCAACAAGAAGGGCAAAATCTTTGGTTATGCCTTTGTGGATGATTTTGAATGCGATCTGATGGTGGATAAGGTAATCAATCAAGGCGAATTCCCCAAGACTTACGTAAGCTGGCTTATGCGCATGGACGAAACCAATGCTAACCTGCATTCCAAGACAGGCATGTGCGCTTATGAGGAGAATACGAAATGTCTCTTCAACGGCAAGAACACCACGATTGTTCCAATCTATGGTGTAGGTGAGCGCATTGGTACATTGGTTGTAGCTAAGTACGATGAAGAATTCAGTGATGAAGATTTGTTGCTCTGTGAATATGGTGCTACGGTAGTAGGCATGGAAATGCTCCGCGACCATGCAGAAAAAATCGAAATCGAAGCCCGCAAGAAAGCTACGGTACAGATTGCGCTCAATACGTTGTCCTTCTCGGAAAGCCGGGCAGCCAAGGCTATTTTGGAAGCCTTGCCGGATACGGAAGGTCTGCTGGTTGCCTCTAAAATCGCTGACAAGGTGAAAATTACCCGTTCGGTTATCGTCAATGCACTGCGCAAGTTCGAATCTGCTGGCGTGATTTCCTCCAAGTCTCTGGGCATGAAAGGAACGTACATCAAGGTACTCAATGAATACCTGTTGGAAGAAGTGCAGAAATTAAAGATTTGACATGGCTTACAAGGCCTGTTTTGTGGGACTGTTGCGGAAAAGCAGCAGTCCTGTATTTTTTTTTGCCATATTGCCTATTGTTTAATAACGAAAAAAATGATAAAGTGGGAAGGAGTTAGAGGGCTTATGTAGAAAATAAATAAAAGGCAACTATGACGAGACAGGCAAATGACCCGCCTTGTTGAAACGCCAAGAGGAAGTTTTGTCTGCGGCAAAGCTGGAACAACGGCGTTATAAGGATAAGCGAACAAATAACCATTGTGTGGAATGGCGGATTGAAGGGATGTGATTAAGGCATGTTGGAACAGATTATGAATTCGTCTAATTTTGATTACCTTTCCCGTGGGCTGGAGGCTGCCAATTTACGTCACGAAGTAATCAGCAACAATATCGCCAATGTGAATACCCCACATTTTAAGCGTAGTGCGGTGAATTTTGAGGATTTGCTGGCCAAAGAAATGCATTTGGATGATGATGGCAATCGTATGGCTGTTGTTCGAACCCATGACCGGCATTTGCCCATTCCTCTGCGGGGGAAGGCAGGTGCTGTCATCGAAGAGGATGAATCTACGACTATGCGTGTAGATGACAATAATGTGGATATTGATATGGAAATGGCAGGATTGTCGAAAAATCAGTTGTACTACAATGCCTTGACTACCCAGCTGGGTGGATTTATGACTAGAATGAAAAATGTTATCACCAGCGGCCAGAGCTAAATTTTAGCTGGCGATAGAAAGTGTAAAGGAAATTGCTATGAGCATGTTTTTGGGGATTGATGCAGCTGCTTCAGGGCTTACGGCAGAGCGGCTGCGCATGGATGTTATATCCAATAATATTGCCAACGCCAATACGACCAGAACGCAAGAGAGGGGGGCCTATCATCGACGCTATGTGGTCTTTGAGCCACGTGTTAAGAATAATGGTCCGTTTCAAAGTTTTTTGAAAAAAGCGGCAAATAAGCTGGAGGCCGGAGATGGTGTAAGAGCTACCCGTATCGAGAGTGATGATATGCAGGGGCCGCTGGTTTATGATCCGGGACATCCCGATGCTAATGCAGATGGTTACGTGGAAAGACCTAACGTCAACGTGGTAGCGGAAATGGTGGACATGATTACGGCCTCCCGTGCCTATGAAGCCAATACCACTACGATTAATGCGGCTAAATCCATGGTGACTAAGGCTTTGGATATGGGAGCTAAGTAACGTTTACGATATTGGTGATTCGAGAGGATAGAGATATGGAAATTGCACCACTCGCGATGACACCTGTGTCCATGCGCGCTACAAGTCATTTGGGTGAGACACAGGAAACGCAGGAAGTCAAGAACTTTGGTCAGTATTTGACAGATGCTTTGAAAAAAACGAATGCTTTGCAGTTGGAATCAGACAGGCAGAATGCTTTACTGGCTGCCGGGCGCATAGAAGATGTTTCTCAGGTGGTTATTGCATCCCAAAAGGCCGACATTGCCATGCAGCTGACCCTTCAGATGAGAAATCGGGCAATGTCAGCTTATCAGGAAATTATGCGCATGCAGGTATAATTTGAATACAGTGTGATTCTACGTGAAGGGATTGAGATCATGGGAGATTGGAAAGAGC
Organism: Selenomonas ruminantium subsp. ruminantium ATCC 12561; assembly: GCF_000424065.1. Classification (GTDB taxonomy): domain Bacteria; phylum Bacillota; class Negativicutes; order Selenomonadales; family Selenomonadaceae; genus Selenomonas_A; species Selenomonas_A ruminantium. The sequence goes on from NZ_KE384126.1 coordinate 30,426, forward strand.
GGTATAAGGAGCTGCTGGAGAGATTCAGTAAGCGCCAGCGATATATTATGCTGGGCTCCGCTTTGGCTATTCTCATTGCCATAATTGGTGTAAGTGCGTGGTATGGCAATAAGCCGGATATGGTTCCCTTGTTTACCAACATGGAAACCAAGGATGCCGGTGAAGTAGCTGCAAAATTGAAAGAGGCGAAAATCGAATACGAGGTGCAGGAAACGCGGCAAGGCACTACCATCATGGTTCCGTCACGGGATGTACACAATGCCCGGCTGGATTTGTCAACTCAGGGGCTCCCTCGGGGAAACAAAGGCTTTGAGATTTTTGATGACAGCAAGCTGGGTGTTACGGAATTCCAGAACCGGGTAAACTATCTGCAGGCTTTGCAGGGAGAACTTACGCGTACGATTGAGCAGATTGCTGCTGTAGAAAAAGCGCGGGTGCATATCGTTCTGCCAGAGGACAGTTTGTACAAAAAGAACGAGAAACCTGCTACGGCTTCCATCATGCTGCATCTGCGTCCAAATATGGAATTGTCCAAGAAGGAAATCAAGGGTATCGTCAATTTGACGGCCAATAGCGTTCAAGGCTTGAAACCGGAAAATATCACGATTGTGAATGATACCGGTAAGATTTTGAATGACCCGGATGAAAATGAGGAACAGTCAGTCGGCATCAAGACCATGACCCAGCTGGATATGACCAAGAAAGTTCAGGATAATATCCAGAAGAATATCCAGTCCATGCTGGATGATTCTATGGGGGAAGGCAAGGCCTTTGCCCGGGTCAGTGTTGAACTGGACTTTGATGACCGGACTACGGATAAGCAGACCTTTACGCCGGTGGTGGATGACTCTGGTATTATTCGCAGTCAGCAGGATTTGAGTGAATCCTATAACGGCACTTCGAATCAGCCTGGCGGTGCAGCAGGGGTACAGTCCAATGTGCCTGGTTATGTCGCGCAGAATGGCAATGCTAACGCTGAGTACGAGAAAAAAGAGTCCACGAAAAATTACGAAATAAATGAAGAGAAGTCCAAGACAGTAGCAGCTCCCGGCTCCATCCGCCGTCTGAATGTGGCTGTGCTGGTCGATGATACCGTAACACCGCAGCAGCAGGACAGCATTATGCGGACGGTGAGCAGTGCAGCGGGAATCAATACCAATCGTGGTGATACGGTTTCCGTTGAACCGCTGCCCTTCAGCACAGAGCTTCGTGATAGACGGGCTGCAGAAGAACAGGCTGCCAAAGATAGAGAAGATATGATTTTCTACGGCACCATCGGTGCTATTCTGCTGGTTTTAGCTTCCATTGCAGGGTATCTTTTCTACCGTCGCAAGAAGAAACTGGATGCTATTGCGGCAGAACAGGAGCGGATTCGTCAGGAGGAGGAAGCAAGGAGAAAATTGGAAGAACAAGAGCGTGCTGCGCTTTTGGCTGCTGGTGCCTTGGATACTGAGGAACTTACGGAAGAAGAACAGCAGCATCTTACTGAAAAACAGACTCTGCAGCAGCTTATTGATCAGCGGCCGGCAGAGGTGGCTATGCTTGTTAAAACTTGGCTTGCGGAGGAATGACCTATGGCACTTGAAGATATGTATGGCGATAGTGAGGAAGAACTCTCTAACACAGAAAAAGCGGCCGTTTTGTTCATTGCTCTTGGCCCGGAGTATTCAGCTAAACTATTTCAGCATCTGGACGATGATGAAATTGAGCGCATAACCTTGGAAATCGCTAACCATAAAAAGGTCAGTGCTGAGAACAAAGCAAAGGTAGTCAGTGAATTTTATCAGATGGCCATGGCTAGTGACTATATTTCCACAGGTGGTCTGGAATATGCGCAGAATGTATTGGAAAAGGCGCTGGGGTCGGAAAAGGCGATGGAAATTCTCAATCGCCTCACCACCAGTCTGCAGGTTCGTCCTTTCGATTTCCTGAGAAAGACAGATCCGTCGCAGTTGATGACGTTTATCAACAACGAGCATCCGCAGACGATTGCCCTTATTACAGCATATTTGGATCCGGATCAGGCAGCTACAATCATTGGCTCGCTGCCGCCGGAATCGCAGGCTGATGTTGCCAGGCGCATAGCGCAAATGGACAGGACATCACCGGATTTGGTAAGAGAAGTGGAACGGGTGCTCGAGAGGAAACTTTCCTCCATGGTTACGCAGGATTTCACTGCGGCAGGTGGCGTCAAGGCCATCGTGGATGTACTCGGCCGAGTGGATCGTACCACCGAAAAATCCATTATTGAAACGTTGGAAGTGGACAATCCGGAACTGGCAGAGGAAATCAAACGGCTCATGTTTGTATTCGAAGATATTGTTCAGCTGGACGACCGCTCTATGCAGATGGTTTTGCGTGATGTGGATACCAAAGATTTGTCTCTGGCGCTCAAGGCTACTCCGGCAGAGGTTTCGGACAAGGTGTTCCGAAATATGTCGAAGCGTGCGGCAGATATGCTCCGAGAGGAAATCGAATTTATGGGGCCGGTTAAGATTCGCGATGTAGAAGAAGCACAGCAGAAAGTCGTTAATGTTATTCGTGCCCTGGAAGAAAAGGGCGATATTGTAATATCACGTGGACAGGGAGACGAGATGATTGTCTAGAGTTATCAAAGCCGCGATATGGGAGGAAAATCCTCATCTTATACAAACCCCCGAGCCGCCTAAGCCCGAGGCCGATGCGGCGAAGGATAATGGATTGGATGAAGAAACCCGTACCCGTATGCTGGCAGAAATTGCTGCCAAGGAGCAGCGTGCAATTCAACTGCTGAAAGATGCCAAGGTAGATGCGGAAATACTCAAACAGGAGGCGATGGCCGAATGTGAGCGTATGAAAGCTGAGGCACAGGAAGAGATTAAAAATCTAAAAGAAGAAGCAATTGAGGCTGGTCATCAGGAGGGCTATGAAGCTGGCTACAAGGATGGAGAGGATAAAGTCCGCGAGGAAATGGAAGCGGCAATCATAGAGGGAAGTGCCAAAGCGGAAAAAACCCTGCAGGATGCAAAAGAAGCTACACGTGACTATATTCAGCAGGCTGAACAGGATGTGGTGAAATTGGTAATGGCCGTGGTGGAAAAGATTCTGCCACAGCACTTTATCGATGCCCCCCAGGTGGTGTTGCCCATAGTAAGGGACGCTATCCTTAAAGTGAAAGATCAAAAGGAATTGAAAATCCATGTGGCGCCGCAGGATTATGATATGGTACTGTTGGCACGCAATGAATTACGAGGAATTTTGACCTATGGTGATGCCAGCATTGATTTGTTATCTGACCAAAGTATGCGCCCCGGAGACTGTTTGATTGAAACACCAAATGGTACGGTAGATGCCCGTTTGGCTACACAGATCGAACTGATACGGCAGGCGGTAAAAAATGTTATGCTTTAAGAAATTTCCTTGAGGTAATGCCCTATGGATGAGTTGCAGGTAAAAAAACCATTCAAACTGAATATCGACAAATTTACCGATGCGATTCATGAGTGTTCCAGTGTTAAGCTCACGGGCAAGGTAACGCAGGTCATAGGGCTGGTCATTCAATCACAGGGGCCTACGGTAAGTGTGGGGGAGCTTTGTTATATAAGTTCCCATAATCCTGATGTACCGCCTATTCCTGCTGAAGTCGTGGGGTTCCGCGAAGGTTATGTCATGCTGATGCCTGTTGGTGAAATGCAGGGGATAGGACCGGGCTGCGAAGTGACGGCAGCGCAGAAGATGCTGAATGTCAAAGTAGGAGATGAACTTTTAGGCCGTGTTTTGGACGGTTTGGGCAATCCTATTGATGGAAAAGGTCCGTTGCTTTCGAAAAAGGAATACCCTTTGCAAGCTGATCCGCCACACCCGCTGTCAAGGCCGCGTATTCATGAGAGTCTTTATGTAGGTGTGCGGGCGATTGATGGTCTGATTACCATGGGCGAAGGTCAGCGTATCGGCATTATGGCTGGTTCCGGGGTAGGAAAATCTACGCTGCTTTCCATGATTGCCCGCAACACGGAAGCCGATATCAGTGTTATTGCCCTAGTGGGAGAACGTGGCCGTGAGGTGCGGGATTTTATCGAACGCGACTTGGGTGAAGAGGGAATGAAGCGTTCTGTGGTTGTCGTGGCAACCTCGGATCAGCCGGCGCTGGTGCGTATAAAAGGGGCCATGACGGCCACTGCTATTGCAGAATACTTCCGTGATCAGGGGCGCAAGGTCATTTTGATGATGGATTCCGTTACCCGTTTTGCTATGGCACAGCGTGAGGTGGGGCTGACCATTGGTGAGCCGCCGGCTACCCGTGGGTACACGCCTTCCGTATTTGCTATGCTTCCCAGACTGCTGGAACGGGCCGGGACCAGTGCTACAGGATCGATTACCGGTATTTATACGGTACTGGTAGATGGTGATGACATGAATGAACCGATCGCTGATGCGGTGCGTTCCATTTTAGATGGTCATATTGTACTATCCCGCAGCATTGCAGCCCAGAATCATTTCCCGGCGATAGATATTATGCCCAGCGTCAGTCGTGTCATGAATGAAGTGGTATCGCCGGAACATTTAAAGGCAGCCCAGCAGATGCGGCAGCTTATGGCAGTTTACCGGGACGCTGAGGATTTGATCCATATCGGTGCTTATGTAAAAGGGTCAAGTGCCAAGATAGATGAATCCATACAGAAAATAGATGCCATCAACGGTTTCCTCTGTCAGGGAATTTTTGAAGTGGATTCTTATGATGAAACGGAAAAGAAATTGATGCGGATTTCCGGGTGATAGGGCATGAAAAAGTTCAAGTTTCAGTTGGAAACCCTGCTCAAGGTTACCCGGCGGAAAAAAGATGATGCAGAACGGGAATTTGCAGAAGCCTCCCGCCGTTTGGAAGAAGCGCGGGAAGGCTTGAGTACCCTGCTGGATGAAATGCAAAAAGGCCAGCGGGATTATGATGCGCTTTCCCAGGAAGGTGTTCGTGTTACCGTGGGCAGACTTATGACGTTTAACAGTTTTTTTGCCTGGAAGCGGGAACAGATTGAAATGCAGCAAGGAATTGTGCTGCAGATGAAGAGTGAAAAACAAAAAAAACTCAAAGCGTTGATGGAAGTTATGAGTTATCTGAAAAGCATAGAGCAGCTAAAGGAGCGCCGCTATCAGGAGTATCAGGCAGAAGCCTTGCAAGAAGAACAGAAAATGCTCGATGAAATTGGCTTGCAGCTTACGATGCGGCGCAGAAGGGAAGGAATGAGCTGATGATGGATTTAACCGGTGTGCGCCAGGTACAGGCAAGGATTGCTCAATTGCAGGAGCAGTTTGGTATGCCGGGAAATATTCCCGGCAGAGGTTTTTCACAAAAGTTGGAAAAGGAAATGCAAAAATCCATGGAGGGAACGGCTGCGGATAAGACGTCTGCGACAGCTGCTTTGGATAAAAGCCAGCCGTTGCCTGCAGCACATAAGGCGGATAAGACGCAAAAAGTGTTGGCAGATATGCCCCTGGCAGACCAGAATCTCAGCACATTGATTGAAGCTGCAGCCCGGAAGTATAAAGTTGATCCCAAGCTGGTAGCAGCTGTGGCAGAAGTAGAGTCTAATGGCAATCAGGAGGCGGTTTCTTCTGCGGGTGCCATTGGCGTTATGCAGCTGATGCCGGATACAGCAGCGTCTTTAGGCGTTGACCCATACAATAAACAGCAGAATATTGAGGGCGGGGCTAAATATCTCCGCCAGATGCTGGATACCTTTGGGGGAGATACGAAAAAGGCAGTGGCGGCGTATAATGCCGGACCAGGGGCCGTGAAGGATTATGGCGGGGTACCACCGTACAAGGAAACCCAGAATTATGTGAGCAAAGTATTGGATATTTATCGGTAACTTAGAAATAGAAGGCGGGTTGGACAATGGCAGCGAAGAAGAAAAAGAAAAAAGGCAGTAAAATAGTGAAAGTGCTATTAATGCTCTTCCTGCTATTGGTGCTTATTGCAGGCGGTTTTGCTTTGGGTGTTTATCTGCAGCTCATTGATACCCAGGAGGCAAATGAGAAATTAAAGCTTTATGACCTGCCTGTTATTGGTGAATACTTCGTGCGTCCAGCACCAAGTGAAGAGGATATGGACAAAATGCCGGTGGAAGATGCCAAGCCGGACAAGGATAAAGATGTAAAAAAAGATGAAAAAGATAAGCAGGAGTCCAAGAAGATTGTCATAACCAAAGAAGAAATTGAAAAGCAGATGAAGCAGCGTGAAGCTGAGGAAAAGAAACGGGTGTCCAAGCTGGCTCGTCTGTATAATCAGATGAAACCTAAAGATGCGGCCAAAGCCATGGATGAATTAGATGATGATATGTGTATCGCCATTTTGCAGCGTATGGATGAAGCCGTTGTGGCTAAGATTATGACGGAATTTGACGAAGGGAAAACTGCCAGGATTACGCGGATTATGTATGCAGGTACCAAGAAAGAGGTAAATACAGAAGAAGATATTCGTCGGATGCTGGAAGAAAAAGCCAAGAGTGACGGACAGACAGAGCAGGAAAATTCAGCACAGTAAGAAATAATTTCCCCACATTATCTAAAAGTGGGGAATTTTTATTTAAGTAAAATACGATTTTCATCGATAAATACCATGAGAAGGAGGTGATTTGGTGAACGCAGCAAATGTAATGGCTATTTCTCCTAAGGCAGGTGCCGTAAATAAGGTGCAGCTCACAAGGACGGTGGGAAAACTTGGCAAAGCATCTGCAAATATGACCAGTGACTCATTTGATGAGGCAATGGGAAAAGCAGGAGAAGAAGTATCAGGAAAAATGGCAAAATCGCCGGTAGAGGCTCAGGGAAGTATACAAGGGAAGGTTAACGCTAAGGAAGCTGATATAAAGGACGATATGCCAGAAGGAACGGAAGCTGCTTTTTTACAGAAGCAGCAGGGCAGGAAGCCACAAATGACTAAGGAAGGCAAAACGAACACGCAGGAAGCGAAGGTCAACGAGGAAGAACCTGGGGAGCCAGGAGAACAGGATGCAGGTACGGCAACTGCCTCAGCAGCTGTACTGAATTTTACCACGGAGGGAAAGGCATCACTGGTCATGGACGACACAACGGAGCAGACAGAATCGGTAGAACCGGCAGCTGGAGTGAACCTGCAACGTTTATTGCCACAGTCAGGTGACGATGTTCAGAAAAATAAAAATTTCCTGGCGATGCTTTCAGGGCAGCAAATAAAGCCGCTTCAGGCACAGGGGGCAACTCCAAATCAGCAGACAAATTCGGGGCAGGAGATTTTGCAACGGATAAAACCGGCAACGATGTTGGAAGCACAGCTGAATAATCACCAGTTAGCGAATCAAACAATTCAGCCAGATTTAGGTCTTGGCAAGTCTATGGGGAGCAATCTGACGCAGCAATCCAATCTATTGAGGCCGCAATTGGGTGATATGCAGCAAAACAAGCAGGCAGAAGGCTTAACGCAGGTGAATAGGCCAGCGGGAGTGCAGGAGGCCGTTTCCGCAGAAGCGGTATTAAACAAACCACAGCCAATGGCAGCGTTTTTCACACAGAATCTGCGTGCAGACCAATCCAATCAGACACAGCAGTCAAATCAGCCAGGAATACAATTCAATCTGCCACAGCAGTCAAATCAGCTGCGAACGCAATCCAATCTACTGAGGCCGCAATTGGGCGATATGCAGCAAGACAAGCAGGCAGAAAGCTTAATGCAGGTGAATAGGCCAGCGGGAGTGCAGGAGGCCGTTTCCGCAGAAGCGGTATTAAACACACCACAGCCAATGGCAACGTCTTTCACACAGAATCTGCGTGCAGACCAATCCAATCAGACACAGCAGTCAAATCAGCCAGGAACACAATCCAATCTGCCACAGCAATCAAATCAGCTGCGAACGCAATCTAATCTGACGCAGCAATCAAATCTACTGAGGCCGCAATTGGGCGATATGCAGCAAAACAAGCAGGCAGAAGGCTTAACGCAGGTGAATAGGCCAGCGGGAGTGCAGGAGGCCGTTTCCGCAGAAGCGGTATTAAACACACCACAGCCAATGGCAACGTCTTTCACACAGAATCTGCGTGCAGACCAATCCAATCAGACACAGCAGTCAAATCAGCTGCGAACGCAATCTGATCTGATGCAGCAATCCAATCTATTGAGGCCGCAATTGGGCGATATGCAGCAAGACAAGCAGGCAGAAGGCTTAACGCAGGTGGGAGTACAGGCAACGGTTTCTTCAGACGAGGTATTAAACGCACCGCAGCCACTGGAACCGGCCTTCACCCAGAATCTGCGTGCAGACCAATCCAATCTGACGCAACAGACAAATCAACTGCGAACGCAATTCAATCTGACGCAACAAGTGGGCGATATGCAGCAAAATAAGCAAGCAGAAGGCTTGACGCAACAATCAAATCAGTCAACCCCATTAGAAGCACAGTTGAGCAGCATTCAGCAAAATAAACAAGCAGCTGATTCGATGCTGGCGGGAAATTGGGCAGAGAGAGGGCTGTCAGCTCAGGACCGTATTATCAATCCGCAAGCGGCGGCGCTGGATAATGGCAAGGAAAGACACGATGCCAAGGGAGTGGCACTCTTTGGGCAGAGCGAGGAGACGATGCCGTCCATGTCTGCCGGGAGGGTGAATGATTCAGTAACGCTGCAGGAAACTGGACGTGTGATCGTTCCTGAAGGAAATACACAAGCACAGCCCCGTAAGGAAAATGATGCTCGTCTGGTGAATAATCCTCTGATGGGAGCTGGCAGAGTGGTGGAAGATGATGGGCAAATGGTAAATCCGTTCATGAATATGCAGGATAATTCCCGTCAGGATTTATTCCGGCAAAATCAGCCGCCTGTACCGCCAACCATTGAGATAGTTACAAATGAAGATGGTGAAGAGGTCAGCCAGCTTGCAGAAGAAGCTGTGGGGGATAAGGCGCCGCAGACGGACTCAGCCCGAGCAGCCAATGAACCGCTGAGCATGTTCCAGCAGAGTCTCAATGAGAACCTGACGGGAATAAAGCGGGCGGAGGCGGCGAACCAACCGCAGAATCTGCAGAATGACTTTGATGTTCCACGGCAGATTGTGGAGCAGGCAAGGCTTTTGCGCAGAGGAGAAGATACCCAGATGGTCATAAAACTCCACCCTGACCATTTAGGTGAGCTGACTTTGAAGGTTTCGGTCAGTGCTAATGGTGCCGTTAATGCATCTTTCCATAGCGATAATGCTCAGGTAAGAGCTATTATCGAAAATACGCTGGTACAGCTGAAACAGGAATTGAATAATCAGGGCTTGAAAGTAGATAATGTCGATGTCTATGCCGGACTCACGGACGGACAGCTGCCTCAGGGAGAGGGTCAGCAGGCATGGCAGCAGAATCAGGGACATAATAGCAATAGCAGTGTTCGGAATTTAGGGAATATGGAAGATTATGGAGAAGAGACCGAAAATATAGCTGTTAGCAGCCCAAGCAATACAGATGCCTCTGATGGAGTGGATTACCGAGTCTAATGCATAGAAGGTGAAAAAAGTGGCAAATTCATTAAATACGATTACCGTTGATGGGGTAACCCAGACAATGGAAAGTTATCAGGCAAGTCAGACGCAGGCCAATAAGGATAATAGTACCTTAGGCAAGGATGCCTTCTTGCAGCTGCTGGTCACGCAGATGAAATATCAGGATCCATTAGATCCACAGGATAATGGTGAATATCTGGCCCAGTTGGCCCAGTTCTCTGCTTTGGAGCAGATGACCAATGTGGCTGAAGGGCTTGGGGATGTATCGAAATTAGTCAGCAATATTGATACATCGGTATTGGTAGGACAGCTTAGCAATATGATTGGCAAAGATGTACAATGGAATGTAGAAAGCACGAGTACGGATGCTGATGGCAAAGCAACAACTACCACCACTAAGCTGGAAGGAACGGTTACTGGTGTAAGTATTTCTGATGGCTCGCCAACGATTATTGCCAGCTCTGGCGGCAAAACTTATCAGGTATCTATTGGTGATATCAGTCGTATCGGCGAAGGTACACAGGGGAATTGATACTTATAGCAGGCAGGAGAAGTTGGCTGCTTGAGGATATAAAGGTCGGTGTAGCTGCACCGGCCTTTACTGTTTAACAGTATTTTTTTTTGGATTTTACGAAGAAAGTTTTCACGTGAAAAAGGGAAAAAGGGCATTCGTGACGAAATTTAAGAGAATAGGAAGCATGGTAAAGATGTAAGGGGGAGGAGCAGCCATGATTAAGCTGACAAAGTTTAATTCTCAGACAAATAAAAAAGGAGAATTCGTGCTTAATGCCGAAATAATAGAAACAATAGAAGAAACTCCGGATACAGTGGTAACCTTGACAAATGGCAAGAAGTTCATTGTGGAGGAGCCTATGGAGGAAATTGTTCGTCGTGTGATGAAGTATCGTCGGGCACTTCATCAGTAATTTAAATATGGACAAGTCCTCATTAACTGGTATAATATTTTAAAGAAAACAATGTACGGAGGGATAGACCTATGGCTGACGAAGAAAAAGACACAGATGAAGTGGAAGAAGAACCGAAGAAGAAATCTCCGATAATTCTAGTGGTCATCTTGGTTTTGGTAGGCCTGGTGCTCGCCGGTGGCATATCATTTTTTATCACGACCAAAATGATGGCCGATACTGCTACAGAACAGGTCAATGAACATCATGACCCTGGTAAATTTATCAAGTTAGGTGATGCCAAAGATGGCATTATGGTAAATGTTGGCGGGCAAAAAGCCGGTAAATTCCTGAAAGCCGGCATCGTCTTAGAGATGAATCCTGGAAAAAAGAGCAATCTTACTGAGGAAGGTGCACTGCTTCCAGAAGCCGAAACCAAAATTCTCGATACGACCATGCAGATTCTCCGCAGTGCTAAGCTGGACGAATTCGATGCGACGCGTCAGGATGATTTGAAAAAAAAGATTAAGGATGAGCTAAACACCAAGCTGGGGCCTGGTTCTGTGTATGATGTGTATATAACGAGCTTCCTGCTTCAGTAAAAGTGTTCATATTCCAGCAGGGAGGAGGGCGTAAGATTGGCAGATGAAGTACTATCTCAGTCTGAGATAGATAAACTGCTTTCCGCGCTGTCAGACGGAACCGTATCGGCAGAAGAAGTAAAAGCAGATGAAGAACAAAAGAAAGTAAAGACCTACGATTTCAAACGGCCGGACAAGTTTTCCAAGGACCAGATACGAACGCTCTTTATGCTTCATGAGAGTTTTTCCAGACTCTTAAATACGTATTTGTCCGCACACTTGCGTACGTTGGTAAATGTGGAGGTGGCCTCGGTTGAGCAGCTGACTTATCAGGAATTCATCCAGTCTTTGGCCAATCCTTCGGTTATCAGTATCGTGGCTGTACCACCCTTAAAAGGCAATATTGTCATGGAAATAAACACAGAGATTGCTTTTGCATTCATTGATCGTGTGTTTGGCGGTGAAGGCCGGGTAGGTATAAAAACTCGTGTCCTCACCGAAATTGAGGATGTGGTAATGCGCCGTTTCATTGAAACTGCGCTGGGTCATTTGAAGGAAGCTTGGATGAATGTAGTGGAATTTTTCCCTGCATTGGAAACTACGGAATCAAATCCTCAATTTACGCAGATTGTACCGCCAAGTGATATGGTGGTTATTGTCACCATTCAAGTGAGGGTGGGCGAAGTTGAGGGGATGATGAATATATGTATCCCCTATTTGGTGCTTGAACCAGTTATGTCAAAACTCACGACTACATTTTGGGTGGCATCATCAGTATCAAGGGATAATAATCCTGAACAGGTTAAACTCCTGCAAAAGAAGATTGAGCGTACCAAAGTACCTTTTGTGGTGCAGTTAGGACAACTCCATCTGACCATTAATGAGTTCCTGACTTTGGGATTTGGGGATGTCCTGCAAATGGACACCCGAGTGGATGATAATTTATTGTGCTTGGTAGGTAAGCGGCCTAAGTTTTACAGCCGTCCGGGTAAGTCGGGCAAAAAAATGGCGGTCCAGATTACCAAAATTATAAGTGAAGGAGATGAAAGTGCTGATGAGTGACGATATGATCTCGCAAGAGGAGATTGACGCCCTGCTTAATGGCGGAGGAATACCCGCGGCAGACGACAGTCCGGCACCGGCGGGAGAGTCCGAAGCCCCGGCTGATCCATCAGCTGGCTCCGACAGTAGTTCATCTCAGTTTGATGATATACTCACGGATGTAGAAAAGGATGCTCTGGGGGAAATCGGTAATATCTCCATGGGCAGTGCGGCAACAACCCTTTCGGTGTTGCTCGGACATAAGGTGAACATTACCACGCCTTCGGTTTCTGTTTCATCGATGAGCATGATTCAGGAAAAATACCCCATGCCCTATCTGATTGTTGAAGTAGGGTATACCATTGGTATAGACGGTAATAATGTCTTGGCCATTCAGGCACAGGATGCAGCGATTATCGCCGATCTGATGATGGGGGGCGATGGTACCAACCCGGATACGGAAATCAATGAAATCGCCATGAGCGCGGTGGGCGAGTCCATGAATCAGATGATGGGCACTGTGGCAACGTCACTGTCCACCATGTTCAACAAGAAGATTGATATCTCGCCGCCCAAGGTAAATCTCATTGATTTTGGCAGTGAGGATAAGATTTCTGAAGTTTTAGGGCAGACAGAACCTATCGTTTGTACATCTTTCCGGATGGAAGTTGATGGCCTTATCGATAGCGAAATCATGCAGATTTTGCCTGTGGAAGTGGCTAAGGAAATGGTTGAGGCTTTGACAAATGGCTCCGTTGAGGAACCAGAGCCGGAGCCGGCACCAGCACCTGCGCCTCCTCCACCACCGGCGCCAGCGCCAGCACCTGCACCAGCAGCTGCGCCGCCGCCAACGGCACCCCCTGCACAACAAATGGCGCCTCCGGTTATGGCAGCGCCGCCAGCAGGAGGTTATGGTGCTTATGGTATGCCTATGCAGGGAATGGCGGCAAACGTACCGGTGCAGCCTGCACAATTTATTCCGTTGAACACGCAGCCCGTGCAGGTAAATGATGCAAATATTGGTTTGATTCTCGATGTTCCGCTGTCGGTGACTGTGGAACTCGGCAGAACCAATAAATCCATTAAGGATATATTGGAACTTACCAATGGTTCGATTGTCGAACTGGATAGACTGGCCGGTGAGCCGGTGGATATCAATGTTAATGGTAAGTTCCTGGCCAAGGGTGAAGTTGTAGTTATCGATGAGAATTTCGGTGTACGTATCACGGAAATTGCCAGCCCGGCTGAAAGGGCTGCAAAACTGCAATGAACATAAGGTCGTAGAGAAGTTCTTGTCTAAAACAAGACTTTCTTATATAATAGAGGCAATGCTAACCAAGTCGGATGTTTTTTAAGATGAGGAGAGATGGAACATGGCAGTAAGAGTATTGGTCGTTGACGATGCGGCATTCATGAGAATGATGGTTAAAGACATCCTGTCCAAGAATGGCTATGAAGTCGTGGGCGAGGCTGAAAACGGTATGAAGGCACTGGAAAAATATCAGGAACTTAAGCCGGATCTTGTAACCATGGATATTACGATGCCGGAAATGGATGGTATCAGTGCCGTTAAGGAAATCAAAAAAGTTGATCCCAACGCCAAGATTGTTATGTGCAGTGCAATGGGCCAGCAGGCAATGGTTATTGAAGCAATTCAGGCTGGTGCTCGTGACTTTATTGTTAAACCCTTCCAGGCAGATCGCGTATTGGAGGCTGTCCGTAAAGCAGTGGGCTGATGGAAAGAAAACATGTGTTTTTGGCGTGTTTCGTGGGTGTGCTCATATTATTACTGATTGCAGATCCTGCCTTGGCAGCCGATGAGGCTGCCAAGGGCGGGTATCTGGCTGGTTATGAGAATACTGACCCGCGGCCGGCGCCGATTTCCTGGTGGTCAACAATTGCTTATTTGGTCAGCCTCTTTGCTATTTTTGTCTTTGTAGTAGGGCTGGCTTATTTTGCTGCCCGCTTTATTGGCGGCAAATTTGCACAGCAGAAGCTGGGCTATGGTGGCAGGATCCTGTCGCATTTGCCCCTGGGGCCTAACCGTTCGGTATGTGTGATTGAAATGAGTGGCCGCGTGTTTATGCTGGGCGTTACAGAGCATTCCATTACACTTCTGACGGAAATTACCGATGCGGATGAAATTGACCGTTTGCATCGGGAGGACTTAGCTTTCAGCAAAATGCCGGATATGTTCTCACAGCAGTTTGGGACATTGGCAGGGTTGGTACAGAAAGTACCGCCGCTGTTTCGTAAGTGATTGACTACCAAAATGGTTAAAAAAGGAGTTGTGGGCAGTTGAACCGCCGTAAGGTCTTTTTCATGCTGGGAGGAATAGCCTTCCTGCTGTTTATGGCACAGAACGCTGCTTTGGCTGCACCGCTTATCCCTTCGGTAAATGTTGATGTAGGTTCGTCGAACAAGCCTCAGGATGTAGCGGTGACGCTGCAGGTAATGGCGTTTTTGACCGTTCTGTCATTAGCACCGGGCATTTTGATCATGACCACGTCTTTTGTGCGAATTGTGGTGGTTATTGGTTTTTTGCGCAATGCTTTATCTACGCAAAATGCACCACCAAATCAGGTGGTTATTGCGCTATCCCTGTTTTTGACCTTTTATGTCATGTCTCCTTATTGGAGTCAGGCTAATGAAAATGGCATTCAGCCATATATGGCGGGACAGATAACACAAGAGCAGGCACTTACTAATGTGGTAGCACCGATTCGTGAGTTTATGTTTAAGCAGACCCGTGAATCGGATTTGGCATTGTTTGTGAATCTGGCTGATGATGAACGCCCGGAAACGCAGGAAGATGTATCGACCTTTACCCTTATTCCGGCATTTATTATCAGTGAATTAAAGACAGCCTTTCAGATAGGCTTTATGATTTATGTGCCTTTTATCGTCATAGATATGATTGTGGCCAGTACACTGATGTCTATGGGTATGATGATGCTGCCGCCAGTAATGATATCCCTGCCGTTTAAGATATTACTCTTTGTTATGGTTGATGGTTGGCATTTGTTGATTAAGTCGTTGATTATCAGCTTCAAATAGTAAAGCTAAGAACTAAAGGGATAGAGGAGCGGGGCATATGTCTGGGGATTTGGTTGTACAGCTGGGACAGGAAGCGCTGTTTATCGTTATGATTGTGGCGGCTCCCATGCTGGGATTGGGACTTATTGTCGGTTTGATGGTCAGTGTTTTTCAGGCGACGACTTCTATTCAGGAGCAGACTTTGGCATTTATTCCCAAGATTATAGCGGTGTTTGTAGCAATTTTGATTTTTGGCCCATGGATGTTGAGAATAATGACGGAATACCTGACGAATATTTTGGTTAATTTGCCCGGCTATATCGGCTGAAGGAGCAGGTTATGGATTTTTTTGAACTTCTGCAAGGTCATGCGGCGGTTTTTCTGCTTCTGCTAACCCGGGTGAGTGGCATATTCATTATTTCTCCATTTTTTGGCAGCATGAATATTCCCGTATATTTTCGTGCAGCAGCTTCGCTGGCTTTTGCTTTGGTGCTTTTCCCTGTGGTGGATAATCTTCAGGGCGTAACGGCGCCGGCTGCGATTTTAGGTTATGCAGGCGCAGTGCTGGCAGAACTTTTTGTAGGCTGGCTTATCGGGTTTGTGGCCTATATTGCTTTTGCCGCCATTACCATGGCCGGCAAGGTTATGGATATGCAGGTAGGTTATGCCATAGTAAACGTAATGGATCCGACTTCCGGTCAGCAGATGCCGCTTATCGGAAGTTTTCTTTATAACTTGGCGATTATTGTCTTTGTGGTGACCAATGGACATCACATGATTATATCGGCGCTGGTGGAAAGTTTTAAGCTGGTACCTATCTTAGGTGTTAGTCCGGATTTGTCTTTGCCTATGATTATTGCGCGTTTTACAACAGGAATATTTTTTACTGGTATGAAAATTGCTATGCCAGTAACCTTTGCTATTTTGCTGGTTAATGTTGGTATGGGGATACTAGCGCGTACAATGCCCCAAATGAATATTTTCGTAGTGGGGATTCCGATGCATCTCATGATAGGTACGTTGATTCTTATCATGGTATTGCCATTTTATGTTTTATTTCTGGATGTGTTGTTCAATGAAATGTATGGAAATATCACCATTGCGTTGGAAGCCCTGCAATAGAAGCAGCTTTGTCTTTGACCTGCAGCTTTTTGCCAGTGATGACAAGACTGAAGAGCCGACAGCAAAAAAACGTGCTGATGCCAGGAAAAAAGGACAGGTAGGCCGCAGTACGGATATGAGTGCTGCTTTTGTCCTGCTCATGGGCTTTTTCATTCTGAAAATGCTGTGGGAATCTATTTATCATAAGATAGCAGATTATACAGCCTATGTGTTTTCCCATCTCAATCAAACGGTGGACACAGAAAGCGTGGTGCGCATCTTTATTGGTATTATTGAATTGCTGGCACAGACAGCCTTGCCAATCATGCTGGCTATTATGATGATGGGGCTGGCTGTTAATTTCTATCAGGTGGGGCTTAATTTTAATACGGAAGCGATTGGCTTTAAGCCGGACAAACTTAATCCAATCAACGGTTTTGGACGTATTTTTTCCAAGAGATCGTTGATGGAGCTGGCAAAGTCATTAATGAAAATAGCAATTATTGGTTTTTTCTTATATGATTTTATTTCTGACCATTTAATGGATTTGCCGCAGTTTATCTATTTCGATTTAACAACCAGTCTTGCGCAGATTTCGGATATCATCTTTAAGATGGCCTTTGAGGTTATCGGCGTTATTATGATTGTTGGTTTTATTGATTATGCTTATCAGAAATGGCAGACTACGCAGGATCTGAAAATGTCCAAGCAGGAAGTCAAGGACGAAATGAAGCAATCCGAAGGTGACCCGCAGATTAAAGGCAAGATCAAACAGAAACAGCGGCAGATGGCCATGTCCCGCATGATGCAGGAAGTGCCCAAAGCCGATGTGATTGTCACCAACCCGACCCATTTTGCTGTAGCCTTGAAATATGATAAAGGCATGGTGGCTCCGCAGATTGTGGCTAAAGGGCAGGATCTGCTGGCGCAGCGCATAAAGGAAATTGCCCGGGAGAATAAGGTGCCTATTGTAGAGAACAAGCCACTGGCTCGTGCGCTTTATGCAACTGTGGAAGTCGGGGATATCGTTCCGGCAGAACTCTATCAGGCGGTGGCAGAGGTCCTGGCTTATGTATACCGTTTGAAAAATAATCGCCGTCGGGCGTAAGTAAGTTAAAAGGAGAAGCACTATGGCTGCACAACAGGCAGCTGCCCCAAATGCTGTTTTTGGCAAGGGCAGTTTCGTTCAAAAATACAGCGATGTTATGATAGCGGTAGCTATCGTGACTATCGTTGTCATGATGATTATTCCGCTGCCGACATTGCTGCTGGATATGCTGATCTGCTTGAATATCACCATCGCATTATTGCTGGTTATGTCGGTAATCTATAACAAAGAAGCTTTGGACTTATCGATTTTTCCGTCGTTGCTGCTCATTACTACTTTGTTCCGGCTGGCACTGAATATATCGTCTACGCGTCTTATTCTGCTGGATGGTTATGCCGGAGAAGTAATCACGGCATTTGGTAATTTCGTTGTCGGTGGTAATCCGGTAGTCGGCTTTATCATGTTCGTCATTCTGGTTGCCATTAACTTTATTGTTATCACGAAAGGTTCGGAACGTGTGGCTGAAGTATCGGCACGTTTCACCTTGGACGCAATGCCCGGTAAGCAGATGTCTATTGATGCTGACCTCAACCAGGGGGCTATCACCGATGCAGAAGCGAAGATTCGCCGTGAGAAAATCCAGCATGAAGCGGATTTCTTCGGTGCCATGGACGGTGCTTCCAAGTTCGTAAAGGGCGATGCGATTGCCGCAATCATCATTATGTTGATCAATATTGCCGGCGGTTTTGTCATCGGCATGATGCAGCGCAATATGGAAGCGGTGCAGGCCTTGCAGACCTATACTTTGCTCACCGTAGGTGAAGGTCTGGTCAGCCAGATTCCAGCCCTGCTCATCTCGACGGCTACAGGTCTTATCGTTACCCGCGCAGGGGCTGAAGGGAACTTGGGCAGCGACATTGTAGCCCAGCTTTTCCATAATGACCGCATATTCTTTATTCTGGGTGGTGTCTTGGTATTCTTCTCAGTAGTACCAGGCCTTCCGGGGATTCCGTTCTTTGCACTGGCCTTGTTCTGTTTCCTGATTGGCCGTCTGCTGAAACAGCAGACCGAGGTCAAGACGGAAGTTCAGCAGGAAGAAAAGAAAGTTCAGGAAAAGAAGAAGGCGACCACACCGGAAAATATTGTTTCCCTGCTGCAGGTTGACCCCATGGAACTGGAAATCGGCTATTCTTTGATTCCTTTAGTGGATACCGGTCAGGGCGGCGATTTGCTTGACCGTATCGTTATGATTCGCCGCCAGTGTGCTTTGGAATTGGGCTTGGTGGTGCCGACCATTCGCATTCGCGATAACATTCAGATAAAGCCCAATGCCTATATCATCAAGCTGAAGGGGATAGAGGTTGCCAAGGGCGAATTGATGCTGGACCATTATCTGGCCATGAATTCCGGAACGGTTTTTGAGGAAGTTCCAGGGATTGAAACAACAGAGCCGGCCTTTGGCCTGCCCGCTTTATGGATTCCGGAGAGTGAACGTGAACAGGCAGAATTGAATGGTTATACGGTAGTAGATGCGGTGTCTGTATTGGCCACGCATCTTACTGAAGTCATCAAGCAGCATGCCGATGAAATTTTGGGCCGTCAGGAAACGCAAAATCTCATCGAAAATCTCAAAAAATCCAATCAGGCATTGGTGGACGAAGTCGTTCCAGACCTGTTGAATGTAGGCGAAATCCAAAAAGTGCTGTCCAACCTTTTGCGGGAGCGCATTTCCATTCGCGATATGAGTACCATCTTGGAAGTTTTGGCAGACTATGGCCGTGCAACCAAGGACACGGAAATACTCACGGAGTATGTCCGGCATGCTATGGCACGTCATATCACTCAGCAGAACGTGCAAAATGGGACACTTCCCTGCATCACCTTGGACCCGGCTTTGGAAAACCGTATTGCCGGTGGCGTACAGCGTACCGAACATGGTTCCTATGTAAGCATCGATCCGGATTCCATGCAAAAGCTGATTACGGCACTCAATACGGAACTGCCGAAGCTTACCAATATGGGCTATCAGCCAATTGTGCTGACCAGTCCGGCCGTGCGTTTATATTTCCGCAAGCTGGTGGAGCGGTCCGTTCCCGGACTTATCGTCTTGTCTCATGCGGAGATTGATCAGAGCGTTGAGATTCAAATTCTTGGGGTGGTGAAGATTTAAGTTGCAGATAAAAGTAGTGAAAGCACCCTCCATGAAGGAAGCCATGGAGCAGGTCAAAGAGGAACTGGGCCGAGATGCGGTCATATTGCATACCAAAAAATACCGTGAAGGCGGCTTCATGGGATATAAAGGTAAAGAGGTAGTGGAGGTAACTGCTGCGATTGAAGAAAACGCTCAGGATAATCAGTTGAAGAGCCGTGCCAAAAGGAGTATTTCTACTGAGCCTGAACGTCAGACGGGCAATCGATTGGATATTGTGTCTAAAGCAGCACCGATGCCCAATACGATATTATCTCAATATAAGACAAATGGGACAGAAGCAGGAGTACATATGGCAGAAGCACCCATTACAGCACCGGTTTTTAAACCATTGACTCCTGAGAATGCAGGGGAAAATCTACAAGCATCAGGTATGATGACCTCAGACACAGTTGAAGAAGTAAATGTAGCAACAAAGGAAGATGGACAAGTGACTCCCGTAAATGATATGCAGTCTGTGGTACAGCCTGTGATGATTGCTTCCAATCCGGAAGATGCTGAAAAAATTCAAAGACTCGAAGCGGAATTAGCGCAAATGAAGACGCTTTTGACGCAGGTGATGAGCAAGGATCAACCGCAGGATGAAGTATCCCTGCAAGAGGCTTTGCGTCGTCAGGAAGTTGATGAAGACATATTAAAAGACATGGCGGCTAAGACTGCTGCCGGAGATATGTTGATGGATTCCCTGGATAAGCGGGCTCCTGAAGTGGTAGCAGGTTATCTGGAGGGCAAGATGAATTTTGCCGAGGGAATTACACTCAATAAACATGGCGTGCGGATTGTGGCCTTGATTGGTGCTACAGGTGTAGGGAAAACCACGACACTTGCCAAGATTGCGGCCAGATTTGTGTTGGAAAGGAATATACGGGCAGCGCTGATAACGGCTGATACGTATCGCATTTCCGCTGTTGAGCAGTTGAAAACCTATTCGGATATCATCGGCTTGCCATTGGAGATTGTTTATTCTCCAGATGAATTGAAGGTGGCTATCCATAAGCATCGGGATAAAGATTTGATTCTCATTGATACTGCAGGTCGCAGCCAGCATAATGATTATCAAATGCGGGAACTGCAGGATTTCCTGGCTGTAGATTCCCGCATTGAAAAACATTTGGTCATGAGTGCCACGACCAAAAACCGTGATGTGGCAGAAATCTTACAGAAATTTTCCGTTTGCGAACCGGGCAGGGTTATCTTTACCAAAACAGATGAAACCAGTACTTTGGGGATGATTGTGAATCTTTTGGCCGACAAGGACATTTCTTTATCTTTTATGACCAACGGGCAGAGTGTACCCGATGATATTATACCGGCTTCTGCTGATAAATTAGCTGCATTACTGTTGAGGGAATAATATGGGAGATCAGGCAGCAAGACTGCGTCAATTAGTCGACAAAAGTGAATATGAAGCTCAAGCGCCTGAAGTGTCTGATTCTCCGACGCTTTCATCTCTTGGCCCAAGGGTAATTGCTGTAACCAGTGGCAAAGGCGGCGTAGGGAAAACGAATATCACGGTGAATCTTGCCATAGCTTTAAAACAGGCAGGACAGCGGGTGCTGGTTATTGATGCTGACCTGGGGATGGCCAACGTGGATGTTGTGTTGGGCAGCATGTCCAAAAAGCATTTGCTGAATCTCCTGGAAAAAGATACGGCCTTAAAAGATGTTTTGATTGATGGTCCCTATGGAGTGCGCTACATATCTGGCGGCTCAGGTATTGAAAAAGCCGCTGATTTTACCTATGAAGAACGTCAGCGGCTTATGCAGAAGCTGACAGCTTGTGGGCAGATGGCGGATATTATTTTGATCGATACGGGAGCTGGCTTGGGAAAAAATGTCATGGATTTTATCCTGGCAGCCGATGAAGTGCTGTTGGTGACGACACCTGAGCCAACCGCACTGACTGATGCGTATGCAGTGCTCAAGGCGTATAGTATGTATGCTTCGCAAAAGAATATCAAGTTATTAGTGAATCGTGTATATGATGAGGCTGAAAGCCGTGAGGTTGTGGCAAAACTGCAGCAGACGTCTACTCGTTTTTTAAATATGCCTATCGATTGTGTAGGCTATATTTTTGAAGATAGTGCTGTGATGAAATCGGTGCGTCAACAGCAGCCGTTTTTGGCTGCACAGCCAGATACTGTGGCATCCAGATGTATTAAAGGTTTAGTCAACAGTATCTTGTATGGCAGTAAAATGACGGTTAAACGTGGATGGAAGGGATTTTTACGGCAAATTTTTAATTTTGCACGTTAAACATGGAGGAACTTGATTATGACAGGCGAATTAGTAAAAGCAAAGAAAATATTAAAAATTGGCCAGCGGGTCGAGTTCTATGTAGAAGGTGACGATAACCGCTATGCAAGCCGTATTGAGGACATTACTGAAGATACTTTAGAAGTGGCTATGCCGATGAGCAGGGCTGGGGTACCCATTATCCCTCGGGAGAATGAGAAAATTTATGGCGTGGCTGTTGGTGACCAATGCCGTTATCGTTTCTTTACGATGTTTAAGGGGAAGGGGCGCAAGGATGAGCGTATTCCAATATGGTACATCACATTTCCAGAGACTTTGGAACGTTTCCAAAACCGCGAGTTTGTACGGGTTAAAGTTAATCTGAAAGCGAATGTAAGTATAGTGGATGATGATGGAACTATTCATGATAGTGAATTGGTACCTGTAGTAGATTTAAGTGGCGGGGGCATTTGTCTGGCCTTCAACCATGAAGTGGCTGAAAAAACAAAGGTCGGGCTGGAGCTTACTGGAATTCCGGGAGCCAGTACAATTGATGTCATGTGTCGTGTTGTACGCTGTTCGCCAGTAGAACGCTCTGATGGATTGGTGATTTATCATGTAGGGGCGGCTTTCCAGCATTTACCTCGGGCCACATCAAATAAGATTGTTCGTTACTTATTTGCTGTACAGCGGGCTAATATTGCAAAGGGAATTAAATAATCGTTAGCATGATAATGATGTAAGGAAAATTTTTGCCGGATAAAAAGAGGTGAGCGGGATGATTCGAGTCTTGATCGCGGACGACTCTGCCTTTATGCGCAGAGTATTGTCGGATTTTTTTACCAAACAGCCGGACTTTGAAGTGGCAGGTACGGCGATAAATGGCAAGGAAGCCATAAACAAAGTGAAAGAGCTTAGTCCGGATTTGGTGACTATGGATGTGAATATGCCGATTATGGACGGGCTGAACGCTTTGGCCGTTATTATGGAGGAAAAACCTACCCCTGTATTGATGCTCAGCAGTCTGACCCAACAGGGGACGGAAGCCACAATACGGGCATTGAGCCTTGGGGCAGTTGACTTTATCAGTAAGGCAGGCGGCAGCATTTCCAAACTGGATTCCATAGAAGATGAGTTATTGGAGAAGTGTCGTAATGCAGCCAGAGCCAAGGTGCATAAAATACCGTATGTTCCCCAAAAAAGACTGGCAGATGCCAATCCCGTAAAAAACAATCCCGCACCGCCCGTAATGAAGCGCGTGGAACTGCCTGTAAGGCAGGGCTTGAAGCTCAGAAGCACAGAACTGCCAACCACGTCACAAAATTCAGGCAATGCTGTTTTTGGCAGTAAACGGCCTAATCTTATCTTGCAGGCCAGAGGAAAGCCTCAGCCTGCAGCAGCGAACAAGGTGACTCCGGTGGTCATGACCAGTATGGGGAGCGGCTCCAAAAAGCTGGTAGCAATTGGCACATCAACGGGAGGGCCACAGGCTTTGCAGCAGGTGATAACCCGCTTACCGGAAAATCTGCCCTGTGGCGTAGTGGTTGTCCAGCATATGCCAGCAGGCTTTACCAAGGCCTTGGCTGACAGGCTCAATACCATTTCACAGGTATCGGTAAAGGAAGCGGAAGACGGTGATGTGATTGAGCCAGGTCATGTATATATAGCTCCCGGCAGTCATCATTTGCGCGTCAGGGAAGAAGGCAGCACGCGCAGGATTGTATTAGGGCAGGATCCTCCAGTAGGGAATCATCGGCCGGCCGTAAATGTCATGTATGATTCGGTAGCCTCGATTGGCAAGAATCTGGTGGCAGTTATCATGACAGGCATGGGATGCGATGGCTGTGAAGGCATGAAAAAAATCAAAGCCGCAGGCGGTTATAGTATCGCTCAGGACGAGCCTACCTGCGTGGTTTACGGGATGCCTAAAGCTGTGGTGGATGCAGGATTAGCCGATGAAATTAAGCCCGTACAAAACATAGCTCAGGCCATCGTCGAGGCTGTAAAGAGATAAAAGGATATAGGGGGAATACAAATGGATACCAATCAGTATATGGACATGTTTTTGGATGAATCTCATGAGCATTTACAGTCCTTGAACGAAGGCCTTTTAAGCTTGGAAGAAAATTCCGAAGACGT
Organism: Selenomonas ruminantium subsp. ruminantium ATCC 12561; assembly: GCF_000424065.1. Lineage (GTDB taxonomy): Bacteria > Bacillota > Negativicutes > Selenomonadales > Selenomonadaceae > Selenomonas_A > Selenomonas_A ruminantium. Next base: position 54,211 of record NZ_KE384126.1, read on the forward strand.
TTCAGTGGTAAACGATATTTTCCGTAATGCACATACCCTAAAAGGCATGTCGGCAACCATGGGATATAATAAGATTGCTGAGCTGACACATGAAATGGAAGATGTGTTGGACCTTATCCGTAAGGAGCAGCTGAAACTTGACGAAGATATTATCGATACCTTATTCAAATGTCTGGACTCATTGGAACAGATGATTGACAGTGTAGCAAATGGTGAATCCGAAGACGTAGTCGATGTAAGTGATTTGGTAGCCAAGTTAAGCTCCATTTCTAAGGGCGAACCGGCACCTGCTGCCGCACCTGCTGCACCCGCAGCGTCTGCAGCCGCACCTGCAGAAACGGCTGCTGCTCCGGCAATCCCCGGTATGGACCTTACCGATACGGATAAGGATATGCTCCGTCAGGCTAAAGAAGGCGGCATGATTGGTGTTCATATTCAGGTGACCCTGTCGGAAACCTGTTTGCTTAAATCCGCACGTTCTTACATGGTTATGAATGCTTTGGATGAACTAGGGGATGTAATTAAATCTGTGCCTCCTGCAGAAGATTTGGAACAGGAGAAATTTGAACACAGCTTTGACATCCTGATGGTTACGGGCTCGGATAAAAAAGCTGTGGAAGACGCTTTGGGGACAATTTCGGAAATCGACAAATTGGTCGTGGAGATTGTCGACCCGGATAAGCCCGCAGCAGCACCGGCTCCAGCAGCGCCTGCAGCACCAGCACCAGCTCCGGCACCTGCAGCAGCACCTCCAGCAGCTCCAGCACCGAAACCTGCAGCACCGAAGCCTGCAGCCAAACCGGCGGCTAAACCTGCGGCTGCTGCCGCCAAGAAGGGGCATCAGAGCCAGTCCGTGCGTGTAGATATCGACAAACTGGATACGCTGATGAACCTTATGGGTGAATTGGTTATCAACAAAGTTCGTCTGGAGCAGATTGGTCAGGCACACCGTTTGGGTGAGCTCACCGAAACTTTGGAGCAGATGGACAGAGTTACCACCGACCTTCAGAACATTGTCATGAAAGTCCGCATGGTGCCGGTAAGCGCAGTATTCAACCGTTTCCCGCGCATGGTGCGTGACGTATCCAAAGAACTGAATAAGGAGATTAACCTGACCATTGAAGGTGAGGAAACAGAACTTGACCGTACTGTAATTGATGAAATCGGCGATCCGATTATGCATCTTTTGCGTAACTCCCTTGACCATGGTGTTGAGCACCCGGATGAGCGTGAAACAAAAGGTAAGCCCCGTACTGGTGAAGTAGGACTTATCGCCCGTCATGAAGGCAATAACGTGGTTATCATGGTTACTGATGATGGTAAAGGTATCGATGCCAGCAAGATTCGCAAAAAGGCTGTCGAAAAGGGCATGATTTCGCAGGAAGATGCAGACAAACTCGATGATGCAGATGCAGTTCGCCTGATTTTCCTTCCGGGCTTCTCCACTGCCGAGCAGATTACGGATATTTCCGGCCGCGGCGTAGGTATGGACGTTGTGCGCAGCAAGATTGAATCTCTGTCCGGTCATGTAGATGTAGAAACCAAGATTGACGAAGGTTCCGTATTCAAGATCAAGCTGCCGCTGACGCTGGCTATTATTCAGGCCATGCTGGTTAAGGTGCAGGAAGAAATCTATGCAATTCCTTTGGGTTCCATCGACAGCACGATCAACATTCAGCCCACAGATATTAAGACGGTACGTAATCGGGAAGTTATTGTCCTGCGCGGTGAAATCATTCCGATTATCCGCATGGAAGAAACCCTGCAGATACCGCATGTGAAGGATTCGGATGAGATTTTCGTTGTAGTTGTACATGCCGGCGAAGCCAAAGCTGGTATCGTAGTAGACAATCTGATTGGCCAGCAGGAAATCGTTATCAAGACCCTGGGCAACCTCTTTACGGGGCTCAAGATGTTCTCTGGTGCAACGGTTCTCGGCGATGGCCGTGTAGCCCTGATTCTCGATGTGGCTACGATGATGCAGCAGTAAGGAGGCAGTAACCATGGCAAATGAAGAAAACAAACAGAATGATGAAGTGCAGGTCGTGGCGTTCAAGCTGCGTGATGAAGAATACGGTGTCAGCATCCTGAATGTGCAGGAAATCCGCAATATGACGGATATTACCCGTGTCCCCTTTGCCGCTGACTTCATCAAGGGCGTTATCAACCTGCGTGGCTCGGTGCTTCCTGTTATCGACTTGAAGAAACGTTTGGGGCTGGCAGAAACTCCTTATACAGAAAATACCCGCATCGTTACGGTGACCATTGATGAACTCCATGTGGGCATGCTGGTGGATGCGGTTACAGAAGTTTTGACCATTGGCAGCAAGACCGTAGATACCAAGAAGGCCACTAATGACCGCAGCGGCTCCCGTTTCCTCAATGGCATAGGCAATGTAGATGGCAGACTTATCATTATGTTGAACCTTGAAGAAATCATTGGCGCAACTGGCGATGGGAAGTAAATAAAAATGAGGTGTCTGATATGACCGATGAATTAAATCTTTCCGCCAATCAGCTGGATGCTTTGCGTGAGATTGGTAATGTTGGTGCTGGGAATTCGGCGACAGCCCTTTCCCAGGTCATCAACCGGAGAATTGACATGAATGTGCCAAAAGTGGCACTGGTACCGTTGGAAGTGGTTCCGGATTTGGTCGGTGGCCCCGATGCTGTAGTAGTAGGTATTTTCCTGCGTGTTTACGGCAAAGCGCCCAGTAATATCCTGTTCCTGCTTCCGCAGAAATCCGCCTTTTATTTGGTGGATACCCTGATGGGTAAACCCCATGGAGAAACCAATAGTTTGGACTTCATGGATGAATCTGCCCTGATGGAAATCGGCAATATTTTGTCTGGTGCATACTTAAATGCATTTTTTACCTTTACGAAAATTACTATGCTGCCCTCTATTCCGGCATTGGCTATGGATATGGCAGGTGCTCTGCTGAATGTCGTATTGGCACAGCTGGGGCAGATGGGGGATCAGGCATTGGTTATTGAAACCGAATTCCTGTCGGAAGATGATGGAATCAATGGCCAGTTCTTCCTGGTACCTGATCCGGGTTCGTTGGAGACGATTATAAAAGCTGTAGGAGTTGAGTAATATGGCAGATCTTATCCGAGTCGGTATGGCCGACTATAAAGTTGGTTCTGCTCCGTCAACCATCATCAGCTATGGTCTTGGATCCTGTATCGGGATTTCTCTGTATGACCCGCAGACGAAAGTTGGCGGGCTACTGCATATCATGCTTCCCGACAGCACGCAGGCTCGTCCCACGGACAATCCAGCCAAATTTGCGGATACAGGATTACCGCTGATGCTTAGAGATGTATTGGCACAGGGGGCGGTAAAAACGCGCCTTGTAGCTAAAATCGCTGGTGGAGCACAAATGTTTGCATTCCAGAATGCTACCGATATTATGCGTGTCGGCAGCCGTAATGCAGAGGCAGCCAAGAAGGTTTTGAGGGAACTGGGCATAAAATTGATTGCCGAAGATACTGGTGGCACCTATGGCCGTACGGTATCCATTGACCTCAATGACGGTGTATATAAAGTTAAGACGATCGATAAAGGCGAGAAAACGATTTAACTTTCAGATTAAATGTGCAGGTGAAAATATTTTGGCTAAATTATATGCAGCACTGGTTTTTGCTTTTGTTGCCGCCACGGTGATCGTGATTACAGGAATATCCAGCGAGGCGCGGGGGATTACCGTTTTTTTCCGCGGAATAGTCGGCTTTATTAGTGCAGGACTTTTGGTCTATATTCTGCTGAGAATCCTCGCAGCCAAGGATATTATGGATTTTGATGCCTTCATAGAGGCCAAGGATGAAAAAGCCATGGCAATGGTTGAAGGCGAACCATCTTCGGCGGTAGATGAAGAAATCATCGAAGAGGAACAGACGGAGACAGGAGAAGCGGAACCAGCAAATACAGGCGGACAGGCACAATTTGAACCATTAAGCACTGGTGACCTGACGCGTATGAAAATGCCAGAGTAAAAATTTGTTTTCGAGTTAGTGGGAGGAGGGCGTTCGGTGGATTCTTTTGAAATAACAAATGATGCGCCGGCTATTGATGTCGCTTCTCTGTGGCAAGACTATCTGAAAAGTAAAAGTGTAGAGCTGCGCAACCAGCTGGCGGAATATTATTTGCCGCTTATCAAGCTGGTTGCGGGACGGCTCGCAATAAGTCTCCCTGCTCATGTGGACCGTGATGATTTGCTGTCCAGTGGTTTTTTCGGCCTGCTGGATGCCATTGACCGTTATGATATTGAGCGCAAGAATAAATTTGAAACTTACGCTGGTATTCGTATTCGCGGTGCTATGCTGGACTATCTGCGGGCTAAGGATTGGCTCCCTGTGACAATACGGCAAAGAATCCGCCGTTATGAACAGGCAGTTTTTGAGTTGGAAAATCGCTTGGGCAGAGCTGCAACGGATGAGGAATTGGCAGCGGAACTGGAAATATCCGTTAAAGATTTGCAGGCCTTAGAAGGGCAAATCAGTGTGGCCACGGTTATTCCGTTGGATGATTATCTACGAGCGGATTCTCCGTTGACTGGCGAGCCCGGCCCTTCAGAACGGATGGAGAAGGAAGAACTCAGGACAACTTTGACAGCAGCTATCGAGCGTTTACCGGAAAAAGAGAAAAAAGTAGTAGCCCTGTATTACTATGAAGAACTGACTTTGAAAGAAATCAGCTTAATCCTTAATTTATCGGAAGCTAGAATTTCCCAGCTGCATACCAAGGCAATATTCCGCATGCGGGGGTATCTGGCCAGGATGAAGGCGAGCTTAGTATAAATTAGCCTAAGGGGGACGCAACATGGATGACCAGGTATTACGCCCGGCAGTGGGCGGAACGGACGCAGGTTATCTGCTCGAATTCCTTCAAGATGGGATTTTTGTAACGATATATCCTAGCGATGGCGCAGAGATGCTCTTTGAGCTTTCTGATGTGCGGCAGAGCCTGCATGATAACGGTGTAAATGACTATGACATCATCGAGCTTTCCAAGATTATCCGTGAGGCAGCAGGTGAGCGCCGTAAGATTGCTGATGCAGATAAGCTGGATATAGAGGAAGAAAATAGCGGCAGTCAGGAGTCTGAGGAAGCAGCAGAAGAAGATGATGATGAGCGTGATAAAGCAGCGGAAGAACCCGTGGGCATTATCATTGATATCAGCCGTGACCAGATGATTGCTACCGTGCGTTATGATACAACCAAAGGGACGAAGTGCCCGCAGGTTAATGATATCAAGAATGCATTGGCTGAAAAAGGCGTGGTTTTCGGTATTAAAGAAGATGCTATCCAAAAAGGTGTGCATAGTTTTACGCCATTTGTGGTGGCTGAAGGCAAACAGGTACAACATGGAGAAAATGCCCGTATTGAGCGCAAATTTGACTTGTCACAAAAAGGCAGGCCGAAGATAGACGAATATAACAGAGCGGATTACAAGGATATGAGTCTCTTTGTGCTGGTGAAAAAGGGCGATCTTTTAGCTGTGCGTATTCCGCAAACCGATGGTATACCAGGAAAAAATATATTTGGCATGGATGTGATGGCTCGTCCGGGACGTCCAATTCCTGTACCACAGGGGAAAAATACGGAAGTCCGCAATGATAATGAACTGTATGCAACCATTGATGGGCAGATTGTAGATACTACGCGCAAAATAGATGTTGATCCCCATTTGAATATTACTTCCAGTGTGGGAGCGGCTACTGGCAATATTGATTTTGTAGGTGGTGTGTCTATAAGAGGCAATGTGGAAGCTGGCTTTGTGGTTAAAGCTACCGGCGATGTAGAAATTGGCGGTATGGTTAATGGTGCCGTGGTAGAAGGCCGTAATATCATCATAAAAGGTGGCATTAATGGTCAAAATAAGGGATATGTCAAAGCTGAGGAAAATGTGCAGGCCTTGTTTGCTGAAAACGCTATAGTAGAAGCTGGCTGGGATATCACGATTATAGATACAATCCTGCATTCTCAGGTAAGAGCTGCAAATATGGTTTTTGTTGAAGAGAAACGCGGGATTATAACTGGCGGCAGCATTGCTGCAGGTGAAGAAATCCGTTGTAAAATGGCAGGTAATCCAGCAGCAGTAGTAACCAAGATGTCTGTAGGTGTTGACCCTACTATACAGAAACGTTATTTGGAAGTATGCAAGGAATGTAAGGAGGATAGAACCCGCCTTAAGCAGATAACGCAGATGCTCAATACTTTGGGGAAGATTGATGTAAGCCGTCTGCCTCAGCAGCGCATTGATCAAATCAATGCCTTGACACGTTCACAATTTCCACTGGCAGGAAAAATCAAGCGTGCTGAAAAAGAAATACAAGAGTTGGAAGAAGCTATGGGACGTATGAAAGAGGGAAAAATTCGTGTTTCCGATACGATTTATCCGGGAGTGCGTATAACCATTAATTCTGTGATTATGAATGTACAGAGCAGCATTCCCCATTGCCTGTTGTCTGTAAAGGATGAACGCATTCATATCGGACCTTATTGAATTCGTTTAGGTGAGGGCATCGCGTGAGAGATGCCCTCAGTTTGTATCGTCCATACAGGAAAGAAGGGAGATCGGATGGATGTCAGTCCAATGAGTATGCAAATGATTGTACCTCGTGCTCCGGATGCAGGGCAAGTGCAGCACAATCTCAATCAGGCCAATGCATTGCAGTCTGATTATCAAGCTTTAATGCAAAAAAATGAGGATAAGCTGAAACAAAAGCAGGTACGGGGAAAGGAAAATCCCGAAGATGGCCGTATAAAGGATGAACCTGAGCGGCAGAAAAATCGCGGCGGCAGCAAGCAGGGCAAGCGTCGGACGATCGAGGAACCCGCCGTCAATATTCCTGAGCAGCCAGCAGCAAGTATGGCTCCTGATCCTTCGAAGGGACGATTATTAGACATTAGCCTGTAAATAGCGTATAATCTATAAGGATTGTGCTATATTTTGAGAAGGAGTTTTGGTAAGTCTATGTTTCCAGAAATATTTGGATTTCTTATTATAGCTGGTGCTTTGCTGGTTGTGTTCGTGCGATTGATTTCCAGGCGTCAGAAAGGCGTGAATACGGAGGAACTGCGAACATCAACGGAACAGCTGAAGGCGGAATTGACACGCTCCGCCGATGCGGTTATTAGTCGTATGGGCAATCATATTCAGCATTTGGAAAATCTACTCAGGCAGGCAGATGAACGCAACGTGCGGCTCGAAGCCGGAATAAATGAATACAAGCGTTTGGCTGGAGAAATGGAAGACCGCTCCGCAGCGCTGAACCGGGAACTTAACGAAGCACGAAAAATGATAGCCGAATTGGCGGCCTATCAGTCCGTGCCCATGATGCCCAAGCCGCCAGTGATGCCGATGCCGAACTTGAGCAGTCAACAAATGCCGTCATCATCTGCACAAATGCAGCGGGTAGATGCGCAGGACTTTGCTGAGGTATTGCAAAATTCCATCAATCGGGGGGAAGTTGCTGGCGAAGTGGCGAATAATACCTTGCAACCGGAGTCTGTTCAAGAAAATACAAATCCCCCGATTGAGAAGCCTGTAGAGGAACAAACGGTTCCCAAAAGAGTACCGGAAAAACCAATTTCTCCTAATGCTGCTAAGGCAAAAGCCTTGCTCAGAAGTGGTTATTCAATAGAAGATACTGCCCGGGAAACGGGAATGGGGCGTGGAGCGATTGAGCTGCTAAATGAAATGAACAAACACGACTTGTAAAAAATAAGGCATGAAAGTAACGAAAGTATCTTTCATGCCTTATTTTTCATTATTAATTATGATTTACCGGGTAGACGTGTATGCCTTGTTCATGAAGTTTGGTTAAGGTATCGCTGGCGGCTAAATCATCGGTATACAGGGCGCTGACCTGATTATAGGATAAGAGCTTGACCGTGCCATGTAGATTGAATTTAGCCGATTCGGTCAGCACAATGGTCTGTTCAGCCCGCTCCGCCATGCAGCGGGCTGCTTCAGCACGCATGAGGTCATTGGACATAAAACCAAGTTCATTTAGTCCATCTGTGCCAACAAAGAATTTGCTTACGTAAAAATCCTGGACGCAGCTGCGAATCATGGGGCCAATCATAACCTGAGATTCTTTTTGGTATTCGCCGCCCAAAAGTATCACCCGGACATGAGGGTACTTGCGAATGTAATCCGCAATGAAAGCAGAGTTGGTGATTATGGTTACATCCCGGCGGTTGGCAGCGACTTCTTCTGCCAGCAGGGCACAGCAGCTGCCGGATTCAATCATAATGGTTTCCCCGTTGTGTACACTCTCTGCTGCCCGGCGGGCGATACGCAGTTTGGCATCGTAATTGAAGGAAAGATGATTGCCCACATCATCGCTCGTGGTCAGGCGGGCAAAACCATGCTCACGGCGTAAAAGACCTTTTTTCGCAAGGATATTCAAATCCTTGCGGATGGTAACCTCCGAAACATCCAAAGCTTTGGCCAGGTCAGCTACAGCAATACGGTTATGCTGATTGACAAGGCTTAACAGCTTGCTATGACGAATATGCATAAAATCATCCCCTAAAAATATGTATAGGATAATTATAGCAAAAAAAGCAAAAGAATACATTACAAAAGTAGAAAATATTACGAATGAAATTTCCTTGCGAAGAAATAAGTCGTGGCGTTATAATAGATAAAAAGCTGACGGAATCGAGGTGGACGTTATGCCAATAAACCAGCCATTGTCGTGGAGCTGAAATGTCAGAATAGTGCAGGAAAATTCTGGGGTAAGTAGAACTATGTACGTATAAGGGATATATCCACAGCAGATGGTGTTCAAGGTGGTGTGTATGCGGACGTTTCTCATCAATTGGTCTACTTATATAGGAGATATGCTGTATCTTTGGCTTAACGAAACACATAACCAGTTGGCAAGCGATGATGTAAAGGGAATAGCTCCGGGGATAGCGTTTTATTTTATCGTTGGATTTATTCCCTTTTTGATATTTTTGGTCAATGTTATTTTATTTTGCACTATGACGCGGTTGGATATTGTGCTCAATATGCTTTATGCGTATCTGCCGGGAAAAGCGGCCGTGACATTGGCAGCAGATATTCAGCGGATAGTGGCTCAACGCAGTGATTTATGGATGTGGATGGGGCTTTTGGTTTCATTGGCGAGTTTTCAAAAAGGTCTGGCGGTGCTGGTGCGGGCTACGGACGGGGAGCATTATGAAAGTGCGGATTATGAAAAAGCAAGGAAACTTGCTTTTTGGGTGCATGGTAAGGCATTGATTTTCGCTGTAGGCTTGATGGCAGCGATAATTTTATCCCTGGGCGTGTCGGTATTTGGCGAGGCTGTAGTCCAGTTTTTATGTCAGATATTTCCGTTGCCGGATTTCTTTTTGCGGATGTGGGACTGGGGGAAATATGTTCTGCCTTTTGGGGCGTTGATTGTTTATTTGACGGTGTTTTATGTTTTGGCACCATGTGAGAATCGCCCTGAGGTGCTGCCAGCCATGATTGTTTCGCTTATTGTCACCACAGCATGGATGGCTGCAACGGGGCTATATAGCTGGTATATGCTGGCCCATCCGGGTGTAAAGGAATATTATGGTTTATTGATTGGGCTGTTTATTTTATTTGGCTGGTTTGGGTGGATTACCTATATAATCATCATTGGCAATTGTCTTTTGAAGGTTTGGCAGGAAAGGACGGTTTTGTGGGAAAAATATAAAGAAAATGGAATTAAAGTAAAAATTCTGCTGGTAAAGAAAAATATACGAAAATGGCATCAATATTGGCGCAAAAATGAGAGATAAAATAATGGATATTGGTTAAGGTGTTGCATATGCTGGAGCGTTTTATCAATTGGTGTGCTTATATAGGCGATAATCTGTTTCTGTTGACGAATGAAACCCGCAAGCGGTTGGAGGCGGATGATGTAAAGGGCATATCTCCGGGGATTGCGTTTTATTTTATCGTAGGATTTATTCCCTTTTTGATTTTTTTGGTCAATGTTATTTTATTCTTCACTGTAGCGCGGTTGGATATTGTGGTCAATATGCTCTATGCGTATCTGCCGGTGAAAGTGGCTGTGACATTGGAAATGGATATTCAGCGGGTGGTGGCGCAGCGCAGTGACTTATGGATGTGGATGGGCCTGTTGTTTTCGCTGGTAAGTTTTCAAGAAGGTCTGGCGGTGATGGTGCGGGCTACGGACAGAGAGCATTACGAAATCGCAGATAGAAATGCGGATAGTTTGCTGAAGGTAATGAAATTTTCCTTTTGGGTGCATGGCAAGGCCGTGATTTTCTCTGTAGGTTTGATTGTGGCGATTATTTTATCCCTGGGGCTGCTGGTATTTGGCGATGCTGTAGTACAGCTTTTATATCAGGCATTTCCTCTGCCGGAATTCTTTTTGCGGACATGGGACTGGGTGAAATATGTTTTGCCTTTTGGCGCGCTGATTGTTTATCTGACGATATTTTACGTTTTTGCGCCGTATGAGAATCACCCGGCGGTATTGCCATCAATGGTTGTTTCGGTGATTGTCACCGCAGCCTGGATGGCCGCAACGGGAATATACAGCTGGTTTATGCTGGTTATTCCCAGCATAGGAGAAGCTTATGGCCCACTGATGGGGTTGTTTGTACTGTTTCTTTGGTTCCGTTGGATTACCTATATTATCATCATGGGCAATTGTCTCTTGCGGGTATGGCAGGAAAGAGATGCTTTGTGGGAGAAATATAAGGAAAAAGGCATTGTAACGTAGAACGATAACAGGAGCGTAATTATGGGGCGACTGGTAAGACCGCATAAAAAGCATAGAACTTCCTCGGATAGTCTTGTACGAAAAGTTGTCCGAATGGGAAAAGGACTCTTGCGTAGTGTTAAACAGGGGGATTCTAAGGGAAATGGTCAATTTTCCGGAAAGCAGGTTGATAAGATTTTGGACGATATGATTAAGTATGAAAAATAGACACAAAAAAACCTGCCCTTTCGAGCAGGTTTTTTTCTATCTCATTCTGAGAATTACTTAGCGAGTGCGTTCACTTTGCGAGCCAGACGGGACTTTTTGCGAGCTGCGCAGTTCTTGTGGAACACGTGGTTAGCAGCAGCCATGTCAATGGTCTTGCAAGCAGCTGTGAGGAGGGATTTCGCTTCATCAACGTTTCCAGCCTCAACAGCGTCGAGAACACGACGGGAAGCAGTGCGTACACGGGACTTCTCAGCAGCGTTCTTCGCACGGCGCTTAGCGTCAGATTTTACACTAAGAATAGATGCTTTAATATTCGGCAAGTAGTTCACCCCCCTCAAATGATTCGTTACCTTGCTATTTTAGCATGACATTTTCCAAAAAGCAATAGGTTTTATTTTTTTTCTATGGCAAAATCTGCATAACTACGTTATAATAACCATTATATGGATAGAAAGTGAAAGGAAAATGACAATGCAGAACAAGCATATTCGCAATTTCTCGATTATCGCGCATATCGACCATGGTAAATCGACCATTGCGGACCGGTTGATTGAATATACGGGAACGCTGACGCAGCGGGAGATGGAAGCGCAGGTCCTCGACAGCATGGACTTGGAGCGTGAGCGCGGCATTACAATCAAGGCGCAGACGGTGCGCCTTGACTACAAGGGTAAAGATGGGGAGATGTACCAGTTAAACCTCATCGACACCCCGGGGCATGTGGACTTTACCTATGAGGTTTCCCGCAGCCTGGCCGCTTGTGAAGGGGCGCTGCTCGTGGTAGACGCCGCGCAGGGTGTTGAAGCGCAGACGCTCGCGAACGTCTATATGGCACTTGAAAATGATTTGGAAATCGTGCCGGTCATCAATAAGATTGACCTGCCCAGTGCTGACCCTGACCGGGTAAAGGAAGAAATCGAAAATACCATTGGTCTTGATGCCACGGATGCGGTGCTGGCTTCGGCGAAAACCGGCATTGGCATTGAGGAAATCCTCGATGCTATCGTCGAGCGTATTCCGGCCCCGGAGGGAGACGAAGATGCACCCCTGCAGGCCCTTATCTTTGACTCCTTCTTCGATTCCTACAAGGGCGTTATTGCCCATGTGCGCGTGAAGCAGGGCAAAATCAAGAAGGGCATGCGCCTCAAGATGATGGCTACGGGCAAGACCTTTGAAGTTACCGATGTGGGCTGCTTTAAGCCGCAGCCGGTGGATGTCGGCGAGCTCAATATGGGCGAAGTTGGCTTTGTGGCCGGTTCCTTAAAGGACGTCCGTGATGTGCGGGTCGGCGATACCATTACCTTTGCGGACCGGCCGGCGGCAGAACCGCTGCCGGGCTACCGCGGCGTAACGCCGATGGTCTATTGTGGCCTGTATCCGGTGGAAAGCGCCGATTACGACAATTTAAAGGACGCCCTGGAAAAGATGCAGATCAATGATGCGGCCTTGGTCTTTGAGCCGGAAACTTCGGTGGCTTTGGGCTTTGGTTTCCGCTGCGGTTTCTTGGGCCTCTTGCATATGGACGTTATTCAGGAGCGTTTGGAAAGAGAGTACCATCTGAAACTTATCACCACGGCACCTTCGGTTATTTACCATGTATTCAAGACCGATGGTACGGTCTTAAATGTCAGCAATCCGGCAGAGCTGCCGCCGCAGACGGAGATTGAGCATATCGAGGAACCGTTCGTTAAGGCGACGGTGATTGTGCCCAATGATTTTGTCGGTGCAGTCATGGAGATTTCGCAGGACAAGCGGGGCGTGTTCAAGAATATGGACTACCTCGATACCAACCGTGTGATGATTACCTACCATATCCCGCTCAATGAAATCATCTTTGACTACTTCGACCGCCTGAAGTCGGCGACCAAGGGCTATGCTTCGTTGGACTATGAACTGGCGGATTATCAGGAGTCGAAGCTCGTGAAGGTGGATATCCTCTTGAACGGCGACCCGGTGGATGCGCTGTCGACGATTGTGCATAAAGATAGAGCGCAGGGCCGTGGCCGTCAGCTGGCGGCCAAGCTTAAGGAAATCATTCCGCAGCAGATGTTTGAGATTCCTATTCAGGCGGCGATTGGTTCCAAGGTCATTGCGCGTGAAAACGTGCGGGCACGGCGCAAGGACGTTCTCGCTAAGTGCTATGGTGGCGATATTTCCCGTAAGCGCAAGCTATTGGAAAAGCAGAAGGAAGGCAAGAAGCGCATGAAGGCTGTCGGCTCGGTGGAAGTGCCGCAGGAAGCCTTTATGGCGATACTCAAGATAGATTAAAGGAAGATTTTATGCAATGGGGAGTTTATATCCATATTCCCTTTTGCCGGCAGAAGTGCTTTTATTGTGATTTTCCTTCCTATGCAGGGAAGGAAAAGCTCATGGAAGTCTATACCGAGGCCCTGTGTCAGCAGATTGAGATACAGGGTCTTTCTTTTCGGCAAAAATGGGGAAAGCCTGCCACTATTTATATGGGCGGCGGGACGCCTACGGCCTTGCCGCCGCAATACATGGCGCAGGTCTTGCAGGCCGTAAACGATTATATCGGGCAGGAGATTGCCGAATTTACGGTGGAGTGCAATCCCGGAACCGTAGATGCCGCATATTTACAGCTGCTTCGCGCAGAAGGTGTCAATCGGCTGAGTTTTGGCGTGCAGAGTTTTCAGGATGAACTTTTGCGCCGTATCGGCAGGATTCACTCTGGTGAGGAGGCCGTGCAGGCGGTGAAGATGGCCCGGCAGGCTGGTTTTTCAAATATCAGTGTGGATTTGATGTACGGTTTGCCGGGGCAGATCTTAGCGGATTTGCAGGCGAGTGTCCAGCAGGCAGAGGAATTATCGGTCGAGCATATTTCCATTTATGGCTTGCAGGTGGAAGAATGTACAGCTTTTGCCCGCATGGAAGAAATGGGCAAGTTAAATCTGCCGTCGGAGGAACAGGCGGAGGTTATGTACGATTATATGACCACGGCCCTGCCGGAGCTGGGCTATCGGCGCTATGAGGTGTCCAATTTTGCCAAGGAGGGCTTTGAGAGCCGCCATAACCGCAGCTATTGGCATGATGTGCCCTATCTCGGGCTGGGGGCGGCGGCGCATTCGTATTTGGCAGGAAAGCGCTATGCGGCAACGGCTGATATCGCAGAATATATCGCGGGGATAAAGGCTGGCCGGGATGTAAGAGCGCTCGAAGAAGAACCGACCCGTGAGCATGCCATGGAGGAATTTGCTTTTTTGGCTCTGCGGACGGCAGAGGGGCTTTCGCGGCAGGCGTTTGCGGATAAGTTCCATGTAGAGCTGGATAGTGTCTATGGTGAGGTTATGGCAAAACTTAGCGAGCAAGGGTTGCTTCTGGTGGACAAAGCGGGCTGTCGTTTGAGTAAGCAGGGCTTTAAATATGGGAATGTGGCTTTTGCAGAATTTATTTTGGACTAAGAGAACAGTTGTAGTATAATGTAAGATAATTGTTTTACATGTAAGAATGGTGGAGGCGCAGTTAAGGTGAAAAAGGTCGGTTTTCCCAAGGTTATCGGTGTCCTGATGGTTTTGCTGGTGTTAGGCAGTATAGTGGGTGCGGCCTGGTGGGCAAAGGTAAGGGCGACAGAGCAGGTGGAGCAGGAGCAGGAACCGGGCGTGGAATCCGCGGCTTACACATTGGCTAAAGGTGATTACAGTAATCTTACTTATGATAATATCAGCCTTGACCGGCCTGTTTATGACCGTTACACCTTGAAACAGCGGCTGGAAAAAGGTCTGCCCACAATGCTTCCTGCATTGCCGCATTATACGGCAGAGAAAGTGGCCTATCTGACGTTTGATGATGGCCCGGATAAAACCAATACGCCGGCGATTTTAGATGTGCTTAAAGCGAATGGTATTCATGCTACTTTTTATGTATTGGGCAGCATGGTGGAGAAGAACCCGGAGGTCCTGAAGCGGATCTTTGCCGAGGGGCACGCCATTGGCAATCACAGTTATGACCATGATTATGACCGGCTTTATGCCAGCAAGGAAAGCTTCGTGGAAGAATTGGAGCAGACCGATGAAGCCATCTTCAAGGTTATCGGCATGCGCCCGTTTATTATCCGCGCTCCCGGTGGGACAGTAGGAATGTTCACCGCAGATTTTTATGAACACCTGAACCTCTTAGGCTATGTGGAGCATGACTGGAATGTGCTTACAGAGGATGCTACGTCAAAAAGACCTTCAGCAGAGGCACAGATTGGCTATATAGACCGGCGGACGGCAGGCCATTTAAAGGATAATATGGCGCTTATCCTCATGCACTGCAATGGCGGCAAAGAGGAAACTGTACGGGCCTTGCCGGGGATTATCGCCAATCTTCGTGCCAAGGGGTATCGCTTTGGCGTGGTGACGCCCATCACACCGCAGCCATGGTAATTGACGTATTGGCTTTAGGTAACTTATGATGAGAAGGAAGGAAAGGCTTTCCGTGAAGGTTAAGCGGATTATTACATTTTTTTCTGTACTGGTCGTTTTAGAAGCCGGAGGCATGTTATCGGCAATGTTATGGCAACAGCATGGCAGTGGCGGAACGGCTGCTCAGGCTGCTGAAAATCTGGTGGCGAAAAGCATTCAGCATGCGCCCAAAGCGGTGGATGAAGAGGAACTTACCGCGCAGACAGTTCGAATTATCGGTGATACCAAGAATCAGATGGCCGTTTATTTCCTGCGTCCGGACAGAGAGATAGAACCTTTTGTTTATAATTCTCAGCAGATGGCGCCGGCCAGCATGATAAAACTATTTGTGATGGCTAAGACCATGCAGGATGTTCATGATGGGAAACTGTCTTTGGAGGAAAAGATTACCATAAAGAAAAGCGATGCGGTGGGTGGTGCCGGTGTTACTACCTGGTATGATGCCGGGGAACAGCGCACGATTCAGCAGCTTATGACGGTGATGATAACCGACAGCGATAATACCGCTACGAATATCCTCATAGACCGCTTGGGGATGCAGAATATCAATCAGTATTTGCAGCAACAGGGATTTAATGATACGGTGCTGGTGTATAAGATGATGATGGGACGGAAAGGCAAAAAAAAGAATCTGTCCTCAGCGCGTGATATTGGCAAGCTTCTGTCACGCCTTTACTATCATCAGCTGGTGGGCGAGCAGGAAGATGAACTTATGCGTGATATCCTTTGCCAGCAGCATGATAAAGAATGTTTCCCGGCGGCACTTCCCGATTATGAGATTGCCCATAAGACAGGTGAGGTTAACGATGTGTATGTTGATGGCGGCATATTTTTTGGGCAGAAGGAAGATTTTGTGCTGGTGGTGTTGAGCAATGGCAAAGCAGGTCGTGGCGATGCGATTGAAAGGATGCAGAATTTAGCGAAGTACTATGCCGGTACTTTGCAGGAATAATGTAAGGTTTTTTGATTAAAGGAGAGATGTATAGTGCAGTGGGCGGAAGTCAGCATTCAGACAACCCATGAGGCCACCGATGTAGTGGCAGAGATTTACCATGATTTAGGCGCATCCGGGGTGGTGATTGAAGACCCCGAAATGCTCAATAATTACATTGATGCCGGCCAGTGGGATTTTTCCGGCATTGAGCGGGCTGAAGATACCAGCGTGGTCACGGTCAAGGCCTATCTGCCGGTGGACGAGGATTTGGACGACAAACTGCGTGCTTTTGAACTGCGCATTCAGGAATTCAAGGCGCTTAAAGATGATGAAATCGAAAAAGGCCCTTGCACGATTTCCTGGAATACCGTTCGTGATGAGGATTGGGCGGATAATTGGAAAGCCTACTTCCATCCGGAAAAAGTGGGCGGCATGCTGGTCATTAAACCCACCTGGGAAGATTACGAAGCCAGCCCGGATGATATCGTGATTGAACTTGACCCGGGTTCTGCTTTTGGTACCGGCACGCATCCGACTACCGCGATGTGCCTGCGGGAGCTGGAAACGCTCGTTAAGGGCGGTATGCGGATTTTTGACGTGGGCACCGGGTCTGGTGTGCTGTCGATTGCAGCCGCAAAGCTCGGGGCTACGGACGTTACGGCTATGGACTACGACAAGGTAGCCGTAGAAGTGGCGGCAGAAAATATTCGTCAGAACGGCGTGGAAGATGTGGTCAAGACTGGTGTCAGCGATATTTTGAAATCCTTTGATGGCAAGGCGGACTTAATCGTGGCCAACATTATCGCCGATATCATCATCATGCTCTTTGATGAACTCGATGAGCATTTGGCCGAAGGCGGCCGTTTGCTGGCCTCGGGTATCATCTCCGAGCGTCTGGCTGATGTGACGGAAGCCTGTCTGGCCCATGGCTTTGTCGTGGACAAGGTGACGGAAGAAAAAGGCTGGGTGGCCATGACCATCAGCCGGGGAGACGATAAATGAGACGGCTGTTTTATAAAGGGATGCTTGCCGACACCATCGAAATCACCGGCAGTGATGCCCATCATCTCATGCATGTGATGCGGGCCAAAGCCGGGCAGGAAGTCACGGTGGTGGATGATGAAGGCAGTGTGGCTCGCATGGAAATGACCGCCTTTCGGGAAGATGCGGTGACGCTGGTTTTGAAAGAACGGCTCGCGGCTAATACCGAATCCCCGTTGGAATTGGTGCTCGCCCAGTGCCTCTTGAAAGCCGACAAGATGGATTATGTGGTGCAGAAGGCGGTAGAACTCGGCGTAACGGAAATTGTCCCCGTAAAGAGCCATAACTGCGTGGTGCGCTATGATGCGAAAAAGGCGGCGGCAAGACAGGCGCGCTGGCAGAAAATCGCCGAAGAAGCGGCTAAGCAGTGCGGGCGTACGGCATTGACAGAAGTGACGCCCATTACGGATTTGTCCATCCTGCTCAAGGAAAATAGTGGTACGGAAGATACGGAAATTGTCTTTTGTTACGAAAATGAGGACGAAACTACGGTAAAATCTTGTTTGCAGGCGGCGAAGGGCAAGCGGCTTATTCTGCTTATCGGCCCTGAAGGTGGCTTTACACTTGACGAGGCCGCGAAGGTGCAGGAAGCAGGCGGTAAGGCGGTAACGCTGGGGCCAAGAATCCTGCGGGCGGAAACTGCGGCAGTAGCGGCCGTGACGGTTGCCCAGTATGAAAATGGCGACTTAGGTTAAGAAAGGAAGAAGTATATTGCCAAAGGTGGCACTTACGACCTTGGGCTGCAAGGTCAATCAATTTGAAACGGAAACCATGGAAGGCCTGTTCAAGAAAAGCGGTTACGATATCGTGCCCTTTGAGGAAAAGGCGGACTTTTATGTAATCAATACCTGCTCGGTGACGAGCTTAGGAGACAGGAAATCCCGGCAGATTATCCGCCGGGCACAGCGTACCAACGATAAGGCAATCATTGCCGTATGCGGCTGCTATTCGCAGGTTCACCCGGAAGAAATCAAGGCCATTGAAGGTGTGCGGGTGGTCCTGGGCACGAAGGAACGCAGCAAGATTGTGGAATATGTGGAACAGGCGGCGCGCGAAGACGGTATCCTGGACGAAGTGGGCAATATCATGGAAGCTCATGAGTTCGAGGATATTCCCATCTACGATATGCCTCAGCGCACCCGTGCATTTTTGAAGATTGAGGACGGCTGTCAGAATTTCTGCTCCTACTGCATTATTCCTTATGCCCGCGGCCCGGTGAAGTCGCGGCATTTGGATAAGATTCACAGCGAAGCCAAGAAACTCGTGGAGGCCGGCTTTAAGGAAATCGTGCTGACGGGCATTCATCTGGGCGCTTATGGCAAGGACTTGGGCGGCGAAGTCACGCTGGCCGATGCCTGCCGGGAAGTGCTCAAGGTGGAGGGCTTAAAGCGCCTGCGCCTGGGCTCTTTGGAGTCCATTGAACTTTCACCGGATTTATTTGCGCTTATCCGCGAAGATGAGCGTTTCTGTGCGCATCTGCATCTGCCCTTGCAGGCAGGTTCCGATGAAGTGCTCAAGGACATGAACCGCCATTACGATACGGCAGAGTTTGGCCGCCTGATTGAGCAGGTGGAACGGGAAGTGCCGGGCGTGGCGGTATCCACGGATATTATCGTGGGCTTTCCGGGAGAAACGGAAGAACAGTTTGCTCGCGGACTGGAATTTGTGGAGAAGATGAACTTCTCCCGCATGCATGTGTTCCCCTATTCCAAGCGCAGCGGTACGCCCGCGGCGGAGCGCAAGGACCAGATTCAGGAGACGGTGAAAAAGGAACGTGCGCACCGTATGCAGGAACTGGCAGCCCGCAAGACCGAGGAGTTCCATAAGAGCTTTTTGGGCAAGAGCATGCGTGTGCTGTTTGAAACCAATACCGACGGTGTTACCGATGGACTCACAGATAATTATATCCGCGTTTATACGGACGATGAAGTGGTCTGCGGGGAGATTTATACCGTTGAGCTGCAGAAGCTGTATAAAGATGGTGTTTGGGGCAGAGTAACATCGCTGTGATAAGGCGCGCGGTGACCGGTAATACCTTTCCTTCGCTGAGACAGGCTTGTCAAACGCTGCGGAAAGGCATCATCGGTCACCGCGCTTAGTGCGTACATTACAAAGATATGTAAAGGACGCCCAGTGGCTGATAATACTTTTCCTCTGCTTATGCAGGTTTGCCTAACGCGACGGAAAAGCATTATCAGCCACCGGACTTAGTGCGTACGTTACAATGATATGTTAAGGCGCCCGTGGGAACTGGTAATATTTTCCTTCGCCATAGACAAGCTTGTCAAAAGCTACGGAAAACATCACCAGCTTCCACGGGCTTACTGCGTATAGTGGTGTGTCATATCCTGGTGTTAAGGTTAGGCTGGCAGTAAGGAGAGGAGGGGCGGCAATAGCTTTCGGCAGCGTTTGACAAGCTTGTCTAAGCAGACGAAAGTTATTGCCGCCCCTCCCCTCCGCCTTTTTTATGCGTAATGTTGTAAGAGTAAAGTTGTAAACCTTGCAGGAGTTTGGATATTTGTGTAGAATTATGTCTAACATTGAGAAAATTATTTTTTGATATAGTAAACAAATATAATCAAACTATTCAAAAATATTAAAAACAATGCTATAATAAACTTAGCGAACCTACGAGGACTGTACTTTAGAAAGGTTGAGCCAAGAAAAGAGCCTCATTTCTAAGCAAATGACGGAGACATCGCCTTTGGGCTCGTAAAAATGTACAAAGTTGGCGCAGGGAATCTCGCTCAGCGGCAAAAGCCGCCTACTTGAAATCAGCAAAACGACTTAAAGTATTCCTAAATAGCTTTTAGCCTATGGGATAGAGGGCGTAGTGCTACGTCCAGTTGTAGTAGTTGCTACGTAGACCGCTTGCTTGGTGAGGGCTTGCCCTTACTCGGTTTGTCGAGAGTAGTTAATGAGCAATAAAGTTTATTAAAAATTTTTAACATTATTTGTTAAGTTTGGTTATAAACATAGCATAAATGGAGAGGATGTTCTTAATGAAGGTGTTGGTCACTGGGGTGACGGGGCAGTTGGGTCATGACTGCGTCAATGAATTTAAGAGCCGGGGCATTGAGGTGCGCGGGGTATCGAGCAAGGATTTTTCCTTGACCGATAGTGCGGCGGTAGAAAAGTATATTAAGGAATATGCGCCGGATGTAGTGATGCATGGGGCGGCTTATACGGCGGTGGATAAGGCCGAGGATGAGCAGGAAAAGTGCATGGCGGTCAATGCGGAAGGCACGCGTTATATTGCTAAGGCCTGTGCTGAAATCGGTGCCAAGATGATTTATATCAGCACAGATTATGTTTTCCCCGGTGATGGTGAAGAACCTTATGAAGTAAATGCACCCAAAGGGCCGCGCAATGTTTACGGCAAGTCGAAGCTGCTCGGTGAGCAGGCGGTACAGGAACTGTTGGAAAAGTATTTCATTGTCCGCATTTCCTGGGTGTTTGGGATTAATGGCAAGAACTTTATTCGCACGATGTTAAATCTTGCCAAGACGCATAAGGAACTCACCGTGGTTGGTGATCAGATTGGTTCGCCGACTTATACCCGGGATTTGGCGATATTGCTGGCGGATATGGCCGAGACGGAAAAATATGGTGTCTATCATGCGACCAATGAAGGGTTCTGTTCCTGGGCAGAATTTGCTGCTGAGGTTTTCCGTCAGGCAGGCAAGGAGGTCACGGTAACGCCGGTGGATTCTTCGGCCTATCCGACCAAGGCCGTGCGGCCGAAAAATTCCCGCATGAGCAAGGCGGCACTCATAGAAGCCGGCTTTAAGCCAATGCCGCGTTGGCAGGATGCTGTCGGCAGATACCTGATTGAACTGCAAACGAAAGAGAATCTTTTGGCATAAGACTTAACTTCTGCCCTGTATATGGTTGTAAGGACTATATACAGGGCAGATTTTATTTGGCAGAATGGGAAAAAGGTAAAAGGTAAAAGGTAAAAGGTAAAATTACGCAAATAAAAGGAAATAATGCGAATTTGTCGAAAATATTTCATAAGGATTGTTTGGTTTGTCGATATTTTGCCATAGTTGTTTGCGTTGGGGAAATAAATCCGTATATTGAAGGGGCATTAAGGGCTATGAAAAAAATGTTTGGTCTGGCTGTGGTCATTATTCTATTGTTGGCGGCTGCCATTGTAGGGTGGGGAGCATGGCTCAATTACAGCGATGAAAATCAGATAGCAAATCGTATGAACAGCCGTGTCGTAGAACTGACTGCAGTCAGGGCAGTGCGGCGGGAATTTGCGCCAGTCATTCCCTTAGATGCTGTACGTTTTAGCAGCGACAATATGACTGATGCCGTAGCTCTGACTGAAGGACGGATTCTGCGTTGGTATGTGGGGAAAAATGATGCTGTGCATGAAGGTGATGTGCTCGCGGAAATGGTAAATGAAAGTGTTCCGCTAAAAATTCAACAGGCAGAAAGTGCTATCAGCCGGGCAGAAGCCGTATTGGCTCAGGCTTACAATAGTTATCAGCGACAGGAGCGCTTGCTGGCAAGACGTGCTACGTCAAAGGAAAAATACGAGGAAGCTGAGGCTCAGTATCTGGCGGCACAGAGCTCACTTAGGGAGGCGCAGGTTCAGCGTGATCAATATTTGGTACAGCAGAGCTGGCTTTCGGTAAAGGCGCCTTTAGATGGCTCGGTGCTCATCATTTACCAGCGGGAAGGTGCGCATGTGCAGGCTGGTACGCCGATAGTGCTGGTGGGGGATTTTTCCTGGCTGCGGTTTTCGTTGAACATGGCCGATGTGAATGCCCGGCATTTGCAGGTGGGCCAGTCAAGCTTTTTGCGTTTCCCCGACCGCAAGCTGGCGGTTAAGGCTTATGATACGGATTTTGGTGCAGGCAACAAAGAGAACAGTATGGAGATAAGGGCGGTTCTCAAGGAAATTGTACCACCGCTGTCAGAACCTGCCGATATCCGGCGGACGGTTTGGGAAGTGGATAACCGTACCAAAATTCTCGAACCGATGACGTATAATGGTGTTACCATGCGAATGGGGGATTCCTATGAGGCATTGACCCTGCCCCTGTCGGCTATGGTGGATAAATCTCGCAACAAGGTGTTTGTTGTCGATGAACAGAATATCATCCATGAGCGCACAGTGGAAACCGGCGCAGTGGCGGACAAGTATATTGAGATACTCTCCGGGATTAGTGAAGGAGAAGTGGTGGTAACAGGGAATTTTGAAGGCCTTGAGGATGGCATGCAGGTCGATATCGAGATAGGTGGTGAAGAATGAGATGGGGACGGAAGACAGAACCACGGAAGGCACAGCAGAACGCTGGAACCGGAAGGGACAAGAGATATTCAGCAAGGAAGCTCTGGATAAGATGCGCTCGCCGGAAAAATTGGATATGACGATGAGCATTACCACGCCTGTTGGCTGGATGGGGCTTATTGCCGTGGCTGTGATGGTTCTGGCAATAGTCGTATGGTCTGTTTTTGGCTCATTCACCGTCAAGGCGGATGGTATGGGGATGATTATGGATCCTTCCGGCGTGACCAAGGTCTATGCCTTGGCCGGAGGAACGATAGATGAACTATATGTACATTCTGGCGAAAAAGTGGAAAAGGGCGCCCTCATTGCCCATGTGCGTATGGCACAGGAAGATGCGGCTGCCCGTATGGCACAATATGCGCCGGAGCTCGCGGCAAGCTCTCGTGAGGCGGTGACGCGGGTTCATGAATTTGATTCCCGCCGTTATCAGAAGGAGTCTGCAGAATACATCTATTCGCCCTATGATGGGATAGTGGATGAAATTCTGGTAGGCGAAGGCAGTATTGTCAGCAGTGGTATGCCGATCATTCATGTGCGTATGGACGGAGGACGGGAAAATCTCAAGGGAATTTTATACATTCCCGTGGACAAGGGGAAGCGTGTGGTAAAGGGACAGACTATACAATTGGCGCCCAATGGTGTAGATGTTTCTCAGTCCGGGAGTCTGTTGGGGACGGTGCGTTCGGTTTCGCAGTATCCCGTGACGCCGCAGTCCATGCAGAAGGTTTTGGGGAATGAACAGCTGGCACAGTGGATTATTTCTTCCCAACAGAGTTCTGTGATGGAAGTCAATTTTGACTTGGTGCGTGACCCTGGTTCAGAATCTGGCTATCTTTGGACGTCCAGTGTAGGCAAACATAAACCGATTACCGCCGGCAGTTTTTGTACCGGCTCCATCATCATTGAACGGCAGCCCCCCATAGAAAAAGTCTTTTATAAATTGAGCCAGTGGCTGAGGGGAAGGTGAGCCGGGTGAAATTTCCTTTTTCCAATAAAAAACGGGTTAAGGTCCCCACAGTGCTGCAAATGGAGGCCACAGAATGCGGTGCAGCCTCTTTAGGCATGGTGTTGGCACATTATGGCCTTTGGATTCCTTTGGAGAAATTGCGTGCCGAATGCGGTGTAAACCGTGATGGTTCCAAAGCCAGCTGTGTGATACGGGCCGCGCGTAACCGTGGTTGTGAAGCCGATGGCTATCGCTGGTCAGCTGGTGAACTTTTGGAACTTGTGGAGGAAGATATTTTTCCTTTGATCATTCATTGGGAGTTTAATCATTTTGTGGTGCTGGAGGGCATTGAAAAAGGTAAGGCCTATTTGAATGATCCGGCGATGGGACGGCGCAGTGTACCTTGGGAGGAATTTCGCACATCCTATACCGGTGTAGCCCTGCATATTGAACCCGGACCAGGGTTTCAAAAGGCCGGTCATCGCTATAATGTGTTTAAAGATGTAGTGAAAAAGCTGTTGCATGATCGTGGGGCGCTGGTCTTTATCCTTATTCTGGAATTTTGCGCCATTATTCCGGGACTGGCAGGGCCGGTGATGAGTCAGATTTTTTTGGACGATATCCTGACGCGTAAGCATCCGGACTGGATGACGAATTTTTGTCTGGCGATGACGGTGTCCTTTATTATCTCGGGAATCATAACCTGGCTGCGGGCAGTGGTGTTGACCCAGTGGCAGAGAAGGCTTACTTTGGCGGATAGTTCCAGTTATTTCTGGCATCTTCTGAAGCTTCCTATGCAGTTTTTTCATCAGCGCTATGCCGCAGAGGTAGCAGGGCGCGTAGGCTTTAATGAAGCCATTGCCGGAACCTTATCGGGGCCTGCTGCCACGGCTCTGCTGGATTTGTTTGTGGCGGTATTTTATTTATTGCTGCTCCTGCAGTATAATGTCGCTCTTACGATTATCGGCGTGGCCTTCAGTTCGGTGGAAATCGTCCTGTTCTTTGCTATGCGGCGGCATCTTACGGATCTCAATATGCGGATACAGCAGGATGCAGGCAAGGCTTATGGCGTGGCCATGAATGGTCTGCGGATGATTGAGACGATAAAGGCCAGTGGCGATGAAGCGGATTTCTTTACCAAGTGGTCCGGCTATCAGACCAAGGTGCTTATGGGTTCACAGGAAACGGCCCTATGGGCCATGTCGGTAAAACTTCTGCCCACACTTTTGGCGGGGATTAATGGGGCACTCATTATGACCGTAGGTGGCTTTTCCATTATGGAAGGCGCTATGACTGCCGGTATGTTTATGGCGTTTCAGCATTTAATGGGAAGTTTTCAGGCGCCGGTGAATGCCTTGGTCGGTTTGGGGGCCACGCTGCAGACAACGGAAATGCAGATGCAGCGCTTAAATGACGTGCGTGCCTATGAAGTGGACAGCTTAAACTTTCCGCAGAAAGAGGCAAATGCATCTGTGGAAAGTCTGGCGGGAGATTTGCAGTTAAAGGATGTCAGTTTTGGTTATAGTCCGCTGGAAAAACCATTGCTGGAGCATTTTGATCTGCATGCCAGACCCGGGCGCTGGGTGGCTGTCGTTGGTGCTTCAGGCAGCGGCAAGAGTACGCTGGCTAAAATTGTTACCGGGCTTTATGAGGAATGGAGCGGAGAGGTTCTCTTTGACGGAATTCCCCGCAGGAATATTTCCCGTAAGATGATTACCACTTCGCTGGCTTCGGTGGATCAGGATATTTTTCTGATTTCGGGAACCGTGGCGGAAAATATAGCCCTTTTTGACCATACGGTACGGCGCAGTGATATTGTGGAAGCGGCCAAAGATGCTTGCATTCATGAGGATATTTTAAAGCTCAGTAACGCCTATGAAACATTGGTACAGGAAGGCGGCATGAATTTTTCGGGCGGGCAGCGGCAAAGGCTGGAAATTGCCCGGGCCTTGGCGGTAAATCCTTCGCTGCTGATTTTGGACGAAGCGACATCTGCGCTTGACCCCATTACGGAGAAACAGGTGTTGGATAATATCCGTCATCGTGGCTGTACCTGCCTGATTGTGGCACATCGTCTTTCCACTATCCGGGATTGTGATGAAATCATCGTTTTGAACAGGGGCAGGATTGTCGAACGCGGCAAGCATCGGGATATGATTCAGCATGATGGGCCATACCGTCGGTTGATTGAAGAACGGGAACAGGAAGAAATGGAAAGTGTGAATTAGCGATGACAAGAAAACTCTTTGCCGGAGAGCGTTTCCTGCTGGAAGACGATACCGGTTTTTGGCAGGTCTTGTCCGGCTGTATAGAAGTATATGCGACCACGCAGAAGGGCGAGGAGATTTCCTTTCATCAGTGCTATCTGGTGGAAAAGAAAGCGGGCAGTGCGATTTTTCCGGCACTGGACGAATTCGGTGAAGTCAACATACAGGTTTATGCCGTGGAAGATGCAGAACTTGCTTTTGTAAAGTGGCAGGAATTCGAGCCGGACAAGCTGCGCTTTTTGATGGCAGAATGGTTTTATAGCCTGGTGCAGGTTCCCTGGGTCCGCCTGTTGGCAGACAAAGGCGATGACATGCTGCAGCTTTGGAAGAAAAAAAATATGCTCAATGGAGCGCAGACCAGTGAAGCGCTGTATGCAGCATTTATGCAACATGAAGGAATACTCGCCATGCTGGTGGGGGTGCGTTTCGGTGCGCAGGATAAGCGGCTGTCTCGCCAGATACGCATGCGGGAAAAGGCTAAGGTTTTGCTGGTCGAAAATGGCATTCGCGGGTTGCTGGGGGAAGAACCGTTGTATGTTAGCGGTAGTGATGCCAGCCAGCATAGTGCGCTGCTGAAGCAGGCTGTATTTGCTGTACGCCGGGCGGCGGCAGCACTTTCCATGCCGCAGGAAGCTATTGCGCTGGAGGAAGAAAGCAGCCGGAATTTGGATGAAGTAAATCTTTTGCGCAGGCTGATGCAAAAGGGCAATATGCAAATGCGGCTGGTAACGCTGTCAGATGACTGGCATAAGAAAGATACTGGCGTGCTTTTGGGCTTTTATACAGGGGCGCAGGGCAAGGAAATCGCGGCTTTGATTCCAGATAAACCGGGAAATTACCGTGTTTTCCTGAGTACGTACCCAGAGGGAATGGTCTTGACGGAGGAACGGGCAGCGCATATTGGCAAAGATGCGTTTCAATGCTATGCGGGATTTCCGGCCCGTGCCTTGAAGCTTTGGGATTTAATCAAGTTCATGTTTCGCCAGTGCTGGCTGGCCGATTATCGTACAATACTGGTTTGCAGTCTGTTTGCCGGTTTGATTCCTTTGGCGACGCCGATAATTACGGAAACGATTTTTCAGGATATTATTCCCATTTTGGACAGACAGGGCTTAGCAACAGTAACGCAGGCCTTGATGGTGACCAGCTTTACTACGGCAGCACTTTCGATTGTACGTTCGATTGCAATACTGCGCATCTCCACCCGTATTGAGAATGCTGCCGAAGCTGCTATGTGGGGGCGGTTGATGAGCCTGCCCACAAAGTTCTTCCGCCGCTTTACTGTGGGAGAACTGGCCAGCCGCATGGGGGGCATCGGCATTGCCAAGAATTTGGCTTCCGGTGAATTTGCCAGCTCGATTTTGTCTTTTATTTTCTCCTTCTGGAGTATCTTTTTGATGTGCTATTACAGCATGAAACTTACGGCGGCGGCTATTGTGGTCTGGTTGGTCTATTCGTTGTTCGTGGCGGTCGTTCTACGGCGGGTGCTGTTCTTGCAGCGCAAAATCATTGAAGCGGGCAATAAGTCGGCAGGGACGGTACAGCAGATATTTGCTGGGCTTTCTAAGTTCCGGGTACAGGGAGCGGAGGAGCAGGCCTATAATCTCTGGTCGCGCACGTTTGGTGAGCATTGGAATTGGGTGCTGAAACTGCGCTGGCAGAACAACTATACCTCCATCATATCCAGTATTCAGCCGTTCGTTTTAACGTTGATTCTGTATTGGATTGCCGTTTATGGTATGAATGAAGTGGCCCCAGATGGGAAAACGGTAAAGACAGGGATTGGCTATGCGCAATTCATTGCATTTAATGCCGCGTATTCCAGCTTTAATGGGGTTATGGGGGGCGTTATCGGCCTGATGAGTCAGTATTTTGCCATTCAGCCGCAACTGGAAAATCTGCGCCCCATATTGGAGGCCGTACCAGAAACCACTGAGGACAAACAGGAGGCCGGTCAGCTCTCCGGTGCTATTGAGGTGAGTCATCTGTCCTTTGCTTATAATCGGATGGTTCCGGATAAGAATGGCAGCATGACGGAGGTTGAGGGGGAGGAGGTACTCAAAGATGTGAGCTTTTCCATTGCTGCCGGGGAAAATGTGGCGATTGTGGGCAAATCCGGCAGCGGCAAGAGTACGCTGGTGCGTCTGCTGTTGGGCTTTGAGACGCCCAAGCGGGGCAGTATTTCCTTTGACGGTCAGGATTTGGCTGAACTTGCCCTGCCGTCGGTACGCTCCCAAATGGGCGTTGTACTGCAAAATGGGCAGTTGATGACGGGGGATATTTATACGAATATCGTGGGCACCAGAATGCTCACGCAGGATGCGGCCTGGGCGGCGGCTGAGGCCGCCGGGATTGCTGAAGATATCGCACAGATGCCCATGGGCATGCAGACGGTTATCAGCGAGGGCAGCTCCAATATCTCCGGCGGTCAGCGCCAGCGCATTCTGATTGCGCGGGCACTGGCCGGGAAACCGGCAATTCTTATCTTTGATGAAGCGACCAGTGCTTTGGACAATCGCTCACAGGCCATTGTTACCCGCAGTCTGGAAAAACTCAAATCCACCCGTATCGTGGTAGCTCACCGGCTCTCGACCATTCGTCAGTGTGACCGGATTATCGTCATGGAGGACGGACGTATTGCCGAGATGGGCAGTTTTGCTGAACTGGTGGCCAAACGAGGTCTTTTTGCGGATTTGGTTAAACGGCAGGTAACCGGAATCCACTCAGAAAGGTGATACCCAATGAAACTCTATACGTTGAACAAGAATTTATTTTTAGCCAGTATCATAAGCTGCACCGTTATTTTTTCGGCAAAGGTCTGTGGGGCAGAAGAACTATCCTCCATACACCTTACTTTGGCTGAGAGCATTCGCATGGCACTGGATAGCGATGAAGGCATTGAATCAGCTGATGCCCGGCGGGAGGCGGCTGTTCATAATCTGCGGGCGGCAAGACGCAGCAAGGGGCCGGTGGTCAGCTGGAATGCGCAGGCCTCGCGGATTGGCGGCAGGAACTACCAGTCGGCAAATGATGCTCATGACCTTTATGGCAATCCGCATGCAGGCAGTTTAAGACCTGTATATATTTCAGATAGTGGCTATCCGATTTTGGGAAGCCCGATAACCGTAGGTTCTTATCCTTACCGCAATACTTTTGCCAACAGCTGGAGCCTTACTGTGCCCCTTTATACTGGCGGGCAGCTGGAGGGGCAGATTGCTGCGGGACGTTATCAGTTGAACCGTGCTGACCTCAATCTGGAAAACAGCCGTCAATCCGTGCGCTATGCGGCCGCTGAAGGCTATGCCAATCTCATTCATTTGGAAAACCTGGCGCAGGTGGCCCGTGAAGCGGTCGAGATGGGCAAGACCCAGTTGAACCTCATTCAGGCGCAGTTTGAGGAAGGGGCGGTAGCAGAAGCCGACCTGCTCATGATGAAGGTAAACATTGCCAATGACCATCAAAATCTGGTAAATGCAGAAAAGTCGGTGGAAGTGGCAAAATCTACTTTGGCCAGCATTGTGGGCCTGCCGCAGGATACCAATATTGAGCCTTTGGACGTTTTTACCTATGAACCGTATGACAAGGATTTGGCAGACTGCGAGGCCTATGCGCAGCAACACCGTCCCGATGGTTTGGCGGCGGAATACGATATCAAGGCTGCCCAGGCGCAGAAAAATGCAGCGAAGGCCGGTTATCGTCCCAGGGTATCAGCGGTGGCTAGTCAGAACATTGCCAGCAATGCCCCTTTTCGCAGTGAGCGCAGTAATGCCTGGGAGGCGGGGGTGAATATCTCGTGGAATATCTTTGATAACGGGGTTACGGCAGAAAATGTCCAGCAGGCGGAAGCCACTATCCATGCCTATGAAGCCGAAGCACGGCGGGTAAAAAAAGCAATTCAGCTGGAAACACGTACGGCGTTTCTCAATATGAAGGCAGCAGAGCAGAACATTCATGAAACGGAGGCTGCGGTCAAACAGGCTGAGGACAGCTATATCATTGCGCAGGTGCGCTATGAAGAAGGGGTAGATGTGCTTTTGGGACTTACCAATGCACAGGAGAAACTGACCAGAGCTAAGTCCAACTATATGACGGCTCTCTATCAGTACAATCTCAGCCGGGCAGCTTTGGAAAAGGCCATGGGAGTGCCGATAGGCTTTGATGCCCTGCAATACAGTCAGGCAGAGAAAAAAGGAGCTTCAGCAGAACAGGCTTTAAAAGCAGCTAAGCTAGGAGAGGAGGAGCCTGACCCATGAATGGCATGATGAATGGAAAAAAGCCGATGGACTATTGGGGGCAGATGGCGGTACGGGCTGCTTATGATGAACAGGCGTTTACGGAACTTTACGGATATTTTTTTCCGCGGGTCTATCAATTTTTGTTAAAGAAAACGCAGGACAGTCATCTGGCCGATGAACTGGTGGAGACCGCTTTTATTCGTATGTATCAGCACTTGTCTCAATATGACCCGGAAAAAGGTGCTTTTTCGACCTGGCTGTTCCGCATTGCGCAGAATGTTCTGAACAAACATTATGGCAGCAAGGCAGTGACCATGCATCTGCCTTGGGAAGAAAATTTTGACCCCGCTGCCCCCGATAGAGAAATTCCGGAGAAACAAGCACTTAGCAAAGAGCGCAGCATGGAACTGTATGCTGCACTGCAAAAACTGCCGGAGCGACAGCGGCAGATACTGGAAATGACCTATTGGCTGGATATGAAGTCAAATGAAATAGCGGAGCAATTGGGCATGGCACCCAGTTCCGTTCGGGTATCGCTGAAACAGTCCAGAGAAAAACTCAGGGAGTTGTTGGCAGAACGTGTGTAAAAAAAATTAGCCGTAAGAATCCATGTGCTGAGAGGGCATAGGAAAAATGGGGTGTGACGAATATATCACACCCCATTTTTTAGGTTGTCAGCGTTGGTTCAGTTTTTTATCGGCGTAGATTTTGGTTCCTTTGATCGAAGCGTCTAAAGCCAGGCCTTTTTTCGTTATCTGGTATACCCAGACGCCATTGGCGGCAATGGAGGCACCTTCGACGGCACCGCCTGCCTGGCCGTCACTGGCCGAGGCTTCCGCCGAACTGGCAAATTTGATATCACCGGAGATAAAGGAGTTCCAGGCTTTTTCTGTGCCAATGACGAAAATCAAATCGTATTCCTTTACCC
Organism: Selenomonas ruminantium subsp. ruminantium ATCC 12561; assembly: GCF_000424065.1. Lineage (GTDB taxonomy): Bacteria > Bacillota > Negativicutes > Selenomonadales > Selenomonadaceae > Selenomonas_A > Selenomonas_A ruminantium. The sequence goes on from NZ_KE384126.1 coordinate 85,240, forward strand.
CAAGGCCCAGGCCAATGCCCATTTCTTTCATGCGCATGTAGACCTTTTCACCGGTGGCATTGTTGATTGCCAGGCCTCGGCCGTGCGCGTCACCGAACAAACCGAGTTTTATGCCCGTATTGCTCAGTGTGGCATAGGCATAGCAGTTTTTGATGACATTTTGTGCGGAGGGAACCTTGTCGTACAACCTTTGCAGCGCCTGAGTTGACAGGGTGTCGATTTCGGCCCGCTGTTTATTGATTTTTTCCGGACTGGTGGCTGCAAAGACGGTGGCCGTCATCAGGCAGAACAAAAGTGTGGTCATCAGCAGGGTAAGCCATTTTTTCATCTGTATTCACCTCGTTTATCATGATTCTTTTACGGGTGTGTCAAGCTGCGGCGTGGTATCTGCCTTTTTGCCTGCAAGTTTCATCGCAACCCAAACGACAATAACGTAGAGTACCGGAATCAGGAAAATCCCCAGACAGGTGGCAAAGAGCATGCCGCCGACAACGGCTGTGCCCATGCTGTTTCTGGCAGCTGCACCGGCACCGTGTGCCATGGCCAGCGGCAGACAGCCGATGATAAAGGCCAGCGAGGTCATAATAATGGGGCGCAAACGCAACCCTGCGGCTTCAATCGCCGCTTTTACCGGCTCCATGCCATGATCCACACGGACTTTGGCAAATTCCACGATAAGGATGGCGTTTTTGGCCGCCAGCCCCATAATCATGATGACACCAATCTGCATATAGACCGTGTTCTGCAAACCGGGGTTGAAATGCCCAAAGCTGAGTTCGAGCATCAAAAGCGCGTACTGCACAAAGAAGGCTCCAAAAAGTCCCGTGGGTATCGTGAGGAGTACCGCAAAGGGAACGCTCCAGCTTTCATAGAGGGCCGCCAGGCAAAGGAAGACGAACACCAGCGAGAGGGCCATAACCTGACCGGTGGAGCTGGCAGATTTCTTTTCCTCGCGGCTCTGTCCCGACCATTCGATATTGAAGCCTGCCGGTGCTGTCTGCCGTACTACTTCTTCCATGGCGGCAATGGCCTGTCCGGAGCTGTAACCGTCACCGACACTTCCCTGAATGCTGATGCTGCGTGTGCCGTTGAAACGGGAGATGATGGATGTAGACGTAGAAAGTTTCGGCGTGAGCAGACTGTCCAGAGGAACCATATTGCCCTCGCGGTTACGCACATAATTGAACTTCAAGGCTTCCTTTTCACTGCGATACTGGGCATCCGACTGCATGATAACCTTGTAGTTGCGTCCGAACTGCATGAAGTCATTTATCTGACTGCCGCCGTAATTGACCTGCAGAGCCGTGAATACATCGGAGAGGTCTACGCCCAGCTGTTTTACTTTCTCACGGTTCACATCAAACTTACAGATGGGTGACTCGACAGAATACGTGGTATACACAGCGGCAAGTTCCGGACGCTTATTGGCTGCTGCCAAAAGCTCCTTGGTGATGGCATCCAGTTCCTTGTCCGTATGACCGGTCATATCCAGAAGTTCCATACTCCAGCCGCCCACCATGCCAAGACCGGGCAGGGACGGCGTCTGGAAGGCCATAAGCTGAGCCTCCGGATGTTTTGCCTGCAGTTCATTGGCCTTGTTGACAATGGAGAAAATGCTAAGGTCGGAAGTGGTCCGCTTACTCCAGGAATCAAGGCTGATAAAGAATGTACCGGCATTGGCCTTATTGCCGTTAGACAGTACATCATAGCCGGCAATTTTCATGACGTTCTTGACACCGGGAATCTCGCTGAACTCACCGCTCAGCGCATCCATGGTTTCCAAGGTGCGATTCAAAGAGGTGCCCTCCGGCATGGTAACCGAAGCGAGGAAATATCCCTGGTCTTCGTCCGGAACGAAGGTTGAGGGCAGCAGTTTGAAGCACAGCCCGGCGAGAACGCAGATTATCAGCAGAGAGGCCACACTGACCTTGGCATGGCCGATGAACCAGCTCACCTTTCCTACATAACGGTTTTGCGTGCGTTCAAACCAGTTGTTGAAGCCATCAAAGAAACGATCCAGAATGTTTTTCTTTTTATTGGGGTCATGGGGCTTCATCAACAATGCACATAACGCCGGAGTCAGCGTCAGGGCAATAAAAGCCGACAGCGCCATGGATACGGCAATGGTCAGGGCAAACTGGCGATAGAGTACGCCGGTTGTCCCGCCCAGGAAGGCGCAGGGAATAAATACTGCCGACAGGACAAAGGCAATGGCCACTACCGGCCCCTGCACTTCATCCATCGCGATTTCCGTTGCCTCCACCGGCCCTAAGCCGTCTTTTTTCATATGGGATTCCACATTTTCGATAACGACGATGGCATCATCAACCACCAGACCGATAGCCAGTACCATGGCAAAGAGCGTCAGGGTGTTGATACTGAAACCCAGCGCCACAAAGCTGGCAAAGGTGCCGATAAGGGATACGGGGATAGCCAGCACCGGAATAAGCGTGGCCCGCCAGCTCTGCAAAAAAAGGAACACGATGAGGATAACCAGCATCAGGGCTTCCTTAAAGGTATTGATTACTTCCGTGACGGATTCGTTGATATACTCCGTACTGTCGATAACGGGGATAAATACCAAATCATCGGGGAAGTTTTGCGCGGCTTCATCCAATACCTTTTTGACTTCACTGATGGTTTCCACGGCATTGGCATCATCCGTCAGCTTGACACCAAATCCGGCACAGGGAGCACCATTGGCATCGGCAACCATGTTCGTGGATTTGGCACCTGTTTCTATACGGGCAACATCCCGGAGAAATACATAGGAGCCATCCGGTTTGGCTTTTAAGATGACATTGCCAAATTCCTGCGGTGTGGTAAGGCGTCCCTGTACGCTGCCTGTATACTGCTTTTCCTGATTGGCCGGCACAGGCATCTGCCCGATAGTACCTGCCGGAGCCTGTACATTCTGCTCTTTAATGGCATCCTCAACATCTCCGACAGTCAGCCCTAAATCCGACAGGCGGTCAGGGTTAAGCCAGATACGCATGGCATAATCCGAGCCAAAGGTGCTGACATCACCTACGCCCTTAATGCGTTTGATGGCATCAATGATGTAGATGCTCGCATAATTCATGATAAAGGTGCGCTTAAATGTCCCGTTAGGCGAATAAAGCGCAAACATATAGGACATATCGCTGGATGCCTTTTTGGTCGTAACGCCCGCAGACTGAACATCAGAAGGCAGGCTGGACGTGGCAATGGCGACATTGTTCTGCACCAGCACCGAATCCATATCGCCGTTGGTGCCCAGGTCAAACTTTACATCCAGATTGTAAGTGCCGGTATCATCAGAGCTCGAACTCATATAGGCCATGCCCTGCGTGCCGTTGATCTGCTGCTCAATGACCTGAGCTACCGCCTGATTGATAACACTGGCGTTAGCTCCCGTATAGATGGTGCTCACATTGACCGTGGGCTGCGTAATCTGCGGATACTGGGCCACAGGCAGACTCAGACCGGAAAGTACCCCCAGAATGACGATGATAATAGAGATGACGATGGCGAAGATGGGACGATGAATAAAGAATCGTGACACTTTCCTCGCCTCCTTACGATTTATCCGTGATTTCCGTAGATTCAGTAGTGGAGAAACCCATTTCCTCAGGTGTTACCGTGGTGACCTCAATATCCTGTCCGGCCCGCAGCGTGGTCAAACCTTCCACGATGACAACATCTGTGGGGTCAAGTCCCTTTTCAATAATATAGTAGCTGCCTACTTTTTCGCCGAGTTTGACGTTTTTGGAGACGGATTTTCCGTCTGCACCTACGACCAGTACGAAGGATTCATCGAGCAGCTGCTGAACAGCGCGCTGGGGAACGAGCAGGGCATTGGTCGTCTTGACTCCGACGAGATGTACCTGCACAAACATGCCCGGCAGCAAAATGCCCTGGGGATTGGGGATGGTCGCCTTGATGGTCAGGGAACCTGCATTGGTGGACAGGGCTCTGTCGGCGGTAACGATGTTTCCTTCAAAGGGATATTCCTTGCCGTTGCTCAGGTTGATTTTAATCTTGGGCAGCGGCGTGTTATCATGGCGGATATCTTCGCCGGTTTCCATAGCCTCAGCCAGCAGATTGAGGTATTCGGTTTCACTGACACTGAACTGTACATCGACGGGGTCCATAGTGCCGACGGTTACCAGTTTGGTCGTACCGGCGGTTGCATACGTTCCCACGGCTACATCATCTACGGACACTCTGCCGCTCATCGGAGCATAAACGATGGTATCATCCAGATTTTCCTGTGCTTTCCGCACGGCGGCCTGAGTAGCGGCTACTGTTGCCTTATTGCCATCCACATCGGCACGTTTGTCGGTCAGAGTCTGTTCAGAAACAGCTCTGTCCTTCCACAGAACTTCGTATCTGCTCAGTTCCTCCTGGGCATGACGCAGGTTGGTTTCGGCCTTGCTGAGTTCCGCCTGGGCAGAAATCACTGCCGTTTCATATTGGCGGGAATCCAGCTTGTAAAGCGGCTGGCCGGCGTAAACATAATCGCCGCCGTTAAAGTATTTTTCCAGAACACTGCCCGAAACACGGGCATGTACCTGTACTTCTTCCTTGCCCTGCAAATGGCCGGGGTAGTTATAGGCCACCGGCGTATCCTGCTGCAATACCTTCATCGCCTTGACCTGTGCCTTGCCGGCCTGAGGTTCTTCCTGACTGCCGCAGCCGCCTAAGAAAAGACTGGTCAGCAGCGCTGCGGCAGCCAAAAAACTGCCGGTTTGTTTTCCTAAATACATATGATTATTCCCTCCCTTGATTTGTTGATATATCAATAATTCTGAATTTCAACAATAATAGTGTAAATCCTGCTGACAACGGTAATTTTTTTTGCGGTGAGGAGTCAAAAAAAATATCAAAAAATCTGTAACACTTTTCCAGCTTCGGGGATATAAAGGACAAAGGGAAATGGCCGAGGAGAGAAATCGTAACAATCGTGAAAGGAGTGATAGAGCATGACGGAAGAAAAATTGGAGCAGGAATTGGGTACCTTCGATTTTTCCCTTTGTCATTCCGTTCGGGAAAGTCTGCTGACTAAGCTGCTGACCATGCACCGCAAGGATAACGCAGCGCAGCAGAGCCATAAATGGGCTGCCGCCCGGTTGGACGAGGATGAGTTGGACTGGGTAGCTGCTGCAGGTACAGGCAGGATTCTGCAAAATTGTGAGGAACAATGGAAAGGAAAGGGTGACTAATCATGTCGATTAAAGAAAGCAAAAAAATGAATTTTGAGGAACTTGACGGGGTAGCTGGCGGCACGATTGTAGAGACGGTAGCTGACAGCGTAGAGCTTTACAAGCGCGGTCTTTTGAATAGTGAATATGACAGCTGCGCTACTGTTCGGAACAAGCTGCATGACTTGGGCTATGGCGGGTATGTAGATAATGGCGGCCTGGCTAAAGGCAACATCTACACCGATAAGGATGGCAACACCATCAGCCGCCAGCAGTTCTGGGCAAACTTTGATAAGGAGAACAATACGAAGATTATCCGTGGCAGTCAACTGGATCCATTAAAGGACGCTTTGGGATTGTAAGGCAGAAAAAGGAGTAAAGCCGGACTGTGGCGAAGAATGGAATAACAAACACGAACAGGCTGAAGCAGAGGGGAAGAGGCAAAATGGATGCAAAGTTAAAGGCAAAAGCAATGACGGATGACCAGCTGGACAACGTGGCAGGCGGTACCTATGACCAGAGCTGGGAAGTGGCACTAATGCTGAAAAAGGCTGGGGTAGAAGGAACGCTTAACGGGCTCGGCGGTGTGAATTTTGATGGAATGCGTAAAGCCATTTCGGACTTGGGCTTTGAGTCACATGACCATGGAGGATTCATCTTTGCCAAGGCAAACACCTACACGGAAAAGAGCACCGGGAAAGAGTTTACCCAAAAAGAGTTTGTTGATTTCCTGAAGCAGAAATTCCCCGGCTTGAAGGAGAAGTCTTAAGTAACTGATTTTATATACAAAAGTGTATATTAGTGATATAATGTGTTTATGGAGGATTACAAACCATGAATACATCAAATATCACGAATTATAAACCTAAAGAATTTGCCGAGCTACTTAATGTCACAGTTAAGACGCTTCAACGCTGGGACAGAGAAAGAACGCTTGTAGCAAACAGAACCCCGACTAATCGGAGATATTATACTTACGACCAGTATTTACAATTTAAGGGGATTGGAAAAGATGCAGATTTCCGCAAGATTGTAATTTACACTAGGGTATCAACCAGGAATCAAACTGATGATTTGGAGAATCAAGTTGATTTTTTACAAACTTATGTGAATGCCAAGGGCTTAATTGCTGACGAAATTATCCGTGATTATGGTAGTGGGTTAAACTATAATCGCAAGAAATGGAATCAACTGCTCGGCGAAGTCATGGAAAACAAAGTAAAAATGATACTGATATCTCACAAAGATAGGTTCGTCAGATTTGGTTTTGACTGGTTCGAGAAATTCTGTAACAAATTCAATGTTGAGATAGTAGTAGTAAAAAACGAAAAGTTATCACCGCAGGAAGAACTGGTACAGGATATTGTAAGTATACTTCATGTATTTTCTTGCAGGCTCTATGGCTTACAGAAATACAAAAAACAAATAGAAGGGGATGAGAATATTGCTAAAGGCGTTCAGAACGGAAATAGCCCCGACTAATGAACAGAAAATGAAAATTATCCGTTCTATAGGTGTAGCAAGGTTCCTGTATAACCAATACATAGCCTACAACCGCCATCTTTATAAGATGTATCAGCGTGGCATACTTGACGAAAAGCAGAAGCATTTTGTTACTGCCAATGATTTCGACAAGTACGTTAATCACAAGCTAAAAAAAGAACTGCCATGGATTGACCAGTGCGGTTCTAAGGCCCGTAAGAAAGCCTTGGTAAACGCTGAACAGGCATTTCGGCGGTTCTTCTCTGGCACATCTGGTTTTCCGAATTTCAAAAAGAAAGTCAATCAGGATGTGAAACTGTATTTTCCGAAGAATAATAAAGGCGACTGGACGATATGGCGGCAAAAACTAATGGTACCCACATTAAAACAAGTCAGGCTTAAAGAGTTTGGCTATTTGCCTGTGGGTGCTAAAGTCACCAATGGTACAGTATCTTATGTGGCTGGAAAGTTTTATGTTTCCGTTGTGGTGAATATTGACAAAAAATCCAAGTATAACAAGGATTTGGAAGCATCCTATCATAAAGTGACAGAGGGTGTAGGCATAGATTTAGGCGTGAAAGACCTTGCTATCGTCAGTGATGGCAAAGTATTCAAAAATATCAATAAGAGTTCAAAGGTCAAAAGACTGGAGAAACGGCTTCGGAGAGAGCAGAGGTGCCTTAGCCGTAAATATGAGTTTAGAAAAAAGAAAGGTGGTAAGACTGCTACTGCCTCTGCAAACATAGAAAAGCAAAAGTTAAAGGTACAGATACTTCATCAGCGTATAACAAGAATCCGAGAGGATTATGAAAACAAAACAGTTCACGAAATAGTGAAGCAAAAACCACGCTTCATCACAGTGGAAGATTTGAATGTTAAAGGCATGATGAAGAATCAACATCTGGCAAAAGCTGTAGCGGCGCAGAGATTCAACCACCTGTTAGCAAAACTAAAACGCAAGGCAGAAATAATAGGTATTGAATTTCGAGAAGTTGATATATTCTATCCAAGTTCTAAAACCTGTCATTCATGCGGACATATACACAAAGGTCTGAAACTCAAAGACAGAGTATATGTATGTCCCGAATGTGGTTATACGGCGGATAGAGATTACAATGCTTCGCTTAATTTGCGAGATGCTAAAGAATATCGGGTAGCTTAACAACATAAGTTCCGATATATGTACCGATGGCTAGTCGGGAATTTACGCCTTTGGAATGCTATACAAACGCTAGTAGCTTGTCCTTCGGGGTGGCGAGCGCGAGCACGATGAATAAGGAATATTTCTAAGACATATACACTTTTGTCTATGTTTTTAGTAGCAGTAAAAATAAGTACAGGAACTAAAGTAAGAAAGCAGGAAAGCAAAATGGCCAATAAGGATTTACTGAAAAATAAAATCATGGGTGACGCTGAACTGGACAACGTGGCAGGTGGTTCAGTAGCAAGAGACGCTGCTATGAGCCCCCAAAATAAAAAATTAAAAGGCTATGCTTCTATGGAGCAAAATGCAAACATACAGACCTTGCCGCAGATGAATCAGGAGGATATGCCCCTGCATAAAATCATCAATGGCACTACTGACAGTCAGCAGCCTGCGGACAAGATTCTTATTGATGGGCAGAAGCTGAATCCATCGGAACCCCAAAAGTATGGTTGTATTTGGTAATGGAAATTTTAGTCTGAAAATGAGCCCTGCTGGCGCTTGGAAAGCATCAGCAGGACTTTATTCCATATAACGGGGAAAGCAAAAGGGCGTTTCAAGGAGCGAAGACAATGAAAAAACTTTTATCAGCAAGGAAGAAAAAAGCAATCATCTATGCCGTGGCAGCAGGCATCTGTGTCAGCGGAACTGTCCTGCCGCAGCCTGCTGAGGCAGCCGAGCAGTTTGATATTGGTTGGGACGGCAAAACGCTTTTCAATGTCAAATATTACGGCGTGGGCGACTACAACGCAGCAAGAGCAAGTATTTTTAAAGGAAATGGTACTACAGCTCTCAATTATGATTTATCAAGCGACCTTAAAAGCGGCTTGAATAAGGCTTTCAAATGGTGGGCAGAAATTTTAGGACCCGGCGCAAATATTTCTCAACCTGCGCAATATTTTGTCGGAACTAATGATGACAGAAATGCCGGCGCAAATGCTATTCAATCCAAATACAATTTTGCAGACATTTTCCAGAGCGGGCAAATTGTTCCGCAATTTAATGATATTGATGACCTTGAGAATAACTTAGATAATGGTTATGCGTTAGGACAAATTATTATCGGGCAATATTTATCGCCTGATATATCAAATGACGGCAATTACGGTTGGATTAATACAGCGTATTATGCAAATCCTACGCCTGAAGCGATTATTGGAACGGATATTTCTGCTGTTATGTACCATGAAATCGGTCACAGTTTGGGAATAAGTGCCGACAAAAAAATTTTAGATGTTGTGTCCGGTAAAAATTATTGCGCAGGGGTTTTTAACAATTTTGGTGAAAAAAGTTTCACGGCGCATCTTTATAATCAATATGGACAACAACCTAAACCGGGGCAGGTAATTTTGTCATCTGAAGACGATATTTCTGCTTTCAATCAGTCGGCTCCGGATGGTGGAGAAAAATTAACTTCTGAAAAAACTTTTATAGTACCAAGCTCAAGTGATGCGAAAAAAGACGGAAAAATTTATCTTTATTTCGCGGGAGATAATGTTACTGAAGTTTTGGACGGAAAAACTTTTACGCGTGCCGACGGTCAACAAATCAGCGGTATTCCGATAAATTTATGGGATCCTATGGGATATAAGAATAATGAAATTGTTTATTATCCTGAATTTAGTCACACCGAATTGGCAAGAGGTATGATGAGCCACCAAAATTACAGAAGTTATGTAAATTTTATGGAGGCTGAATTGGCACTTTTGCAAGATATTGGCTACAACATTGACAGAAAAAATTTTTACGGACGTTCAATTTATAACGACGGCTTGACTTTGACGAACTATCAAGGATTTTCCAAGCGCGAAAACGGCGAATATGTTGACGGCTATAATAATTCAACTTTCGGAATCGGTTTGCATATTTACGGCTCGAATAACAATATCACGCAAGCAGGAGATATTTTTACAAACGGCGCAGGTGCAGTCGGTGTTCGCGTGGACGGCGTAAATAATACAATCACCGTTGCAAAAGATACAGAAATTCATGCGGACGGCAGTTATAACGACGGCGTTTTAATTGCTTACGGAAAAAATCACAATGTGAATATTGACGGAACAGTTACAGCGACAGGTGAAAGCGGAAATGCTTTGAGCTTTAATTTCGGTTCAAATTCTCTCGGCTCAGACTTTGAATATCGCGGTTCTTTTATGAGATATACAAGAGGTACTTTAAATAATGAAGTTGTAAAGGCTAAAAATCTTGGTTTGAATGAAATCAGTAGCGCAAATGATTTGTGGAGTTTTACAGATAAAGAAAACGGCGATTTAAACGCTCCAATGGTCAACACTGTAAATATTTCAGGAAAACTTGTTGCGGACTCCGAAAATGCAGGAAATGCAATTTATATTGATATGTCATCATTTGTTGACACGATTAACATAAATGACGGCGCAGAAATTACAGGCGGAATAACTTCTCAATGGAAACATTTCAGTCCTTATATTGGATTTTATGATTATGAAACGCCGTATACAGAAACTGACGCAAACGGCAAAACTACAAAATCTCTGGAAGGTTTGAAACTTCAATACAAGGGCGGCGAATATCTTTACACCAAATACATTCCCGACCTGGTGACGAAACTGAATTTCAACAATACGATGAAGTATGACGGCGATATTGACGGCATGGACAATATGAAAATAAACGTCAATGGAAATCTCGTTTACGGCGGTTCGGCAGATGTGGTTAATGTAACTTCGGCAAAAGACGCAGGCCTTTTCGGCGGAACATTTACGGTTAATGACATGAGCGCCAAAATGGCGGATGGATTCACGGACGACACAACGGGAAAATTTTACAATCATGGCACGATTGGTTCTGCGTACAGCGACAAATCCATGACGATTAACGGTGATTTGGTCTCTGACGGTACATTGAGCGGCTATGGCGGTGGTGAGCGCGGCGATATCGTGGTGAACGGCAACGCCAATGTGGAAGGTTCAACCGCTGTGGCGACCAATATGTTGCCGGATGAAAAGATGACTGTTCTGACGGCGAACAATATTACAGGCGAATTGAAAAACTCTGCAACGTATACACCCGTTTCCGGGATGATGAGCGCGGCAGGCGAAATTTCTGGCAAGCAAATTTCGGTTACGGCAAAAGCGGAAAACAATCTGGGCGCCTTGACGGCTGAACAAACACAGACGTTCAATGCCTTGAATAATATGAATGCAAATCTGCAAGGCGACAGCCGGAAAGCCGAATTGCGGACGGTTTACAATCTGGATGCCGAAAAGGCCCGCCAGGCGCTCGACCAAATCGGCAATACGGATGCAGCGCAGCTGATGAGCGCGGCGCAAAATAGTAGCGTTGTCAATCGCGTGCTGGCCGACAGACAAGCAGCCGCTTTTTCCGTGCGGGATGTTGATTTGCAAATCCCGGTAAACAATTTAGCTGATGCGGACAACGAAAATAATTTGACCGTGCCGGTGAAGGCGAAGCTCCCCGTGCAGGCAGATAACAATACTTGGCTGAAATTTACGAAAAACTGGGGCGACTTGAAGGGCGGCGCGGATTATCACGGGCAGGCAATTTCCGGCGGTTATGATAAAGCAGTCAGCGACAACTGGCGCACGGGCTTTTTTGTGAGCTATAATGCGACGAGCCTGGGGGCAAAAAATGCCGGCGGCAATATTTATGATACCCGCTTTGGTGTTTATGGCTGTTATCATCGAAATGCTGATGATGCCTTTATCTATCTTGATGGTGGCAAAATTCGCAACAAACTGCGCAGAAATCTGTCCTCCATTGGCTTGGGAGCTGAGGCAAAATATGATGCCAATATCGTTGAAATTGGTGGCGAATACAAGCATAATTTGCAGCCGGAACGGATTTGGCACGTTTCGCCGTACATCAATCTCCAGTATTCCAGCATGAAGCAGGATGCGTATGCCGAAACAGGCGCAGGAATTTATAATCAGCATGTAGAGGCAAAACGCAATAACTATTTTGCCGGTCAGCTGGGCGTGGAGTTCAAACGGCAATTCCTGCATGGACATTATGCGGCAAGACTGGGCGTAAAACATGCGTTCACAGGCGCAGACCCAGAGCTGAATTTCAGCTATGAGGGTGATGCCAATCATGCTTACACCTTGCAGAACAATCAGGATAAAACGCATCTGGTGCTGTCGCTGGGCGGCGAGAATGAATTTGCCAAGGGCTGGATACTCGGCGGTGATGTTCAGCTGCAAAAGGGCAGCCACGACAAGGATGTTTCTGCCTCGGTCATGCTGAGAAAGGTTTGGTAATTGAAGGGGGATAAAATTAATGAAGAAAAAGGGATGGGCATCATTACTGACTGTGGCAGTATCCTGCTGGCTGTCAGTCACAGGAACGGTAAACGCAGAGGACAAGATATATTATGGACAGGGAGATGGTCATAATACAGGAAATATAGCCAATGTGAACTGGACACTGAATAGGGATTATTCGTATTATGGCGGCCATCAGTGGTTTTATACTGCCTATACTAAGGAGGGAAATGCTGCCAATAGCACGTTGACGATAAATGGCGGCACCTATACCGTCAATGGGGATGCAGTGCCTAACTCTAAATATGCCAACTACTTTTACGGCGGCATAACAGAGACAAGCGGCAGTGCCACAGGCAATAGCATTGTCATTAACAGCGGCAATTTCATCAATGAGTCCGGCACCTGGCAGGCAGCCGGTATTTATGCGGGCAAGGCCACGGGCAGCGGCTATGCTGCCATTAATAACAATGTTACGGTAAACGCGGGCAATTTTCAGGGATATACATATGTCTCTGCCGGCCTGGGCTATAATGGCAGTGATGTCGCGGATAATAAAGTCACGATCAATGGCGGCACTTTTGAAAAGGGAATTTATATCTTCGGCGGGCGCGGCTATACTACGGGCAATACCGATAATAACACCGTTACGGTGAACGGTGGCACGATTGGTGGGTACAGGGCTTTTATCTGGGGCGGCAAGGCCGATGACGGAGATGCACGCTATAATACCATCAATCTGACAGGCGGAGAAGCAGCCTCCATTCCTTCTGCTGAAAGCAACGATAAAAACAAGTTCACGGAGTATGAGCAGGTGGATGCCGAATTCTACGGCGGTTACACCCTTAATGGAGATGCTCTCTACAATACGGTCAATATCAGCGGCGGCTCGATTTCCACCAGCGGCACGGGGCTGGTTTATGGCGGCTATGCAAAGAACGGCAATGCCAATTATAACACAGTGAATGTCTCCGGCGGCACGATATCCAGCAAGCTGACCTTGCTGGGCGGCTTTTCTGTCGCAGGCGATGCCTCAGGCAATACCATCCGTCTGACCGGCGGTTCCGGAAACGGCTCTGTATATCTGCATGGCGGTATTACCATGAGCAGCACTGGCAATGCCACCGGCAATAAGATTGCGATTTATTTCCCGGCGCAATTAAAAGAAATCAGCGGCGGCGTTTATCTGACCGGGAATGTTACCGATGGTTTTAACTATAACCTTACCAATGCTGGCGACCTGTTTACGGGCAATGCGCTTTATCTGGCTTCTTCGGGCATAAGCGCCAAAAATATCTACAATTTTGAGACGCTTTCGTTCCATTTGCCTTCAACTTATCAGTCCGGCAGCAATATGCTGACACTGACCGGCACAGAGAACACCGACCTGAGCAAAACAAATATTGTCTTGTCGGCAGCAGGAGATGCCGCACTATCTGCAGGAAAGACCATAAATCTCATTTCTGCCCAAGGTACGCTCAGCTATGGCAGTCAGACGGAGGGGACGCTGAAGCAGGGTGTTTCGCTCAATTACCATTATACGCTTAAAAAGAACACCAACAGTCTGCAGGCTGTTTTAGGCGAGGCGGAAACGACCGCTGAAGCGAAATCTCCGGTGGAGACACGTGCGGTGCAGGCGGCCTTCTTAAACAGAGGAGCAGATTTGATCGCGACAGACGGGCTGTTGCAGGCAGAACGGGCCTCACAGGCAACCAGCAGTGCTGTCCGGGGCGAATGGTCGCCGTTCTTTGCCCTGCAGGGAGGCAAGTATCGCTATCAGACAGGCTCTCATGTAGACAGCCGGGGATTTAATGCCCTTTTAGGGATGGCCAGAGAAATCAAAAGTGGCAGCGGCAAACTTCTTTATGGCTTTGCCGGAGAATACGGTAAGGGGCGCTATGACAGCTATTACGGGAATATGCACGGCAAAGGGGATAGCGATTATAGCGGGGCGGCTATCTTTGTCCGCCGCCAGAACAATGGAGGAATGTACTACGAGGGCAGCCTTCGCGCCGGTAGAACCAAGGCAGATTACAGCTCCATGGATTTTACGGGCTATGTGGGCAAATCCATTGGCTATGATACCGACAGCAGTTACTATGGGGCGCATCTGGGCTTGGGCAAGGCGATTAAGCTGACGGGGAACAATGAAGTGGACGTTTCCCTCAGATATTTTTACAGCCATACAGGTGGCGACTCTGCCCGCCTGACCACCGGCGAAACCTATCAATTTTCTGCGGTCAACAGCCATCGGTTAAGGCTAGGTGCCAAGCTGACACATGCCTTCTCTGCGGAGAGCAAGGGCTATTTGGGCGCTTACTACGAGCATGAATTCGGCGGCGATGCCAAGGCAACGGTGGCTGGGTACAGCACGGGCACGCCCAGTCTCAAGGGTAACAGCGGCATTTTTGAAATCGGCTGGCTGCATCAACCGCAAAACAGCAATTTCACACTGAACCTTGGCTTGACGGCAGCCTGCGGCAAACAGCGGGGCCTTGCGGGCAAAGCAGGTATGATGTGGAAATTTTAGATAGCGTTACGTTGTAAATTCTCGTTGAAATTGCGTATGGTTTGTGGTAAACTATGAACTGTTAATGTGTAAATGCGTTGATGGAGAGAGTAACCTCTGAAAGAAATCTTTAGCGAGCCGGGGAAGGTGGGAGCCGGTAGAGAGTATTAAGGGGTGAAAATCACTTCGGAGCAGCAGGCTGAAAGCGGTTAACGCCTAGTAAGCTTCGCCGGTATTCCCCGTTACGGAATAGCGTATGTTGGTACGTGAAAAATAGGTGGTTTATAAGTGTAGGTATACCTGCATCCTGTTTTTGGGATGCAGGTTTTTTAGTTGTTTTTGTTAGGAGGAGTTCGTTTGTACAGCAAGGTTGACACCAATTTGAACTTCGTGGACAGAGAAAAGGAAGTTCTGGATTTCTGGAAGAAAAATAACATCGCGCAGAAGGCGATTGACCAGCGTGAGGGCTGCGATACCTTTACGTTCTATGATGGCCCGCCGACGGCTAATGGCAAGCCGCATATCGGTCACGTTTTGACCCGTGTTATCAAGGATATGCTGCCGCGCTATCAGTCCATGAAGGGCAAGAAGGTGCTGCGCAAGGCCGGCTGGGATACGCACGGTCTGCCGGTAGAACTCGAAGTCGAAAAGCTCGTGGGCATCAACGGCAAGGAACAGATTGAAGAATACGGCATTGAGCCGTTCATCAAGAAGTGCCGTGAGTCCGTTTGGAAATACAAGGGTATGTGGGAAGAATTTTCCGATGTTGTTGGCTTCTGGGCTGATATGGAACATCCCTACATCACCTACGAAAACGACTTCATTGAATCCGAATGGTGGGCGCTCAAAGAAATCTGGAAGAAGGGCCTGCTCTACAAGGGCCATAAGGTTGTTCCTTACTGCCCGCGCTGCGGCACCCCGCTGTCTTCCCATGAAGTAGCCCAGGGCTATAAGGACGTCAAAGAACGTTCTGCCATGGTCAAGTTCAAGGTAAAAGACGAAGATGCCTACTTCCTCGCTTGGACGACGACGCCCTGGACGCTGCCTTCCAACCTCGGCCTCTGCGTGAATCCGGAAGTGGATTACGTGAAAATCAAGGTTGACGGCACGGTTTACTACATGGCCGAAGCTCTCGTGGACACGGTCTTTGAAGGTGTCGAAGGCGAACGCGAAGTCCTCGAAAAGTACAAGGGCAAAGACCTCGAATACCGCGAATATGAACCGCTCTATGACTATGCTGTCGGCAAACTCAAGAAAAAGGCCTTCTTCGTAGTTTGCGATGACTATGTTACGACCTCCGATGGTACGGGTATCGTACATATCGCCCCGGCCTTCGGTGAGGACGATAACCGCGTTTGCCGCAAGTACGATATGCCGTTCGTGCAGTTCGTCAATAACAAGGGCGAAATGACGGAAGAAACCGACTGGGCTGGCGTATTTGTAAAAGACGCTGACCCGCTGATTATCGACGACCTCAAAAAGAGTGGCAAGCTCTTCAAGGCACCGAAGTTTGAGCACAGCTATCCGCACTGCTGGCGTTGCGACACGCCGCTGATCTATTATGCGCGAGAAACCTGGTTCATCAAGATGACGGATGTCAAAGACAAGCTCATTGCCAACAACAACAAGGTCAACTGGATTCCGAAATCCATCGGCGAAGGCCGTTTTGGCGACTGGCTCGAACATGTACAGGATTGGGGCCTGTCCCGTAACCGTTACTGGGGTACGCCGCTGCCGGTTTGGGAATGCGAATGCGGTCATCAGCACACGATTGGCTCCATTGCCGAACTCAAGGAAATGAGCGACAACTGCCCGGACGATATCGAACTGCACCGTCCGTACATCGACGCCGTGACCATTAAATGCCCCGAATGCGGCAAGGAAATGCACCGTGTACCGGAAGTTATCGACTGCTGGTTTGACTCCGGTTCCATGCCGTTTGCGCAGTGGCACTATCCGTTTGAGAACAAGGATATCTTCGAGAAGCGCTTCCCGGCAGATTTCATCTCCGAAGCCGTTGACCAGACGCGTGGTTGGTTCTACTCGCTGATTGCCATTTCCACGCTGCTTTTTGATGAAGCACCGTACAAGAATGTCATCGTGCTCGGCCATGTACAGGATAAGGACGGCCGCAAGATGAGTAAGTCCAAGGGCAATGCCGTTGACCCCATGCAGGCACTCGGTCAGCATGGTGCCGATGCCATCCGCTGGTACTTCTACGAAAACAGTGCGCCGTGGCTGCCGAACCGCTTCCATGATGATGCCGTGCAGGAAGGTCAGCGCAAGTTTATGGGCACGCTCTGGAATACCTATGCGTTCTTCGTGCTCTATGCCAACATCGACAACTTCGATGCCACGAAGTACACGCTCGATTACGACAAGCTGCCGGTTATGGATAAGTGGGTGCTGAGCCGCCTGAATACCATGGTCAAGGAAGTGGACAGCGACCTCTCCAACTACAAGGTTACCGAAGCTGCCAAAGCTCTGCAGGCCTTCACGGACGAACTGTCCAACTGGTATGTACGCCGCAGCCGTGCCCGCTTCTGGGCCAAGGGCATGGAGCAGGATAAGATCAATGCTTACATGACCCTTTGGACGGCACTCGTAACCACGGCCAAAGCTGCAGCTCCCATGGTTCCGTTCATCACCGAATCCATCTACCGCAACCTTGTTTGCAGCATTGATAAGAATGCTCCGGAATCGGTTCATCTGGCTGATTACCCGACGGTCAACGAAGCCTGGATCGATGAGGAACTCGAAAAGAACATGGAACTCGTGCTCGAAATCGTGGTACTGGGCCGTGCGTCCCGTAACGAAACCAACATCAAGAACCGCCAGCCGGTTGCCCATATGTATGTGAACGCAGAACGTGAACTCTCCGATTTCTTCAAGGAAATCGTAGCCGACGAACTCAACGTCAAGGAAGTTGTCTTTAAGGATGATATGGAAGAATATCTGACTTACAGCTTCAAGCCGAATTTCCGCGTGCTCGGCCCGAAGGTCGGCAAGCAGATTGGCGCAGTGAAGGCTGCCCTGGGCAAGCTTAATGGTTCCAAGGCCAAGGCAGAACTCGATGCTGCGGGCAAACTCGTCGTGGCTCTGCCGGATGGCGAAGTGACGCTTACGACGGAAGATGTGGAAGTTTCCATGGCGCAGACCGAAGGCTTTAACTGCCAGCGTTATAACGGCGTAACCATTGCGCTCGACACCACGCTGACGGAAGAACTCCTTGAAGAAGGTTTCGTCCGCGAAATCATCAGCAAGGTGCAGACCATGCGCAAGGAAAATGGCTTTGAAGTCACCGACCATATCAAAGTCAGCCTTTCCGGCAATGAAAAACTGCAGGCCATTGTGGCGAAGAATGAGGACTACCTCAAGGAAATCACGCTGGCCGATTCCGTTGCTTACGGAACGCTTGCCGGTGAAGCGAAGGAATGGAATATCAATGGTGAAAATGTAACCATCGCCGTTGAATAATCATAGGCAGACAGCAGCCGCCCTTTTGGGGGAGGCTGCTGATTTTTTTGCCATTGCTGACAGGAAAAAAACGCTTTGCAGCGAATATAAATAACGTTATGAACAATTTATGACAATAGGGAGACGTTAAATTCAATGAACGAACATACGCATATATTGGAAGATGGAACTGTGGTTACGCATACCCATGATGACCACCATGCGGACCATGACCATCATGGCCCGCATGGTCATACGCATTCGCACGCGCATACCAAGGCGGTGCTCAACCGCATGTCGCGGCTTATCGGCCACTTGGAATCTATCAAAGGTATGGTGGAAAATGGCCGTGACTGCAGTGAAGTCCTCATTCAGCTTTCAGCGGTAAAGAGTGCCATTAACGGTGTCAGCAAGATTATCCTCAAGGACCATATGGAACACTGCATTGTGGATGCGGTGCGGGATAACGACAAGGAAGCGATTGACCAGTTAAATAAGGCTATTGACCAATTTATGAAGTAACATGATGATACATTAAGCAGGCAGGTGTTTTTATTGGCTCAGTATTTTATCCGTCATCCTTTGCAGGCTGTGGTACTCGCTGTACTCCTGACCTTGTTCGGCCTGGTGGCAGCCTTCCGTCTGCCCATTGCCGAATATCCGAGCATTATGCCGCCGACGGTTTCGGTATCGGCAACTTATCAGGGTGCAGATGCCACGGTGGTACAGGATACGGTAGCAAATATCATCGAAGCGGAAATTCATGGCATTGACGGTTTGCGCTCCATGTCATCGAGTGCCGACGCTTTGGGCGATTATAAATTGGATATTGAATTTGCCCCGGGCGTAGATGGGGAAGTAGCAGCTGCCAGCGTGCAGAATCGCGTGGCAACGGTGCTGCCCTCGCTGCCACAGTCGGTGCAGAACTATGGTGTAACGACCAGCCGTTCCATGCCGGGCATGGTGTTCGTCATGTCCCTGTGCTCACCTAAGGGCACATATGACAGCATTTTTCTGCAAAATTATGCCAAGACGTATTTTCTCGATAAGATAAAACGTGTTTCCGGTGTCGGCAGTGTGGATGAGTACACGGAAGATTATGCCATGCGCATTTGGCTCCAGCCGGATAAGCTGGCGGCCAAGGGACTGGCGGTAGCGGATATGCAGTCGGCGATTCAGGAACAAAATGTTCAGCCTGCTGCCGGAACATTGGGGAAGATGCCGGTAAATAATGGGCAGGAACATCAGTTGGTGGGGCGGGTGCTGAACCGCCGCCAGACGCCGGAGGATTTTGGCAATATTGTTTTATCCGCTCAGCATGGTGAGCTGATCCGGGTTAAAGATGTGGCAAATGTGACGGAAGGACGGCGGGATACCCGCTATGTTTCCTATCAGGATGGACGTGAGGCCGCGACCTACAGCATTTCGTTGACGGATAGTGCCAATGCGCTGGAAACCATTGGCGAGGTAAAAAAAATCCTCGCGGAAGCGCAGACGATGTTCCCGCCGGATATGGAATACCGCATTGTGGTCGACCAGACCAGTTTCATTGAAGAATCCATGGCCGAAGTTGCCTATACCTTTGGTGAGGCGCTGCTTTTGGTCGCGGTGATTGTCTATCTCTTTTTGGGCAGCGGGCGGGCAACGCTTATCACCATGCTGGCGGTGCCTGTGTCGCTTATTGCGACCTTTTTTGTCTTTTATCTCTGTGGCTACTCGCTGAATTTGCTGACCCTCTTTGCCCTTATTCTGGCCATTGGATTGGTGGTGGATGATGCCATCGTCATTATCGAAAGCGTGTTCCGTTATGTCGAGCACGGCCTGCCGGTAGAAGAAGCGGCTTCGGCAGCCATGCGGGAAGTGCAGGCACCGATAATCGCGATTGCCTTTGTACTGGCGGCGGTCTTTGTGCCGGTTGCATTTTTGTCGGGCATGACGGGAACATTATACCGGCAGTTTGCCCTGACTTTGGTGGCGTCCATGAGCATTTCTGCCTTTGCAGCGCTGTCTTTTACCCCGGCCCTTTGCGTATTGCTGCTTAGGAACAAGGCGCAGGCGGCAGATAAAACGGGAATATTGGCGCGTTTTGCGCAGCTGCTTTCGAAGGTTGGGCGTAAATACCAGCAATGCTTGGGCTATTGCCTGCGGCGCGGCAAGCTGGTTTTGGCTGCCCTGTTCCTGCTGATTGTGGGTACCGGAGGCTTGTATTTCATTATGCCGCAGGAGTTTTTGCCGGAAGAAGACCAGGGCTATGTTATGGCCGGTTTGGCCTTGCCGGCAGGAACATCACTGAATCATACGATTGAGTCCATGAACCGTCTGACAGATAAACTGCAGGGGCATGAAGCGGTAAAGGCGGTTGTGGGCGTTGGCGGCACGGATTTGTTAGGCGATAATACGTGCCCCGATGCGGGCATTCTCTTTGTGGCGTTGAAGGATTGGTCAGAACGAACAGCAGATGGGCAGAGCGTGGATGATTTGCTGGAATGGCTGGATGGTGCAGCCAAGAAAATTGTTCCGGAAGCGGGAGTTACGGGCATCAATCCGCCTGCCTTGCCAGAACTGGGGCTGACCAGCGGCGTTTCGCTGCATCTGTTGGATTTATCCGGTCATTCGGAAGAAGAACTGCAGGCTGTTGTCGACCGGGTGGAAGCTGCTGCGCAAAAGCATCCGGAAATTGGCAGTATCGAAGCGGATTTTGATATGGGTACGCCCTATGCAGATTTTACGGTGAATGAGGACAAGGCAAAACTTTTGGGGGTGAACATGAGTGATGTCTACAGTGCCCTGCAGGTAAATTTCGGCGGTGAAGAAGTCAATGATTTTATCCGCTTTGGGCAGGTGTACAAAGTGGTTCTGCAGGCCGATACGGCTTTCCGCAGTGAAACGGAGGCCATGCGTTTCCTGTTTGTGCGTAACAGCGAAGGGACGATGGTGCCGCTGGATGCTTTGGTGCAGGCCAAAACTTCCTCTGGCCCGGTCAGCATAAGCCGTTATGACGGTGTGCGGAGCATTCACTTTGAAATTGAGTCGGGCGAAGATTCTTCGTCTGGTGAAGCGATGGATGCTATGGAAGAAGTTGTCCGTGAAGCAGCTCCAGATGGTTTCCAAATCGCTTGGAGCGGCATCAGCCGTCATGCGCGGGAAGCACAGACGGATACCGCGGTGCTGCTGGGCTTGTCCTTGGTCTTTGTGTTCCTGTGCCTGACCTTTATCTATGAATCCTGGCGCCTGCCCTGGGCAGTACTCCTGTCCGTTCCCGTGGGGATTGGCGGTGCGCTCGTTTCGGAACTGGCTGCAGGTCAGCCCGGCAGTCTTTATATGCAGATAGGCATACTCCTGGTCGTTGCGTTGACGGCGAAAAATGCGATATTGATTGTCGAATTTGCCAAGGAACGGCAGGCAAGAGGAACGGCGGCTATCCGGGCGGCTTTGACGGCGGCCAAACTGCGTCTGCGGCCGATACTGATGACTTCGGTGGCCTTTATTGCCGGTTGTCTGCCACTAGCGTTTGCTGATGGTGCAGGCTCCGGGGCACGCAGCAGTATGGGCGTGGCCGTGGTGGGCGGCATGGCACTGGCAACGATACTGGGGATTATGATTGTGCCGGTGCTCTATGTGGCTGTGGCAGGACGGCAGAAGAACAAACAGGTTGATGAGAGGAGATAATTGTTCATGGATGTTTGGGCGGACAGACTGTATGGCCTGTGGCAAGCCTTATGGCAGCGGCTGAGCTGGCAGATGCTGCTTTTCTTTGGCGCCGGTGTGTTTTTATGGCGCAATATCCTAATGCCGATGGTAGGGGATGATTATTCCTATGCCTTTATCTGGGACGGGGCTGATGCCGGCAATCTCATGGATAAGATTGGACCGCGGCAGAAAATTACCTCTTTGGCAGATATTGCTGCATCCCAGTGGTCCCATTACTTTACCTGGGGCGGGCGGGTGCCGGCACTTTTTGCCGTGCAGTTCTTCGCCTGGCAGAGGAGTGCGCATGATTTTTTGTTTGCTTTTGTCAATACGGCGTTCTTTGTTCTGTTGGTCTTCGTGCTCTTTTGGCTGGCGGCAGGCAGGATTGAACATCTGCGCAAAAGCAAAGCAGGTCTTTTATGGCTGTTGCTGGGCTTGTTTTTTGCCATACCCTCGTATATCTACACTATGGTATGGCTGACCGGAGCTTGTGTGTATCTGTGGACAGCGGTGTTGGAATGTGCTTTTTTACTGCCCTATGCGCTGGCTTACTGGCAGGATGACCTGCCACTCGATAAAGCGGGCTGGGCAGTGCCGGTGATGGCGCTGTTGGGGCTTTTTGCCGGTTGGTCGGTAGAGCCGGGGGCCATTGTCACGCTGCTCATTACGCTGGCTTTTCTGGTGATGTTTTATCGGCAGAAAAAATTGCAAAGCTGGCAGGTGGTGGGGCTTGGCTTCTTTATGGTGGGACTTCTTCTGCTTATGCTGGCGCCGGGCAGTATGGAAAGGTTAAGGCTTATGCAGGAACTGGCTCCGGAGTACACCATGCCGCCGGAACTTTTATGGACGCCCATCATGTTTCTGTATAATTTTGTGTCCGGCTTTTTGCCGGTGTTTATCGGGGAACTGCCGCTCTTTGTTCCCATCGTGCTCTGCCTGCGCTATGGGCAGTGCAGCAGGGCTTGGAAACATTACATTCTGCTGTTTACCGCAGGCAGTTTTTTGGTTCTGTGTGCGATGATGTTTTCACCGGATTTTCGTGCGCATGGTGCTTACCATAGTGTGATTTTTCTGTTGATAGCTTCAACAGCTGCTCTGCGGACGATTATACCGCTGGTGGCAGCGCAGTGCAGGCAGGTACCGAAAATCCGTTTGGTGGCAGCGGTGCTGTGCTTTACGGCTATCGGTTCGTGGCTCTTGTCAACGGTCCTGTGTTTGATTATCGAAACATCATACAGTCAGCAATGGGCTGAGCGGGAAAAAATTGTTAACGAGCACAGACAGGATGATCTGATTGTGGTGCCAGCGATTGAACTTCCCGGCCAATTGGATAAAATTACAGGCAATCGTTCTCTTACGGAAAGCCTGTTGATGTTTGGAGCCGATTTGGAAAGCGAACCACAGGACAATCGATCCCTTATGTATGCGCGATATCATGGGGTAAAGGGGGTTGTCATCGATAAGCAAATTGACTGGGGAAAATATGGGGAGGTCATTGAATGGTGAAAAAATTACAATCCTGGCAAATGATTTTACTGGTATTTTTGGGCGTATTCTTCGTGCGTAACTGCATGCTGCCTTTTGTATCGGACGATATACCCTATGCCTTTATTTGGGATGGTGCCGACCGGGGCAACCTTTTGGATGGTGTGGGGCCGCGGCAGCGCATTACTTCGTTTTACGATATTGTGGTCAGTCAGTGGTCGCATTATTTCACCTGGGGCGGACGGATTTTAGGTATCGGCCTTACGCAGCTTTTTGCCTGGCAGGGCAAGGAAATTTTTAACGTCCTGAACACATTGGTGTTCGGCAGCTTGTTGTTACTGGTATTCCGTATCGGTACCGGCCTGAGCCTGAAAGCGATGAACCGCACGTATATGCTCTGGCTGGTATTTGCCTTTTGGTTTCTCCTGCCGGACCCGTTTTTGACTACGCTGTGGATGTGCGGCAGCTGTGTATTTCTGTGGATGGGGCTGTTGGAATTTTTATTTTTACTGCCCTTTGCCTTAAAATACTGGCAGGCAGACTTTTGGGCAAAGCCGCCTAAGTGGGCGGTTCCGCTGATGGCTGTAAGCGGCCTGTGCGCCGGCTGGTCGGTGGAAACCGGCGCGGCGGCAGCGGGGCTTATCACACTTTTTGCGCTGTGGCATTTCAAAAAGCAAAAACAACTGCAGTTGTGGATGGTGAGTGGTTTTATCTGCCTGTGCATTGGTGGTATTATGCTGGTCGAGGCTCCCGGTGAAATGGTGCGGATGGAATTGCAGCGGCTGTATGAATACAATCCCGGTTTGCCTGCGGATATGTACTGGACACCGCTGATGTTTCAGATTACCTTCGCTGAATGTTTTTGGCCGGTAACTAAATTGTGGCTGCCACTGCTGGCGCTTATCGGTTATTATGTCTTTGGGCTGCCCAAAGGCCAGCGCTGGAACAAGGTCACGAAGTTTCAGGCTGTGATGATAGCCGGTGCTTTGGGCGTTATGCTGGTGATGATTTTTGTGCCGATGGCTCCTGCGCGGGCGGGCTTTTTCTCGACGGCAGCGGTTATCGCCGCTTCGGTTACGGCACTCAGGGAACTGATGCCTTACAAGGAGAAATTTTATCAGCAGCATAAGGGCATGTGCCGTGGCGTTTTTGCTTCTGTCTTTGCCTTATGGCTGGCTACGGCGGCAATTTATTGTGCTGTGGAATGGGATGTGCGGCAGCAATGGATGAGCCGCATTGATTATATCAATGCGCATAAAGAACAGGATTTGGTCGTGGTGCATCAGATTGATGTGCTGCCTATCAGTGATGAAATCTGCGAGTACCTGGGCTGTGTGACCTGGAATACGGATGTTCTGGCCTGGGGCTCGGATTTGGAACCACGCGAAGAAGGCAGCCACAACCTCATGTATGCGCAGTATTACGGCTGGAAAAAGGTCATAACCGATGGCGAAGACCGCCGCGTAGAATAATGCAGGAATTATTTTTCGCTTCGGCAGGAAAACAAGGGCTTTAGCGCGAAGTATAGGAACAAGAACAGGAGTGGCTGTTAACGCGAAAGGATGCGAACATGATGGAGCAGTTGGAGATCAAACAAACGCTGGGTGACGTAGGCGTTGAATACGACAAAGGCTTGGAACGGTTCATGGGAAATGTGGCACTTTATCATAAGTTTTTGGTAAAATTCCTTGACGATGGCTCCTTTGCTGATTTTACCCAGTCATTTGCTGCTGGTGATATCGAAAAAGCGGGGAAATGCGTGCATACCTTGAAGGGCACCGCAGGCAATCTGAGTCTGATGGGGCTGTTTAAGGCCGCCGACAAGATGGTGCAGGCCATTCGGGCAGGCAAAAGCCGCGAGGAACTCACGGCATTGGCAGCTGACGTCAAAGAGGTTTACGAGAAAAACTGTGAGGCCATAAGGAAGACGGTTGGTTAAATTGATGTTTACAAATTAACACAAAAAACTTGCAAAAATAGTATCAATATGTTATTGTAGTATACGACACAGGGAAATGCGTAGTGCATGGCCTTTCGTCTCCTCTGCTGGAGGAGGGGGAAGGCTATTATTTTATGGAGGGGAATGCTGATGATGAATTATCAGAAGTATAGTAAAGGTTATTTTATGCCGCCGGAGATGGATTTGGAATGGGCGAAGAAAGACGCCCCGGACAAGGCACCTGTATGGTGCAGTGTCGATATGCGGGACGGCAATCAGGCGCTGATTATTCCGATGAATCTCGATGAAAAGCTGGAATTTTACAAGATGCTCCTCAAAGTCGGCTTCAAGGAAATTGAAGTTGGTTTCCCGGCAGCTTCGGAAACAGAGTATGAATTCCTGCGTCGGCTAGTGGAAGATGACCTTATCCCCGACGATGTGACGATTCAGGTATTGACGCAGGCCCGCGAGCACATTATCCGCAAGACCTTTGAGGCACTGAAGGGCGTGAAAAATGCCGTCGTGCATGTCTATAACTCTACGTCTGTGGCCCAGCGTGAGCAGGTGTTCCGCAAGTCCAAGGAGGAAATCAAGGAGATTGCCGTGGAAGGCGCCAAACTCCTCAAAAAGCTGACGGAAGAAGCCGGGGAAAACTACCGCTTCGAGTATTCGCCGGAATCCTTCACAGGAACGGAACCAGAATATGCGCTGGAAGTTTGCAATGCGGTGCTTGATGTATGGCAGCCCACGGCAGACCGAAAGGCCATCATCAACCTGCCTGTAACCGTGGAAATGTCCATGCCGCATGTCTACGCTATGCAGGTTGCCTATATGAACAAGCATTTGAAGTACCGCGAAAATGTGGTGCTCTCCCTGCATCCGCACAATGACCGCGGCTGCGGCGTAGCCGATACGGAAATGGGGCTGCTCGCCGGTGCTGACCGTGTCGAGGGCACGCTCTTTGGCAATGGTGAGCGTACTGGCAATGTGGATATTGTGACTGTGGCCATGAATATGTTTGCCTTGGGCGTTGACCCGGGGCTGAACCTTGAAGATATGCCGGTTCTCGTGGACACCTATGAACGGCTGACCCGTATGCAGGTCGGTTATCGCCAGCCTTATGCGGGCAAGTTGGTCTTTGCGGCGTTCTCCGGCTCCCATCAGGATGCTATTGCCAAGGGCATGAAGTGGAAGGAAGAAAAGAATCCCGACAAGTGGACGCTTCCTTATCTCTATATCGACCCGCAGGATGTGGGTCGCGAGTACGATGGTGACGTCATCCGCATCAACAGCCAGTCCGGCAAGGGCGGTGTGGGCTTCATCATGGAGCAGAAGTACGGCATCGATATGCCCAAGAAGATGCGGGAGGATTTCGGCTATCGGGTCAAATCCGTTTCCGACCACAAGCACAAGGAGCTTATGCCGGATGAAATCTATCAGATTTTCCAGCATGAGTATGTCAACATCGCAGAGCCTTATGAACTTGTAGACTTCCTGCTCAAAAAAGAGCCGGACGGCACGCGTTCCGGTACGGTGGATGTGAAAGTCAATGGCCAGCTGGAAACCTTTGTGGCCAAGGGTAATGGCCGTTTGGATGCAGTGTCCAATGCACTGCAGAAGAATCTGGGCGTGAAGTACAAAGACCTCACCTATAGTGAGCATGCTTTGGAAATCGGCCAGCATTCCCGCGCAATTGCCTATATTGGCATTAAGGATGAAGAAGGCAAGACGCATTGGGGGGCCGGGATGGATACGGATATTATTACCGCGTCCATTCAGGCGCTTGTAAGTGCGATTAATCGGATGCAGGCGGGCAAATAAGCTGGATCATAAGTCAATATGATAGGGAAAGGCGCCCGGTGCCTGATGATACATTTCCTCTGCTTAGACAAGCTTGTCAAACGCGACGGAAACGTATCATCAGACACCGGGCTTATTGCGTTAATGTAAAATTGGCAAGTTGGAGTTTATCGATGTTATTGCGAGATTGAATTATTTGTTACAGCTCAGTTTGGGCGGAGGTGGTAATACTTTTCGCCGTTGCACTGAATGACCCACAAGTGAACGTATGGGTTTTTAGTTACCTGCGCCGGGCAGGCCGGCGGCGCGTATGCTCAGCTCAAATTCTAGGAACTGTTGTTTGTGGGCCAGTCCTCACTGCGTTCGGACGGTCGTTCCACGGCGAAAAGCATCACCACCTCCGCCCAAAGAAAAGTCCGTATAAAATGATATTTTCTCGGTGATAAGCAACAAGTACATCGATGTTCTTGTTACAGGAGCAACGAGTTCATGGCAATAGCATAGACCGTAACTTGGGGCGGACGGGGAAGTGCTTTTTCTGTAGGAGCGACTGCCTGAGCACAGCGAAGGCCGGCCCGACGTAGGCATTTACTAGAAAGCACGCTGAAAGACGCGCCGCTGGCCTGCCCGGCGCATACAGCTAAACAGCGATTTTTTTCAGGGAGGGTCGTTTAGCGGAATCAGAAAAAGTACTTCCCCGTTCGCTCCTGACTACGTTGTGCAGTATGGGGGACTTTTTGAAGATGTTTGCGATAAATAGAGGAAAGTTGATTTGTGTGTCGAATATGAATACAGATAAGGTTGCTTATATGTACAGGTCTGTTTGTATAGGGCAGAGCGTATAGAATGGAGTGTTTGGTATGGCTTTGGATGTTGTCAAAAAAACTGTAGGCGAGTTGTGGCAGGTGGAACTGTCCGGCAGACTAGATGCTGTGGAAGCGCCGAGTTTAGAGCAGGCGTTGGTGGATATTCCGGCTGGCATTAAGGTCATTGAACTGGAATTTTCCCATGTTGATTATATTGCTTCTGCTGGGCTGCGTGCGTTGCTGGTGGTGAAGAAAGCGGCGGCCAAGCAGGATATCAAAATCATCATCAAGAACCCGCAGCAGGAAGTGATGGATGTTTTTGATGTTACTGGTTTTACGAATTTCTTTGAGATTGTGCAGGCGAATCAGGTCGGAGAGATAACCGGGCCGACGGATGGTTTTTATCCGCTGAGGCCGATTCAGCGCTGGCTTGTGGACACCCATTTCCGCAAGGCAAATTCGACCATGATGAATATCGGTGCGCTGCTCAAGTTGGACGAGGCTTTGGATTTGGAGCGTCTGGCTGAGGCGGTAAATGAAGTATTGGAGATGTATGATATTTTCCGCTGCCGGCTGGTCTTCCACCCGGATACGGGAGAGGTCTGCCAGCGGTTTGATGGCAGCGTGTCCAAGGTGCGTGTGGAAATTCTTTCGGAAATGGCCTTTGAGGAGCGCAAGCGGGAATTGGAAAAGCCCTTTAAGATTATTGACCGGCCGCTGTATCGTATTTATCTGATGCTGACACCTTCGGGGAAGTATATTTATGGAGACTTTTATCATGCCATTATGGATGGTACGGCGGTTATCCTGCTTTTCTGGCGGGAAGTCAATAAACATTATATGCGCAAGACCGCGAAACGCCAGCCGGCAAGCTATGCGGAATATGTATGGGAAGAAGCGCAGGAACTGCAGTCCGGGCAGGAGGAAGGCCATCGCTACTGGCAGGAAATGTTAGCCGGCTTTGACCCGCAAAAACATCTGCCGCCGACAGATGTCAGCCGTGAAGACAGCTGGCATGAGGGAGCAGTGGACTGTGACCTCAACAACATCAACCATAAATTCTTTGCTGACCGTCCTTACAGCGAAAATACCTTCTTTATCGCGGCCGCAATGGCCGCTATGGCCAAGGTTACTGGGAACAAGGAAGTCATTATGAGCTGGGTGCATAATGCGCGTACCTCCATTAAAGAAATGCGTCTTATGGGGCTGATGCTCAATCAGTATCCGCTGAAATGGGATTTCGGGCAGGATATGTCCGTCACGCAATTCCTTACGGCATTGGAGGACAAGATTGGCAAGGGCATTACTTATGCCAAAGGGCTGGATATGGTTTATAAGGACGATTTGGAAGGTGAATGTGCCAGCTTTATCCTGCAAAAGGATACGGATATTAAAGCGTCCTATATCCTTGGCGGCTTGCCCTGTCAGGTGGAGGAGATGCCGCCCAATAAGCGTTCGGCCGCAGAAAATGTGCTCGATATCGCGGTGACGGTGCTTGATGATGGTTCTTATTCGCTGAAACTTGCCTATGATGCCAGCCGTTATTCGGAAAAGGCAATGCAGCAGTATGCCGCGGCCTATGATGAAATGCTTTCGGCTATGCAGGCAGAAGATTGTAAATTAGCGGAGATTTTGCCGTGAGCCGCTTTAGCTTTTGGGGCGAAAAGACGGTAATTTCCACTCGTTTTCGTTCGGTTTTTGCCGCCGCCATGTTTTCCATGGCTAGTGCCTATGTGCTGATTCTTACGGATAACGTGGCGGCAGGGCAGCTGGTGGGGGAAAACGCGGTCGTCAGCATGACGCTGGTTTTTCCCTTGATTACCTTTATTATCTTTGTCAGCTACCTGATTGCTGACGGGTTGGCCATGATGCTTTCCTATGCGCAGGGGCGGGGCGACCGCGAGCGGGTCAATCAGTTGTTCAGCATGGGCGTGCTGTTGGCTGTGGGCGTGGGGCTGGTCTTTGTGGCCGGGATGTTTTTCTTTCGGGAAAACCTGCTGGCTTTTTGGGCGATTTCGCCACAGCTCATGGGCTATGCCCGTGACTATTACAATGGCCTGCTGTTTTATGCGCCGCTGATGTTTCTAAACGTATTCTTTTATACCGTATTTGTGGCAGAAGGTCAGGAACGAGTCTGTGTAATCGGGGCGATATGTACCTTTGTGGTCAATGCGTTGCTGGATATTGTCCTCTGCCTGCAGATTGGTGTCATGGGCGTGGGCATTGCCACGAGCTGCGGCCTGCTGGCGGCGGTGCTGGTGCAGCTTTATTTTCTGAACGGTGGGCGCAGCCGTCTGCGCTTTCGCTGGTACTGGCATACCAAAGATGTGCTTTATGGCGTGGTCTACAGCTTTTATCACTCTTTGGATACGCTGTTCTTGTCGCTGCTACCGGTGGCATTGTCTTCCTGTGTCATCAGCCATTTCGGTGAAGAACACATGATTGTCGTGACGGTGGCGGTCAATCTGCTCACGTTGATTATTGCCCTCTATACGGGTCTGGTGGATTGTTTGCAGCCCATGATTTGTCAGTATCATGCCGAGGAAAATTTGCACAGCATTCAAAAGACCATGGACATCGGCATACGGGCAACGGTGCTGATCAGTCTGTTGTTTACCGCTTTGGGCATGGCACTGGCGGGCTTTTTGCCCATGCTTTTCGGTGTGCGTGATGAACAGATGATAGCCGAAACGGTGGCGGCTGTGCGCTGCTTTCTGCTGTTTATCGTCTTTTTAGGCTGTACGCTGATGTACAGTAACTACTATATTTATATTGAAAAGCGGAATTATGGTGCCTTGCTGAAAGTTTTCCTGCTGCTTGGCTTTCCCTATGTGGGTATGGAAATGGGGGCACTCTGTTCCATGAATGAGATGTGGCTTGGAACAGGTGCGGGCTTTGTCCTGGCTTATGTGTTTAACGCGTTCTGGACAGGCAGTAAAGGCAAGCTGTTTTTGGACAAGGAAAAGCTTGCCCGCCAGTATTCCTATGATACAGATTGTACCACGGAAAAGGTAGTGGCATTATCCCGGCAGGTGGCAGAGGATATGGCAGTTGCAGATATCACCCCACAGCAGCGCAATTTACTGATCGTGTTGGTGGAGGAAATCGGTACGCATGCCAGCAGGCGGGCGGCAGACAAGCCTTTCCAAATGGAATTTTCCATCCTGCTCGGCGAGAAAAACGCATCTGACCTGACCTTGATTGTCCGGGATAACGGCAGCCCCTATGATATCATCAAAACCGCCCAGCAGGGCAAGTTCACCTATCAGGATTACTTTATCGAATCCATTACGGTGAATTGTCTGCGGCGGGTTTATTTAGCCAGCGGCGATGAAAACCGCATGATTTTGCGGATAGGCGCGTAAAAATTTATTTTAGCTATTGCGCCGGGATTTCTCTTATGATATAATTTTTCGCGGTGTAAGAAAAAAAGCATGGGTTGCCGATATCTGCCCTGTGCCTCGGGTATGGAGGTGGTGCAGAAGATGAGGAGCCCAGAAGAACAAAACAGGAGGTGCACCAACATGGCAGTTATTTCCATGAAACAGTTACTTGAAGCAGGTGTTCATTTCGGACACCAGACCCGCCGTTGGAACCCGAAGATGGCTAAATACATCTTTACGGAGCGTAACGGTATCTACATCATCGACCTGCAGAAGACCGTTAAGAAGGTTGATGAAGCATACGCATTCCTGCGTGACGTTGCTGCAGAAGGCAAGAGCGTTCTCTTTGTTGGTACGAAGAAGCAGGCTCAGGAAGCCATCAAAGAAGAAGCTCTCCGCGCTAACATGTTCTATGTGAACGAACGCTGGCTCGGCGGCATGATGACCAACTTCCAGACGATCCAGAAGCGCGTTAACCGCCTGAAGGAACTCGAAGCTATGGAAGCTGATGGCACGTTTGAAGTTCTGACGAAGAAAGAAGTTCAGGGCCTCCGTCATGAAATGGAAAAGCTCGAGAAGTATCTCGGCGGTATCAAAGAAATGAACAAGCTCCCTGGTGCTCTGTTCGTAGTAGACCCGCGCAAAGAGCGCATCGCTGTTGCTGAAGCTCGTAAGCTCAACATTCCTATCGTTGCTATCGTTGACACGAACTGCGATCCGGATGAAGTTGACTACGTAATTCCGGGTAACGATGACGCTATCCGCGCTGTAAAACTCATGACTGGCCGTATGGCAGATGCCATCATGGAAGGTCGTCAGGGTGAAGGCGGCGACGCTGCAGAAGCTGCCGCTGAGTAATTGATTACTCGCTCAAGGTAAAACTTATGGGGTAAGGGACTATTATCCCTTACCCTTTTATATTATTTGCGAATTTAGGGAGGAAATAATAAATGGCAATTACGGCTGCAATGGTTAAAGAACTGCGCGAAAAGACGGGCGCAGGCATGATGGACTGCAAGAAGGCTCTGACGGCTACCGATGGTGACGCTGCAAAGGCTGTTGACTGGCTCCGTGAAAAAGGCATTGCCAAAGCTGAAAAGAAGGCTGGCCGCGTAGCTGCTGAAGGTGCTGTAGGCGCATTCGTTGCTGCTGATGGCAAGACGGGCTGCGTTGTGGAAATCAACTGCGAAACCGACTTTGCTGCTGGCAACGACCAGTTCAAAGAACTCCTGGCTAAGGTTGCTGAGCACATCGTTGCTACGAAGCCGGCTGACATGGATGCCCTCAACGACAGCGAAATCGAAGGCAAGAAGGTTTCCACGCTGATCACCGAAGCTACGGCTACCATCGGCGAAAAGATTTCCCTGCGTCGTTTCGCTTGCTACGAAACCGAAGGCCGTCTGGCCAGCTACATCCACATGGGCGGCAAAATCGGCGTTCTCGTTAACATGACGGGCGGCGACGAACAGCTCGGCAAGGACATCGCTATGCAGATCGCTGCAGCTGCTCCGATGGCTGTTGACCGCGATGGCGTTGACGCTTCCGCTCTCGAACACGAGAAGGAAGTTCTCCGCAAGCAGGCTGAAGAAGAAGGCAAACCGGCTAACATCATCGAACGCATGGTTGAAGGCCGTATCAATAAGTTCTACAAGGAAGTCTGCCTCAACGAACAGATTTTCGTTAAGGATTCCGAAAAGACCATCAAAGATGTACTCGGCGATGTAAAAGTTACCGAATTCACCCGCTTCCAGCTGGGCGAAGGCATCGAAAAGAAGCAGGACGACTTCGCTGCAGAAGTTGCTGCACAGCTCAAGTAATTTCATACTGAGATAAAGGAAGGACTTATCAACGGGAGACTGTTGATAAGTCCTTTTTATTATTTAGGGAGATTTAATTAAATAGCCAGCCAAGAAAACTCTTAACGCCGCTGACAATGCTGTGAGTGATTTCATGTGGAATCCTCCTAAGAATATGCTTTGACACCATATATAACACCATGATATAATGAATGTAAACATACGAGAGGTGTTATTGTGTCTAAATTTGACAAACTTCTGCAACGTATTAAGCAGTTAGATAAAGGCTTGCGTTTTGATGAAGTAAAAAAAGTTTTGTTGTCGTATGGTTATGAGCTGAAATTTCCTCATGGTGGCAGTAGTCATGCGACTTTTCGTAAGCATGGTTATGATAGTATTACGATTCCTACGCATGAGCCTGTTAAGCGTATTTATGTTCTGTTAGTTAAGGAAGCAGTAGAGAGGATTGATGAAGATGAAGCAGGAAAAAACGCTTGAATATTATCTTTCTTTGCCTTATAAGCTGGAAATCATTCCTGATACCGTGGAGGGTGGATATGGTGCACGTTACCCGGAACTTCCAGGTTGTATTACTTGCGCTGAAACGATGGAAGAGGTAATTCGCAATGCCGAAGATGCTAAGCGCGAATGGCTATTGTCTGCATTGGAAGATGGTATGGAAATCTTTGAACCTGTGGAAGAAGGAGCAAATCAGTATTCCGGACAGTTTAAGCTGCGTATACCTAAGATACTCCATAAAACATTAGCTGAGCATGCGAAAAAGGAAGGTATTAGTATGAACCAGTATTGTATGTATCTGCTTTCGCGTAATGACGCTTTCCATACAGTTGGTTGATTTGTACATATCGCTATGCATCTAATTCTTTATGTTTTTCGTTTAACCTAACCCGCAAGAAGTCCTCCATCTCTTAGGTGGGGGATGAAGGCGGGTATGGCGAATTTACATAAGTAATTGAGCCATACAATTGCTTTTTGTCTTATTGGGTAGTATAATCAGTCGTAAAAGAGAAAGGACTTATTATACTATGGAATTAGATAACAATAACCATTCAGTGTTCTTACTCTATTATCATCTGGTTTTGGTAGTGAAGTATCGTCGCAAGGTATTCTCTGAACGAATGAGCCAATATGCTAAAGATATTTTTGTTCGCATTGGCTCATCATACAACATTACGTTGGAGGAATGGAATCACGACCAAGACCATGTGCATATCATGTTCCGTGCTCATCCTAATACAGA
>NZ_AUJE01000010.1:0-7517 GCF_000424065.1 Selenomonas ruminantium subsp. ruminantium ATCC 12561
TAATACAACACAAGTTAAAAAGTAATTGTCCACCTTCAATTACTTACGTAAATACGGTGGACACGCCTTATATCCCCATAACTAAAGTTAGGGGGGTTACGGCGTTTTGGATAAAAAAATAGCAAAAGCAGCATAAAAGGGAATGCAGTGAATTTCCTGCTTGACTTGAAGCAAACTCCAAGTGCTATAGTGTGATTATCAACATTAAAGGAGCGATAATATGGATTTAGAAGTCATTAAAGAAACCAGTGTGTTCCCTGTTGGGGGCGAAAATGTCAACTATGCTCAGTATTTTGACGGAAAAAGTTATCTCAATATGATTTCTCTGGAACAAGTCGTTATTGGCAATGTAACTTTTGAACCGGGCTGCCGCAACCATTGGCATATTCATCATGCCGACAAGGGTGGCGGACAGATGCTTTTAGTGACGGCCGGGCGTGGCTGGTATCAGGAATGGGGTAAGCCGGCTCAGGAGTTAAGGATTGGCGATGTTGTGCATATTCCGGCTAATGTCAAGCATTGGCATGGTGCGGCTAAGGATTCTGCTTTCCAGCATATCGCAATTGAAGTGCCGGGCGAAAATACTTCTAGTGAATGGTGTGAGCCGGTAGAGGAAAACGAGTATAATAAATTGCCGTGAAAGGTAAAATGGAGAGCTTGCTCAGGGCAGGCTCTTTTTGTATGCGTGATTTCTCTTGACTTGAAGTGCGCTCCAGGTGTTAAAATAAAATACAGAATGAGAAATTATTTGCAGGAGAAAAGAATGAACAGAAGAACGTTTATCATGGGAGGATTGGGAACTTTGGGGATAGTGGCTGGGGGCGGGGGGCTCTTTACGCAACGGCCGGAGTTTGGCCGGTTGCCGCAGGGGGAGCGCCTGGCAAGGATGCAGGCATCGCCGCATTATGTAAATGGCAAGTTTCAAAATCTTGTGCCTGTACAGGTCATGAATGAAGCGAATGGCGAAAATCGTTTTGTGGCTATGGCCAAATTTCTGTTTGGCGATAAGTCACATTTATCCCCGAAGCAGGCGATGCTATCCAAGAAGACGGATTTGCACAGCCTGAATCCGCAGGAAGATATCGTTGTCTGGTTGGGGCATTCCAGCTTCTTTATGCAGCTTGGGGGCTATCGTATCTTGATTGACCCAGTGTTCAGTCCCTATGCTTCGCCGTTGTTTTTCATCAACAAGGCTTTTCCCGGCAGCAATGTCTATAGCGCAGAGGATATGCCGGAGATTGATGTATTGGCCATTTCTCATGACCATTGGGATCACTTGGACTATCCCACGATAATGGCGCTAAGGCCGAAGGTGAAACATATTGTCTGTCCGTTAGGTGTGGGCGAATACTTTGAGGGATGGGGCTTTGATAAAGAACTTTTGCATGAAGAAGATTGGGATACGGAGATTAAACTGGCAGATGATTTGTCTGTGCATATTCTGCCGTCGCAGCATTTTTCCGGACGTTTCCTGACGTCTAATCCGACGCTTTGGTGTGGTTTTGCCTTTGTAACTCCGCAGCGCAAGGTCTATTATACCGGCGATGGCGGCTATGGTGAGCATTTTAAGGCTATCGGTCAGAAGTTTGGCGGTTTTGACTTGATGCTCGGCGAAAATGGCCAGTATAACATGGCCTGGCATGCCATTCATATGCTGCCGGAGGAAACCGCACAGGCAGCGGCGGATGTGGGCGCAAAACAATTATTGCCTGCGCATGGCGGCAAGTTTGCCCTGTCCCGGCACCCTTGGCAGGAACCTTATCGGGAACTGACCAAAGCCAGTCGTGGCAAAGGTTATCAGCTGGTGACGCCCGAGATAGGGGAATTGGCGTATATTGACAGCCATAAAAATACGCTGTTTACCCCTTGGTGGGAAAACATGGAATAAATAGACCGTAAAGGCGTGGATTAAATTTTGATTAAATTTAATCCACGCTTATTTACAGCGTATCTTTTTTACGTTATATTGATTTTGGGATATGGAAAAGATGTAACGATATATGGAGGAAGATGCAATATGATGAATGTCCATGGTATTAATGCTTATGCTCAGCAGCCGGTTAAGCAGCCTTATTATAAAGATGATCAGATTAATGGGCTGAAGGCACAGGAAAGCAGCTATGAAGCAAAAATCGCACAATTAGAATCCGGCGATGAGGAAGAAAATGCAGCCGTTTTACAGGAAACGCAAAGCCGCTTGGCTGCTGTGGAAAGCCAGCTGGATGAATTAAAACCGGTGACAGCGGTGAAGCCGAAAGAAAATGCAGCACCGCCCCCAACGGATGAAGAAATGAATGCCCGCTTTGGAGCGGCTTATTCTGTGGAATTGAGCAGTTCAGTCCGTATGATGGATAGATGATGACAATATCAAGAGTTCAGTGTTTGGCATTCTAAGTTAAGTAAAGCTTTTTTCATCTCCAGCCCAAACGCATAGCCGGTCAGTTCTCCATTGCTGCCGACAACGCGGTGGCAGGGGATGAGGATAGCAAGAGGATTAGCCCCTATGGCCCGGCCTGTTGCCTGAAAGGCGCGCGGTTTATCAATAGCCTGTGCGATGTCCTTGTAGGCAACGGTCTGGCCGTAGGGGATTTTTGCGATTTGCGTCCAAACTGCCTGTTGGAAGCTGGTTCCGTTGAGGGCATAAGGCACGGTAAACACTGTGCGCTTGCCAGCAAAGTATTCCTGCAGCTGGCGATAGACTTCCGCGCTAAGGGGCGTAGGCTGATTTGGCTCGTCCTGTTTGGATACAATACCGACAAGGATAACTTTTCCATCAGCAGCGCCGATTTTCAGCAGGCCGAAGGGACTTGGGTAAAAGGCGTATGTAACCATAATCTGGTCCTTTCAATAGAAAATTTAACAAATCAATATAAAAGTATTATAATATAGTATGGGAAAAAGATAAATATTTTGTATAGGGAGGCTATCTGATGAAAGGGTCTATGCGAAGAATGCTTTGTTTGGGGCTGACGGCGCTGTCCATGGGCGTAATGATGCCGGGAGCAATGGCTGCAGAAAAGGCGGCGGTTGCCCTGCCGCAAAAGATGGATAATGGGGAAACGGTCGAGGTCTATTATCGTAAGGGGCTGCCGCTTACAGCAGCGCGCGCCCGTGCAGCAGAACTGAAACAGGAAACGATGGTGCTAAAAGCAGGCTCCATCCGGCGTGAAGGTTCCAAGCCGCTTACCTGCGATATTTTGTTTGAAAAAGATGTGCCTGTAACCCTGCGTGACGGCACGGTTATCTATACGGATATTTTCCGGCCAGTAGACGAGGAAAAACACCCGGTGATTATGGCGTGGAGCCCTTATGGCAAGGAAATCGGCGGCCAGTGGCTCGATGATGTGCCAGGACGGGCGGGCGTTCCACAGGCGGCGACTTCCGGACTGGAAAAATTTGAAGCGCCAGACCCGGCATACTGGGTGGCACAGGGCTATGTCATCATCAATCCCGATAGCCGCGGGGCCTATCATTCGGAAGGCAATTTAAACTATTGGGGCAGTCAGAATTCTAAGGATGGCTATGATACGATTGAGTGGGCGGCTAAGCAGCCCTGGTCAAATGGCAAAATCGGCATGTCCGGCAATTCCTGGCTGACGGTTTCGCAGTGGTTTATCGCCGGCGAACAGCCGCCACATTTAGCGGCCATTGCCCCATGGGAAGGCTTTGTCGACCATTTCCGCGAAACAGCCAATCGTGGCGGCATTCCCAATCCCGTATTCCCAGAGGGGATTTTTGAAACCTTTGCCAGCAAGAATTACATTGAAGACCAGCCTCGCATGGTGGTAACGCATACGCTGCTCGACGCCTATTGGCAGGATAAGATTGCCAAGCTGCAAAACATCCACATTCCCGCCTATGTGGTGGCCAGCTTCACCAATCCCGTGCATACGCATGGCACCTTCGCCGGTTTCCGTCAGATTCCAAGCAAGGATAAATGGCTGCGTGTCCACAATACCAATGAATGGGCAGATTACTACCAGCCCGAACATGTGGAGGACTTGCGCAAGTTCTTTGACCATTACTTAAAAGGCGTGGCCAATGACTGGGAAAAGACGCCGCGCGTGCGCCTGTCGGTTCTCGACCCCGGTCATAAAGATGTCGTGGACAGAGTCGAGCAGGAATTCCCACTGGCGAGAACGCAATATAAAAAGCTGTATCTGACCAGTCAAAAGACATTGGCTGGGGCAAAAGAGGCCCAGGAACAAACCATTAGCTACGATACGCAGGCAGAACAGCCGGCAGTCAACTTTGTACTGAACTTTGACCAAGATACGGAACTGACCGGCTATATGAATCTGCATACCTATGTGGAAGCTGACGGCTCTGATGATATGGAACTGCAGGTTACGGTGCAAAAGCTCGATAAGGATGGCAAGGTTATCACTGACCCCATGACGCATATGCCGGTCTTTTCTGAAGGATATTTGCGCGTATCCCAGCGGGCATTGGATAAGGAAAAATCCACGCCTGCCGAACCGGTCTTAAAACATACGCATGAGGATTTACTGAAAAAAGGCGAGATTGTGCCCGTGGATATTGGCATCTGGCCAATGGGAATGAAATATCATGCTGGCGAAAAGCTGCAGCTGACCATATCCGCCTACCAGCCACCAAAGGCAGACAGCGTGCCGCCCTTTGGTATAGCAAAGATTGCCGTTCCCGCTGAGGGATATACCTTTATGCCGGGTGAGAAACCAGTCATGAAAACTTTAGGCGGCAACCATACTGAAGTCGCCCATCCGGAACGGACTGTCAAGGCGCCGGCTACCCGCAACAAGGGCAAACACATCATCCATGTTGGTGGCAAATATGACAGCTATCTCTTGGTACCGGTCGTGCCGGAAAAATAAATATCGTAAAGTAGATTGCGCATACGAAAAGCCGCAGGCACTAGGCCTGCGGCTTTTATCATATAATTCCTTTACCTGTAAAGCTTCCCCACTCTTGAAGGCATGTGTATGTGTCATCACTTCCCCAAGTGACAAAAGCTATTATACGATTCGATATTGGCGGAGGCAATACCACCTAAGTATAAAATAAATTGCACAATACTACTTTTGTGGTATTTTACAAAGAAAAATATTTTTTGTAATAGATGACTTTATCAAGCGTAAGTATAGACAAAGGTAAACCAAGTCAACTAAGTACAATGAAAGGGGTTGTCAAAAATGATGGACAAGAAAGAACTTAACGCAGTGGAACTCGAAACGATTGCTGGTGGAGACGATTGGCAGGTGCATAACAATAACTGGCCTGTAGAGCGACATGATTTTCAGGAGCCAAGCTCGGTTGTTAATCCGCATCCGAATTTCCCCAACAAAAATGAATATCCTGACCCTAGACACAAACTACATCCCATAAATCCTGATAACATTGTTATTATAGGGCGGTTTTGAGGTAATTGCCTGGCGATAGTTCGCTTCGCCAGGCAATTTTATTTTCGTTTATATGGGGAAATTTGCTGTAAAATATTAAATATGATATAATTGTATCATAGACAATTTATTTTTTAGAGGAGGC
Organism: Selenomonas ruminantium subsp. ruminantium ATCC 12561; assembly: GCF_000424065.1. Lineage (GTDB taxonomy): Bacteria > Bacillota > Negativicutes > Selenomonadales > Selenomonadaceae > Selenomonas_A > Selenomonas_A ruminantium. The sequence continues at coordinate 5,524 of NZ_AUJE01000010.1, forward strand.
CTGTTATGAACTTTTTACGCATAAGTAAGGAAGCACTGTCACTGGCGATGGCTTATGTAGGCGTATTGGTCGGTGCGGGGCTTTCCTCCGGGCAGGATATGCTGCAGTATTTTTTGAGTTTCGGTAAAATTGGTTTGGTAGGCGTAGTTCTGCTCGGTGTACTGAATGTTGTATTCGGAAGAATCATTGTAACCTTGGGGTCACATTATCAATCGAGCAATCATCAGGAAGTGTTGGAGCAGATTGCCCATCCGGTGATTAACCGCATTATTGATATCACTTTGATTATTTCCTGTTTTGTGGTCGGCTTTGTCATGGTGGCTGGTGCCGGCGCCAATTTGCAGCAGCAGTTTGGTCTGCCCAGTTGGCTGGGGGCACTTTTTTGTTCCCTGCTCGTCATTGTCATTGCCTTTTTGGATTTTGACAAGATTACCCGCGTGCTAGGCGTATTTACACCGGTCATTGTTGTGATGATTTTAGCGGTGGCCGGCTATACCTTTATTGGTAAAACCTATGATTATGAGGCGCTTGATTTAGTAGCGGGCACCATGCAGCCGGTTATGCCTAATGTATGGCTGGCGGTAATTAACTATTTTGCCCTCTGTGCGATGAACGGCGTGTCGATGGCGTTTGTGCTGGGCGGCTCGGTGGTGCGCATCGGCGATGCGGAGAAGGGCGGAGCTTTAGGCGGTACCATTATCGGTGTAATTGTCACCTGTGCGGCCATGACGCTCTTTGCCAATCTTGATAAAATCAAAGATGCGGAAATCCCTATGCTGATGATTGTCAATCACATTCATCCCGCCTTTGCCTTTGTCTATGCGGTGGTAATCTTTGCGCTGATTTTCAATACCGCATTCAGCCTTTACTACGCCACGGCTTGCCGCTTTGCTGGTGATGACCTGGGCAAAAAGCGCAAAATCCTGATTGGCATTACGGCACTTGGTTATGTGTGCAGCTTCGGCGGCTTTACCACGCTTGTTTCTTATATGTACCCGCTGCTTGGCTATATGGGGATTTTGCTCTTGGTGGTGCTGACCGTGGCCTGGTTTGAAGAACGGGAAAACATCGTCCGGGAAAAATTCCTGCGCCGTAAGATGATGCGGCTCCTGTTCCGCAAGTATGATGATGACTATGAGTTCACGGCAAAGCACAAAAAGGATTTCCATAAGCTCGGTGAAATGTCTGCAGCCGATACGGAGAGCTTGAAACAGGATATCAAATCCTATGTAAAAGATGTGGTGGAAAACACCGACGATTTGCAGGCATATGCCAAGGAAAATCTGTCGATGGAGGGGTCGCCCTTGAAAAAAGAGGAAAAAGCCAACAAATAGCCAAGTAATAACGGTGATTATATTTTGGAGGTAGGAAAGATGGAAGCAGTAAATGTAAGGGCCGAAAAAGCCGTGGAGTACAAGCATAACCGTTGCAATTGTGCGCAGGCGGTTTTGATGGCCTATGAAAAGGAACTGGGCAGGCCCGCAGAGGATATTCTGGCCATGGGTTCTGGTTTTGGCTCAGGTATGGGCGGCATGGAAGGAACCTGCGGTGCGTTATGTGGGGCGGTCATGGCCTTAGGCTTGCTCAATAAATCCGATACGCCCAGCAAGATGATTGCAAAAGATATGCTGCAGGAATTCAAGGAAATGTCCGGTGGAGTGACAATCTGCCGCGACTTAAAGGGCATAGGCACCGGAAAAATGCTCTGCGCCTGTGATGACTGTGTGCGTCATGGCGTGTTGGTGTTGGAAAAGAAATTGGCAGGCATTAAGGGCTGAGTCAAGTGAAATATTCTCTGATGGATAAAAAGTCCGCTGACGAAATTCAGCGGACTTTTTACTATAAATTGCAGTTTGTTGGGGAGTTTAGTTCGTGGTAAAGGTATCTTGTTCATACGTAGTCAGGGGCGAACGGGGAGTACTTTTTCTGTTTCCCGCTAAACGACCCCCTCGGAAAAAATAGCTGTCCAGTTACTCGCGCCGGGCAGGCCAACG
>NZ_AUJE01000010.1:7527-108635 GCF_000424065.1 Selenomonas ruminantium subsp. ruminantium ATCC 12561
GGGGCCGGCCTTCACTGCGTTCAGGCAGTCGCTCCTAACAGAAAAAGCACTCCCCGTTCGCCCCAAGTTACGGATTAGCCTATTGCCACGAACTCGTTGCTCCCGTCACAAGAACATCGATGTACTTGCTGCTTATCACTGCGAAAATGCCGTCTTATACGGAAATCGCTGAGGGCGGAGGTGGTGATGCTTTTCGCTGTGGAACGACTGTCCGAACGCAGTGAGGACTGGCCCACAAACGACAATTTCTAGAAATTGAGCTGAACATACGCGCCGCCGGTCTTGCCCGGCGCAGGTAACTAAAAAGTGCATTCCTTTGCTTGTGGGTCATTTCGTGCAACGGCGAAAAGTATTACCACCTCTGCCCAAACTGAGCTGTAACAAAAAAATTTCAGCACGTACTGGCAAACTGCAATTTATCTTTATGACGCAAACAGGATTTTATATTGGTAGGGCGAAATAAAGTCATATACAAGTCACATAGGGAGAATAAAATTGAAGCGAATACGTGATTTTCTATGTGAAGGGGGCGGCCTATGTTTTCAATATTGGTAGCGGAGGATGACCGCAATCTCAACCGCATGATTTGTGCGAAGCTCAAACAGGAGCAGTATCATGTCTTTCCGGCTTTTGATGGGCAGGCGGCGTTGGATATTATGGAGCGGGAGCATATCGACCTTGTCATCAGCGATGTGATGATGCCCCGCATGGACGGCTTGGAGCTGACGCGTGCCCTGCGTGGGGCGAAGATGGATTTGCCTATCTTAATCATTACTGCCAAGGGGCAGATGGAGGATATGGAGCGGGGCTTCCGCGCGGGGACGGATGACTATATGGTAAAGCCCATCCAGCTGCGGGAACTCATGCTGCGGGTCGGGGCGCTGTTGCGGCGGGCGCAGCTGATGAGTGAAAAACGGCTGACGATTCGGGAAACGGTACTTGATTATGCGTCGTTGACGGTACAGACAGGCGAGCAGACCGATACTTTGCCGCCCAAGGAGTTTTATCTGCTGTTCAAGCTGCTCAATCAACCGGGCAAGATTTTTACCCGGCAGGAGCTTTTAGACGAGATTTGGGGCGTGGATAAGGATACGGACAGTCGCAATGTGGATGCCCATATCAAGAAACTGCGTCACCGCTTTGCCGACAATCCCGACTTCGCCATTGAAACCGTGCGGGGGTTGGGGTATAAGGCCGTGTTTAAGGATGAACCGTCATGAAGAAACAATTTGTTTTGCCTTTGCGGCTCTATCATAGTCTGACGACATTATTGACGTTGGCTTTTTGCTGCTGTGCGTCCAGTCTGCTGGTCTACTTACTGGACAGCCTTGCCGGATTGTCGTTGGAACTGCCTGTTGCGTTGATTATTTGCAGTCTGCTCACGATTGTTTCCGGGGCGTTGCTATTGGCCTGGGAAGCTGGTTTTTACATCCGTCCGGCACAGTCTGTGGTAGAGGCCACGGGACGCATCGCCAAGGGGGATTTTGCCGTACGTGTGCCCCAGCCGGAAAATCTGGTCAGTACGGAGGAAGGCGTGCAGCTGATTGAGAATTTCAACCGCATGGCCAAGGAACTGCAAAGCATTGACCATATGCAAAAGGGCTTTACCGGCAGTGTATCCCATGAATTCAAGACGCCGCTTTCTTCCATTGTCGGCTTTTCGGAAATCTTGCTCGAAGGCGGATTAAGTGAGGAAGAACGGCGGGAGTATACGGGGCTTGTCCATGAGGAGGCCCTAAGGCTTTCGCGGCTGGCGGAAAATCTTTTGCGTTTATCGCGGCTTGATGCACAGGCCATTGTCATGCGCCATGAAAATATTGCTGTGGATGAACAGATACGGCAGTGTGTTATCCTGTTGGCGGAGCGCTGGGAAGCGAAGGATATTTCGTTTTCGCTGGATTTGCCTGCACTGATGATTGAAAGCGACCCGGATATGACCAAGCAGGTATGGTTGAACCTTATCGACAATGCCGTCAAGTATTCGGCAAAGGGCAGCACGATTCAGATTACGGGCGAGTCTGCGCCCGGTTCCATCTGCGTGCATATCAAGGATGAAGGCATCGGCATTCCTGCGGATAAGCAGGAGCATATCTTTGAACGGTTTTATCAATGTGACGAATCCCATCAGGAAAAGGGCCATGGTCTGGGGCTTTCCATCGTCAAGCGTATTTTGGAATTGTTGGGCGGTCAGATTGCCTGCCAAAGCCAGTCTGGTCAGGGAACGGAAATGATTGTGGCCCTGCCGCTGGACAGTGGCAGAAGCTGTTTGCTCCCAATATCCGCGAAATAAAATTTTTCACAAAAAGATTGCAAAAAACTAAATAAAAGTCACATAGAGGTCACAATTGGCCGCTATAATCATAAGCGTAGTAGAGATGAGGTACAGAAAGGAGATAATGATGCCAACGGAAAAGAAACGCATACAAAAGGATATCGTCATCATCGGTGCCGGTATGGCTGGGCTTACCGCCGCTCTTTATGCAGGGCGCATGAATCTGTCGGTACTGGTGTTGGAAAACGCACTGGTAGGCGGTCAGATTGCCAATGCTACTGGAATTGAAAATTATCCGGGACTGCCCAATGTGGCAGGTAAGGATTTAATCGCAACCGTACAGCAGCAGGCGGAGAGCTTTGGCGCTGTGGTTGATGAATTTGACATGATTGAAAAAGTCAGCTTGCAGGAAGAACGAAAAATCGTGGAAACTGAGTCCTGCATTTACGAAGCCGGCAGCGTCATTATCGCCTCGGGGATGGAACGGCGCAAGCTGCCGCTGCCCGAAGAACGCAAATACGCCGGCAAGGGTGTGCACTATTGTGAGCTTTGTGACGGTCACTTGTATCAGGATAAAGTAATCGCCGTTATGGGCGGCGGCAATGCTGCCGTGGATGCAGCTAACTTCCTGACCAAGTACGCAAAAAAGCTGTATCTGCTGCACCGTTCCCAGTTGCGTGCCGATGAATCCGCGCAGGAAAAACTGCGTAGCAATGAAAAAGTAGAAATCCTGCTCGAAACCGATGTGACAGCATTGAAGGGCGAAAAGCGTTTAGAAAGTGTTGAAGTTTTGGACAAAGCGACTGGTGAAAAGAAAGAATTAGCCATAGATGGCATTTTCGTCAATATCGGCGTTACGCCCAATACGGCGCTGTTCCAGACGGATATTGAGCTGGCCGAAGATGGCCGCATTGCGGCAGGAGAAGATTGCCGCACCAATATCCCAGGTGTTTTTGCCGCCGGTGATGTCCGGCACAAAGAAGTACGGCAGCTGACAACAGCCGCCGCAGATGGTACGACAGCCGCAATTTTAGCGGAGAAATATTTAGCGCAAATCAGAAAGGGGAAATGAATTATGGTTAAGGTTTATTCGATTAACAACTGTCCCTGGTGTGACAAGGCCAAAAAGTATCTGCAATCACGGCAGGTGGAATACGTGGAATGCAATATCGAAATGGATGAAGCAGCCTTGGCAGAATGCAAGGCATTGACCAATGATGAGGTCGTCCCCGTGATTACTGCCGATGGCAAAGAGTATGTACTGGGCTTTGACAAGGGCAAGATTGATGCCTTGTTGGGGCTTTGCTATAAGGATTTCGTAACAGGAGAGGAGAACTATAATGGGTGTTTATGAATTTTCGGCTAAGACGAACAGCGGTGAGGTAAAATCCCTTAAGGATTATGCAGGCAAGGTGCTGATTATTGTCAATACCGCCAGCAAGTGCGGATTCACTCCGCAGTACAAGGAATTGCAGGAACTTTATGATAATTATAAAGATAAAGGTCTGGAAATCCTGGGCTTCCCCTGCAATCAGTTCGGTGCACAGGAACCGGGCAGCAATAGCGAAGTACAGCAGTTCTGCCGCCGCAACTACGGCGTAAGCTTCCAGATTTTCGAGAAGGGTGATGTGCGTGGCGAAACCGCCCAGCCGCTTTTTAAGTATTTGACCGCAGAAAAGGGCTTCAAGGGCTTTGACAAGGACCATGAACTGTCGGCTATCCTCATGGATGCACTTAAGAAAAACTATCCGGAATATCTCGAAGATGATGGTATCAAGTGGAACTTCACCAAGTTCCTCATCGATAGAGACGGCAATGTGGTAGAGCGTTTTGAACCGACCACGAGCCCGTCTGCAATGACGGCAGCAATCGAAAAGCTGTTATAACTTGGAAGTAAAAACTGGAACAACGGCGTTATAAAAAGTGTCTAATGTGTATTATGTGTAGATAAAGGAGAGATAGTCATGAGCTTACATGGTATTACGAAGGGAACCCCGCTTGAGAAAATGGCAGAAATGATGGCTTTGGGTGAAGCCAAAGGCACGATGATGTATTATACGCTGGCTAGACTTGCCAAAGAGCAGGGCCTTGATGACGTGGCTGAACAGTTTATTGAAGCGGCTAATCAGGAAGCTGTCCATGCCGGTTTCTATGTAACGGTAAACGGCATGCTTCCCAAGGATTTCTGGCAGCTCGTGCGCGGTCTGATGAGTGCAGAAACCAGCGGTGAAAAGAAGGTCAAGGCTATGGCTGATAAATTCCGCGAGGCAGGCTTTGTAGAAGCTGCTGATGAAATGGAAATCTTTGCCAAGCAGGAAGGACATCATGGCGTCGTCTTGGCGAAAATTCTGGAAAAGCACTGCCCGGGGATGTTGGAAGCTGCCGGCAAGAAAATCTATGTCTGCTCGGTCTGCGGTTATGAGCATGTCGGTGACCTTGATGCAGAACCGGATGACTTTGCCTGCCCGCTCTGCGGCCAGCCGAAGAAAGTATTCAAACTGAAGGATTGAGGGGACTTTTGAACATGACAGACCAGGAAGTAATTCAGGCGTTTCATATTATGTGGGATAATTTTCCCGAACCGGTGACCATCACCCAGCGGAGCCGGGAGATTATCGCCGTAAACAAGAAAGCAGCAGAGCTGGGCTTAACGGCGGGGATAAAGTGTTCCTCCATCGGCAAGCCCGAAGATCATAAAGGCTGCCTGTGCAACAAGGCGATTGATGAAAACAAGTCCGTGCATGTGGCTTATGAAGGCCCGCAGGGCAAGGCTTATGGCTTTTGGACGCCGATTACGGAACGTCCGGAATGGATTCTCCATTTCAGCGTAGGCCGGGTGGCAGAATATCAGGAAATCAAACGTTAAAAAATAGCCTGACAGAGCGTATGGTTTTGTCAGGCTATTTTTGGCGGAGAAGGAAATCTTTGGCTCGTGTCGAAAAAGGAATCAAGTATTTGTGTATTGGTTGATGGGAGGATTTTACGATGAAAAAAGTAATTGCCATCAATGGCAGCCCACGGCGCAACGGCAACACGGCAGAACTTTTGCAGCAGGCCTTGAAGGGCGCGCAGGAGGCCGGTGCGGAAACGGAACTTATAAATCTTTACCCATGGGGAGTGTCAACAAATGCGGCGTAAAACCCCGAGCTTTAGCTCTGGGGATATAAGCCGCGTCCTGCGAATTTACGTAAGTAATTGAAGCAGGACAACTGCTAACTTTCGTGGTATAATAGACTTAACCTAAAGAATACGAAAGAAAGGAGAAGCCCTGCAAAAATAGAGACTGGACGAATCGAAAACCAAGGCCTATAGGCAACCAGTTCTTAGCGGGTTGAGGTTGCGTGTATCAACCTGCGGTGATTTAAAGACCTCACCGCTGTAAAGATAACAAGCATTCGCATACACAAATACCGTGGGACACACGGAAATTTACGCTTTTGGAGATTGTGTAAGACGAATTGGCTTAGGTCGATTCGCTACGGTCGTTGAATTAAGAATCCCCTGGATTTATCCATGGGGAGTGTCAAGAGTTGGGCAAGAGCTTGTTAAGTGAATAACGGTAGTTAAAAAGATTCTGCATCTTTAAGGAAGATGTAGAATCTTTTTATTATGTATTTTATTACATGATATTGACAAATAGGGGGAAGCGTTGTATGCTAAATACTGTCAGTTGATATGTAATTAAATACATGATTAGGAGGACAATCTAAGATGAAATTTAAGGAACTCGATGATTTTTTAGGCACGCATTTTATTTATACTTACGATAATGGTTGGGAGTACGAGTGGTATGCTAAGAATGACCACACGGTAGATTACCGTATTCATGGCGGCATGGTTGCTGGCCGCTGGGTGAAGGATCAGGAAGCCAATATCGTAAAGCTCACGGACGGCGTGTTCAAGGTAACCTGGACGGAACCCACGGGCACCGACGTGGCACTAGACTTCATGCCCAATGAAAACATCATGCATGGTGTGATTTTCTTTCCCAAATGGGTGCAGGATCATCCGTCCATTACGGTCTGCTTCCAGAATGAGCATATTGACCTGATGGAAGAATCCCGTGAAAAATACGAAACCTATCCGAAATATTTGGTGCCGGAATTTGCCAAGATTACCTATATGGGCAAGGCTGGTCTGAATAACGAAGATGTTATTGCCGAAGCACCCTATGTGGGCATGACGGACGAAATCCGTGCCGGTAAATACTTCGATGCAAATTATAAGCGCCTGAAAAAATAAAAGCAGGAGGTCGTAGTGATGAAAGCAGGTAAATGGCGTAAACTTTCTTTGGCGGCGTTATTGTCGCTGGCTTTAGCGGTGCCCATGACTGGTGGCAGCTGTGCAGCCGCCGAAAATCTGGTCAATATGCAGCCTACCTACCGGGATGTTGTAGTGGCCAATGTGCAAAATGACAATGGCGCGCCGCGTCAGCTGCGCATGAATGTCTTTGTGCCGCCGAAAGCGAAAGCTGAAAAAGTCCCCGTGCTGGTGTTCGTGCATGGTGGCGGTTGGGCTAAAGGCACTTATGAAGGTGATGATGCTAAACAGAAAGCGGTCAATACTGTACAGAGCGGCAATAATGCCCTGATGGACAAGGACAACACCTCATCGTATAAAATCTTCAAAGATGTATTGAATCATGGAATTGCCTTTGTTTCCGTGGATTACCGGTTGAACAGTGAAGCGGCCTTTCCAGCACAGATTTACGATGTGAAAGCGGCGGTTCGTTTTGTGCGCGCCCATGCTGATGAATATGGACTGGATGCCGAACGGATTGCCATAGCCGGTACCTCTGCCGGTGCGCATTTGGCTGCAGAACTGGCTGTGACCAGCGGGAATAAGGAACTGGAAGGCAACGAGGGCGGCAACCTTGACTATAGCAGTAGTGTAAAAGCCTGTGTCGATTACTATGGCCCCACCAATCTTTTGACTATGGCACCGGAAATGAGTACCAAGCTGCAAGACCCTGCGCAGGCGGCGGAAACCCATGATTCCATTCGTGCCAATGAGTCTATTCTCTTGGGCTTTGTGGGCGAAGGGCAAGGCGTAGGCACCTTGCGCAAGGTTGCGGAAGCACAGGATAAGAATTCACCGTATTGGAAAATGGTGGAACTGGCTAAATTGGCCAGCCCGGTTTATCAGGTGACGAAAGATGCACCGCCCTTCTTCATTGCGCATGGCGGCCATGATTCGCTCGTGCCCATTCAGCAGAGCATCAGCCTGCAAAAGGCATTGACCGATGTCGGTGTGGAAAATCTCTTTATATGCAATTCCAAGGCACCGCATGGCTATCAGGGAGAAGATACTAATAAAGCCATGATGCGCTGGCTCTGCCGCCAGTTAGGCGTAGAATATTAAATCAAAATAGCTCCGCAGCTTTTGGCCAGCGGAGCTTAAAGAGGATATTAAAGATAGTTGAAATTCGTTTTGTTAAAACTGCAATTCGTGCAACAGACACTGAAGTACGCCACTTCTTTAAAGGCCTGCTCATTCAAAACCTCCTAAAATGTTTTTGACATATGTCTTGATGAAAGTATGGCACATTTTTGATATATGTCAAAAATACTAATCGGCAGGAACGATTAGCGAAAACCGCGAATTAGATAGAACGTGAAATCGTGTCGATGCAGGAGTGAATGCAATGAGAAAAATGGCTGAAATGGCTGGCGCTAAAGAACGAAATGACGATACCATGTGTTATGCCGGTAAGGAAATACCGGTGCTGTTTTCTACCGATGTGTGTGTAGCCGGCGGCGGCCCTTCCGGGACGGCTGCCGCGATTATGGCAGCACGGAATGGTGCAAAAACTGTGCTCATAGAACGCGGCGTGGCATTGGGGGGGCTGGCGGTACTGGGTTGTGTCTATCCTTTTATGGATACGCATGCACCGGATAGTGATACGCCCTACGTAGTGGAAGTAAAGGAACGCCTGCGTAGACATGGCGTTGAACCTTTTGATGGCGTGACCCAGCAGACCTGGCATAATCCGGAGACGTTGGCACTCATTTATGATGAAATGTGTGCAGAAGCTGATGTGGATGTAATGTATCAGACCGTACTGGTCGATACATTACAAAACGATTCGGTCATTGAGGCCTGTATCGTTCAGACTATTGCGGGGCTGGCTGCGATTCGGGCCAGAACCTTTATTGACAGCACGGGTGATGCCTATCTTGCCCGTGCGGCGGGCATTCCTTGTGAGCATGGTTATGAAAAGACCGGAAACAATCAACCGCTGTCCTTCCGTTTTGAGATGGGCGGGATTGATGTAGAACGGCTTTATCAGTATGTGGTCGTAGATTTGCAGGAGGACTGGTGCAAGTCTAAGCCGCCCTATTTTGAAATTGCTGAAGCCATGCATCGCAAGCAGCGCTATAAGCTGGAAGACCTGATGGCCAAAGGGGTAGAACATGGGGAAATCACGCAGGAAGAGGCAGAATATATGCAGGCCTATACCATTATGGGCAAGAACGGCGTGATGAGTATGAACTGCCCGGAAATCCCTGTGAAATTTTCTGCGTCTGATCCAGTTTCCTATAGTAAAGCGGTGGCTTATGGCCGGAAGATGATGCATCATATTGCCGATTATCTGATTGGCCATTTGCCGGGCTTTGAACAGGCGTTTATCAGCCGGGAAGCGGCGATGTTGGGGGCGCGTGAATCCTGGAGGATTCGTGGCAGGAAGTATCTGGTAGAGGACGACTATCATAAACAGAGCCGTTTTTCTGATGCAGTATGTCGTACGGCGTGGTTTATTGACGCGCATGGGGAGAAAGTTTCGGAAAAACTGCCCCCAGGGGGCTTCTATGAAATCCCTTATGGTGCCTTGGTGACGGAGCAGATTGAAAACCTTATCGTGACCGGACGCTGCATTAGTGCCAGCTTTATCCTGCAGGCCTCAATGCGTATTCAGCCTACCTGCATGAGTATTGGCGAGGCCGCAGGGATTGCGGCGGCATGGGGAATTTCGCATAATATTGCTGCCAATGTGCTGAGGTGGGAGGAGTTACCCGCAGATAAGCGGAGTTATGTTTCTGCAGGTCAATGTGATATACGATAGTCATTCATGATGAGTTTTATGATGGGATTCTTGCCTTGCAAAGGCAGAAGGGGGGGGGAAAGTCGATACAGCTTCTAAAAAACAAAAGCGTTCAAATCGTCAAAACCCTATAAATTAAGGACTTTGACGATTTGAACGCTTTTTGTTATGTTGCTGTAACAACGCTTTTGGGGCGTTTTTCACAGCCTCTTTTATATAAAGTAAATGTTTTTGCTGTTTTAGCAGAAGAACGACATTCTGGCAGATGCTTTGTAGTTCTCAGCTAATTTGCGCAGATTGTCTCTGTTGCTGCCGACTGTTTCATCGTACATACGTCTGGCGGTGTTTTCGTTAATCATATACTTCCAGACCAGTGCCTTGATAATCAATTCTCTTTCTAACATTTGTTCCTCCATCTTTTCTTTCAATATCCCATTAACAGATTGATACTATAGCTCAGATTTGAGCCACTGTCAATATTTTTTATAATAAAATTTATAGCCATAAGCAAAAACTATAGATATCGTTCAGGGGGCAGACTTAATAAATCGTAATGGCTATTTGTAAACTTTACTGAAAAGTTATATACTGTATAGGTGTTAATGTACACGGTATATCTACAACAGGTAAAGGGGATATGTAAAAGTGTTTAAGCCACATAAGTTAGCAATTATCGGTTTGGGGCATGTCGGTTCGGCGGTGTTAGCCAGAGCGATTGCCTGTCAGCTTGCAGCGGAAATCGTTTGTATTGACATCAAGCCGGAAGTCGCACATGGTGAAGCGTTGGATGCAGTGCATTCGCTATCTTGCTCCTATGTGCCGGGGATTCATGTCTATTCCGGCGGCTTTGAAGAATGCCGTGATGCCGATGTGATTATCTGTGATGCCGGCCCGAGTATTGTGCCGGGGCAGAAGATGGATCGTCTGCTACTGGCCAAGGAAAATATCGCGGTTATCCGCGATGTGATGAAAAAGGTAACGGCTTATACCCGTGAGGCCGTATTCATCATGATTACCAATCCTTTGGACATCACGACTTATGTGGCGGCAACGGAGTTTGATTATCCGGCAGGGCGTCTGTTTGGTACAGGGACAATCCTGGAAACCATGCGCTTTAAAAGCATTTTGGGCAAGCACTTCCATGTGGATGCCAGCGATGTGCAGGGCTATATGTTAGGCGAACACGGCAATTCGGCTTTCCCTGCATGGAGTACGGTCAGCATTGGCGGCGTAACGCTTTCTAAGCTCGATGAATTCTTTGACCATGAGGAAGACCTGAATCGGGAAAAAATTGCGCAGGAAGTGGTCAATACCGCCTATGATGTGGTCATGTCCAAGGGCTGGACGAATACGGGCATTGCGATGGGCGCCTGCCGCCTGGCCAAGGCGGTGCTCTTTGATGAACGCTGCGTTATGCCGGTATCCATGCCCTTGAACGGGGAATATGGCCTGCATCATGTGGCACTATCCATGCCGAGCATTATTGGCCGTCATGGTGTGGAAAAGCGCATACCGCTGCCGTTGGCAAAAGATGAAGAAGAACTTATGCAAAAGAGTGCGGAGAGCATTCAGGCAGTTTTGCGGGGCAACGGGGTCATCGCGTAAATACAATAGTGAGTAAAAAATATCCTCTTTAGGCATTAGAGAGGATATTTTTTATTGTTTTTAACAACAGGCAGCAGAGATAGGCAAAAAATGGCAGGACTTCAAAAAAATTCGGCGAATAGGTGTAACAAAGGGAAGCTTTGGGTCAAATGGGATTTTGAGATGGCGGGAGGGAAGCTGGTTGAGGAAGATACTCATACTGGTGAGCCTGATTTTCGCCGCAGCGGTCGCAGGGATTCTCATGATACAGGACCAGCAGGCGGAAGAGGATATCACCGCAAAAACAACACGAGTGGGGCTTATTCTGAATGGGAGCCATGAGGACCGGAATTATAACCAGACGCATTTTGAAGCATTGCAGTCTTTACAGCAGGAACTGAACTTAAAAGTCATTTATCGGGAGAAGGTTCCTGATGAATGTTATGACGTGATTGAAGAATTGATTCAGGGGGAAAAATGTGACATTATTGTGGCGAGTTCCTTGGCGTTTGGCGAGGATATGAAAAAAGCTGCGGCAGAATACCCCAATATTTATTTTCTCCATGCTGCAGGAATGGGGGAGTCAGCGAATCTATCCTCGTTCTTTGGGCGAATGTATCAGGCAAGGTATTTGGCTGGCATCGTAGCGGGGATGGAAACGACCAATGGCGAGCTAGGCTATGTGGCAGCTTTTCCAATTCCCGAGGTAATCCGTGGAATCAATGCCTTTGCCTTAGGTGCACGCAGCGTCCGTCCGGATGCCAAAGTCTATGTGCGCTATTGTCATTCGTGGACAGCGGATGAACCTGCGGCAGATGCCTGTGTAAAACTTCTCGATGCACATCCGATAGATATCATCACTATGCATACGGATTCCCTAATGCCGCATAAAATTGCAGAAAGCAGGGGGGTAAAGTCCATTGGCTACAATAAGGATAATCATGATTTGTTTACGAGTACCTATCTGACTGCTGGTGAATGGAACTGGCAGGTCTATTACCGCCGGCAGATATGGGACTGCCTGCGGGGAAAATTCCATGGCAAGCATACCTGGGTGGGTATGGAGGATGGAATTGTGAAGTTGAGCGCATTTTCCAATCTGGTCAGGAAAGAGACAAAGACTGCGGTTGAGGCGGCAAATTACCGGTTGGTGAGCCGTGAACAGGATGTGTTTTATGGACCGATAAAGGATAATCAGGGCAATATGCGTGTGGAAGCCGGCGAAGCCATGTCGGACCAGGCACTGCTTACTAAATTTGACTGGTATGTGGAGGGTGTGAGCGTTGAACAGTGAAAAATGGAAGCAGCGTAATATTCCCATATTGTTGGTGATTTTCATTGTGGGCGTAATTTTTTTCGTGATTCAAAGCTTTCGCATTCCCTACGAGGCACGGCAGGTTACCGTGGGGGCTGTTTTGATTGGTCCTAAGGAGGACAAAGGCTGGAATGAAATTCATTTCAATGGGCTGGCAAATGCCTGCAGGGAACAAGGATGTGAACTGAAAATCCGCGAAGACATACAGGAAAGCGCCGGCGAAAGTGTTTTTTACGAAGCAGTCGAGGAACTGGTGGACGAAGGTGCAAACGTGATTTTTTTGACCAGCTTTGGCTATGGAACCTATGTAGATAAACTGTCTGCCAGGTATCCGGATGTGGCGTTTTTCTGCATTTCCGGTCATGGGAAAGCGAAAAACAGCACCTCGTATTTTGCCCGCCTTTATCAGGTACGTTATCTCGCGGGCATAGTTGCTGGTGCTGCCACTAAGACGGGGGTTCTCGGCTATGTGGCAGCTATGCCGAATGCCCAGACGAATCGTGGGATAAATGCCTATGCAATGGGGATGCGCAAGGCAAACCCTCAGGCAAGACTGGTGGTTTGCTTTACGGGCAGCTGGGATGATGAAAAAGCACAGCGGGACAGCGTCAGCCGGCTGGCAGCGGCGGGCGCAGATGTCATTACCTATCATGAGGACAGGCCGCATGCTATACAGATGGCGGAAGCTATGGGGCTTTATACGATAGGCTATGGTTCAACGAAGGAAAAGTATTCCCCGCGTTATCTGACCGCAGCGTTATATGACTGGGATGTTGTTTATAAGAAGGTGCTGGGGGATTATATGAGCGGACGCATGCGGCCAAGCAGAGAATATTGGCTGGGGCTGGAAGAAGGCGGCGTCCGGCTGGATAATATGTCTTCGCTGGTAGCACCCAAAACGCGCGATTTAGTTGAGCTGGAACAGCAGCGTATGCGCAAACAGGATGTGTTTACCGGCTTGATTCGGGATAACGCGGGAAAGATTCGCTGTGAGGATGGGGAACAAATCAGTGACCATGAGCTTTTTTACGGCATGGACTGGTTTGTTGAGGGGGTAGAGATACATGATTGATATTTCTTCCTTAAAAGGGAAAGGAACTGCGATCATCACGCTGGTCGTTTTTGCTTTTGTACTGCTGTTTGTCGGTGTGATGTTCAAGGACAGGATGAATGACCTGCTTATCTTTTATACCGAAAGACAGACCAGACGGCAGGCGGAAACGCTGGCCGGACAGGCTGCAGAGAATTTAAGTGTGGAGCTGAAAAACCTTGCGTATATCGCTTCTAAAATTGAAGCGTCACCAGACGAAATCGCCCGTTTGATGCCCTTGCTGTACAATGAATCATCCGGGGTGAAGCAGGGACTCTTGACCCTTAATGGGCGGGCGGTCTATGGGGATAGTCTGTCTGTCCGCCAATTTGACGGCATACAGGCTTCGTTTCGTGGCTTCAAGGGGATTACTTTTGTACATGGCGAGGGGCTTTTATTTACCTGTCCGGTATTTCATGGTGAAAACGTCAAGTACGTTCTTTATCGCCTGTATCCTATCAAAAGTTTGATGGAAGAATTTTCCATTCGGTGTTATGATGGTATAGGCAAAGTGATGGTTACAACCCGTGAGGGGGATATTATCATTCCTTTCGACCAGTGCGACCCGGAAGATATCGAATTTATGCAAAGCAATGAGGTGCGAAAGTTTTATCAGAAAATGCGCTGGGAAATAGAAGTTTCCGTGGCGTCTGCCCGCAGCTTTGATTCAAGTCATGGGGATATGATTATGTTTGAGGCGGAAATCCCGGGGACCGATTATCTGGTATCCGGTTTTGTGCCCAAAGCCAAGGCATCAGAGGGCATTGAACGCATTACGCTGCTGGTTATCTATGTGTTTGGCCTGCTGTTGATACTCGTCGTCATTGGTGTGGTGTTCCTGCTGCGTTCGCAATGGCAAATCCGTGAGAGTGAGGAACTCATGGAGGCAAAGGCGATGGCAGAGCAGGCATCGCGGGCGAAAAGTGATTTCCTGGCCAATATGTCCCATGAAATTCGCACGCCAATCAATGCACTTATCGGCATGAATGAAATGATTCTGCGGGAGTGCCGGGAAAAAAATATTTTATATTATGCCGGGAATATCAAAAATGCTGGTCAAACCTTGTTGGAGCTGGTTAATCAAATTTTGGACTTTTCCAAGATTGAGGCAGGAAAAATTGAAATCATTCCTGTAGAATATTCGGTGGCTTCGCTGTTAAATGATTTGGTGAATATGCTCCAGCCGCGAGCGAAGGACAAAGGGTTGACGCTTGAGCTGGGCTTTGATGAAGAAATGCCCAGCAAGCTTTATGGTGATGAAGTCCGCATCAAGCAGATTATCACCAATATCCTGACCAATGCGGTGAAGTATACGGAACGCGGAACGGTGACGTTCTTTGTGGGCTGTGAAACTGCCAGCGATGACCCGGATAGTGTATACCTGCGCGTAGCGGTTCAGGATACGGGCATTGGCATCAAAGAAGAGGATATGGCAAAACTCTTTACGGAATTTGAGCGCATTGAGGAAAAACGCAACCGCAACATTGAAGGAACAGGGCTGGGGATGGCGATAACCCAGAATTTGCTGCATATGATGGGCAGCACCATACAGGTGGACAGCACCTATGGTTATGGCTCTACGTTCTGTTTTGTCCTCAAACAAAAAGTGGTCAGCTGGGAGCCGATGGGCAATTATGAGGAAGCCTGCCGCAGCAGCATCAACAATCGAAGCGGTTATCATGAACAATTTATTGCGCCTGACGCCCATGTCCTGGTAGTGGATGACAACCACATGAATCTGGTGGTATTCAAAAACCTCCTGAAGCAGACACAGGTACAAATCGACACGGCAGAAAGCGGTATGCAATGTCTGAAACTTACCCAGCAGCGGAAATACGATGTGATTTTCCTTGACCATATGATGCCGCATAAAGATGGCATTGAGACGCTGCAGGAACTTCGTGCACAACCGGATAATCCGAATGCCGATACGAAAGCCATCTGCCTTACGGCGAATGCCATTGCCAATGCGCGTGCGCAGTATATCGAGGCAGGTTTTGACGATTATCTGACGAAACCGATTGAGCCGGAAAAACTAGAGGGCGTGCTGCTGGCTTATCTGCCCCCGGAAAAGATTAAGAAGGCCAGTGTAGAAGATGTGCCGGAAATAGCCGCGCCGGAGGTGCCTGAGGCGCTTGCGCCGTTAAAGCATGCAGATTGGCTGGATTTGCCTGCCGGGATTAAGAACAGCGGTTCAGCCGACGCCTATTTGCCGCTGTTGAAAATCTTTTATGAATCGCTTGATGAAAAAAGCGATGAAATTGAAGGCTTTTATGCGGCAGAAAACTGGCAGGATTATACCATCAAGGTTCATGCCCTCAAGAGTTCGGCGCGCATTATCGGCGCGGTGTCCTTTGGTGAAGAAGCGCAACTGCTGGAAAATGCGGGCAAGAGCGGGGATTTGGCCTATATCCATGAGCATCATGCAGGTTTTATGGCAAAATGCCGCAGCTTTAAGGCTCCGTTGGCGGAAGTTTTCACCGCTGTGCAGGAGGAAGACAAGCCGGAGGCAGATGCGGATCTGCTGGCAGCCGTTTATGAGGAAATTCGGGTGGCGGCAGAGGAGATGGACTGCGACCGTCTGGAGGATATATTTGCAGAGATGGAAGAATACAGTATGCCAGCACAGGAGAAGGAAAAATGGAAACAGCTTAAATCCGCAGCCGGGCAATTTGCTTATGATACAATTATACAGCTGCTGACGAAATAGATCGGAATGTCTTACGATATAAATACCATATGGGGTGAACATAATGATTGAAGAAAAGAAAAAGGTAGAGAAGCGCAAGAACGTTGTCATTGTTATGTGCAAGTACAGCGTGGTGGTTAAGGGAATTGAACGCAAGCTGACGGAAATGGGCTGTAAGGTGTCGATAGTGACGCAGGAAAATGAGAAGATTCCCAAGTATGATACCGAAAAAGAAGAAAGATTGTTTATCTTGTATCTGCCCAATAAGATTATGGAGGATATGATTCAATACAATTGGCTGGAAAACATTTATACTACGATAGATAAAATGAAATCTGAGGTAATCGTCATCGGGGACCAATGGGACCGCGAGGATTTGGCAGGCAGTTTCTTTGATATGACCAGCATTAAGTGGCTAGATCGTCCGCTGAAAATGGAGGAACTGGAACTGCTGATTACCGGAGGTCATTTGCCGGAGGGCGTGCATAAAAGCAAAAAGCACATTCTGATTGTCGATGATGATCCGTCCTATGCCAAAATGGTACGCGAGTGGATAAAAGACCATTATCAGGTCAGTATTGTCACTGCAGGGATTCAGGCGATTACCTTTCTGGCGAAAAATCCCGTGGATATGATTCTTCTCGATTATGAAATGCCTGTAGTTGATGGAGCGCAGGTATTGCAAATGCTGCGGCAGGAGCCGTCTACGCAGAATATTCCTGTGATATTCCTGACCGGCGTTGGGGATAAGGAGCAGGTGGAACGTGTGCTGCGGTTAAGGCCGACAGGATACATTTTAAAATCGACTACGAAAGAAAAACTGCTGGACTATTTGCATACACATGTGAAATAAAGCGCCGTCTTTTAGCCAGGAAAGCAAGTTTTGTTTTGATGTTTGACTTTTTGCTGTTTATGCCGTATACTAGTCAATGTACGTTAGCACTCACCATGAACGAGTGCTAATTAACTGGTATATAAATTTTTTTCATAAAGAGAGGCGTAAACACATGGCTAAAGAAACCCATGAATTTCAAGCGGAAACCAAACAACTGTTAGACCTCATGATTCATTCCATTTACACGAATCACGAGATTTTCCTGCGGGAGCTTATCTCTAACGCATCCGATGCGATTGACAAGGTGCATTTTGCCAGCCTGACCAATCGCGACATCCTCGAAGGGGATGACAGCTACGAAATCTTCCTCGAACCGGATAAGGAAAACCATACCCTGACCATTCGCGATAATGGTATCGGCATGAGCCGTCAGGAAGTGATTGAAAATATCGGTACCATCGCCAAATCCGGCACCAAGGCATTTATGGAACAGCTCAAGAAGGCCAAGGAAGCCAGCGAGGGGGCTGAGGGCAATACCGACAAGGAACTTATTGGTCAGTTCGGTGTAGGTTTCTACTCTGCGTTCATGGTAGCTGAAAAGGTGGTTATTGAAACCCGCAAGGCTGGTGAAACGGAAGGTACGCGCTGGGAATCCACGGGTGACGGTTCTTATAGCATTGAAGAATGCAACTGTGACAAGCGCGGTACGAGCATCACGATTACTCTGGGCAAGGAATTCTTCGGTGATGACGCCGAAAATGACTTCACGGAAAACTACACGCTCGAACGTCTGGTCAAGAAGTACAGCGACTATGTGCGTTACCCCATCAAGATGAACTTCGAGCATGAAGAAACGCCGAAGGATGATGAAGGCAAGGAAATCGAAGGCGCTGAGAAGGTTAAGACCATCGAATGCCGCACGCTGAACTCCATGCAGCCGCTCTGGACGAAGAACAAGTCCGATATCAAAGAGGAAGAATACGACGAGTTCTTCAAGAATCAGTTCCATGAATGGGAAAAGCCGATGGAAGTATTCCATACCAAGGCTGAAGGCTCTGTGGAATACACGGCCCTGCTTGCCATTCCGTCCCGTGCACCGTTCAACCTCTATCATACGGACTATGAACCGGGCGTACAGCTCTATTCCCGTCATGTATTCATCATGGACAAGTGCAAGGACCTGCTGCCGGATTACTTGCGCTTCATGAAGGGCCTTGTGGATTCTCCTGACCTGTCCCTGAATATCTCCCGTGAACTTTTGCAGCAGAGCCGCGAACTCAAGGTTATCGGCAAGGCTTTGGAAAAGAACATCCTCAAGGCTTTGGCGCGTAAGCTCAAGAACAAGCGCGAAGACTATGAAAAGTTCTGGAACGAGTTCGGCAAATCCCTCAAGATTGGCGTTTACAACAGCATGTATGCTGGCAGCGACACCATTGACAAACTCAAAGATCTGCTCCTGTTCATGAGCTCTAAAGAAGGCAAGCTGGTTACGCTGAAGGAATATGTAGAGCGTATGCCGGAAAGCCAGAAGAAAATCTACTATGCTACGGCCAAGGATAAGGAAACCATCGAGCACCTGCCGCAGATGGAAACTCTGCGCGACAAGGGCCTCGAAGTGCTTTACCTCTTGGACCCGGTTGATGAATTCTGCATCGAAACCCTGCGCGAATATGAGGGCAAGAGCTTCCACTCTATCAGTCGCGGTGACCTCGACCTCGACGATGCTGAAAGCCAGGAAGTCAAGAAAGAAACGGAAGACATCCAGAAGAAGAATGATGACCTCTTGAAGGACATCAAGGAAGCTTTGGGCGAAAAGGTTGCTGACGTTAAGGTTTCAGCCCGACTGAAATCCAGTGCCGTCTGCCTCGTAGCGGACGAAGCTGGCCCATCCCTTTCCATGGAACAGACCTTTGCCGAAATGAACAATCCGATGTTCAAGGCTAAGCGTATCCTTGAAATCAACCCGCATCATGAACTCTTCACGCGTCTGCAGGGGCTCCATGATGCCGGCAAGGACAGCGCTGACTTCAAGGATTACTGCGATCTTCTTTATACGCAGGCACTCCTTATCGAAGGCATCCTGCCGGAAAATCCGGTGGAATTTGCCAATAAAGTTGCTAAACTGATGGCAAAATAATGATATAGCACTTAAAAATGACTGGTCATTTACATGACCGGTCATTTTTTCATTGGATTTTCAAGAAAACAAATCCCGCTATCCCTTGCAAATCAAGGCTTTTCGGAATCTTTGTCTGCAACTTGTCTGCAAAAGCTACTTTGTCTGCATTGCGCGGGAAAAGATATTGGCGGTTTCCTGCTGGAGCTTCTGTGTGTTGTTGGCATACAAATCTTGCGTGATGGATGTCTTGGAATGTCCCAGCCTTCCCGCAACGCCTTTGGGGGTTGCTCCGTTCTCGATAAGCATGGTAGCATGAGTATGACGGAAGGAATGGCAATTCAAGCCCTGGGCTTTTAGATATCGATTCAAAAGCACCCGGCAGAGAACCCGCCCATTTTCCTGTGTGCATACGAGAGATATGCGGGCGGCAGGATTGTCTAAGGGAACGCCCTTGGATTGCTGGATAAGGGCATCGTTATTGGCTCTGTATGTATAGATATAGGAACCACCATAAAACAGCTCATTGGAGGCCTGCTTGCTTTTCCAGCGCCGTAATTCTTCACAGAGCTTTTTGTCGATGATGATGGTGCGGGCGGAGGCCGCCGTCTTGAGTTGGGAAAAGGTATTTGAGGCAAGGAGCTGGCGGGAGAGGGATATGGTTCCCTGCTCAAGGTCTATATCCTCCCAGGCAAGCCCCAGCACTTCGCTTATGCGCATTCCTGTGTAATAGAGTACCATTATGGGCATATAGAAGCAGGTGCCGAAGGGATTATCCTGCAGGAGCTGACGGAACTTCTCGACAGGGATTACAGTCCGTTTGATAATGCCCGTAGGAGCGAGCCGGGGAACCTTGATACTGGCCGAGGGATTGGAACGGATAAGCTCGGCCGGATATACGGCATAATCAAGGGCCTGCCGCAGTACGGTCCGGGCATTATCCAGAGTGCTGCGGGAAAAGCCTTTCTTCAGGAGTGTACGCATCCAGCAGTCAATATCCACGGGGCGGATGTCCTGCACGTTTTTCCCGGTAAAATATGGGTCAATCCAAAGGCGCCGGGCTGTATGGTAATTGTTGATGGTGGACGGACGGACATTGCACACTGCGATATTGTCAATCCATGAAATCAGGTAATCGGATAGCAGGATTTTTTCGCTGGTAATACCGATGTCCCCATACCGCAGGTTGGTGTAGGCCTCCATCCCTGCTTCGAGTGCGTCCTTCTGGGTGGCAAAACCTCCCTTCTCTATAGTCCTTCTCTTGCCGTTCGGGTGGCGGCCTGCCTCAAACATATAAGACCAGGTCTTCCCGCGCTGGCGGGTACGAATAGTTGGTAATTTTTTCTTTGCCATAATATTTTCCTCCTGTGATTGTTTTGCAGGCAAGCCGCAGGATATGAAAAATATGGCATGATGGAAGCCGTTCCTGTTGGCGCAGGGGCGGCTTATTTTTATATTAGATGTAAAAAAAATAAGGCACATATCCTCGGATGAGAATACGCGCCGTCTAAAACCATTCGGTTTTCGTTGTAGCTATATAATATCTCATCTTGGGGCTGTTGTCAATATTGTTCAGTTGAAATACAATAAAATAATTTTCCGACAATAATTATAAGCCTCCGTAATTGAAGGGTTGCGTGAGTAATAGTTTGAATGACGCCGCATTCTTTTGAAAAATAGGTTACGCAACTTTTCTCTGGCCTTGGCGTGGAGTCCTTCACTGGTTACCAGCGACTTATGAGCCATTAATAAGACTGTAAAATCTTGTGTAAATTGCTTTTTAATGTAGCGGCGTCGGTAAGAGGTGGTCATCCACGGAAAAGCAATAGATGCCTTTGTTAAGGCCACTTTGTTGACTTTGCCTTCGCGGTTTAAGTGGCAAATTAAGCAATTGCTATGTGCAGAGGCATTTCTCAAATTACGGACGTTGTCCAACAATTTTCCTGAAAACGGAGCAGGTCTGTCTGGGTATATAGAGTAGTACAACTTGTATAAGCTGATGAGTTCTCCAAAGGAGATTACCTCCATAAGCACCCAGAGGGGGAGATGGTCTCTATTATTGAAATAGAAATCGTGGCAGTAGCTGTCCTGCATCTTACGGTCTGCCTCGTCCAAAAAATCTGGATGGTATTGCAAAAATTTATCCACAATACGGTAACCATCTTCATCTGGATTTGCCAAGGCATCGTTAATCAAGAATGTTTTTATGGAATGCTCGATGTCAAGGCACAAGTCAAGAATCAAGTAACGAAGATGCATGTCGATTGTTGATAGGTCAACCAAGTGGGCAAAATCCAAACGAACATATTTCCCTTGGTTTGGCCCTGCTGGGTGCTGGGTATAGTTTTTTCTGTATGCAGAAACTTTTGTGAGATAGTTATGCTCTGACAGGAAGTGCTTTGCCGCTTCTTCCGTATAGGATTGGAAAGTTATCCCTTTTGCTTTCAGATGTTCTATTTGTTCATCGAGCGTCAGTAGTCTTCCACCTGACATATAATCACGTCCTTTTTTATTTACGGATTGCACCGTTTGCACGGCTCATACCCTGCGGCAATGGCATCGTCACGAGTGCTGAACTCAACGAACCTTTCCGGATGCTTTATTGTGGAGCAGCTGGAGTAGTGGAACTTCATCGACTTCGGGTTGCCAAGGTAGTCTGATGCCAGGGCTGGCGTAGCTATTGATACACAGACAGCGGCCAGCGTGGCCAAAGCTATTTTCTTGAACATGGGAATCCTTCCTTTCGTATAGCCGTCCTTTGGGGCGGCTTTTTTTATTGCAAGCTACTAAATTTTCTTTTTGACATTAACTATAATGAACATAAGAGGAGGCGCGTTGTCATGGTTAGAATGCCTCCGGCAAATACGCAGCTGGGCATCGATGGATTCCTCCCACTGATTGTCGGATGAATAGCGGGCGTATATTACGGCATTTAGCATGGTGTTTCACCTCCTTTTAGGATATACAAAAAGGCCCCTGCCTAAGCAGGAGCCTCTTTATGGCGCATCCACGCCATGCCTTGTATTATTTGGGAGTCAAAGCCCAATCTGTACATTCATTGTACATTTTTTGTGGTTAATCGTCAAGGCTTCCCGCTTGAAAATATTTTTCTTTTATCAAGGTACATATTTCAGTCAATATAAACTCTGGCACGCATACGCCATACAGTTCATCAGACTGTTTTACTGGTGTGATGATTCTTTGCTTGCTAACGGTGGTTATTTGGCGTGTGTCAACAATAGAGCCTTTATTCATCTTTTGCGATAAGGATATCAAAGGCATAATTCGTTGTTGCAGCTTACGCTCAAACTCCTGCAAGTATATGGGGAGTTGTGCCATTTGCTCATCTTTATCGAGCTTTCGTAATTCATCGATGGAGTCCATAGCATCTTGATATGGCGCTTTTGCCAGCTGGACAGAGGCTTTTTCGATAATAAGCTGGGAAAATAGGGATAGGCAACTCATATTCCCCAGGACGCAGACCTCGCTCAGCGTGCTTAGGCTTTTTGGAAACCATCGGGATGATGGTTATAAGCCCATCTTTTTTGCGGTTGTCGTTGTCCAATACTATGCCATAGTGCGGGCCACCGAGTTCGTGCCCTATACGGAAACCGAGATTTACAAAGACAATCTGCCCGCGCTTGTAATTAGGCAAGTATGAGGGATGGAAGGTTTTCTCATTCTTCACATAGCGGATATACTGCCGCAACCACATAACAAACTTTACTGACCAATCATAATTCTGCCTTACTTTTTCTTTTATGAAACTGGCGTATTCGCGAAATACAGACCGACGAAAGTGCCTGAAATCTGCGCTATTTGCTTTGTCGCGCAAATGGTTCTTACTAAAATCCATCTTATCATTCCTTTCTCATTGCCCTTCGGGGCGGCTCTTTTTTATTTGCGGAACTTATACAGCTTATGATATACTACTCATGCTGCTGTGCAGACACCTCGGAGAAGGGAGGTGCGCGTATGTCAGAATTATTCTTCTCATTTGCAGTAAATGTAGTTTGTGGCGTAATAGCCGCCTATATTTACGACCGTTACTTCAAGACACGGCAGTAGCCTGAAAGTGTCCACGAAACGCTGGAAGGCAAAACAAAAGCCCCTTAGCAACGACCACGAATCGTATGCTAAGGGGTTATTTTGTCGGTGAAAGTATGTCAGATAACAATCACTCTTCTCATTACCCTTAGTATAGCATACGAATTTGTAAATATCAATAGCTGCCTATAGCCGTCCACATGGGCGGTCTTTTTGTTATGCCCGTATCAACTCTATATGGAACTGCTCCATCAAGCGGTAGTCGATGTCGTGGAGGTAGTAGCGCTCGATGCGGCTGAGGTAATTCGATTTTATGCCGGCGGCCTGGTAGGATATGCGGCAGGTATCATGGATGGCGTTGATGTCAAAGCATTGGCGGGAGTAAAGGATAATGTTCGGGGCAAGGAGTTCGCTGGCAAAAGCATCGGCTTCCTTGTCCAGTATGGATAATTCCGTGTCGGTCAGCGTTCCACCGATGAGCCGACTCTGAATGAAATCGGTAAAATGATTCAGTGCGATATGCCCAAGCTCATGGGCGAGTGTCCAGCGTATCCGTTCTTCCCGGAAACGGTTTGTATTGTAGGCTACGGCATAGGTATCACGTTTGGCACTATATATGGTGATACCATCCTTGGAGCCAAGGGCACTGCATATTTCGTCCACAGACAAATTCCGTGATGTCGCAATTTCCTGATAGGTACGGACTTTGCAGCCGCCGTACAAAAGAACTTCCAACGGGTCAAGGGGGAGCTTATCTGTTTCGATACAAAGAAGCAACCGGTCTGCAGCGTTTTTAGCGCAGTTATAACGGGGAAACTCTGGAATCGGATTCATTCAAACATCGCCTCGATTATAGTCCTTAACTGTTTCTTCTTTTTCTCACGCTCCTCTGGGGATGCGTCCTTCATCTTGTTGCGCGCCAGCATGCGGATATCTTCATCGAATATATCATCGACGTCATCCTTGGCGGTGGGAGCTATCGATACGAGCTGTTCGCTACCAACTAGACGCATCAAATCTTCAATAGACATATTCATAGCTTTGGCTACTCCTGTATAAGTATCTATTGAAGGAACGATAGGTTTTCCAGTTCTAGGGTTGCGATTCTTTTCAAGCATAGATATATAACCTTTGCTTAATCCGCTCAGCTTTGCAAAGTTATCCATACTTAGTTTACGCTCAACACGATAGGCTTTTACAACTTCGCCTAATGTCATTAGTAACACCTCTTTTCTTATTACATTGTATAGTATAATAAACATTTTTTCAATATTTTTGTTTATTACACTTGACAATGCTTGTTTAGCATGCTAAACTTTAGTCAGCAACAAGGAAAGGAGATATGCTTAGTGGGTTTTACAAATAAGCTCAAGGAGTGGCGTAAGAAGCGAGGATTGACGCAATCTGAACTTGCCGAGAAGTCCAATGTATCGCGGGCAACTATTGCAGGTATTGAAAGTGGCGCTATTGATACAGTCACAACTGATACCATACTCAAATTGTCCAGTGCACTAAACGCTTCGGTGCCAAAAATTTTTTTTACAAAGTAAGTTTAATACATTAAACAAAAAGGGGAGGAAGAAACGTTGGTTAAAGAAATTCAAATCTTCAACAATCCAAAGTTTTGGCAAGTTTAGCGCAGTGGTCATTGACAACGAACCTTGGTTTGTAGGTAAGGAAGTGGCAGAAATCTTAGGCTATGCAGATACCAATCAGGCTATTAGAAAGCATGTTGATGACGATGATAAGCTGACCCGTCGTTTTGACGGGTCAGGTCAAAACAGAGAGATGACCATCATCAACGAATAAGCGCAACTATCTTGATGTTATCGGACAGGACCCGCGGCTTATTGAGGGTTATACCATCGTCGTCAAGGACATGGACATCCGATATGGCGTAGCAGATGAGATGTGAACTGAGGAGGAAATGAAGTAAGTAAGGCTTTTTGCAGGCAAGCCGCAGGATAGGAAAGATATGGAAGGAGGGGCATTATGACGGATGATGTAACCATGGCCGATATTGAGAAGCTGCTGGCCAAGGGGCAGGAGTTAAAGCAATTCCTTAAAGAAAGCCCGGAAGTGTTGGAATTTCTGCGACTGGCGGCAAAGACCACTTTGCAGAACCCAGTCATTATCCCACCAGCCGAACGTTATATACACGCCGGGGAGGTGGCGAAAATCCTCTGCATAGACAAGGGGGCCGTTTACCGGTTGGAAAAGGCAGGACGGCTCACTGCTTATTACGTAGGGGACGCCAGCCGCATGAAGTTCAAGCTGAGCGATGTGCTCGCAATACCGCAAAGAAGGTGATTAACTCAACATATCGATGTTCAGAAGTGGAATCAGAGCGGGATGATATGAAAGAAGGCAGTAAAAAAGAGCCCGTAGGCAGCGGGCTCTAAATTATGGGCTAATGGGTATTAACCATATTTTTATTATACCACAGGCCATGTCGATTATCTATCAATCAAATGAATATTGTCAAAAAAAGTGAGGCGGCGAAACACCGCTTGACACCCTTGATTAAGGAATTAATAAACCGACAAAAAGAGTGCATGGATATGCATAAAATAAGGATTTCCAATAGTAATAAAAGATGGAGAATCAGTTATGGCTTACATGGAGAAAAAATGGGTATCTCACGACAAACGTTTCATCATAGTAGACAAGTATCATTCATTGAGAGCTATGCCCAAGAATCAGTTGGCAAGGGAGAGAAGAAGTCCACGGAAGGGACAGACCACAGAACAGCAGGAGAAGATAAATCTGAGACACAGAACAGATAAGCTTTGCAGACTCATCATGGATAACTTCAAAGCTGGAGACTGGTGGGTGTCCTTCACACTGGCAGAAAAAGTATCAGTGGATAAGTTCAAGTCAGAGTATGAGAAGATGATTCGTAGTCTGAGAACCTTCTATCAAAAGCACGGGGCGGATTTGAAGTATATAGCAGTCCAGGAGAATCTGACGGGGCGTGGGCGGCTCCATGGCCATATCTTATTGCCGGCACTTCCGGGTGTATCATTCGTCCAGATGAAACAGGCGATGAATGCGGCATGGAAGTTGGGCAACACCTACTTCAAGCCATATGAGGGTGGCACAATGGACGCCAGAAGAGTGGCGGCGTACATGACCAAGGAAGACACCATCACAACCAAGCTGAACGAGAAAATGCGCATCACAAAAGAAGGTGGTGATGCCAAGGGACTGGATGCAGACATCAAGGCTCAGCGCAGTCGTGTCTGCACGAGTAAGAATCTCATCCGAACAAAGCCGGTAAAGAGGTTGGTGCCCAGAGGGACGTTTCGGAAAGAGGTCAAAGCCCCTAAAGGCTACCATATCGTGTTCAGCTATAACGGCAACACGAAAGATAATTTTGATTATCAACACGCCGTCTTTGAGCGTGATGATGAATAGCGTTATCCACATAATCCACAAGGGAGGTCGAATCTGTGAGTAGATACATTGCCGAGGAAATGCGGAATTTCCCTGTCAGAAAGTGCAAACGTAGACGGCTGGAAGGGAAGAAGTGATTTGATGCAATTCGGTATGAACCGAAGCTATACAAGCAGGGTGAACAACAGCCAGGGCCGCATACTGGAAGACATGATAATGGGGGCGGCGCGGCAGTACGAACAGGAAGGCAAGCTGGTGCTCCACAAGGAAAGCGAACCGTTCCGTGTTACGAAGAATTTAGACCGGGCAAGAGGAAGGGCAGAGGTGCAGTTTACCGCCAAGGCACAGCCGGATTTCATTGGCTGCCTAAAAGGCGGGCGGCTGATAGCGTTCGAAGCCAAGTACACCCAAAAGGACGCCATCAAGCAGGCGGCAGTGACCCCTACGCAGGCCGCAATGCTGGATAAATATCATGAAGCGGGAGCGGCGGCATTTGTCTGCTGTGGTGTCGGCACTGGTTGGGATTTGAGTTATTTCATGGTGCCATGGAAAGTATGGTGGGACATGAAAGAAAACTATGGCCATAAATACGCCAGTGCTGATGATTTGGCCTCGTATGAAATCAAAGCTGACACAGTAGTCCGGTTCCTGGAATACAAGAACTCGAAAACAATCCTTTCTGCGTGCTGACCATATAAACTCGTAACACCAACAATCTGAGGAGGAATAAGACGATGAAAGTATTAACCATTGCAAATCTCAAAGGCGGCGTAGGCAAGACCGTCACCACCATCAATGCAAGCTATCTGCTGGCTACAGGGTACGGCAAGAACGTCCTGTTGGTAGATAATGACCAGCAGGGCAACTGCTCGCAGTTCTTCGGCGTATACGGCTACGACAAGCCCAGTATGACGGATGTGATGAAAAGGAATGTGACGGCAGAACAGGTCATCCAGCACACCGAATATGCAGGGTTGGATATCATCCCTGCAAATCTTTCCTTGGCTGAAGCAGAAAAGGCCGTGCTGATGGATAGTGTCACACCGCAGCAGGTACGGCTCAGAGAAATCCTGCGACAGGTCAAGGACGAATATGATTACGTGCTGATTGACAATGCTCCCAGCCTGGGTATGTGCGTAATCAATTCACTTGCCACCAGTGATTATCTGATTATCCCTGCCAAGATTGACAAATTTACCTTTGATGGCATTGCTTGCTTGCTGAATCAGCTGAAAACAGTCAAAGAGTATTTTAACCCGCAAATCGAGCTGCTGGGGACGCTCATCACGAGCTATCGCCGCAACGACACCAATCAGCAGGGTGCTGAATGGCTGAAACAGGCAGAAAAATACAAGGCTTTTGATAGTCATATCCGCTGGACGGACAAGATGGACGAATCCACCTTCACGGCAGAACCAGTAATGGTACATTCGCCGCGCTGTGGAGCTGCTAAAGATTACAAAGCGTTTGTAGAAGAACTGCTGAGAATGGTGGAGGGCTAAGAGATGGCAGGATTTAATCTGATGGGGCTCATGAATCAGGCAAGCAAAACAGAGGCAGGAGCACCAAAATATGAGCTGAAACGGCTGAACATCAACGAGTTATACCCTGACCCGCAAAATAAGACGGTATACAGCATAGAGAACATTGAAGAACTGGCAGATGCCATCGAGATTGCGGGGGGAGTGCTCCACAATCTCGTGGTGCGGGCGGCTGATGTAACAGGAAAATACATGATTATCAGCGGTGAGCGCCGCTGGACGGCTTGCCAACTGCTAGTGAATGAAAAACGCATGCAGCAGTTCGCAGAGGTCAACTGCCTTATTGAGAATGAACATGATGAAGATCTGCTGGACTTAATGTTGATGTTGACCAACAGCACGGCCCGCCAGCTGACCGACGCTGAAAAAATGCGGCAGGCTGAACGCATGACGGATATTCTCAATCGCATGAAAGAGCAGAATGGGCTGGAAGGGCGTGTCCGTGACATCGTGGGGAAGATGCTGCAGATGTCATCCGGTCAGCTTGCAAGATATCACGCTATAGCCAAGAATTTGCAGAATGAGGATTTGAAGCAGGCGTTTCAGGACGGGCGGCTGAAAGTCAGCGCCGCCTATGAAGCAAGTCAGCTATCTGAGGAAGGCCAGCAGAAAGTGGCGAATAAGCTTCAGGAGGAAGGCACTGTCTCTCTTAACCATGTGACCATCGTCAAACATGAGGAAAGAGAGGATGAGCCTGGCTGGTCGGAACGCATGGCCAAGATTGAAGAACACCGCAAGCAAGACCAACTGAACGCCATCAAGGCAAAGGCCGAAAAGTATGGCCATGACAGTTTAGAACCCTGCGAAGCCTGCCACCTGTCAACGCAGTGCATGAAATGCTGTGAATCGTGCAGAGAAGTCAATGAAGCATGCGGAATGGCCCAGATATGCGGCCGCAAAATAAAGCTCAATGCAGGGAAATGGGAAGTCGCAGAGGTCGATGAATACGGGCAGGAAACGTATCAGACTGGCAAAGGCGGTTACAAAAGCTGGATAAACTTCACCATCAAGGCTGTGGCAGACAAGACCGAAAGCGGCCGCTATTGCCTGACCTACACAGTAGTAGAGCATGGCGATGAAGCAGATTGGGTATTCCTCAAAGATACCTATGACACAAAAGAAGATGCCCTGCGGGCGGCGGCTATGGAAGTGGCCAAAACTGGCACGGCCAAGGCGTCCGTATTGAAGGACAACGGTTACATTGACGAAATCCCGCTGGAAGCCATTGAAGCCGATAAGGCAGCAAGAGCCAAGGCAGAGGAGCAGGAAGCCATAGACAGAGCCGCCTGCCAGGAAGAAAACGAACGGCAGATAATTGCGGCTCGCTATATCCGGAATGTGCTCGAAGAACATCTGGGCGTCATCAAATCGGACGACATGACCACGCGTGAGCGCCTGCAGAAAGAAATCAAACGCTATGACGATGAAATCGACTGGCGAAAGGGCAGAAAGTTCAACTAATCCGAATCAGAATGTATAAGCCGTCCGGGCGGGCGGCTGAGGGGAGAAACAGCCAAATGAATAGATACTTATCCAGAGCCGAAAAGGCGAATTTGACACGGCTTATGCTGGTGTTTAATGAACTTGAGTACGCAATAAAAGACTACGAAGAAAAAATGAAGGACGTAGACCCAGAGTTTATGAAAGACCTTCGCTCATGCAAGACCTGGGGCTACAAAGCAATCAAGCGCAGGTATGATTTTTTGGAAAAGGACGCGACTATTGATTTTACGCGGCATGTAAAACACATGGATGTCGTATTTGTACCGAGTGATAAAGCTGTGAAGTACCACAACCTAGTAAAAGACATGTCAGGGAGCCTGGTTCTTCCTATGGAGGATTTCGAAAAGCTATACAGCGGCTTTATTCCGAAAACATGCGGCAAATGTCACAAGAAAGCATGGAAAGAGTGCCTTATCCGCGAGATTTTCCGCAAGTACGGCGTTGAGCCGGTGAACGTCAACGCTAAGAACTGCCCATATAGCTACCTGGAAGCAGGCATAGACCTTGAAGCTTGGGCAAAAGCGTGGGCGGAAGAAAACGGCCTGAAGTTCGACAAGGAGAATCTTTGGAAATCGGACGGGGAGGTGCATGAGAATGTCGAAGAGCCGGAAAAGGAAAACGTCAGCTGACCTGCTGGCAAGAGAAAGAGAACTGCTGGCGATGATGGACGGCATCGATAGCCAGCACCGCCCACGATACCTCAAACGCCAGCTAAAGGCAATCAGAGCGAAAATAAGGAGATTGGATCATGAAAATATCGGAGTTAGTATCTGAACGTGTAATAACCTGCGAGTTGTGCGGACGTGGATTCGTAGTCCGCAATAATCTGAGTCGCACCAAACGGTGCCCGGAATGTGCCGTTGTCATACGGAAAGGGAATAAGCAGGAAGGCTTTCGCCATCAGCAATTATTTGAACCGCGAAAAAGGCGCGTGTCCAATTTGGACACATTGGTCAGAGAAGCAAAAGAGTACGGATTATCTTATGGACAGTATGTTTCAATGAAAGCTGCAGGGTACAAGATAACGCCGCGAAATCGAACTGAGGGCATTAATCCTGCGTGGCAGGAGTGGAAAGAAAAAATGTATGCCACAGTGGCAGCGTGTAGGGCGAGGGCAGAAAACCATGGGGAGTAATAGAAGCTGGACAAAAGAGGAAGAAGAATTGCTGGCAAGGCTCTACGGCTCAAGACCGCTGGACTTCATCGCTAAAAAGCTGGGTAGGACAGTGTGGGCGATACTAAATAAGCGGGAAAGATTGAAGTTAGGCGCGTTCCTGGAAAACGGGGACTATATAACTCTTAATCAGCTCCATAAAGCGGTGACTGGCAGTAACGGAGGGGGCGGTTACATCATGACAAGCTGGGTGAGAAATCGTGGACTGCCTGTCATGGAGAAAAAAGTGGGGAAGTGTTCATTCAGAGTAGTACGGCTGACCGATTTTTGGAAGTGGGCGGAAGCAAACAGGGCGTTCTTGGATTTCTCGAAGATGGAAGAAAACATCTTAGGGATTGAACCGGACTGGGTGAAGACGGCGAGGCGGGCGGATGCAAAAACAAATACGATTAAACGAATGACTCCATGGACAAAAATGGAGGATGCAAGGCTCACGGCCTACATCAAAGAAGGGCAAAAGACCGGAAAAGAGATTGCGTCGCTCCTGGGGCGTACAGAGGGTGCTGTAGCTAGACGATGCAAAGATTTAGGGCTGGCCAATCCGAAACGGAATGGGCCGCATAGTCATAATTGGAATGTGGAGGAGATGGAAATAGCCGTGCAGGGGGTCCTGCAGGCTGTTCCCTATCCACTGATATCCAAAGAGTTGAATATATCGGAGAAAGCCATCAGAGGGCTGATGTATCGGTTATACAAGACCGAGAACCAAGACAAAATCAGGGCTATCGTCAGAAAGGAAAGGGACATGGTATGAGACAGTTGACAGGATTCCGCATTAATCGCAGCGGAGCCGTAGACAGCTATATTTTTGAATGGGTCAACAAGAACGATGCCGGGGCTATGGAAAGCTACACATACAAAGGCATTGAACCACCAAGGCCAGAGCTTTTAACAGCGGCAGATAACATCGCCCTGATTTCTGCGAAAATGGTTAGCCTGTCCTTGACGGAAAAAGACGTTATGGACGGCGGCTGCTTTTACGGGCTGAAAATGGAATATCCTGTTGATGCGGATTATTACAAGCTGCAGATAAAAGCAAGCGTACAAATCCCGTGGGGTTATACTTTCAAATACGAGACACCGAACTGGCGGGTATGGTATTCAAATACCAAGGGAGACTTTAACAACACTATCAAGGGCGCTATGCAGAAACTCATGCAGGAGTGCTGGAAATACATAGATGGAGAAAGGGCACAGACCAAACTAGCATTTACCAAACAAGAAACGGAGGATGAAGAATAATGAGCGGAATTTGTGAACCGATAACCGAAGGAATATTCGTGACTGGGGACTATGGAGCCATTGCAATCCGTTTCAAGCCAGGGGAAGAATGGACATTCCAACAGGATGAAGACCATAAAGACCGCTTGATAGCTTGTCGGGATTGCAGGGAATCTATAAGCCTTACGATTCAGAAGTTCTATGAGACATTCAAAATAAAGGAGCACAAATGACTGAAAACCATAACAACATCCATAAGCACAACAGAACGTCCCAGGAATGGGACGAGGAATATAGTTATTTTGACCGCAGTATCCAGCTGAAAAGGGCGAAAGCCCTTACGGTTGGACGGCGTACTGGAAGGGACAAGGGAGGAACAAAATGTTTGAATTTGACCTGAAAGCATTTGTGTGGTTCTGCATCGGCGCAGGGAGCCTGCTAATCACCTTGGTAATGATGAGCCTGTGCAATATGTCGGCGCGGTGTTCTCGACTGGAGGAACAGAATGAAGACCGCCTGCGGATTGAAAACTGGAAGAACACACCGGAACGGCGTGCCATGACAGAGAGGAGCCGTTATTGATGGAGTTGTTAAGAGTATTCAACGCTCAAAACCGGAGTGGGAGACGTTCATTACGTGTTGCTTTCCAGCACGGTGACAGTATCTATTACATGGACATGAGCCAAAAGCGGGATGGCGGAACCTGTATAGTCACGTTCTGGAGAAAAGTGCGGGGCGGGCTGATGTATCTGCAGCAGATGATGATGGAAAACATGAATGTAAGTGTCAGATGCGCAATTCGGTGCATCGAGAAGTTCGCACAAGTTTAGGAGGATATCAATGAATTTAGTAATTTTGAAGGGCAGATTAACCAAAGACCCGGAAATCCGATATACGCAGTCAGGAAAAGCGGTGGCATCGTTCAGTATCGCCACGGATAAGCGTGTGGCACAGAACAGCCAAGGCCCCAAGGCGGATTTTCACAACTGCATAGCCTGGGAAACGCTGGCAGAGACAATCGGCAACAATCTGACCAAGGGCAGAGAAATTTTGGTCAGAGGGCATTTGCAGACAAGAAGCTATGATGCACAGGACGGCAGTAAGCGTTATGTGACAGAAGTCGTAGTGACTTATTTCGAATTCTGCGGAAAGAAATCAGACGCGCCAGCACCGGCAAAAGCTGGCACAGCAGCGAGCGGATTCGGTCAGCTGGCTGATGATGAAGAAATACCATTCTGACGGAGGGCATAACCATGGGGAAAACGGAAAAAGACCTGCTGGAAGCGATTGAGCGAATGACTGTCAGAAAGGCTGGGTGTCAGATGGGGTATAAACAGCCGAGACACATGAGCATTCCGTATACGCTGGCAAAAGGCATACGCCGATGCCATGAAGTGAGCTGCAACAAGATAGAGGGCAGACCTAAAGAGCCTGAAGCTTTGGCATCCATCACAAGGAAAACCAAGAATTATACAAGATGGACGCCGGGCATTTGCTCCATCTGTGGCGAGTGGTGCGAAATGATAACACAGGAGCATGCTCATAGTCATGGATTTAGTAGTGCAGACGAAATGGCCAGGGCAGGGATCGTGAAGTAATCGGTGTTTTTTGAGAGGTCAATCGTTCGAGAATCGTTCGAAATCGTTAGAGAAACGCCGCGAAGCCAGTATTTATGCGGGTGAAATCGTTTGAGAGGTATTCGGACGATTCTGCGAGGTTGACAGGGGAATTGTATGACGGAGAGTAATTTGTGGGCGGCGCTGGCAGGCTTTTTGTTTTGCCTGCCGGCAACGATTATATGCTTTTACCGAGTGTGGAAAGAGAAGGGCGGACGTAAATAATGGACGAAAAGAAAAATCAGGAGTTCCCACAGGATAGCGAAAACAATGAATACCGCTATATTTCTGCAATGTGGCTGGATGAAATCGCCGTGGGACTGACAGCTGGCGCAGTGAAGCATCCAGGGGAGACATGGCGAACAATCCCCACGGACGAACATCTGGCCAGGGCAATGCGGCACATCAATCTTTATCGTAAAGGCGATAGGAGCGAGCCACACTTAATCAACGCCAGTATGCGGCTGATGATGGCGTTCTGTACAAGCAGGAACGAATATGGAGAGGGAGATTAAAAATACAACGCCGGAAATTGAGCGTTGCGGCTTTTGTGGCCAGTTGGTATTTACCGCAGTTGCCTGTCTCTGGACGGGCGGCGCGGTTCACATGACCCATTGTCCGGAATGCAAATATTTTGAGCCGATATTTTGGCATTGTCTGTACAGGAAAAATGATGAGAAGGTGGTTGGATGATAGCCAAGGATATAGCCGAATTCATTAAGGCTATACAGTCTTTTGTGGGCTTGAACAGCTATGAGGTGTTTTCTGATTTTGTAGAGCTGGCAGCATTATCTACCATGCATGCTTTTGAGATAACCAGGCAAAAAGAATTGGCTGAAAAAATCAATACCGTCCAAAAGAAATATAAGCCGAAGGAAATTGAACGGCTAGGGCGTATGTTAGGAATGCTGATTGTAGTAATGGAAAAATATCATAAGCAGGGTAGGTATGTGGATATTCTGGCAAGAGTGTTCATGGAATTGGAAATACATAGCAAACAGACGGGGCAGTTCTTTACACCTGGAAGTGTAGCGGCACTTAGCGCGAAAATGGCATTTGACGAGGCTGAGGCTAAGAAAATCATAGAACGCGACGGACATATTACGCTAAATGAGCCTGCCGTGGGTGGTGGTGTTATGGTGTTGGGCTTTGCGGAAGCGATGCGGGCGGCAGGATTTGACCCGTCAAGGCAGTTGCTGATTCATGCTGGGGATATTGATAGGCGATGTGCCTGCATGAGCTACCTGCACTTTTCACTGTATGGTCTTCCGGCGGTAGTAAAGCTGGGTGATGCTTTGGCAATGAAAGCATGGGAACAATGGTATACGCCGGTGTATGTACTGGATTTATGGTGTTTTAGAGATAGGAGGGACAACATTGCTGTCTGAGAAGGAGAGGTTGGTAGTCGATATCGTGAACGATATGCATGGGGAACTGTCTGATGAGCAGATGGGGCTGTTAAAACAAGTATTGTATACCCGCGTCATGCCGTTAGAAATAAAATTGGCAGAAGCCAATATCGTGCCGGTTGAGCAGACGAACGTAAACCTTATAAAAAATTTCATCGTAGCAAAAAGCGTCGAAGGGCTGGCGGTTAGGAGCCTGAAATTTTACAAATCGGTACTACTCCGCATGGATAAATTCATCAAAAAGCCGGTTACACAAATAACGACGGTTGATATTCAGTGCTTTTTGGCTATGTTGATACAGACTTCAAGCAAAGGGAATGCAGATAATTGTCGCAGGGTGATGAGCAGCTTTTTTGGTTGGATGACGGATAACGAAATTATCATCAAAAATCCAACGAGACGTTGCAAGAAAATAAAGAGCGACAAAAAGATAAAATTACCGTTCAGTACTGGCGAAATAGAGCAGTTACGATATAAAGCAAGCGACATAAGAACAAGGGCGATGCTGGAGTTTTTATTAAGCACAGGTTGTCGAGTCACAGAAATGAGTCAGCTAAACCGCAGTCAGATTGATTTTGACAAAGGTGAGGTTATTGTATTCGGTAAAGGTAGCAAAGAAAGAGTATGTTATCTTAACGAAGTAGCACGCCTGTATATGAAAAAATATCTTGAAACGCGCGACGATGACAATCCTGCATTGTTCGTGGATTCCCAAAAACCGCATAACCGGCTAGGGATAAGCCGCATTGAAGTGAAAATCAGGGAATTAGGCCGGGAGGCTGGAGTAATGAATGTCCATCCGCATAGATTTAGGAGAACAACCGCATCTTGGGCATCACGCAAAGGGATGAAGGTAGAACTCATTCAAAAAATGCTGGGGCATACAAGCATAAACACGACGATGATTTACACAGCTGTTGCCCAGGAAGACGTAAAGGCGGCTCATGAAAAATATTGCGGGTAGAGGGATAAGAGATTTTGCACAGGAGAAAAAATGGACATAAGAAATAATTGTCAATGGCTGGAAAGTATGACCGATGAAGAACTGGCCTGCTGGCTGGATAGACACATAGAATCATGCGCAGCATGTAGCCACTTCAATGGTAAATGCTGTGATATCCCAGGTAATGGCTATGATTGCCTGCGTGGGCGGTTGGGGTGGCTGAGAATGGAGCATGAGGAGCGGAAGAGTAATGAATAAATGCTGTTATTATTGCAGAAATTTTCGCTGTGTAGAGACTGAAGGACAGATAGCTGATAAGAAGTCTGCAGGTGCTTGCAGATTTCATGGCATTTTAATTGGAATGGGGCTACGAAAACATTTATCACCCGTAGCTTTTGGGTGTGAGCATTGGAGAGCTGACAATGAAGGAAAATAAAATGGGAGAAATCGCCCAAAGGTTTGGCAAAAAACTGGGCGAATATTTCAAAATCAAAGATGATGTGAATAACAATATCTACTCATTTGAATCGTGCGGTGTAGTATGGTGGCAATCAGGCAAGAATGGTAACAGCCTAATAATTATGGATAGTGTGTTGGCTGATTTAATAACAGGACGGAAAGAAGTTGATGATGAATGAAAAGGCCAATAATAGTGCTGGCGATAGCGGCAGTAGTAGGAACACTCGCAGGCGACAGTGAGCAATTCTGCCGGGGATTTATAGCGGCTTTGCTTGTACTAATATATGATGAGATATAGTAGAGAGGGCGAAAGATGTCAGAGAATAATTTTGATAAGCTGCTTGGCAAAAATGGCGAACTTTTGCAGGAACGGCAAAAACAGGTGCTGGATGGTGCGCTTGAAATCATTCGGTGGCACTATAAGGATAAGTCGAACAAGATGGAAGTAATCGCGGCGCTGTTCGGCAAGAAACTGAATGAGCGATTCATGCTTCAATGCTCGGATAGAAACCGCGAAGTCATGTTTACGCCTGGAGGTTTAGATGTTTTAGATTATGACGATTTTTTTGCAGATGAACTGGGGCGAATGTTTTTGGAAGATTTGTTGACGGGCGAGGCGATGGCTATAAATGATTAGGAGATACCACAACAAAGCGGCTGTTTTTTGGAATAGAATGCATTGCGACTATTTCAGAGAATACCAAGGCGATGCCAGGGGTAGGCGCCGCAAACAATATGCTAAAGCATTGTGGCAGTCGGAAAAGGTGGCGATTAGATGCTGAAACGTGTATTGTTCCGCATCCAGCCATGGAAACATATCTTCAAACGGAGAAGACGGAAGAAAATTCAAAAACAGAAGGGAAAATGAAAAAGCCCGCAAGTCTTGAAAAATAAGGGCCTGCGGGCGAAAGTATTTATAAATTCATTTGAAAAAGTGTTGACAAAAACAAGTTAAGGTGATATAATTAAATCATAGAAAGAGAGGAGGTGAAGCCGATGGAGATAATAGATTACCTAGACCTAATACAAAAGGTTGTGCTGATTATCGCAAGTGTAGCAACGGTCGCAAACGTAATACACAAATGGGATAAGTAACACAACCTAGAGTACAGGCAGGGGGCGAAAGCCCTCTGTCGGTCAAATCTATTATATCACATCGGGGAGCTATGAGAAAAGCAGATATTGGAGTAGCTTTTTGTACGATTGCCAGCGTAGCAACATTGGCAGGGAAATCTATTGTAGATTTTGACCTGTTGGATTGGGGCGTACTGGGGGCATGCTCATTCATGTGGGCGGTGTTGGCGTATGCGAAATGGAGGAATAAGGCATGAGCGAAAATAAAAATAGCTGGGGCGGCGTCCGTGAAGGAGCAGGTCGTAAGGCTACAGCGCCGGAGGGCATTCCTCGCAAACAGCACCAGCTGCGAGCATCGGACAGCGAGTGGGAGAAAATCCGACTATTCGCCAAGATTTTGAAATCTGACCCAGCACGGGCGGACCGCATGCTGAAAACAGAATAAAACACGAGTGGGCGGCTGAAAATGCCGCCTTTTTATGCTTGAATGTAGGACAGTATTCGCTATAAATGATAAAATATTATATAAATGATGTAGCCATGGAGAAAAAGCCAATATTTCAGGGACATCGGAGGAGAAAACAAAATGGCATTATCGAAAGAAGACTTACAGCAGATTTTACAGCTTATCAAAACGGCTTCGAGAGAAGTCATCAACGAGGGGAAGAAACAGACTAAGAGTTTTTATCAGGCGACAGAACGGCGCTTGCGTGCTTACCCGGAATTAAAAGCGAATATCAAGCGGTATGAGGCGGACATCAAAGATATTGCCCATGAGGATTTAGGAAGGTCAGCCGACATCGTGATATTTCAGAGTCATAGTGGGAAAGCTCCAGAGAGGGATTTGGAAGAATTGCGACAGGAAAAAATATTTAGGCTGACCGAGTGCCTGTATCGAGACACCAAGGAAGTACAGGAAATCGAGGTAGCCTTGGATTATGTCAAAGACCAGGAATATTATAAAATAATCCCCATGATTTATTTCGAGGGCAAGAGTCAGCGGGAGATAGAACAGCAGATGCATTGTGATAGGACAACCATCTGGAGAAACCGCAAGGCATTGATTGCGAAGATGAGCATAGTGCTTTATGGAGCAGATGCAATCTAAAGCGGTGCGATATATCTGTGAAATAAAGATGCAACATTACTGCAAAAAAACTGTGATATAATAGTCACATGGAAAAAGTGTAGCCATTTGGCGGCATGGATTTCATCCCTGAAAGAAATAGAAGTTCGGCAAGAGAGCATTAGCTGAGGCTGGTTCTCTCTTTTCGTATGCGTAAAAGCAAGGTGGTGAGTGGTGGTTGAAGGTCTACTGTGGCAATGAGGACTGTGAGTACAACGAGAGTCAGCTGTGTGTGAAGCACGAATTATACTATGTGCGGCGACAGTGTCGGTCATTCCGTAAGTTGTCAGTCAAGCGGGCGGCGGCGCTCATGCGTTCTGCAGAGTAAAGACATGACAGACCAGTGAAATTTTTAGGTTCTTTCAGCCTGGGGGCGGTCGGGCGCTCGCTCGCGGCCCGATAATTGTTTAGATATGTATTTTTTTTATAGCTAGCGATGTATTTATAGCTTAAATGTATGGAAACATATCATTTAACGCGGAAAATCAAATATATAAGTGAAATCACTTGTGAAAGGAGGAAAATCCCATGAAAGTCTCGGAAGACCCACGGAAAATTACAGTCAGTCAGGCGAATATGGCCAAGGCTATCGGCGTGACTGCAGGCCGTATCTATGGACTCATTAAGGAAGGCGTTGTGATTCGTGATGATGACGATACGCGGGGCGGTGTTTTCCTCGTTCAGAGTGTGAAGAATTATGTTCGTATGAAGAATGGTTCTTCGTCTGGCAGTTCTGATGGGGAAGACGGGCCTGACTATATGGCAGAAAAGGCATTGCATGAACGTACAAAGCGCGAAATCGCTGAAATCAAACTTCAGAAGATGGAACGCTCCGTCTATGACGCCAAGACTGTAGAACTGGTAATGACTGAAATGTATTCCAACCTTCGCACGCAGCTATTGGGGTTGCCTGCTAAGCTGGCCCCACAGCTGGAAGGACGAACGAAGGAAGACATATATACGCTCATGACAAAAGAAATAGAGGCCCAGTTGGCAGAGCTCGCTGAGTATTCCCCGGAGCTGTTTGTATCTGAGGTCGAGGAGGGTGATTCCGATGAAGACCGCGAATGAGTTATGGCGGTATGTAAGTCAGAAGGGCCTGAAACCTCTGCCTAAGACGGAAGTCAGTACATGGGCGGATAGTTATCGAATTTTGTCACAGGGGGCTGCAGAACCGGGACGATGGAAAACCAGTCGGGCTCCGTACCAAAAGGACATCATGGATGCCTTTACTCAGCCCGGCATTCACCGAGTAGTGGTCATGTCATCGTCACAGATAGGCAAGTCGGATATTATGAACAATGTTATCGGCAGATTTGCTCATCTTGACCCGTGTGCCATTATGATGGTGCAGCCGACGATTGATATGGCGCAGGATTATTCGAAAACTCGTATCTCTCCTATGCTGAGGGATACAAAGGTTTTGTCCCATCTCTTTTACAATGTGAAAGAGGATGCTGTGAAACAGGGTGCCAAGACAAGGGACGGTAACAATACCATCCTGTCAAAGCTGTTCCCCGGCGGCCGTCTTATCATGTGCGGGGCCAATTCTCCGGCAGGGCTTGCATCCCGGCCAGTACGAATCCTGCTTTGTGATGAGGTTGACCGTTTCC
The DNA here is from genome assembly GCF_000424065.1 of Selenomonas ruminantium subsp. ruminantium ATCC 12561. Lineage (GTDB taxonomy): Bacteria > Bacillota > Negativicutes > Selenomonadales > Selenomonadaceae > Selenomonas_A > Selenomonas_A ruminantium. The sequence continues at coordinate 47,593 of NZ_AUJE01000010.1, forward strand.
CTGATTCTGCTGGTACTGAAGGTGACCCGGTAGACCTTGCATCCAAGCGTATGACTACGTTTTGGAACAGAGTCATGGGCCTGTTCTCGACTCCAACGAATGAGGACAGCAGTCGCATCGCCTCCGAATATCTTGCTGGTACACAGGAGGAATGGCAGTATCAGTGTCCCAACTGTGGCGAATGGCATACCATACGCTATATCGATATCAAAACCGAATACTCTGAGCATAAGGATGCACAGGGAAGAACAACCGTAACCATCGATTCCGTGAAATGGAGTTGCCCGGATTGCGGTTTTTTATTTGACGAGAACGAGCTGAAGTCGTCTTCGCAGAAGTATGTTGCACAGAATCCTGTGGCAATAAAGAACGGAATTCGCTCTTTTTTCGTCAATGCGTTTTCTTCTCCATGGATTCCCTGGGCAGAAATCATGCGGGAATGGCTGGAGGCCAAAGGAGACCCAACAAGAGAGCAGGTAGTGGTAAATACCCGTTTTGGTGAACCTTATCGGCAAGCTGGTGCTTTTGCGGATGAGGAGGTATTTGTTCGCAGACGCGAACAATATGGTGCAGAACTTCCCGATGGTGTTCTGATGCTGACCGCCTCCGTGGATACGCAGGACAATCGCCTTGAGTATGAAATCTGCGGATGGGGGGCAGGAGAGGAATCATGGGGAATTGCCCGCGGCATTATTCTTGGCACTCCGGATAAACAGGAAACTTGGGATGCACTTGATGAAGTCCTTGATCGTACCTATTACTTCAAGAACGGCATGGGATTGAATATCACGCGTACATTCATTGATTCCGGCGGTCACTATACGGGCAATGTCTATCGATACTGTCAGAAGAATTGGAGCAAGCAGCGCGTACCTATCAAAGGTCAGGGTGGCCCGGGGCTTCCGCTTGTCTATAAAGTGACCAAGGCGAACAATTCCCCCGTGGCGCTTATGATTCTTGGCGTTGACGATGGCAAACAGCAGGTCATGAATCGGCTGGCCATCGAAGCTCCAGGGCCGTCGTACTTCCATTTTCCGCTTGATGGTGATGCCGGGCTTGAATACAGAGGGTACGACCAGCTGTATTTCAAGGGCATTATTTCAGAGCATAAACGACAAGTCAAGAAAAACGGCGTACTGCATACCGTTTGGGAGACAACGGCGGGTGTCCGTAATGAGCCGCTTGACCTTCGCGTGTATAATCTAGCAGCCATGCAATCCTGTCGTCCTGACTGGGAGCGACTGCAGATGGCAGTTAAAGGAAAAGTGACGGAGAAAAAAACCGCCCGACAATCGACAAGTGAGCCTGCAAGGAATCAGCGACCAAGACGGACGACAAAGCGAACAAATATATGGTGAGGTGAGATAAATGGCAAATGTAATACAGAATCGACGGCTAGAGATGTATCTGGAAGCTGAGAGAGCTGTTCTATCCGGTCAGTCCTATACGATTGGCAATCGCACGCTGACCCGTGCCAGTCTCGCTGAAATCCGTAAAGCGATAGATGCGTTGATTGATGGCGGCGCTACTATTGATGGTGTGGAAGTAAGTAATACCGGCAGAAGTAAGCGAGTGTTGTTTATAGATGGGAAGTGAGATGGTTGGCACGACGACGAAAAAAAATAACCGCAAAACAGAAAATGCGCATCCGTAATAGCGGATATTCCGAAGGCGGTGCGTCCCAGACAAGCAATATATTGAAAGCCTGGAATCCCATGAAGTTATCCAGTAAAAGTGATATTGATTGGAACCTGAAAACTTTGCGGAACCGGGCGGCCGATGAGGCCATCAATACGCCAATAGGCGCAGCGGCCATCTATTCAAGTGCTACGCATGCCGTGGGAACAGGGTTGACGTTGTTCCCACGGCCGAATGCTAAACTGCTGGGGCTGTCTCCCGAGAAGGCGAAGGAGTGGACCCGCAAAGCGCGGGCGGAATTCCAATTATGGGCGGGGTCGAAGGATTGCGACATATATCGCCGCAACAACTTTTACGACCTTCAGCATATCGCGTATCTGTCCTATCTGACAGATGGCGATGCCTTCGCGTTATTTCGCCGTAAGATGCCTACGCAGATGGCACCGTATTCTTTGCGGCTGCAGTTATTAGAGGCGAATCGGGTGAGTAACCCGCTTGACTCGGGGCTGACGAATTACACCAGCGTCGAAATGAATGCGCCAACGCCGGGCCATCGAATTATATCCGGCGTTGAAGTTGACGCAGATGGTACCATAGACGGCTACTGGGTGTCAAATAAGGTGCCGTATGATTACAACGATATCGACGGTGTAACGCAGTGGATTAAGGTCAAAGCGTCCGGTGAGATTACAGGGATGCCTAACATTCTGCAGATTTGCCATGACACCCGCGCCGATCAATATCGCGGCGTACCTTACCTTGCGCCGGTAATTGAGACACTGAAACAAACTTCACGCTATACAACGGCAGAACTGGCTAGCGCTATCGTGAAGTCATTCTTTTCGTTGTTCTTTACCGAGACGCCCTCTGGCAGTACGTTGAATGATGTGCTGGGAAATTCGTTTGAGAATGCCCCCGGCGCTCCTGTGGTGGATGTTGGCGATTATGCGCTGGGTCCCGGCACATTGAATGCCTTGCCTAGTGGTGTGGACGTGAAAAGTGTGGATGCCAGCAACGCGCAGTCAACCTTTGGGATTTTCATGGAGGCCCTGCTGAAACAGGTGGGCGCGGCATTAGGTCAGCCCTATGAAGTGTTGATGAAATCGTTCACCAGTTCCTACAGTGCATCGCGGGCGGCCCTGCTGCAGGCTTGGGATGAGTACAAGCAACGGCGGATATGGTTCGCCCGAGATTTCTGCCAGCCGGTATACGAAGTATGGCTCGCGGAAGCAGTAGCGCTGGGGCGAATTGACGCTCCCGGATTCTTTGATGACCCTGTTATCCGAAAAGCATGGTGCAATGCGGAATGGTTCGGCCCGACCATGAGTATCCTTGACCCGGTGAAGGATGTAAAAGGTTCCCATTTGAGAGTACAGTATGGGTTGTCTACTCGTGAACGTGAGGCGGCCGAAATGACCGGCTCCGATTATGAGGAGAACATAGAACAGTTAGCTTACGAGCAGTCGCTTATGTCTGCCGCGGGGATAACTGATAATGGCGCCGCGTCAGCGATACCTACGGAAGGAGGTGATAATGATGAAGAAGTTCTGGCAAATAAAGAACGAGGCCGAAGCGGATAATGCAGAAATGTTTATCTATGGGGAAATCGCGGATACGACTTGGTGGGGCGATGAAGTCACTCCCAAGCAGTTCGCCGATGACCTGAAAGCCTTGAATGGTAAGGACCTTACTGTACGAGTTAATAGCCCGGGCGGGGATGTATTCGCCGCGCAAGCTATCTATAATCAGTTAAAGTCTTACGCTGGACATGTCACGATGCGTATTGATGGCCTGGCGGCCAGTGCTGCCACCATTATCACTTGTGCAGGTGATACGGTCATAATGCCTGACAATGCCCTTTTTATGATTCACAATCCAAAAGGGGCGATGTGTGGTTACTACGGTGCCAAAGACCTAAGCGATTATGCGAAACAGCTCGACACGGTACGACAGACTATCGTCAACGTCTATAAAAAGCGTTGCGCGAATCTGTCCGACACGCAAATCAAGCATAAGATGGACGATGAAACGTGGATGACGGCTCAGGAAGCCCTCGATTATGGTTTTGTTGACCAGCTTGATTCGGATACCGAAATCGTAAACAGCCTGAAAGATGGCATGCTGATTATGAACTCAGTATCCTGCGATTTGTCCCGATTCAAACGGGGGAAAGAAGTAGCGGCAATTATGAACAGAATTTCTGGTCATAAGGGCAAAAAAAGCCCTCAAAGTGCCGAAAATGGTAACCTAAAATCCCGGAGATTTTTTACCCTACGCCAAGAACTCAATAATACCAAGGCTTCACGGCGTTTTTCTGTAGGGTAATAAAACTTAACCTACAAAGCCCTAAAATCGTACTTGAAATACTGTAACCCCTTATAAATACTAGGTTTAAGAATTGTAGGTTAAATTTTGAGCGGGATTTTAGGTGGTAAAGAAAGTGAGGAAAATCCTATGGAAAATAAGGATTTGCTTGAAAAAATCAAGAACCTCCTTGGCATGGAATCTGAACAGGCACCGGCAGAGCCGCAGGCTCTCGGTGGTGTGCAGGATGAAGCCAAGGACCCTGTTGTGGCAGAACGTGAACGCCTGCTGGCGCTTGACGCTCTCGATGACCACAAAAATGGCGTTGTCACGAAGATGGTAAACGCCGCAAAAACAAATGGCTCTACTGTTGAACAGGTTAAGCCGTTTATCGATGCTCTTCGCGAGGATGGAGCACAGCAGGATGAACAGACCAAAGTTCTGGATGCTATTAAAAATCTGATTAAAGATGAAATGGAATCCGGTGCGCAGCAGGTCAGCCCGTCCGCCCCAAAGGCTACGTCCGCCGATAAAAAGCAGGCCGCCATCGATGAAGTTGTTAATCTGGCGAATCAGAAAAGAGGTTGAGAAATATGGCAGGTATGGAAACAATGGCCGGCGTAACCTTTGATGGTCTTTTCGCGGGCCCCGAAAAAGAAGTATTCACGAAGAATGTAACCGTTAAATCCGGCGAGAACGTAAAGCGCGGCGCTCTGTTGAGCTTTGACGCTAATGGCAAAGTTATTGCTACTCCGGCTGCTTCCGGTGATGACCCGGCTGGCGTTGCAGTATTTGTAGCTGCCGAAGATATTAACGCAGCTACGGCCGATAAGGTTGGTACCGTATTTACTTCTGGTTACTTTAACCGTGAGGCCCTTATCGCTGTTACTGGCGATACGGTTGGTGCGCATGAAGAAGAACTGCGTTCCGTTGGCATTTATCTTTCTTCCGAAAAGTAAGCAAAGGAGGCTACACTAATGGCTATTGAACTTAAAGATACTGTATCCTTGATGCAGGCAATGGAGCGAATCAAAGCTCCTGCTACGACGCTTGTTGATACGTTTTTCCCGAATATCCCGACTCCGGCTGTGACCAGTAAGATTATGGTCGAATACCGCAAAGGTAATCGCCGTCTGGCCCCGTTTGTTGTTGAAGGCGCTAAGGGCCTTAACGTTTCCCGCGAAGGTTCCAACGTGAACATTTACGAGCCGCCCATGGTTGCTCCCCGTCGCACGGTATCCCCGGAAGACATCGAACAGCGTGGCTTTGGTGAAAGCATCTATTCCGCAAAGACTGCCGCCCAGCGTGCTACTGAAATTCAGGCTCGTGACCTTGCAGAACTGCAGGCCATGATTCTGAATCGTAAAAATCAGATGGCTGCAGAAGTGCTGAAAACCGGCGCTTACACCATTAACGGCTATGCTGATGACGGGGTAACCGCTAAGGTAGCTACCATCTCATTCGGTACTGTTCAGATCATTACCCCGACGACCGAATGGGATCAGGCAGGTGCTACCATCTATGCCGATATTAAGAATGCATCCGAAATGGTGCAGGAAAATGCGGGCATGGTTCCGACAGTTGCCTTGGTTGGTAAGAACATCGGCGCGTATTTGCTTGGTAACACGGAAATCATGAAGTGGTTGTCTGTTCCGAACAATAACAATCTGGCTCTGATGAGCATTCAGCCGCGCATCACTTCTCCCCAGGTTATGCGTATCGGTTTCATCGCAAGCCTCAATCTGGAAGTGTTCGCCTATATGGAAACTTATCTGGATGACAGCGGCAACGTGGTTCCGTTCCTGGGCGATAATGATGTTATCGTCGGTGTACCGGGTCGTGGCCGTCAGCTCCATGGTGCCGTAAACCTTATCAACGATGAGGAAACCGGCTTTGAAACCTACTCCGGTTTGTATGTTCCGAAATACGCCGCATCCAAAAACTCTAACACGATGAGCCTCACGGTATACAGCCGTTTTCTGCTGGCTCCTGAGTTCATGGATGACTGGGTATACATCAAAGCGAAAGCGTGACCCGTATGAATGTAAGGATTATTCGCGGCTATGTATCGCATAAGACGAATCTTTACTCTGTAGGTGATGTAATCGACCTTCAGGAGCAGGATGCAAAGCGTCTCATTGTTGAAGGTGTCGTTGAAGCAGTGGAAGAAAAAGTTGTCGAAGCTGCTGCTCCAAAACAGGAGCAGGTCAATACGGCAATAGAAGATGCTGTTCTTCCTGTTGCTGACCCTGTTGCCAGCGTTAAGAAAGGCAAGAAAAAATGAGCACATTCAAGGAGCTTGCGGAAGGGGATGACCTGGATATTTTCATCAATGCAGAGGAGTTTTCTTCCGCACATGAAATCAATGGCATTATGGTAAATGCTGTATTTCAAGGACTGACCACTAAGGAGCTTCTGCTAAATCCCAGAAATACGCCGGAGTTTGACAGCATGCATGGCCACACAGTTATCCTGCATATCAAAACAAAGGATATGCCTGTACAGGTCGTGCATGGCAATGTCATTCAGGTGGACGGAGAGATGTACCGCGTGGCTGATGTGGTGGAGGACATGGGCATTACAACACTCACGCTGGAGGTGGATGCACTATGAGTCTTGAGGTGGATTTGAAGGATATCGAAAAGGCAAAACGATTGCTGGGACTTTGTCCTTTGCAGTTAGAACTGGCGCAGGCTGCCGCAATGAATCGAGCAATCCTCGGAGGAAGGACCGCACTGTCCAAAGGAATCCGTGAGCAGTATATCATCCCTGCCTCAACGGTTAAGGGGAAGATGACGATGAAGAAGGCGAGAGGTGGATTGCTTCAAGCATCTCTTACTGTGAAAGGTTCACCGATTGACCTGATGAAATTCCGAACAAGAATTTCCAAACATGGTGTCTTTGCCCAGGTAAAACGGGGAGGCGGCGGGAGCCTGCCACATTCCTTCTTTGTTGGAACAGGTCGTGCAGGCATCTATCATCGAGCGTCAGAATCAAGGCTGCCGATTCAGAGGGAATTTGGTCCATCTGTCCCGCAGATGGCAGGAGAGAGGCATGTGTCCGAATCCGTATCCGACCGTATGAAGGAGGTCATGGAGACAAGGCTTTCTCATGAGATTTCTGTAAGATTGGAGCGATTGATATGACACCAATTGCTTGTGCAAAGGCATTGTCTGAATTTCTTCAGGAGAAGTTTGATTCCAGTGATTTCACGCCAACGGATGAAAAGACTGCTGGCAATGGTATTACCATCCGTGATGGATTCCTGCCGAAGAAATTAACCGCTCAGGAAAAAGCCAAACAAGACCCATGTATCGTCATCCGTCCTGTGGAGATTACCGACACGCATGAGGATTCACAGGTAAAGTTGCAGCTTTTGGCAGTCACTTATAACAGCGACATGGAAAATGGTCATTTGGAGCTTTATCACATTATGGAATATGTTCGGCAAGTGTTGGAGCAGAATCCAATCATTGCCGAATTATTTATGCTGCAGATGCCGGTCAAGACCATTATTCCCGAAGACCAGCCTTGGCCGGAATGGTGGGCTTATATGGAGCTTACCTATACGGTCGGACTGCCTGGAATGAGCATCAACCGTGCGCTGATTAACGATGTATATTACAAAACGAGGTGAATGAAAATGGCGAAACGAACGAATACTGTGACCCAGTCGATGTATATCGGGCCGAATGTCCGCAAGCATGGATTGGTTCAGTATCGTGTCTATCGTGGGGATATCAGCTCTGTTTTCGGAGAGCTTTCCAAGACGTATCCCTTAATCCGTCAGCTGGTTGTCCCGTTGTCGGATATTGCCACGGCAAAGGCGAAGATGGAAACGCCGGGCACGCCGCAGTATCTGGCGTGTCAGCAGATTTTAGGAGGTGAAGCATAATGGCATATAAACATGGTATTTACGGCAGTGAGGTTCCAACATCGCTCATTCCGATGACACAGGTCAATGCAGGACTTCCTGTAGTTGTAGGTACGGCACCGGTTCATTTGGCTGAATCTGCTGCCAAACCGAATACTCCGGTACTTTGCTATAAGTACGATGAGGCTGTAGAAGCCTTTGGCTATTCGGAGGAATGGGGAAAGTACACGCTCTGTGAATTTATGAAGTCCCATTTCTCGCTCTTCAATGTGGCTCCGGTCGTATTCATCAACGTTCTCGACCCGTCAATCCATAAAGAGACGGTAACGGATGCTACGGTTACGATGACGGATAAGATCGGTAAGGTAAATGCACCCGTTATTCTGAGCACATTACAGGTCAAGGCAACGGCAGACGGTGATGCGAAGACGCTGAACGTAGATTATACAGCAGGCTATGATTCAGATGGTGAGCTTGTCATCACGGCACTGGATGGCGGCAGCCTGGAAAGTGCAACGAGCATCCATGTCACGTATGATGCCGTAGATGCATCAAAGGTAGAGTCCTCCGATATTGTAGGTGGTGTTGATACCTCTACGGGAGCTTACATGGGGCTTGAGTGTGTAGCTCAGGTCTATCCGAAGTTCGGCCTTATTCCGGGGCTTATCCTTGCACCCGGCTGGTCCCATAACAGTGAAGTCGCCGCGGTCATGGTGGCGAAGTCCACGAAAATCAATGCCCGTTTTGAAGCAGTGGCACTCGCGGATATTTCTGCTACGGAAGTTACGAAATATACCGACGCCCCTGCATGGAAGAATCAGAATAATTTCGTAGATCTGCAGCTGGTTGCCTGCTGGCCCAAGGTGTCCCTCAGTGGCAGGAAATACCATCTGTCCACTCAGCTGGCAGGTGTCATCGGTGTAACGGATGGAAATAACAACGACATTCCATTCAAGTCCCCGTCCAATGAGTCGCTGAAATGTGATTCTACGGTGTTGGATGACGGCACGGAAATTGTGCTGGATGTCGAGACGGGAGCGTATCTCAATGGTCAGGGGATTGTCACGGCCATCAATGAAGGTGGATGGGTAGCATGGGGCAATCGCACGAGCTGTTACCCGGGCAATACGGATGTGAAAGATGCATTTATCGCTCTTCGTCGTATGTTCTGCTGGGTAAACAATACGCTGATTACGACCTTTTGGTCGAAAATCGATGAGCCGACGAACAAGCGCCTGATTGCTACTATCGTGGATTCGGCCAATATCTGGCTGAACGGCTTGGTGGCACGAGGTTACCTGCTTGGTGGGCGTGTGGAATTCCGTGAGGATGAGAATACCGTCACGGAGCTGATGGATGGCATCATCCGTTTTCATGTTTACTATACGCCGCCGTCTCCTGCACGCGATATCGAATTTGTACAGGAATACGATACGAACTATGTGAAGACACTGTTTGAGGAATGAAGGGAGGGATAAGCTATGCCATATAATGCAGTACGAGATAAACTGACCGACTATACCGTGTTCAAGGACGGCGACCAGCTTCTTGGTACAGCAGATATTACACTGCCGAATATTGAGTATCTGTCGGATACCATCAAAGGACCAGGAATTGCCGGTGAGGTAGATATGCCGACCATGGGTATGACAAGTTCCATGGGACTGGAAATCAACTGGAGAACCATCAACGCTGACCTGACGGAGCTTTCTGCGCCAAAGGCGCATGACCTTGAGATGCGCGGCGCTCAGGCACATTATGACAGTGCTACGGGCCGCATTCATCAGATTCCTGTCATTATCAAGGTTCGCGCACTTCCGAAGACCATGGAACTTGGTAAATTCGAGACCAGTTCCACCACCGAGTCCAAGAACTCGATGGAATGTGTATACATCAAGGTATCGTATGACGGAAAGACCAAGATTGAGATTGACAAGCTTGCCCGTGTATTCTATGTCAATGGCACGGATTACATGGCTGAGATTCGTCAGGCTCTTGGCTTGTAATGGAGGATGTAATGAAACTGAAGCTGAAAAAGCCCATCACGGTAGATGGGCAGGAATATCAGGAACTGGATTTTGATTTCGATGGGCTTACTGGTGCTGACCTACTGAAGGCCAGAGCTGGCCTGTCTGATAATGCTGCTTATATGGATAACCTCCTGCCGGCGCTTTCTATGGACTTCCAGGCGAATGTCTCGGCGGAGGCTGCTAAGGTGAGCATCAATGTCATCAAGGCCTTGCCTGCGAAAGACTTCATGAAAATCACGAAGGCGGCGCAGGATTTTTTATCCGACAAGGGCTGAATGTGGAGGATATCAGCAGGACTCTGCGGCAGACGGCTATCGGATTATCGCGGGCGACCTATACGCCGATATCATATTGGATGGCCATGCCTGTACGGGAACTATTCCCATGGGTAGAGACTGTCCTTGAAATACAAAACTCCAGCCAGAAATTCTGACTGGAGTCTTGTATTTTTACCAATTAAGCCCTGATGGCTTGCGTTCCGGGTATTTGGTAAAATACCAGCGCTGTAGGCGGGCATATAGATAACCGAGTGTAGATGCGATGAGGATACAGAGGGCAAGCAGGAACAAAAAGAGACCTGTTCCCATGGAAGACCATGTATCTCCGATGATATAGTAAGCAACCAAGCCGACCATAATGGTCAGCAGAAACTTGATGATGAATTTGAAGAATGGGATGGACCAAAGCACACAGAGTACCAATGCAATGAGAAATCCTTCTAGCATATAAGAACACCTCCCTGTTCTTATTATAGCATAATGGTTTGAATATTTGTGAAGAAAGGAGGAGGAAATATGGCAACAAAAGAAATGGCCATGGTCTTTGCGCTGAAAGGCGTGCTGGACAGCAGTTTCGGTAGTTCGGCAAAGACGGCGGCTCAGAGTTTCGGCAAGATAAAGTCGGAGGCAGCCAAGCTGAAGACGGCCATTCAGGAAACAGAACGGGCGCAGAAGATGTTGGACCAGGCATTCAAAGCTGGTGGTATGAGTGAAGCTACTTACAAGAAACGAATGGCTGAAATGAAGGCAAACCTTAAAGAGTACAACAAAGCTCTGGGGGATGCATCCATGCAGCAGGCAAAACAGGCAAAAGGAAAGCTTGACGATGGTGGCGGTGGCATGTTTGACGGAATCGCAGGAGCCATCAGCAAGTATAAAGGCCTGATTGCAGTAGCGGCTCCTGTCTATGATATCTTAAAGCAATCCACAGAACAGGCGATGCACTTCGAATCCGTCATGGCGGATGTGCGGAAGGTGGTGGACTTTGATAGTCCTCAGCAGTTCAAGGATATGCAGAATGATATCCTTAATCTGACCAAGACACTGCCGATGACAGCAGAAGATATTGCCAAGATTGTGGCTGCAGGTGGTCAGTCTGGCATTGCTCGTAAAGATTTGCTTTCTTTTGCAGAAGCCGCCGCTAAGATGGGGGTAGCCTTTGATATCACGGCAGAGCAGGCTGGCGATATGATGGCAAAATGGCGTACCGCATTCAAGCTTAATCAGACTGATGTGATCAGTTTGGCCGATAAGATTAACTATCTTGGCAACACGACCGCCGCAGCTGCACCTTTGATTTCTGATGTTGTTACCCGTATTGGCCCGTTAGGAGAAATTGGTGGTGTAGCATCTGGCGAAATTGCAGCATTAGGTGCTTCAATGGTTGGTACTGGTGTTCAGTCTGATGTAGCAGCAACAGGCATCAAAAACTTAATACTCGGTATGGTTGCTGGCGAAGGTGCTACAAAATCACAGGCGGCAGCATTTAAGTCATTGGGGTTGAATGCTGTAACGATGGCCCAGAGAATGCAGAAAGATGCAAGGGGCGCCATTATAGATGTGTTCAAAGCAATCCAAAAGCTTGATAAATATCAGCAGGCTACTGTATTAGCGGATTTGTTCGGCAAGGAGTCTATTGGAGCTATTTCTCCATTACTAAGTAATTTAGATGCATTGCAGGATAACTTCAACAAGGTAGCAGACGCCAGCAAATATGCAGGTTCCATGCAATCGGAATTTGATGCACGATGCGAGACGACAGAGAACTCCATGAATCTTCTAAAAAATGCAGTCAGCAGGACAGCCATCAATCTTGGCAGTTTGTTCCTTCCTGCTGTGAAAAACGTGGTAGAAGGTATGGCTAATGCTATTGACCAGGCAACACAGTTTGTTCAGACTCATCAGGAACTTCTTCAGAATATCGCGGCGGTGGCAGGGATTGTCGGTGCGGCAGTAGTTGCCTATAAGGGCTTTATTATCCTGCAATCCGCTATCCAGGCGTTCAGTATGCTGAGCGTTGTCCTGCGTTCTGCCGCTGCGGCGCAAGCACTTCTGAATACGGTCATGATGCTCAATCCACTTGGTCTTGTCATTGCGGCAGTAGCTGCGTTGGCAGCAGGGCTTTTCTATCTTTGGAATACAAATGAAGGGTTTCGTGCCGCAGTAATAGCTGCATGGGAAGCCGTATACAATACTGCAGTATGGGCATTCAATTCCGCTTATGATACCATCAGCAGTGCAATGAATGCGGCAGAGCAATATGTAGCAGATAAGATTGAGACCATCAAATCCGCATGGGAAAACCTTCGGGAATTCCTTGCTCATCCGATAGACGTCATTGTTCGTCATATCAATCAAGGTGTTTCTGCCGGTGGCGATGACTACGACAATGCCGGCATTGATTCGAACGCTACTGGTGGTATCTATGGCCAAGGCGCTTTCCTCACGACATTTGCGGAGACATCTCCTGAAGCGGCTATCCCGATTGACGGGTCACGTCGTGCAGAGTCCTTGTGGCGGCGCACAGGTGAAATGATGGGGTTGACTGGTGGTGGTGAATCCTTGAATGTATCCCTTTCCATCCCTGTTACCATACAGGGGAATGCTGACCATTCTACTGCGGTGGAGATTCAGCAGAATATTGATGCGGTGGTTGAACGGGCCTTGTCCCGTATTCAGCATCAGAGAGGACGTGTAAGCTATGCCTAATACCTATATCACGGTGTCAGGAGATGAGTGGGATGATATCGCTTACCGAAAGCTGGGCGGAGAATGGTATACGGCCCTTCTGATGGAGGCTAATCCGGCGTATCTGGGCATCGTTATTTTCCCTGCGGGTGTTGAGCTTACCCTGCCGTCCATCAAGACACCAATACCCGAAAATCTGCCGCCATGGAAGAGGTGATGTCAGATGCAGGCACGTAGTGCATCAATCAGTATCCAGTACGACAACAAGGATATCTCTGAAGATTTGGCAGTGTATCTGAAATCTTTCGACTACAATGATGTGATGGATGGCGAAGCGGATGACATCAGTCTGACGCTGGAAGATATGGCAGAACTTTGGGAAGGAGATTGGCTGCCGGAAAAGGGAGCACTCCTGACCGTGGGAATCATCACGAATAACTGGAAGAAAAACGGCAGGGAAAAACTGGATATCGGGCTTTTCGAAGTGGATGAAATTGAGCTGACCGGACTTCCGCATGAGGTCAAAATCAAAGCGGTATCTGTCCCCGACAACAATACGCTTCGAGGCATTGAGCGGAATCGGAGCTGGGAGAAAACCAAGCTGTCGGTTATTGCCAAAGATATCGCGGACAATGCAGGCATGGAACTTTTCTACGATGTATCGGATGATCCGGAGTTGGAACGTGCTGAGCAGACTGAAGAATCGGACTTGTCCTTCCTTCAGCGCATCTGTAAAGATGCAGGTTTTTCCTTGAAGGTTACAGATAACAAATTGGTTATCTTCGATGTCGTGACTTATGAGGCCCGTGAGCCAGTGGGGACAGTGGAACGAGAGGAAGCAGACCTGCTGTCCTATAATATCCGTTCCAAGACAAGAGATGTGTATAAGTCCTGCCACGTGAAGTATGCCAATACAAAGAGCGGTGAGACCATCGAATACACCTTTACTCCGGATGATAAGAAAAAAGGAAAAGTCCTGGAAGTAAATGAGCAGGTGGAAAATATCGCGGCAGCGGAAAAGCTGGCTAAAAAGAAACTCCGAGAAAAGAATTGCGAAGAAGTGACGATAGGATTGTCATGTGTAGGTTCATCCATGATGCTGGCGGGAAACACCGTCATGTTTCATGGATTCCATGCTTTCGATGGAAAGTACATCATCACAAAATGCTCTCACAGCATTGGTAATGGCTATACGATGAACGTAGATTTTAGGAGGTGCCTGGATGGCTATTGATTCACATATCAAGAATTTCATCCGTGTTGGTCGCGTGTCCGTAGTATTTCCTAATGAGATGGCGGTGAAGGTCGTTTTTGAAGATAAGGATGACCTGGTATCGGATAAGCTGCCGGTTCTTGTTCAAGGCAGCAGTAAGAACAAGCACTTCTGGCTGCCGGATGTCGGAGAACCTGTTGTCTGCTTGATGCTCCCGAACGGACACAATGCAGGCATTTGCCTTGGCTCTTATTACTCCAATCAGAATCCGCCTGCTGTATCGAATTCAGAGCTTCGCCGTTTGGATTTTGGTGATGGCTCATATATCGAATTTAATCGTGGGACAGGAGGTCTGACCATTCAATGCAAAGGCCCTGTGGTCATCAATGGTTCTACGGTAAATATCAACTGAGGGGAGGAATGAAGATGCCGGCATTGACTCGTTTGGGAGATGCAGATACTGGTCATGATGCCTGTCCGCCAACGACTCTGAATAGCGCCAGCGAAAATGTCTTTATCAATGGAAAAGGAGCAGGACGTGTGGGGGACAGCTATGTCGTTCATTCCTGCCCGGAGCATCCATCTCATAGCGGTGTGATTGCTTCAGGAAGTTCTTCAGTGTTTATCAATGGAAGAGCTGCAGGACGAATTGGTGATGCAGTTTCTTGTGGCGGTTCGGTTGCTGTTGGCAGCGAGAATGTATTTGTAGGAGGATGATACGCCATGAGCATATGGAGTTCATTGATGTCGGCATTAGCCGTATATAACAGCATGGGCAGTTTGGGTGCTCTTGGAGATATCTCATTTCATGTTTCTGCCTGGAATGACATTCATACCATCGAGGACCTGCAACGAAATGCCAAGAACCGTACCGCAACACATGCCATCATCGGTAAGAAGCCGTTCACGGAATATCTTGGTCCCGACCTTCAGACCATTTCGTTCAAAATAAAGTTGAATGCACAGTGGGGCGTGAATCCCGTATTGGAAGTGGAAAAGCTGGTCGGATATTGTGAAGAGGGAACGGTCCTCACCTTCACGCTTGGCGGGAAGAAATTTGGAAAAAACAAATGGATGATTACTTCAGTCGGTGAAGCTGTGAAGTACTACGACAACCGGGGAGCAATCCTTTCCTCGGAAGTAGACATTTCCCTGCAGGAATACGTTGAACCGAAACTGTCACAGACCATAGAACGGGAGGGAGATTGGGCATGACGATTCTTGATATTTCAGCTAATGAATTGGATGGTATAGATTTTGCTCCATCGACAACGTTGAAAGAGATTATCCAGAATGTACGGACTATCCTTACTACAAGCCGTGGAGACGTACCGCTTGATCGAGAATTCGGCATGGATACCGGAATGGTAGACCAGCCCGCCAATCGTGTCGGTGCTATCCTGACCACGGATATCGTGGAGGCTGTTGAGCGGTATGAGCCGAGAGTGACGGTTATGTCGGTCAGCTTTTCCGGGAATGGTGCTGATGGAGAAATCATTCCAATCGTAAAGGTGGCGATTAATACATGACGATTTCAGATATTGATTT
This sequence comes from Selenomonas ruminantium subsp. ruminantium ATCC 12561, assembly GCF_000424065.1. GTDB lineage: Bacteria > Bacillota > Negativicutes > Selenomonadales > Selenomonadaceae > Selenomonas_A > Selenomonas_A ruminantium. Next base: position 63,166 of record NZ_AUJE01000010.1, read on the forward strand.
TCTTGATACAGATACGGATACCATAAAATCCGCAGTAATCGGGGAATATGAAGAGCTGACAGCACGAACGCTGGCAACAGCAGACCCAGTTCGATTGTTTCTTGAAAGTATTGCAAGCATCATTGCCCAGCAACGCGTGCTAATCAATTACACAGGCAAGATGAACCTGCTGGCATACTCTCAGGGAAATTTCCTTGACCATATCGGTGCATTGGTAGGAACAGCGCGAATCCCTGCCGCTGCCGCAACTTCTACCTTTCAGATTACGCTGTCTGCTGTGCGGGATGTTCCCGTGACGATTCCTGCAGGAACACGAGTCGCAGCAGCAGATAATGTATTCTTTTCATTAGATGTGGACACGATTATTCTTGCAGGAGAGCTTTCAGCGGAAACATCGGGAACCTGTACGCAAACCGGCGCTGTCGGCAATGGCTACATTCATGGAGAAATCAAGACGATTGTTGACCCTGTACCGTATGTAGAAAGCATCGTGAATCTCACGACAACGGAAGGTGGTGCGGATATTGAGGATGATGAGTCTTATCGGACACGCATTCAGGAAGCACCTGAGCGATTCTCTGTTGCCGGGCCAACAGGAGCCTATGAGTATTTTGCTAAAATGGCTTCGGCACTGATTACAGACGTAGCAGTGACCAGCCCATTCCCCGGCGAGGTTTATGTATATCCTTTGCTGGAAGGAGGAAGTCTTCCAGGAGAAGAGATTATCCATGACGTCGAGGAGATGCTCAATGACGATTCTGTACGTCCTCTAACGGACAAGGTAACAGTATTGGCACCATCTGCTGTATCGTATGATATCGAGTTATCTTATTACATCGATACCGCTGATGCGACACGGGCAAGAAGTATTCAGTCAGAAGTACAGAAGGCTGTAGAGGCGTATATCTTATGGCAGAAATCAAAGCTTGGCCGTGATATCAATCCGACTGAGCTTTATTATCGTCTGCGCGCTGCAGGGGCAAAGCGTGCGGTGATTACTGCACCGGAATTCCTTACGGTAAACGCAGAATCTGTAGCGATTGCAGATTCTGTAACCGTGAACTACGGAGGTCTGGAAGATGGCTAAGAAATTAACCGATATCAGCCTGTCTGATATCACACCGCGGAATATCATTCGTGATCCGACTGTGCAGAATGCCGCTAATTCTATTGACCATCAGCTTCAACTGACGGCTGATAATATCGGATTAGTTGCTATCATAGCACGCATTGATGAACTGCCTGAGACTGTGATTGATTCACTTGCCTGGCAGTGGCATGTTGACTTTTACGAGCCAGGTCTTGATTTGAAAGCAAAACGCAATCTGGTCCGCGAATCCATCGCATGGCATCGGCATAAAGGAACAAAGGCTGCAGTCAAAAGCGGAGTTCACGCGGTATATGGAAGCGGCGAAGTAGAAGAATGGTTTGAGTACAATGGAGAACCATATCATTTCCGTGTAGTAGACATTGTTCCGGATACCATCGATATGGATAGCATACGACTGGTATTGCGACTTATCGATTCCTGTAAGAACACCAGGAGCTGGCTGGATACCTTGGGGGTTCGGCGAGACTTACATGGAACCATCCATGTGGGAGGAATCCCATGCGTAACTAAAGCTTATGAAGTTTATCCCGTAACGATTCATGATGCAACGCTAAATCCTGTACTTTACTATGGCGGTGCATTGGTCAGCTATCAGCGGATTGAGATTTATGAGAATACTGTACAGGATACAGAAAGCCCTGTAGAAGTCTATTACAGCAGCAACGTTTCAGCGTACAAACGCGTGGAAGTATAGGGAGGAAATTATTATGTCAAATTGGAGTGGTGGAGTCCTGACCAATGTAGGTCGTGAACTCCAGCTGAAAGTAGAAGCCGGTGCAACACTGACGTTTACCAAGATTAAGCTTGGCGATGGCATAGAATCGTTGGAAGCAGTCGATGACCTTACAGACCTGATGAGTCCGAAGTTCGTCATGGGAATAAGCAGCAAGTCTGTAGCCAATGATGTCTGCAAAATCACAGGCGTACTTTCCTCATCGAGTATAGCCACAGGATTCCGTGCCCGTGAATGGGGATTGTTTGCCCAGGATCCGGACATTGGTGAAATTCTATACATGATAAGCATCGATACCCAGCCGGATTGGGTTCCATCCGGCAGCGACATCGGCAAACTTGCCGTAAGCTATGCAATGAATGTTGCCGTCAGTAATGCATCCAGTATCACAGCAAGAATTGACCCGGCAGGACTTGTCACAGCCGATATGCTGGCCGAGCTTATTCATGAAACGCAATACAATAAGTCTTACAACGTTGGCGATTATGCCTTCACAGGCTATGGACTCCCCGCATGGGCATATCTTGAATGCATCCAGGAAGGAATAAGCGGTACCATTGAACTTGACCTGTCAAACGTAGTCGAAGGAGAACACATCAACGACGGCACTGTAGTATGGATTGTCCGCAACTGGCATTCCATTCATCAGTACCTCGTGGAGGCTACAGGCTACGGCATAGTAAGCGGCTTGCAGGTAAAAGCACAGGACACGCCGAATATGACTGTATCAATCGAAGGAGGTACAGTACATATGAAAAACGGCACAAGAATAGTAATCGCGGCGATTGCGGCACTCACTATCGCTGCGGCAGATGCAACCAATCCGAGAATTGACAGTATCTATGTGGACGGTACGGGCAACGTAGCGTATGCACAGGGGACACCTGCAGCCACGCCTGTTGTGCCCACACTAAGTACAGATGCGATTAAACTTGCAGATGTTAAGGTTGCGGCTAATCAAGCAAGTGTTACAGAAGCGGATATTGTTAGGGATGGTGAAGTACTCCCACGTTTCTACAATACTGGTGTGGTCAATGTTAAGGATTTCGGTGCAAAAGGTGACGGGGTAACTGATGATACTGCGGCGATTCAGGCGGCGATTGATTCCGTAGCAGGAAATTTTACAAATGCAGTTGGGAATGAAAAAATAGCGATTAATAAAGCTACAATTTTTATCCCGAAGGGCGTATATTTACTGTCGGCACCTATTGTGTTATCAGCAGATACATCACTAATTGGAGCTGGTAGAAATTCAACAATGCTAAAATCATCGTCCGCAATGGATGATTTATTAATTTATGGAGGGCACACAGAAGGACAGAACCTTGTATCTAAAAATTTAGAAATAGCTAACATAACCCTTAATTGCGATGGTAATGCAAAAATCGGTTTAAGCAACAGAAATAACGTTTGGATAGAGTCGGCAAATATACATGATATATGTATATTAAGAGCGTCAGAGTTGGGGATAGATATTTCATCAACGTGGCTATCGTTATTTAGTAACATTACAATAAAGGGGTGTCCTGTAGGAGCATATTGTGGTGGAAATGACTCAAACAACGGGTGCAACGACAATACTATTATTAATTTAAGTATAAATAACTCATCACTTATTAATATAATTATTGCAAGTCAATGCTGTAATTTCATAGGGCTTAACGTTGATAGACAAAAAGACTATTTACAAAGTGGTGCTATCGTTGCGAATAGCGTGGTTATTCACGGCAATACTTACTCGGATAACGCGGCTATTTTAGCGACAACCTATTGCGACTGTAATAAGATAGATGGCTTGTGGTTTGAATGGATTAGTCAAACGTCTAATACTCCTGTACTGCTAGTCAAAGATATTAACACATATAGTAACGGGCATTTCAAATCTATAGCATTACAGATTTGCAATATTCATTCAGGGGGGTATTATCAGGATATTTTCAAAATATTATCCGGGCATATAGTTATTGATAATTGTAGATTAGACATCCCCGAAAGTTACTCAGATTATGTGGTAGATACACAAGGAGCTGATTCTAATACATCATTATTACTAAAAGGCATGATGATGTCAGCATTTACGGCGTGGCTAAATAGTGGCAAGACACGAATAACATTGCCGTATGGGGCTTTTAGAGCAGAAGGAACTCTATCAAACGGAACATATAAAACTTATCAGCCGAAGTCACAAAATGGCTACATTGCAGAAGATACGTCAATTAATATGCTGGAAAGTATAGACAGTAATGGATTTATCACAAAAATGATAAACTCCGGTGTCTACGAAAAAGTGTCAAAATCAGGATATAAAATGGAGATTAACCAGTTTTTTATCGGGTTTTATAACAAATTACCAGAAGGAGCCACAGCATCAACAACTGTGACAACAAGCATTCCTGTTGAATCGGGCGTTATTTGGACAGGTATGGTTGTTCCTCGCAATTTAGCGGGCATGACAGCAATAAAAAATGGATACTATTTAGATATTGACACTAGTGGAACATATTTAACTGTGACATTGAGATTTAGCACTGCATTACCATCGGGCAATCCTAATATACATGTTGTGTTATTCCCATTCTCGGCGACATAACGAGCCGTTCAATCGTTGGAAACCTTGGCAGAGAGTCTTGTTCAATGTCATCGCCATTGGCGGTGGCAAGGAATGGTAATAGAAAAGCCCACCATATTTGCGGTATGGTGGGCTGACTGTTAGCCGATTACGAGTAACCCTTCAATGAGATGTGGTATACCGTTCATGTGAAGCTTGAAGAATTTGTCGTAGTTCTTCTGATAGTTAGGGCTGTTTTTAACCTTGTCGTTCCAGATTTTTACCGAGTTCATCATGTCATGGCAAAAATCAAGAACATCAATACAGACAGCATTATCAGCAGGATTCATGCCGTAGAACCTAGTGTTGTCTATCTTTATCATTGGGTTAGGGTAAACGAACAGGATTCTACGTTTATACGTTTCAGATTCCCTAGCTTTTGCGAATGCGTTGCCTTCATGTATCATCGAGCATCTAAAATCATAGCATTCTTCTGCTGTAAGATGTTGCGGTGAAACGTGCTTGTTATACCACTCCTTATACCTTTCTCTGTCGTAATCTCCATAACCTCCTTCTAGCTGTGCGCATATGGCTGGCAAGGTGAGTGTGGACTGTAGTGCAACGAAGTATAGTTGTTGATTTAGGGTTACAGCTATCTGACGAAGTAACTCATCCATTTGGAATCACCTCCTTTCGAGGTAAGTATATCAAAATAAGGAGGAAATAGAAATGACTAATAAAAAATGTGAAAAAGTAACCCTAACTGTAAAAGAACTAAGGGAACTGCTTTCACAGTATGATGATTCATTGAAGGTCATAATTGGTTACGAGTGCGTATGTATATCAAACATAACGAAAAAGATGGTGTATACCCACGAAAGTAAACGATTAGGTGAGCGCATTTTATTCATTGATACAGATGCTGATAATGAAGATTAGGGTGGTCAAAATGACGGTCAAAGAGTTAAGAGAAGTGTTGCTAAAATATGATGATGATTTAGAGGTTGTCCTCATTCATGACGTTGGTTGCTGCGTTGGCTCGATAGAGGAGAATATGATAGTTCTGGAAAAGAAAGAAGATTGGTATGAAGATGGGTGGGAAAGAAAATTGGGATGGGTAAAGGGCGATAAAGTGTTGGTTTTTGATGAAGATGCAGTCGATGATGATGAATACGATTGAGGTGGTCAAAATGGAAATCATAAATACGGTAGCGCAGTCTGTAGTTTACATTAATTTGTAAATTAAAAGCCTGCCGATATGTCTTAGCAGGCTTTTGATTTAAAGTGTGGCAAATTCAATTTTCAAGCGGCAGCCAAGACCGGAGGCAAGGCGTTTAAGTGTCCTGATGGATGGATTGGCATTGCCGTTTTCTAATTTGCTGATATCAGCCTGGGCAATGCCAGTACGAGCAGCTAACTCTTTTTGCGTGATGCCTTGTCGTTCTCGTGCATCAATCATGGCGCGGATGATGGCAAATTCCGGCTCCAAGGCATCATATTCAGCCTTGAGTTCAGGGTCTTTTAGTTGCTCATTGAGAAATTCACGAAACTCGCTCATTTTACTTCTTCCTTTCCAGATAATCCTTACGATACTTCTTGGCGCGGTCAATTTCGCCTTTCGGCGTTTTCTGAGATTTTTTGACGAAGCCATGCGTTAAAATGATTTCATGATTTAACACAAAGAAATACATAACGCGGGAAATGTCACTGCCGACTTTGGCACGTAGTTCAAAGATACCGTCGTCCAAATGCTTGGAGTAGGGCTCACGAAGGAGATTACCTTTATCTTCCAGTGTTTCAATGGTGCGAAGCATTTTTGCACGCATTTTCTTGTCCAGCCCGAGGACAAAATCTTTAGCAGGTTTATCGCCGTTAGGGAGGGTATAAAACTCAACTTGAAAATCAGACATACGGACTCCTTAAATATGTGTTTTATCCTATATCAATAGAATATAGGATAAATCCTATATTGTCAAGGGGAATGTATTAAATGCAAAGAGAGGCGGCGAAAATAGCCGCTTTTTTGATAGGAGGAATTCAATTTGAATATATTTACAGAGATTTTCAAATCGATGGTTCCCGTACGCTTGGAAGCCATGTGGGGAGCTGTGGTGGGGGCTTTTGGGATATTGGCCAGTCATATTTGGGGCGCGTGGAATAATATGACCGAAGTTCTCGTTGTGATGATGGTCATTGACTATGCCAGTGGCGTACTGGCGGCTTTTATCAATCCAGAATTAGCCGCCAACAGCAAGAAGGGCTTTATCGGCATTGCCCGAAAGGTTTTCATATTTCTTTTGGTGGTGATGGCGAATGAAATGGATAGGGCACTAAGCATACATGAGATTTGCACCATGACAACCTTCTTTTATATAGCCAATGAAGGTTTGTCGATTACGGAAAATGCGGCCAAAGTCGGAGTGCCGATTCCATCGTTTATCCTGAATTCTTTGGAACAACTGTCTCGTGAAAAGAAAGCGCGGGAGAACAAGGGGGAGAAATGAATGGCTTAGCATGGACAGAACTATACAACAAATTTGCCGCCTTTGCTTATGTAGCAAGGCGGCAAGGCTTTTATGTGGGGCAGGTGCAGGAGATGGAGTACAGCCTATTTGAGATGTGCCCGTTTCCGAGAAATTACAGGCCGGATAAGAAGGGAGTAAAGCACAAATGAAGGTAATTGATATCAGTGCATGGCAGGAAAATGTAGACTGGCAGGCCGTCAAGGACGCTAGCATTGAAGGCGTTATCCTAAAAATTGGAGAACATGCCCATCTTGATGATATGTTTATCGACCATATCAATAAAGCCGTGGAATACGGCCTGCAGTATGGTGTGTACTACTTTGCCCATGCGTGCACCTACGATGAAGCTGTGGACGAGGCTGACCAGGTGGCCGCATGGCTGGAAGAATATCTGCGCGGGGAGACTCCGCCCCTGGGAATCTGGTACGATGCGGAAAGCAAGCGGATGCTCAACGGCGATGTAACGGAGTGCTGCCGGGCGTTCATCAATCGGTTGACCGATTATGGACATCAGTATAATGGAATCTACGCCAGCTGGAACTGGCTGAGCGCTGAAGGGAGCCATTACATCCGGATTGCGGATTTGCCCGATTACGTGCCGTACTGGGTGGCCAACTATGGCAGCGGAAACACCTTCGAGACGGCCTGCCGGGATTATCTCAAAGAGGAATATCCGGATAACATCATCCGGATGCACCAGTTCACGGACAATCTGGATGGCTTCGGGTATGATGCCAATATCTACTATGAGGATTAACTCGATAACAATTCGTTATTGAGTTAAAGCAAGTAAAGGCCCATACCAGCTGTGATATGCTGGTATGGGCCTATTTTTGTCTGCGGCTTGTCTGCATTTGTCATCAAAAACACCTAATTACTTTAAAATACGCTAAAAAGTGAAAATTTGTTAGGCTTAGAGTGATAAAGGCTTAAAAACATTTCTTGCCTGCAAAAAATTCTTGTCCCTTTCATTGGATTTTCAAGAAAACATGCTTATAATAGATAAGGAAATATGAATTTGGAGGTGCGGTTATGCGTGTTTTATTGGCAGAAGATGACCGACGCTTAGGCAAGTTAGTGCAATATATGCTGGAGCAGAATAAGATAAAGGCTGACTGGGTGACTAATGGCAGTGAAGTCTATGAGTACGCCATGTACACCGATTATGATATCCTGATTCTCGACTGGATGATGCCGGGGGAAAACGGCATTGATATCTGTAAGCGGCTGCGCAGTGAGGGGTATGCCAAGGCAATTTTAATGCTGACGGCTCGCGATTCGGTGGAAGACCGGGTATCGGGACTAGATGCTGGGGCAGATGATTATTTGGTGAAGCCCTTTGAATTTGCTGAACTCATGGCGCGTTTGCGGGCTTTAGGGCGACGCAGCACGCAGCAGATTCAGCAGGACAAGGTGGAAGTGGGCGAATTTACGCTGAACCGCACGACGAAGGTGCTGAAGAAAAAGGATGAAGTCATTCAGCTTTCACCGCGAGAGTTTCAGATTTTTGACTTGTTGGTACAGAATTTGGGCATTGTGGTGCCGCGTGACATTCTGCTTGACCGCATCTGGGGTATGGAAGCAGATGTCAGTTCCAATAATATCGATTCCTATATCAAGATTTTGCGGAAAAAACTGGATTTAGGAGACGGAGAAACCGCCATTAAGACCGTCCGGGGCATTGGCTATAAGCTGGAGGTTGGCGGGCAGTGACCGAAAATCTCTTTGGCAAAAGCCGCAAGCGGCTCACGATGCTCTATTCCTTGGTGATGATTATTTTCCTCGCCATTTTGATTTTTGCGATGCATCAGTCGATGGACTGGTCGATTCGTTCCGAGCAGGCAAGGGAGCTTTGGGATACGGCAGATAATGTAGCGGAAGCGCAGAAGTATCTCAATCAGCATCCGGAACTCGTGATTGATGATACGCTGGCCTATAAGAACACTAATGACCGGCTATTCTTCTATGTCTTTGATGAAGATGGCAGACTATTGAACTTTTCCCGCGCTTCTTTCCGCATTGAGCCGTTTATTCTCGATGTGATGTCGCAGTGGACAGCTCCCGAAGGGGATGTTGTAGTCGTGACGAAGCCCAAGGAAAACGGGCATAAGTCGGAAATTATGATGACCACGCAAAAAATCATCGAGGCAAATGGCAAGGTGCAGATGGTCTATGTGGGCAAGGATGTTACCGCGCTGTATAGTGGCATGGAAAAGGCCACGAGTATTATGGCGGGGCTGGGGCTGTTGGCACTGGTTATCGCGACGATAGTCGGGCATATCCTTTCCGGAAAGGCCATGGTGCCGCTGAAAGCGGCCTATGAAAAACAGCGGCAGTTTGCTGCCGATGCCTCCCACGAATTGCGTACGCCGCTGGCGGTCGTGATGGCTTCGGCGGAAATCCTGCAGAATGACCCGGAGATAAAATCGCCCTTCTTGAAACAGGTCGTGGAAGACGTCCGCGATGAAGTCAAGAAAATGACCAAACTCGTCAATGACTTGCTGGTAGTGGCCCGCAGTGATAACAAGGCGTTGAAGCTAAAGACTTCCAAATTTGATTTGGGGGCGGTAGTGGCGCAGACGGCTCGCATGATGCAGCCTTTGGCGGAGCAGAAGCATATTGCCATTGCCGCCGATAATCTGCCGAAAACCATTATTCAGGCTGACGAGCAGAAAATCCGCCAGCTCGTGTTGATTCTGGTCGATAACGCGGTGAAGTACACGCAGGACGGGGGCAAGGTTACAGTGGATTTCCGGTCTGCCGAGAAAGGCAAGGTAACTTTGGCCGTGCAGGATAATGGCATTGGCATTGCCAAGGAAGACCAGGAAAAAATCTTTGACCGCTTCTACCGGGTGGATAAGGCGCGTTCCCGGGAAATGGGCGGCAATGGCTTGGGACTCGCGATCGCGCAGGAAATCGTTGAATTACATCATGGCAGGATTGCCATTGAGAGTGAACTGGGAAAGGGAACAACCTTTCTGGTTACGTTAAAAAGCAAAAATCGTGGCAAAAATTTGCATATGTTTTAATTTAAAAGCAGGAAATTTTCTGCAAGTAACGAATTATAATCTGTAATGAAGGAAATTTCCGGGGGGATGTGCATGAAACATTCAGGGCTGGATGAGCGCTTGGATTCCATACTGGTGCGGGCGGCTATGCGGTTGGAAGAACGCATGCGGCTGGCGTATTTTCGCGGTAACCTGGCCAAATATTTGGAACGGGTCGGTTTGGCGAAATACATAGATGAAGAAAAACTCACCAAAGGCAGTCTCCTGGAACTGCAGGATGATGCGGCAGTTGTGATGGCCTACCGTCTGCGTAAAGCCCGCAATCGCGGCTATCTAAAGGAAGCGCTGGACGAGCTTAATATGGCAGAACTCTTGCAAAAGGAAACCCGGATAAAAACAGTGGTGCCTTCTGCCAAGCGGCAGCCGGAAGTGAAAAAAGTACAGTTGCAGATGGTGAAAGGCGAAAATAAATCTTCCTCACTTTCCGAAGAAGAAAAGAAGAAACTGCTGAAAAATTTTAAGGTGATAAAATAAGTAATCGCTGATGGACATAGCGTTCGTCAGCGATTTTTGCCATAGAAATGAGGATGAACATGCGCCATAAATTTACAGTTATGACGAAACGGCAAAAAATGGCAGCTGTAGGGATATGCTTTTTCCTGTTGGCCATAGCACTTTATTTTTATATGGGATTGGGGAAGGAAAACGGACAGAACGTGAGCCGGAATATGCCTGTAGTTCAGGTGCAGGAAGTTATACGTGCGGATATGGGACGGCACATTGTCCTGTCCGGCCAAACCACAGCAGATGCCAGCATCAATCTTGCGCCTAAGTACAATGGTCGTATCACGGCTGTTTATGCAGACCTGGGGGACTGGGTGGAAGAAGGACAGATACTCATGGTTCAGGACTTGGCAGATTTGGATATCTCTATAGCGCAGAATTCTGCGGCTGCCGGTGCGGCCAGGGCAGATGCACGTGAGGCGGCTGCCGCTTATAATGCCAATATCATCAGTAAAAAAAATACGTTTGAACTGGCACAGGCAAAATATGAGCGCCAAAAATATCTTTTTTCCATTGGCGCAATATCCCAGGATACGCTGGACAGTGTAGCAGCTGAATACAGTGCGGCAAAAGCTGCTTATGAAGTGCTGGCCAATCAGCAGGCAGGAGGTATGGCTGCTGCCATAGAATCTAAGGAGTTGACTGCGGTCAAGCAGGAACGTGCGACTGAGGCATTGGAAAAACAGCGGACAGATATGATTTTACGGGCACCGCGCAGTGGTGTGATTGCTTATCGGGAGGCTGAGGTCGGAGCACTGGCTGCCGCTGGGGCAAAAGCGTTCACGCTAGTGGATACAAGTCATATCAATGTAGATTGCAGCATCGGCGAAAATGATGCCGCAATTTTGCAGGCCGGAATGGGGGTCATCATCACTATAGACGCATTGGGGCGTGATTACGCTGGTAAAATTATCTTTGTAAGTCCGTCTATGGATGCAGATAGCAAGAGTTACAAGGTAAGGATTTCGTTGGATAATCCGGACAGTCAGGTCAAGGCTGGACTGTTTGCCCATACGGCTGTGGATATTCTGCAGCGCGCGCAAACGATTTTTGTACCACAGTCAGCAGTAATGACACGCAATGGCGAGCAGTATGTGTTTGTGCTGCTGGAAGATGGCACGGTGAAGAAACGTGTGGTGAAAATCGGTCTGCTCAATGATACGTCCGAGGAAATTTTGGAGGGAATTGCTGAAGGTGAAAAAATAATTCTAACGAATCAGGATAAATTGCAGGACGGCATGAAAGTCAAGGTGACGGAAACATGAACATCACCCGTTTATCCATTCAGCGCCCCGTGGGCATATCCATGATTGTGGCGTTTTTCGTAGTACTGGGCTTATACAGTTATTACCGCATCGGTGTGGAACTTTTGCCAGCTTTGAATACGCCCTATGTAACGGTTACGGTAAAATATCCTGGAGCCAGTGCGGAATCTGTGGAGCAGGAAATCATCAAACCGGTGGAGAATGCAGTTTCTTCTGTGTCCAACGTCAAGACCATTACATCTGTGGCCAGTTATGAGCGTGGCCGTGTGATGATGGAACTGAATTTTGATGCGGACGCAGATATGGCGGCTATCGAAGCAACCAAAAAGGTGGAGGCCATTAAAAACAAATTACCCGATGAGGCCGATGCTCCCGTCGTGATTAAACGGGATATCAATGCCAAACCCATCATGGAACTGGCGGTTATGAGTCAGCATGGACTGGGAGATACCTATTCCATGACGGAAAATGTCTTTCAAGATGTTTTACAGCAGGCAGGTGGTGTGTCGGAAATCGAGCTGCATGGCGGCCGTGATAAAGAGGTGGCTGTGGAGGCAGACCGGGAAAAATTAACTGCTTATAAGCTAACTTTGCCTAAGATTGCCAGTGCTATCCGCAATGAAAACCAGCTGCTGCCGTCCGGACCAATATACACGGAAACGACAAAATCCGATGTGCGCGTGGTGGCCGAATACCGTAAGGCTGCGGATATTGAAAAAGTACGGGTGCAGAATAGCAGCGGAGAACTGATTCCCCTGACTGCAGTGGCAGATATAAGGGAGCAGGACGCCCGTCAGCAGCGTTATGGGCGGTTGAATGGCGAACCGGCAATCAATGTTTTGATTTATAAGAACAGCGATGCCAATGTGGTGAAGACAGCAGACAATATCCTGAAAGCGGTAGAAAAACTTCGTCGTGACTATCCGGATTACCAGTTTATTGTGGTTTCTAATGATGCAAACTATGTAGAAACTGCACTGCATAACACCTTGGGAACATTGGTAGAAGGTTTGATTACCACGGGACTGGTACTATTTCTCTTTTTGCGTGGCTGGCGCTCTACGGCAGCGGTTATGATTGCCATTCCTACTTCGCTTATCGCCACGTTCTTCGTCATGTATCTGGCGGGTTTTACCTTCAATATGATGTCGTTGATGGGGATGACCTTATGTGTGGGCATTTTAGTCGATGACAGCATCGTGGTGCTTGAAAATATTATCCGCTATCTCAAAAACGGTACTGAACCTGCGGAAGCAGCAGAAAAAGGGCGTATGGAAATCGGTATGGCTGCTATCGCCATTACCCTTTGTGATGCGGCGGTTTTTATGCCTATTGCCTTTATGGAAGGAATGACGGGGCAGTTCTTTCGGCAGTTTGGGCTGACCATTGTCTTTGCCGGAGCTTTTTCGCTGTTTGTGTCCTTTACGTTGACGCCGATGTTGGCTTCTCGTTTCTTCAAAAACGGTTATCATGTGGATAAGTGCTTTCTGTGGCAGTTTATGGACAAATTGGAAGAACGGGCGGTCGGATTTTATCGGCAGGTACTCTTTTGGAGCTTGGGCCATCGAAAAAAACTTTTGCTTACGATTTTGGGCATATTTACTGCTGTTATGGCATTGATTCCGCTAGGGGCAGTAGGTATGGAATACATGCCGCAGACAGATGAATCCGGTTTTACCATCAACATTCAATGCCCCGTGCGGGCTTCTTCAGAAGAACCAAATAAAGTGGCTTTGCAACTGGAAAAAAAGCTCGCTGAGATTCCTGAAGTCAGGTATTATATGACGCAGGCCGGGGGGAGCAGTAATGCGCATGAAGGCCGCATCAAGGTGGAACTTATAGGACGGCGGGAGCGCAGCCGTTCGGTATGGGAAATCACACGGGAAGTCCGGGAATACGCTGAGAAGATTTCCGGCGCAGAAATACGCGTGACGGAAAATCAGACCAATATGGCTGGTACCAGCGGTGGTCGAGGAGGCGGCGGTGCTTTGCAGGTTGAACTGCGGGGAAATTCCATGCAGGAACTGATGGCGGCCTCGGATAAGGTGGAACAAATCCTGCGGCACGATATCAAAGGCGTAAGCGATGTTAACAGTTCCTATACGGAAGGTATGCCGGAATTACAGCTTACAATCAACCGGGACAAACTCAAGGTTTTTGAGGCCAGTCTGGCTGATGTTGACACGGCGTTTTCTTCGGCCATTTCAGGATTATCTGCTGGAGAATTGAAAAATGATCCGTTGAATGGAGGACAGGATACCAAAATCAAAGTGCGCTTTAAAGGGGCTGATGGCTATCATGCTTCCGATGTGGCCCGAGTTCCGGTCTGGGCTAATGGCAAACTGGCCTACTTAGGTGATGTGGCGGAGATTAAAGATGGCCGGGGGCCGGTCAGTATTCGCCGTGTGGATAAGCAGCGTTCCATCCAGATTGGTGCAAACTTACGGGGGCGTCCCGTAGGAGATGTGGTGCAGGAGGTAAAAAAAGCCTTGAAGGAAGCAGACTTAGGTGAAGGGGTAACCTATCGGTTCAAGGGGCAGGCAAGCCGTATGAATGAAACGTTCGGTGAGTTGCTCAGTGCCTTATTTTTAGCATTGGTGCTTATCTATATGTTGCTGGCCGTGCTCTATGAATCGGTGCTGACGCCTTTTATCCGTATGTTTTCCCTGCCTTTGGGGCTTATTGGCTCGGTGCTCTTGTTGTTCCTGACCCATAACACGTTGAATATTTATTCGATGATTGGCATATTGGTTATGGATGGTATTGTGGCGAAGAATGGCACTTTGCTCATTGACTATACGCTGACGCTGATGGATCGGGGGAGGACGGCGCTGGAGGCCATTGTGGAGGCTGGCTGTGTACGCTTAAAGCCAATTTGTATGACAACCATTACCATGATGGTGGGCATGCTGCCTATGGCGCTGGCGATGACCGATGGTGCCGAAAACCGCGTATCCATGGCCTGGGTGATCATTGGCGGGCTGCTGACCTCCACGGTATTTACCTTGCTGGTCATTCCTATTATCTTTCTGTATTTTTATCAGAAAAAGGAATCGGGCTGCAGCAGTTAAAAGAATGATGAAAAAATCCCTGACAGACCGATGGCTGTCAGGGATTTTTTATGAACGATTATGATGTTAGTCTTTATCTACACCCCAAGCATGAATACCATGTTCGTTGGGGAGAATAGCTGGATCGAATACGGGTTCAGCATTGCCCTGTTTTTTCTGTTCCAGATAACTGTTGAAGGTTACCTGTACATATTTGTAGAGGCGGGCGATGGCATAGAGGTTGGTCAGGCAGAGAAGTCCCATGAAGAGGTCAGCGAGGTTCCAAACCAAAGAAAGTTCAGCCATGCTGCCGAAGACGACCATGCCGATAACCAAAGCGCGGAACAAGTACAAACCCATTTTACTATTTCCCTCAAAGAAGGCGATATTGATTTCGCTGTAGTAGTAGTTGCCGACAATGGAACTGAAGGCGAACAACAAAATCATGAAGGCGACAGCGGCTGGAGCTGAAGCACCGAAGATGCTGGCAAGAGAAGCCTGTGCCAGTGCAATACCGGTAAGCTCGCCTCCTACAGTGTACTGACCGGTCAGCAGGACGATGAACGCTGTGGCAGAACATACCAGCCAGGTATCGACATAAACACCGAAGGATTGGATAAGGCCCTGTTTTACCGGGTGACTGACATCGGCGGTTGCGGCGGCATTCGGTACAGAACCCTCACCGGCTTCATTAGAGAACAGGCCGCGCTTTACGCCGGTGAGAATAACCGAGCCAAGACCGCCGCCGACAGCTGCCTGCGGTGAGAAAGCGTCATGGAGAATTAGGGCAAACATAGCGGGAACCTGGTCAATATTCATGATGGTGATAATAATGGCTACGAGGATGTAAAGGCCAGCCATGATGGGCACGAGGAATTCGGTTACCTGTGCAATGCGCTGCACGCCACCGCAGATTACTAAACCAGTGAAGAATGCCAGGACACCTGCCGTTACCGACTGGGGGACATTAAAGGCCGTGGAGGCGGACAGGGCAATCGTGTTTGCCTGTACCGAATTGTAGATAAGGCCGAAGGTTACGGATAAGAGCACGGCAAAGAGCTTGGCAATGCCGGGCTGATGCAGGGCATTTTTGATGTAGTAAGCAGGGCCGCCATGGAAGGAGCCGTCAGGACGCTGAATCTTGTAAACCTGTGCTAACGTACTTTCGACAAAGCCTGTAGCAGCGCCGATGAAGGCGATAACCCACATCCAGAATACTGCACCGGGGCCGCCGGTGACGATAGCAATTGCTACGCCGGCGATATTGCCCACGCCTACACGGGAGGCGGTGCTGACACAGAAAGCCTGGAAGGAGTTAACGGAACTTCCCTTTGTTTTTGCGCCGACACCTTCAGTGAGCAGACGGACCATTTCCGGCAGCATACGCAGCTGAACGAATTTTGTGGACAGGGTGAAATAAATCCCAGAGCCTACGAGAACAACAATAAGGACATACGACCATAGCAGGGTATTGATGCCATCGACAATAGAGTTTAATAATTCCATAAATAACCTTCTTTCTTTACGTGTAAAATAAAACACCTTTTGCTTCTGTATGGTCAAAAAGACAGATATCCCACTGTTCTTTGAATGTGCAGAAGCAAAAGGCGCCATTGCCTGTTAATATGCTTTTTATTACATAGCTATTATAACGAAAGTGTTTAAGAAATGTCAAGTTGCAATAATTTATTAATATAGATTAAAATAACATAAACAAAGATAATCATTAAAATATTTTATGATAAATAGTATTTACTAATACATCTGCATTGTAGTATAATTAGCAGATGTTAGCAGGTTTTAGGGTTATTGAATTATTTAGAAAAGTTATGAAATTTTTTTGCCGGTTGCAGGAGATTTCGTAGCTTTGACGAATAGAATCCACAAGGGGAAATGATCTGTTAACGAGATTTTTTAAGGAAAGGGAGATTAATAATTATGGAAATGTTATTAGGTCTCGTAGTGCTCCTGGCCTGCTTGATTTTCGGTGTCCGTCACGGCGGTATCGGCCTGGCAGTTATCAGTGGCATTGGTCTCATCATTTTTACGTTTGTATTTCAGTACAAACCAGGTTCACCACCCATTGACGTAATGCTTACGATTTTGGCGGTAGTTACCTGCGCCGGTTTCCTGCAGACTTCCGGCGGCCTTACGGTTATGCTGAAGTACGCAGAAAAATTCCTGCGCAGCAATCCGAAACAGGTTACGATTTTTGCTCCGCTCACGACTTGGTTCCTGACGGTGCTCTGCGGTACCGGTCACGTGGTTTACACCATGTTCCCGATTATCTATGATATTGCCATCAAGCAGAACATTCGTCCGGAACGTCCGATGGCTGTAGCTTCGGTGGCTTCTCAGATGGCTATCTGTGCTTCCCCTGTATCGGTAGCTGTTGTATCCATCGTTGGCTTCTTTGCTGCACATAACTTCAATTATACGGTGCTTCAGATTTTGGCAGTATCCATTCCAGCAACAGGCTTTGGTGTGCTCTGCGGTGCACTTTGGTCTTATCGCCGTGGCAAGGAACTGGCCGATGATGAACGCTTCCAGGAATTCATCAAAGACCCGGAAAACCGCAACTATGTATATGGCGATACGGAATCTCTGATGGACAAGGAACTGCCGGCCACTTACTACCGTGCAATGTACATTTTCTTTGCTGGTATTCTCGTTATTGCCTGCCTGGGCAATTTCCCGGATCTTCTGCCGCATTTCCCGAATGCCAAGGGCGTTATGAAACCTATCTCCATGACGGTGGTCATCCAGATGGTTATGCTTTTTGTAGCAGCAATGATTCTTTTGACCTGTAACATCAAGGCTAAGGATGTGGGCAACAGTCAGGTATTCCGTTCTGGTATCGTTGCACTCGTATCCGTTTACGGCGTTGCCTGGATGGCAAGCACTTACTTCGGTGCACATATGACTTTCCTCAAGGAAAGTCTGGGTGCTGCCGTAACGGCTTATCCTTGGGCATATGCCATTATCGCCTTCCTGACGTCCAAGCTGGTTAACTCGCAGGCTGCAGCTATCGCCATCGTTGTGCCGCTGGCTCTGTCTGTAGGCATGGACCCGGTGATGATCATGTCCTTTATCTCTGCCTGCTATGGTTACTTCTTCCTGCCGACTTATCCTTCCGACCTGGCCTGCATTGGCTTCGACCGTTCCGGTACTACCCGCATCGGCAAGTACATTCTGAATCACAGCTTTATGATTCCAGGCCTTATCGGTGTAGCAACTGGTTGCTGCATGGGCTTTGTTATGGCACATATCGTGATGTAAGGATAAAATAACATAAAAAAAATCGGCGGTTCATGTGAACCGTCGATTTTTTGCCTTGTACTTATTTGGCTGCTTTGGCATTTCGTTCCTTGAGTAAATCCTTACAGAAGTCGATGAAGGATTGGGCTGCTTTTGAGATGTAACGGTCTTTTTTCCAGGCAAGGCCGACATCGACAATGAGCGGGTCGGACAGAGGAATGGCCTTGACACCAGGCGTATCTTCGACTACCATGTTAAGCAGAAAGGCAATACCGACACCACTGGCAACCAATCCTTTCAAGGTAACAACCTGATTGGATTCCAGTACGATGTTGGGCGTGATGTTTTCATCCTTCATCCGGGACAGGATAGCCTGACGCAGGAAAGAACCTTCTTTCAGCATGATGATGTTTTCTTCGGCAATGTCGTGGAGGGAAATGCTTTTCTTGGCTGCCAGTGGGCTGTCCTCGGGAACACAGCAGACAATCTGATCCTTGGTCATGGGCAGAAGCTGCAAGTGGTTGCTGGCACCGGAAATGATGATGATGCCGAAGTCCAGTTCATCGCGTTCCAGCTGTTCGCGAATGGACATGGAACCTTCTTCATGCATGAAGATTTCCAAGTGGGAATAACGGCGCTGGAAACTGGAGAAGATTTTGGGGAAGAGGTAGGCGCCCATCATAGGAGGAATGCCGATTTTGATGGTACCCTTTTGGAGCTGCTTGTAATCGTTGACTTCCAGCACAGCATCCTGAATGTTGCGCAGAGCCAGCTCTACGCGATTGAGAAAGACGGCTCCCTCCGGAGTCAGGGAAAGCTGTTTCTGGCTGCGGTCAAAGAGCTGAATGCCCAGTTCTGCCTCCAGCTTTTTAATCGCTACGGTGATGTTGGGCTGGGAGACACGGAGGCGTTCTGCAGCCCTGGTGATATTCCGCAGACGGCTGGCCATCTGGAAATATTCAAGTTGTCTTAGTTCCATCGTATCGCTTCTTTCTCTATAAACTAGTTTTATTCCCACCTATTATACCATACTTTTGATGAATGTATGATATAATAATAAAAATTTATTATAAAAAGTAAAAAAAATCCGCGATGATAGTAGGATTTTTCTTTTTGGCATGGAATTATATAAGTATGTACAAGTATATGCAAAAAATAGATGATGTTCCTTCGTTAGCAAAGGAAGGTTAGGGGGGCTTTTATCTTGGAAATTTCAACAGTCATTGGTGCGGTAGGTGGTCTTATCTCCGTATTCGTAGGTATGATTATCAAGGGCGCGCCGATTAGCTCACTGAACAACCCGGCAGCATTCCTGATTATTATCTGTGGTACGTTTTCCTGCTTGTTCACAGCTTTCAACATGAACCAGTTGAAAAATTTGCCCAAATTGATTAAGATGGTTTTTTTCAAACCAGCACTTCATGAAAAAGCAGATTTGCTTAGTATGTTCATTGAACTTTCCCAAATTGCCCGCCGTGAAGGTATTCTGGCTTTGGAAAGCAAGGTGCAGGATATTGATGATCCGTTCTTCCGTACAGGTTTGGGTATGGTTATTGATGGTATGGACCCGGAGTTCGTTGGTGATGTACTCGATGCAGAGTTGGCTGTCATGCAGGAGCGTCACGCCGAAGGGCGTGCGATGCTTGAGCAGGCAGGCCTTTATGCTCCGACCCTTGGTGTGTTGGGCGCCGTTATCGGTCTTATCGCTGCCTTGGGTAACTTGAATGACGTTAATAAGTTAGGTCATGCTATCGCCGCAGCATTCGTTGCTACAATCCTGGGTATTTTTACCGCATACGTTGTGTATCTGCCTATGGCGAATAAGCTGAAACTTTTGTCTAAGGCAGAGGTCAGCGAAAAGCGTATGATCATTGAAGGGATTCTTTCCCTGCAGGCTGGTGACTCGCCTACGGCAATTGAGGCAAAACTGATGGTATTCATTCCGTCGTCTGAACGTGAAGGGTTGAAGAAGGAGTGATTTGATGGCTAGAAAAAAACATCAGCCGCCTCATGAAGAACATGAAGGTGAGCCTTGGCTCCTGCCATATTCTGACCTGATGACCCTGCTTTTGGCACTGTTTATCGCACTATTTGCTATTTCACAGACTGACCAGAAGAAGATGGCGGATTTGGCACAAGCGTTTTCCTCGGCCTTTAATATGGGGGGACCATCGTTCTTTGACAAAGCTGGACCTAATGTTGGACGGCGCTCAGAACTTATGTCAGATGAGGATCAGGGAAATCATGCCTATCTTGCGGAAAATATGCAGCTGGAAGAATTGCAGAAGAAGTTAGAGGCATACATTGAAGAAAATCATTTGGAGGATCAGCTGAGCACACAGTTGGCAGAAGAGGGGCTGATGATTCGCATTAAGGAGCGGGCTTTGTTTCCCTCGGGGTCTGCCCAATTGGTAGGACAGGCTAGATCGATTGTCCCGGTAGTAGCGGGTATGTTGGCTTCTATGCCGGAAAAGGTTGTTATTTCTGGTCATACGGATAACGTGCCCATAAGCACGGCTCAGTATCCGTCCAATTGGGAGCTTAGTGCTTCCCGTGCGATGACCCTTATGAAGGCTGTTTTGGCTGCAGAGAAGTCACTTAATCCGGCGCGGTTTAGTGCTATTGGTTACAGTGAATATCGTCCTATTGCAGATAATAATACGGATGCTGGCAGACAGCAAAATCGGCGGGTGGAAATCTTCATTGCCCGTAACTATCGGTTTAATCCGGAAGAACCTGCGGGCGGGAAAAAAGTTAGCACGCCAGATACAGGAGCAGATGGTATGCCTGCCTCCGGAACCGGCAATACACCGGCAACGCCGTCTACTAATGGTACAGCAAGCAGCAATATGGCAACTACGTCGTTTTAATTCATGAAATTCAGCCGGCTGAAAGGCCGGCTTATTATTGTCCAAATGGATATGAGCGGAGGGGACTTTTTTTGATTGCAGGTATAGGCATCGATATTGTGGAAGTGGCACGGATAGATAAGGCTGTTGCGCAGGAAAGATTTGTAAATAGAGTCTTTACTCCTAGGGAAATTGATTATTGCCGAAGCCGGGGACAGCAGTCTGGCCAAAGTTTTGCTGCCCGTTTTGCAGGCAAGGAAGCTATATTAAAAGCATTTGGTACGGGGCTGCGAGGAGGATGCCTTACAGAACTGGAGATTCTGCCTGATGCATTAGGCTGTCCGAAGGTTAGTCTTAAGGGATATTTTGCAGATTTTGCCCAAAAAAAAGGAATCAAGAATATTTGGTTGTCGCTGACGCATACAAAAGAATATGCAGCGGCGCAGTGTGTAGTGGAGGCATAAAAAATGAAAATAGCGACAAGCGAAGAAATGCGGAATATCGATCGATTGGCATCAGAGGATTACGGCTTGCCGGAACTTTTGCTGATGGAAAATGCTGGACACAGGGCAGCACAGGCGATGGAACATTTATTGGAGACGGTGGAAGGCAAGACTATTTGTGTGCTGGCTGGCAGTGGAAATAATGGTGGTGACGCTTTTGCTGCAGCAAGATATCTCCATAATATGGGAGCAAAAATCAAGATTTTTCTTACCTGTGAATCAGATCATCTAAAACCATCAGCTTCCAGCATGAAAAAAATCAGTGACAAAATGGGAATTGAAGTACATGGCTTGGATGAGGATCGGGATTGGAATCGGTTGCATTTGGCTCTGAAATTTACAGATGGTATTTTAGACGGTATTTTGGGGACTGGTTTTAATGGTGAACTGAAAAAGAAGGTTCTGCGCTTGATTGAAGAAATCAATAATGCGGGGAAGAAAGTGTTATCGATAGATATTCCCAGTGGTGTAGAGGCAGATACAGGGCGGATTTCTACTGTAGCGGTAATTGCCGATATGACC
This sequence comes from Selenomonas ruminantium subsp. ruminantium ATCC 12561, assembly GCF_000424065.1. Taxonomy (GTDB): domain Bacteria; phylum Bacillota; class Negativicutes; order Selenomonadales; family Selenomonadaceae; genus Selenomonas_A; species Selenomonas_A ruminantium. Next base: position 85,102 of record NZ_AUJE01000010.1, read on the forward strand.
TTAACAATGGGGCTTCCCAAGGTAGGCCATTTGCTAAGCCCTGGTGCCGATATGACCGGTCGGCTGATTGTGGACGATATAGGGATTCCTCAGGCACTTCTGCAAAGTGATGGGATTCAGCAGTCATTGCTGGATGAAAAACTGGCCAAAACACTTTTGCCGTTGCGGGGGAAATCTGTGCATAAAGGGGATTGTGGCAAGATTCTGGTTGTGGCAGGTTCACTGGGCATGACTGGTGCTGCTGCTTTAGCTGCAACCGCAGTTCTGCGGGCTGGCGCGGGTGTAGTCACGCTGGCCGTACCGGCTTCCGTACAGCCTGTTTTGGCAGGACAGCTTCAGGAAGTGATGGTACAGCCGATTGAAGAAAGTACCGCAGGGATTTTGGGTGGTGAAAAGGCGCTGACCCGCTTGCTTGAACTATCCCAAAGCCATGATGTCGTGCTTATCGGTCCGGGACTGGGGCGTTCTATGGAAACACAGGAGTTAATCCGCATGTTTACAGCAAAGGTGAATAAGCCGCTCATTATGGATGCTGATGCAATCTTTGCCTTTAATAGTCAGCCGGACGATTTAAGCAAACTGCCACAGGTGCCTGTACTCACACCGCATTTGGGAGAAATGGCCGGTCTTTTGGGCGTTTCGGTGTCGGAACTGCGTGAATCGTTGCTGCCTATTGTACGGGAAGCGGCTGCGGAGTATCAATGTGTATTGGTGGTAAAAAGTGAATGTACGTTGGTGGCTTATCCAGACGGTGCGATTTTCTTGTCTATGGTTGGCAATCCCGGTATGGCCACTGCTGGCAGTGGTGATGTGCTGGCTGGTACGATAGCCGGGTTAATGAAGCAGACGGAAAGTGAACTGGCGCCGCTCGTGGGGGTGTATCTTCATGGCCGGGCTGGTGATATTGCTTATAGCGAAAAAGGTGAAGCGTTAATGGCAGGTGATATTCGGGAAAATTTGGCAGCTGCGTTAAAAGAATTGCGTCAGAAACAAATGCATATATCGTAATACAGTTGTTTGGTGCATGCGCACGGTTTTGTAAAATCGGTTGGTTTTTAGTAAAAATATGGCGAAAATCTTGACATTTGTATATCACAGGAATAAAATGTAGTTACTTTGAGGAAAAAGAAAAGGGGTTTTAGCATGGCAAATGTAAATATTGACTGGTCAAAATTAGGTTTTAGCTATCAACCGATTACCAAGCGCTACGTGGCCAATTATAAAGATGGGCACTGGGAAAAAGGTGGTTTGACGGAAGATGCGACCATTGTACTTAATGAGTGTGCTGGTATTTTACAGTATTGCCAGGAGGTTTTTGAAGGATTGAAGGCCTATCGCACCAAAGATGGACGCGTCGTTACCTTCCGCCCGGATCTAAATGCCAAGCGCATGATGGATTCGGCCAAGCGTCTGGTTATGCCGCCTGTGCCGGAGGAAATGTTCATGGAAGCGGTAGATGAGGTGGTAGCAGCTAACAAGGATTGGATTCCGCCTTATGAATCCGGTGGTGCACTGTATCTGCGTCCGTATCTGTTTGCTACAGGCCCGGTTATTGGCGTTAAGCCTTCGGATGAATACCAGTTCCGCCTCTTTGGGACGCCGGTAGGCTCATATTTCAAGAACGGCATTAAACCCATTACGATTTGTGTCAGCGATTTTGACCGTGCAGCACCACATGGTACGGGCGATATCAAAGCCGGCCTTAACTATGCCATGAGCCTGCATCCCTACATTCTGGCGCATGAGAATGGCTTTGATGAAAATATGTATCTGGATGCTGCTACCCGTACTTATGTGGAAGAAACAGGCGGTGCCAACTTCCTTTTCGTCACGAAGGATAACGTTATCGTAACGCCGAAGTCCGGTTCTATTCTGCCGTCCATCACCCGCCGTTCGTTGGTAACACTGGCTGAAAATCTTGGCTACAAGGTGGAGCATCGTCCGGTGAAATTTACAGAACTGGAAGATTTTGCCGAGGCTGGTCTTTGTGGTACGGCAGCTGTTATTTGCCCTGTAGGCAAAGTGGTATCCAAAGATAAGGAAATCACATTCCCGAGCGGTATGCAGGAAATGGGCCCTGTACTCACTAAACTCTATAACACTCTCCGCGGGGTGCAGCTTGGTACGGTTGAAGCACCGGAAGGCTGGATTCGCGAAATTAAATAAGCGCAGTGAAAGAGAATTTGCTGATTTTTATTGGCAGATTCTCTTTTTTCATGTTATTTTAAGAAAAAAGGCGTAAACTTTTTACGATATAGACAAGGAATTCTTTACAAAGAACACGAATTCTTTTTATAATAGTGAGTAAAGATATAATAGGAATGTAATACTAGGGAGTTTTGTTTTATGCCGATTGATTTTACACTGCCAGTACAATTTCATGGGATTCTTTCCACCATTGGGTGGTTTGATGTGTTGGACATTCTGATAGTGGCGGCAATCTTGTATAAAGTTTATGAAATGCTGCAGGATACTCGGGCGATTACGCTGGTAAAAGGTATTCTGGTCCTGCTGGCGGTGACTATGGTTTGCAGCTGGCTGGATTTGCATGTGATATCCTGGCTGCTGCAAAAAACCGTGACCTTGCTGTTTGTGGCATTGCCCATTGTCTTTCAGCCGGAACTACGGCGCGCCTTGGAGCATTTGGGACAGGGGCGTTTTTTAGGCTCAGCGGCATTGCTCGATGATGAGCAGGCCAGACATTTGGTCGATGAAATCACCAAGGCGGTTAAGCAGCTGGCTGCTACGAAAACAGGGGCACTGCTGGTTATTGAGCGCAACATGGGCTTAAATGATGTCAGTGCCACAGGTATACAGATTGACGGGCTTATATCGGCAGAGTTTTTGTTGAATGTCTTTATCGTCAATACCCCGCTGCATGACGGCGCTACGGTTATTCGGGGCAATCGTCTGATTGCTGCGGGCTGCCTTTTGCCGCTGACGGAAAATCGTACACTTTCCACGGAATTAGGAACCCGCCATCGGGCGGCAATTGGCCTTTCTGAGCAATGCGATGCCTTGATTGTTGTGGTCAGTGAAGAGACGGGGACGATTTCTGTTGCAGAAAATGGACATATCATGCGGCATTTGAGTCCGGAATATTTGAAGGAGGTATTGATGCCTGTCTTTGCTGTCCCTAAGACAAATCTTAAAGACATGGTAATGAACTGGAGGAAGAAGAAATGATTTCCAGCTTTCGCAGTTTAATTCAGCGTAATTGGGCCGCTAAGATAGCTTCTGTTTTTGTGGCGGTAATTCTTTGGGGTTATGTCATGAATGACCAGAATCCGTCTACAGAGGGGAGTTTTACGGCGCAGGTTCAGCTGGTCAATGTGCCTGAAGGGTATAAGGTGACAAAAGGGGAGGATACGGTCAAAATTACCGTGCGGGGCGTACGCTCGCTTTTTGTCAACAATAACGATGTGGATTTTCATGCATATGTGGATCTGCGCGGGGCTGAAGCGGGCACAAATCTCTATAAAATACGGGTAGATATGCCGCAGGGGTTTGAACTGGTTGATGTGTATCCGGATAGTATGGAAGTTACGCTGGACCCCATTGTGCAGCGCAAGGTACGGGCAGATATCAGTGTCAATGGTTCACCTGCCAGTGGAGTGACGGTAGCCAGCGTAACGCAGGCCAGTGATGAGGTCACGATAGAAGGGCCGTCTTCGTTGGTAAATGAAGTGGACAGGCTTATTGGTTATGTGGGATTGACCAGCAAGAATGAGTCCGATTTTTCTCTGCAGGTGCCGTTGACGGCGATTAATGCAGATGGCCGGGAAGTGTCCGGTTTAACAATCCAGCCTGCCACAATGTATGTGGCTGTGCAGATGGCAAGAGGGCTGACGAAAAAGATTGTGACGATAACACCTGTGCCTGGTGATGATTTGGACAGCAGGCTGGAGCTGGTTGCAATTAAACCGGAACCACTGCAGATTGAGATTGCTGGTGCAGAAAACGTAATCGCTAATTTGAAGTCGATAAACACGGAAAAGATTTCGTTAGCAGATGTATACAAGAACACCAATAAAACGGTTAAGCTGGAGATTCCGCCAGGTGTGACCGTAACCAATCATGATGTTTTGGCGCATATCGTGGTAAAGACGAAGAAAACAAGTAAAGGTATGGAGTGAAGGTTCAAGTGATTCGTATAAAAAACTTACAGGTGGCTTTTGATGATGAACGCCCCTTGGAAACACTTGCAGCCAAACGATTACAATTACCACCTCAGGCTGTTGCTGAGGTGGTAATTGTGCGTAAGGCTGTAGATGCCCGCCGCTATCATGGCGCACCGGTGCAGTTCGTCTATATGTTGGACGTAGCGGTAAATATGCCGGAAAAAAAGGTACTGCAGAAATTGCGCAAAGATAAGAATGTGGAAATCGTGGCAACGAAAAGGATTGCACCACAAAAATTCCGCACGCGCGCAGCCGATGATTTACGGCCTGTGGTGGTGGGATTTGGTCCTGCAGGAATGTTTGCCGCATTGACTTTGGCTAAGGCTGGCTGGAGCCCGTTGGTTTTGGAGCGTGGCGGAGATGTGGACAGCCGTAAAGCGGCGATCGATTTTTTCTGGCAGACAGGCACATTGGACGAACGTTCCAATGTACAGTTCGGTGAGGGCGGTGCAGGGACTTTTTCTGATGGCAAGCTGACTACCCGTATCAGTGACGGACATATACAAGATGTATTGGAAGCCTTTATTGCTGCTGGGGCGCCTGAAGAGATACGCTATCTGCATAAACCGCATATCGGTACGGATTTGTTGCAGGGTGTGGTAAAAAATATCCGTAAGGAAATTATCCGCCTGGGTGGCGAAGTCCGCTTTGGTGCGCAGGTTACGGATATGGAGATAGAGCGGGGCGAGGTGCAGGCCGTAATGGTCAATGATGAAGAGCGCATTGCCTGCCGGCAGGTCTTTATGGGCATAGGCCATTCTGCCCGTGACACTTACCGTCTGCTTTTGGGAAAAGGCTTAAAAATGGAGGCAAAACCCTTTGCCGTTGGTGTGCGTATTGAGCACCCGCAGGAGTTTATCGACAGGGCGCAATATGGTGAGGACGCGGGAAATCCCCGTCTGCCGACAGCTGATTATGCGCTGACTTATAAAGACCCCGTTACCGGGCGGGGAGCATATTCCTTCTGCATGTGCCCTGGTGGGCAGGTCGTAGCGGCGACTTCTTTGCATGGGCAGGTTTGTACGAATGGCATGAGCAATTACAAACGGGATTCCGGTGTAGCCAACAGTGCTCTACTAGTGCAGGTCGGCCCCGAAGATTTTGGTCAGGAAGTGCTCGCAGGTATGAATCTGCAGGATAAGCTGGAAAAGCTGGCCTTTGAACTGGGGGGCAAGAATTATCATGCGCCTGTACAGACCGTAGGGGATTTCCTCGGGGGCACCTTTGGTTCTACGCAGTTTTTGACCCCGCCGTCCTATCAGCCAGGAGTAAAGGCAGTGGATTTACATCGCTGTCTGCCGGATTTTCTGACGAAGACATTGGAAGGTGCTTTGCCGCATTTTGATCGCAAAATCAAGGGATTTGCCGATAGAGGTGCAGTGATGACCGGCGTGGAGGCACGTTCCTCTGCTCCCTGCCGAATTTGCCGCAGCCGGGAAACAATGCTGGCAGAGGGCATAAATGGACTCTATCCAATGGGGGAAGGTGCTGGTTATGCTGGCGGCATTATGAGTGCTGCGGTTGATGGCATGAAGGCAGCAGAGATGTTTTTAACTGCTCAGTAATTGTCATTTTATCCCCTCTTGTGTTAAAATGAAGTTGATATATGGAGGATGAACTGTTTATGCGTTTTTGCCGGGATATTTTCGCCGGGGTGACTATGGCGATGGCGTCTTTGGCGGTTTTTGCAGCGGTGGCTTCCATGTTGCAGCAGGCTGGAATGGATTTTGCCGGCAGTTTTACAGCAGGTGTTTTGCTGTCGCTGGTGGGAACCTTATGGTCTGCGTTCAAGCGGTATGGTGTTGTGTTGGTACCATCACTAACGGTAACCGGCTATTTGGTCTTTATCGTGGCTGTTTCACATGGTCTGGGTTGGCAGGCTGTATTGGGAATCAGTTTTCTGTCATCGGTTCTGGGCTTGCTCTTTTGGTGGGGCAGTAAATATATTCCCTGCCGGGAATTGCCGGCGATATTTCCCTGGGGGATTAAGCTGGCACTGGCTGTATTTTTAATCGGTTTGGGATTAAAAATGGGGCGTATTGTAATTGCATCTCCCTGGCAGGTCATGATGCTGGGAGACGCTGCTGACCCACTGATGTACTGGAGTATGGCCGGCATTGTACTGACCTTGGTTTTGGTGGCTGGAGGCTGGCGCAGTGCCTTGTTTATCGGCATGGTGGCTGTGGGAATGGTTACCTTTGTTGAAGGTTTTTGGGTGATTCCTGAGGCACCATTTTTCCTCCCTGAAGGACTGGATAAGGTGATAGGGCAGCTATCCTTTAGTGTTCCGGATGCCAAGGGCCGTGTCTTTTATGGGGTGACGGTGTTCAGCCTGCTGGTTCTGCTCAGCGCAGTTCATTGGAGCACATTTGCATCATTATCCCGGGCAGGTAAGCCTGCTGAGGGGGTTCGTTTCCTGTTTGTGCTGGGCGCTGCAGGGGCAGTATGCGGTGTGCCGCCATTGGTGGTTTCACCTGTTTCGGTTGCAGCTTCCATGAGCCAAAACAGCAGAAAGACTCTTGGAACTGTAGTGCTGTTTTTTGCATTGGCCTTATTTAGTGAACCCATTATTGCCTCTGCCGCAGAATTTCCTGCTATGGCAGTGCCTGTATTAGCGGGCAGTGGATTTTATCTGTTGCTAAATACATTAAAACATTGTCCACTGTCTGAGCAGAAGGAGGAGCAGCGTGCCGAGGTGCTGGCGGTCAGCGTTTTGGTTTTGTTGTTGTTCTTGAGCGGAGATTTTGCCACGGCTTTGGGGACTTCAATAATCGGTTATGCGTTGTTTATGAGCGTGTCCGGGAGATTTCGGCAGGTGGCAGGAAGTGTGTGGTTGATAAGCGGCATATTTGCCCTTTATTATGTCTATGGAAGTATGTTTTGATAAGTTAAGGAGTGTACTGTTCGTGATATTTGACCGTTGTTCGAGAGTGGTTATGGCTGGCCTGCTGGCTGGCAGTTTGGCTTTAGCAATGCCGGATTATAGTGAGGCCCGTCATTTGGCGATGAATCCGGAAATGGAAACCAAGGTGGATACGCATCATAAGCTTAAAATGGGAAGCAGCAGCACCCGTACGGTGGAACGCGGAACGCGGAGCTTGGAATCCCGGATTGATGCGATTCTGCATCCGCCTGTGGAGAAGGTGGAAAACACCATTAAGGTACATCAGACCGTATCGGCTTATGATGATTCGATTATGGGGACGCCACTGGCCAGTCAGGAACAATGTGTGAACTATCTTCTTAGTGTAAATCCACGTCCGGATATTTCGGTCTCGCCGCAGGAGCTTGTTTCTTACTATTATGAAGAGGGCGCACGCGAGGGCGTTCGTCCCGATGTGGCGTTTGCTCAGGCCTTAAAGGAAACAGGCTTTTTCCGCTATGGAGGAACAGTGACTCCTGACCAAAACAATTACTGTGGGCTGGGGACAACCAGCAGTGATGTGAAGGGCGCTTATTTCAGTTCTGCCAAGCTGGGGGTACGGGCGCAGATTCAGCATTTGCTGGCCTATGCATCTACCCGCCAGCCGAGTGAACAGGTGGTAGACCCCCGCTATGGACTGGTGCGCGGTACCTATGGAACACGAACACTGAACAGCTGGACAGATCTCAATGGCCGCTGGGCAGTTCCAGGTTATACCTATGGGCAGAGCATTATGAGTATGTTCCGCGAAATGTTGTCACGTTAATTAATTACAAGATGAGAGGATAATAATAATTTATGATTACGACCAATAATGTTAGCTTACAATTCGGCAAACGTGTACTTTATAAAGACGTAAATCTGAAATTTACGCCAGGAAACTGCTATGGCATCATCGGTGCTAACGGTGCCGGTAAATCTACGTTCTTAAAGCTGCTGTCTGGTGAGATCGAACCGACTGGCGGCAATATCGAAATCACGCCGGGCGAGCGTTTGGCTGTATTGCAGCAGGACCATTATGCTTTCGATGATTATGAAGTTTTGCGTACGGTTATCATGGGGCATAAGCGTCTGGTCGAAATCATGGACGAAAAAGATGCCTTGTATGCTAAGCCGGATTTCTCCGAAGAAGACGGCATGAAGGCATCGGAGCTTGAAGCAGAGTTTGCCGAACTCAACGGCTGGGATGCAGAATCCGAAGCTGCCCGCCTTTTGAATGGTCTGGGCATTCCCGAAGAAGAACACACCATGAAGATGGCAGACCTTACGGCCAAGGAAAAGGTGCGTGTACTTCTGGCACAGGCACTTTTCGGCAATCCGGATATTCTGCTTTTGGACGAGCCGACCAACCATTTGGACGTAGAAAGCATCAATTGGCTGGAAGATTTTCTGGCTGGTTTTGAAAATACCGTTATCGTGGTATCCCATGACCGTCACTTCCTCAATCAGGTCTGCACCTATATCTGCGATGTGGACTTCGGCGCCATTCAGCTCTATGCCGGCAACTATGACTTTTGGTATCAGTCCAGCCAGCTGGCTCTGCAGCTGCAGAAGGAGCAGAACAAGAAGGCTGAGGAAAAAATCAAGGAACTGCAGAACTTTATTGCCCGCTTTGCCGCTAACGCTGCCAAATCCAAGCAGGCAACCAGCCGTAAGAAGCTGCTCGATAAAATCAAAGTGGAGGACATCAAGCCGTCTTCCCGCCGTTATCCGTACATTGCCTTCACGCCGGACCGCGAAGCTGGTGACCAGCTCCTGCAGGTGGACGGCATTTCCAAGACCGTTGACGGTGAGCAGGTGCTCAAAAATGTCAGCTTCACGCTGAAGCGTGGCGACAAAGTGGCCTTTGTCGGCCCGAACAGCATTGGCAAGACCATGCTCTTTAAGATTCTCATGGGCGAAGAAGAAGCCGATGAAGGTACGTTCAAGTGGGGCGTAACGACTACGCAGGCTTATCTGCCGGCTGATAACTCCGCTTATTTCGATGGCGTGTCACTGTCTCTCGTGGACTGGCTGCGTCAGTATTCCAAGGATCCGGACGAAACCTTTGTGCGCGGTTTCTTAGGCCGTATGCTGTTCTCTGGTGAGGAAAGCCTCAAAAAAGCATCGGTACTCTCCGGTGGTGAGCGTGTGCGTTGCATGCTGTCCAAGATGATGCTCTCCGGTGCCAATGTCCTCCTGATGGACGAACCGACCAACCATTTGGACTTGGAATCCATTACGGCACTCAACAACGGTCTTATCGCCTTTGGCGGCACGGCACTCTTTGTATCCCATGACCATGAGTTCGTGCAGACTATTGCCAATCGCATCATTGATATTACGCCGGACGGGGTAGTTGACCGCGTAACGACTTATGATGACTTCCTGGCCAACGAGACGGTAAAGCAGCAGTTAGCAGAGAAATACAGCAAAAAGTAAAGGTTTAAAGGAGCCAGTGCTATGCTGGAACAGTTCTTTAAGAAAAATGAAGATGCCGGGACGGCCAAACGTCTGAAGGAAATGGTGGCGGTGCTCCGCAAGCGGGATATCGTCAAAGGGGTTACGCCGGAAAAGCTGCGGCAGATACTGGAAGACCTTGGCCCCACTTTTGTAAAGCTGGGGCAGGTCATGAGTATGCGCCCGGACTTTTTGCCGCCGGAATACTGCGATGAATTGATGAAACTGCAGACTGAGGCCAAACCCATGCCGTTCAAGACCATTTTGGAGGTCATCGAACGGGAGTACAGCCGCCGCTGGAATCAGGTGTTTTCCTACATTGACGAGGAGTCCATCGGTTCAGCCAGTATCGCGCAGGTTCATCGGGCAGTGCTCACAACCGGGGAAAAGGTTGTCGTGAAAGTACAGCGGCCCGGTATATACGAGGTGATGAGCAAGGATATCGTCCTGTTGAAGCGGGCGGCTACACTACTGAAAGTGGTAAGCCGCTCTCAGGATGTTATCGATTTCAATATGGTGCTCGATGAAATGTGGACCATTGCCAAGCAGGAAATGGACTTTCTCATGGAGGCTGACCATATTGAAGAATTTGCCCATCTCAACCGTGATGTGGATTATGTAACTTGTCCGCGGGTTTTCCGCAATCTCTCCATGCAGCATATTCTGGTGATGGAGTATGTGGATGGTATTTGCATTGATGATTTTGCCAAACTCAAAGAGAGAGGTTATGATATCAATACGTTGGGTCGCCGTCTGGGGGAAAATTATGTACGGCAGATTATCGAAGATGGCTTTTTCCATGCAGACCCGCACCCCGGCAATATCTGGATTCGCAATGGCCGCATTGTCTGGCTGGATTTGGGCATGATGGGCAGGTTATCCAGCCGCGACCGGGCAGCTATCCGCAAGGCGATATACTCTTTAGCGCATCACGATACTTTTGAAATGAAGGCGGCGGTGCTTTCCCTGGGGATTGTTAAGGGGAAAATCAACCATACGGCGCTTTATCAGGATATTGATGCCATGCTGGCACAGTACAGCAGCCTGGATTTCAGCGAATTGCAGATGGGGGTACTTACCCGTCAGATTATGAATCTGATGCGGGTGCATCACATTACCTGTCCGCAGGGGCTTTCGATGTTTGCGCGTGGCGTGTTGACGGTAGAAGGCGTTATGCGGCTCTGCTGTCCGAAGGTCAGCTTTGTGGAAATCTTTGCCCGCAGCCTTGCTGTGGACTACAAGAAGAATTTTGACTGGAAGGACGAGCTCGAAAAGGCCAAACAGGAAGGCGTAATGCTCTTAAAAAAATCAGCCCAGCTGCCCGAACAGATTTCGGATATTCTCAAAATGACCATGAGCGGCCAGACCAAGGTGAATCTTGATGTTACGGGGTCAGAAGAACCTCTGCGGCATCTTGACCGCATGATCAACAAGGTGATACTAGCGGTGCTGGTAGCGGCGTTGCTGCTGGGGTCAAGTACGATTTGTACAACGCAGATGACGCCTAAAATAATGGAAATACCCCTATTAGGTGTGTTGGGATATTTAATCGCATTTATACTTAGCCTGAGAATCATTTGGGAAATTCATAAAGAACCTTGATTTCACAGGCAAATGAGGAGGAATGATTTATGAGAGGAATTCGCGGCGCAATTGTAGTCGGGGAGAACAAGAAGGAGGAAATCTGGCAGGCAGCAAGAATGCTGCTGTCACAGATTCTGCGGCGCAACAAGGTGAAGCCGGAGGATATCGGTGCTTGTATCTTCAGTTGTACCAGTGATTTGACCGCAGGGTTTCCGGCAACGGGAGCACGGCAGATGGATGGCTTTGACAAGGTGCCCCTTTTCGACACCCGGGTACCTGAGGTAGACGAATCCATGGAACGCTGCATTCGCGTATTACTGCTCGTCGATACGGAAATCAAGCAGGCGGATATTCAGCATGTTTATATGGGAAAAGCACAGGAGCTGCGTCCTGACTTGCGAAACTTCTAAGTTTCATTGTATGAAAACGTAATTATCGATAATCGTTTTTTAAAAAACCATAAAAGAAATTAATGGAAAATGGGCAAAGGGTCTGTACATTTTCCATTTTTTTTTGTAGAATAGTGTTTGTGATAAAACGAATCTTTTTTTAGTAAGGAGAGATCACATTGAGTAACATCGATACCACTTGTGTAAACGCTATTCGTGTATTGGCCGCTGATGCTGTGCAGAAAGCAAATTCCGGCCATCCTGGTCTGCCACTTGGCAGTGCTCCCATGGCTTATGAGCTGTGGGCTAACCACATGAACCACAATCCGAAGAACCCTCAGTGGGCTAATCGCGACCGCTTTATTTTGTCTGGCGGTCATGGTTCTACGCTGCTTTATTCGCTGCTCCATTTCTTCGGTTATGGCCTGACAATGGACGATATGAAGAACTTCCGCCAGGACGGTTCGCTGACTCCGGGGCATCCGGAATATGGTCATACGGTAGGCGTTGAAGCTACGACCGGCCCGCTGGGTGCAGGTATGGGTATGGCTGTAGGTATGGCAATGGCGGAAGCACATCTGGCCGCTGAATTCAATCAGCCTGGTTACGATGTGGTTGACCATTACACCTTTGCTCTGGGCGGCGATGGCTGCATGATGGAAGGTATCTCCTCCGAAGCCTTCTCTTTGGCTGGTACGCTCGGTCTCTCCAAGCTGATTGTTCTCTACGATTCCAATAACATTTCCATCGAAGGCAGCACGGATATCGCCTTCACGGAAAATGTGGAAAAACGCATGCAGGCTTTCGGCTTCCAGACGCTGACGGTTGAAGATGGTACGGATCTTGATGCTATCGGCAAGGCTATCGAAGCTGCCAAGGCAGATAAGGAACATCCGTCCTTTATCACGGTTAAGACCCAGATTGGCTATGGCTGCCCGGCTAAGCAGGGCAAGGCCAGCGCTCATGGTGAACCGCTCGGCGTGGACAATGTCAAGGCCCTCAAGGAAAATCTGGGCTGGCCGGAACCGGAAAAGACCTTCAACATTCCGCAGGATGTTTATGCACATTATGAAGAAAAGGCAAAGAAGGGTGCTGAAGCAGAAGCTGCCTGGAATAAGCTCTTTGCTGACTACTGCGCTAAATTCCCGGAACTCAAGGCAAAATGGGATAAGTTCCATGCGCCGGTTGACGCTCAGGCTCTGCTGAACGACGAAAGCTTCTGGGCTTATGAAGATAAGGCTCAGGCAACGCGTGCTCTTTCCGGTACGATGATTAACCGTCTCAAAGACATTCTGCCGAACCTCTTTGGCGGCAGTGCTGACCTGGCTCCGTCCAATAAGACGGACATGAAGGACGCTGGTGACTTCTCCAAGGCTAACTACGCTGGCCGCAACCTGCACTTCGGTGTGCGTGAACTGGCTATGGCAGCTATGGCTAACGGTATCACCCTGCATGGCGGTCTGAAGAACTATGTAGCAACATTCTTCGTGTTCAGCGATTACATCAAACCGATGGCTCGTCTGGCTGCACTTATGGGCCTGCCTGTGACCTATGTCCTGACGCATGACTCCATCGGTGTTGGTGAAGATGGTCCGACGCATGAGCCGATTGAACAGTTGGCTATGCTTCGTTCCCAGCCCAATATCAACGTGTTCCGTCCGGCAGATGCTACGGAAACGGCTGCAGGCTGGTACCTGGCTGTGACCAGCGAAAAGACCCCGACGGCTCTGGTACTGACGCGTCAGAACCTGCCGCAGCTGGCTGGTTCCTCCAAGGAAGCCCTCAAGGGTGCTTATGTGGTATCCGAAGCCAAAGATGCTGCCAAGATGGACGGCATCATCATCGCTTCCGGTTCCGAAGTTTCGCTGGCTGTGGATACGCAGGCTAAACTGGCTGGTGAAGGCGTAGATGTCCGCGTGGTTTCCATGCCTTGCATGGACCTCTTCGAGCACCAGAGTGCTGAATACAAAGAAAGCGTTCTGCCGAAGAAAGTTCGCGCCCGCGTTGCTGTGGAAGCACTCAGCGATTTCGGCTGGGGTAAGTATGTAGGCCTTGATGGTGCTACGGTTTCCATGAAGGGCTTCGGTGCTTCTGCACCGGCAGCTGTGCTTTTCGAGAAGTTCGGTTTCACCGTTGACCATGTGGCTGAGGTTGTGCGCAAGGTTGTAAGCGAGAACAAATAATCGTTAGGTTTACATCGAGATAAATAAGACGCCCGCCCTGCTGGTAATAACTTTCCTTCGCTTAGACAGGCTTGTCAAACGCTGCGGAAAGCTATCACCAGCAGGGCGGGCTTATTGCGTACTTATGATTGTATTGCAAAGATAAGCTGACCAAACGTAATAAAACCAATTTGCGGGAGGTACACTGTGATATTAGGGTGAGCAGCAAGATAGATTATAACGCAGTTTATGTGCTAAAACTAAGAAGGGCAGGAGGGGAATGGCTTTCGGCAGCGTTTGACAAGCTTGTCTAAGCAGCCGAAAGTTATTCCCCTCCTGCCCTTAGCCTTGTGCTTCGAATATATTAAATTCTTATGGTAAAACTCATGGAAATGCGCTATAATCAATAGAGATTAATAAACGTAAACGAAAGCTGGCTGGAGAGGATGAGGGCTTGTGCTAAAGGTATATGCAGTAGAGAGCCTGCGGGCAGGGATGAAGGTTGGCCGTGATATCGCAGATGAGCAGGGAAATACGCTTATCAGTACGGGAACGATTTTAACCAAGGAAATGATTTATGGATTGCTGGACAGACCGATTTTTTCGGTTTATATTGAAGAGCAGGAGCCACCGGCCATGCCCAGCAAGGAGAATTTACTGGATGATGCTTATATCGTGTGCTATAACACGGTTTATCAGCAATTGGTAGTTATGTTTGAAGGCTTGGTTCAACGGGGCGAATTTAATGCTGCTGATTTGCAAAATATTATGGATGAGCGGAACTTTACCGAGCTTTGTGATGGGGCGAAGGCGGTATCGCAGATTCATAATATGAAGCATGAGGGGTCTTATCTGATACATCATTGTCTTCATGTGGGTATCTTAGCCGGTTTAATGGGTCGTTGGTTGGGCATGTCGGTACTTGACCAGTACAATCTGGTCATTGCAGGGCTGTTCCTGGATATCGGCAAGATGTTGATTCCGCCTGCTGTGCTGGAAAAACAGGGGAAACTTACGCCAGAAGAATTTGAGCAGGTTAAAATGCATGCACAGTATGGCCACGATACGCTGGCAAGAACTACATTGAATGCCAATCAGGATATTATGATGGGGGTCATGCAGCACCATGAGCGCTGTGATGGTTCAGGTTATCCATTGCATCTCAAAGGGGAGAGCATATCCCGTTTTGGCAAAATACTGGCCATTCTCGATATCTATGATGCCATGGCTAGTGACCGGGTATTTGCCAAGCGCCGTTCGCCTTTTGATGTGTTTGCCATTCTTTATGATGATATACTGGACGGCAAGCTGGATACGGAATATGGGGTGCTTTTTATCAAACGACTGTCGCATGCACTGAATGGCAACTGGGTACGCTTGACCAATGGCGAAAAAGGACGTATTGTTTATTTGGACGAAAGCCGGATTCGCTCCTTGCCCGTGGTACAGACGGATAAAGGTGAGTTTTATGATTTGAACAAGAATCGCGGGGTCAAGGTGGAGTGCATTTTGACAGCTAGTGAAGTGTGATTGATAGCAGGATATAGCCTCAGGCTCAATGGAGATTTTGCGATAATTTCCATTGAGCCTTTTTAAGGGGAGGAGGAATTATGGCTATGGTACCCAAATTAAATACCATGCAGTTTGATAAGGAGATACCATTCAAGGTGGTTGCGCCTTTTGAACCGATGGGTGATCAGCCCAAAGCCATTGAAGATTTGGCGGCAGGTGTTGAAAACGGCCAGCAGGCGCAGGTGCTATTAGGTGCTACAGGGACGGGCAAGACCTATACCATTGCCAAGGTCATTGAGAAGGTGCAAAAACCGACATTGGTTATTGCCCATAACAAAACGCTGGCTGCACAATTGGCTAGTGAGTTCAAGGCGTTCTTTCCAGAAAATTATGTGGGCTACTTTGTCAGCTACTATGATTATTATCAGCCGGAAGCCTATATTGCCTCTACGGATACTTATATTGAAAAGGATTCGTCCATCAATGATGAGATTGATGAACTGCGTCATTCCGCCACCTGTTCGCTCTTTGAGCGCCGGGATGTGATTATCGTAGCATCTGTTTCCTGTATCTATGGCCTGGGTTCGCCGGAAAGCTACCATGAAATGGTGCTGTCCCTGCATAAGGGGCAGGAGGTGCCGCGGGAGGATATTTTGCACAAGCTGGTGCAGATTCGCTATGAGCGCAATGACATTGCCTTTGAGCGCGGCCGTTTCCGGGTGCGGGGCGATGTGATTGAAGTGTTTCCCGCAGGCTATAACAACCGGGCGGTGCGCATCGAGCTGTTTGGCGATGAGATTGACCGTATGGTGGAATTTGATGTGGTGACTGGTGAAGTCTATGGCGAGCGCACCCATTTGATGGTCTTTCCGGCCTCCCATTATGTAACGGAAGACGAGGATATGAAGATTGCCATGCAGGATATCCGTGATGAGCTGGATGTTCAGCTCAAAATGTTCCGCGAAAATGGCAAATTGCTCGAAGCGCAGCGCATCGAACAGCGTACTAATTACGATTTGGAAATGATGCAGGAAATGGGCTATTGTTCGGGGATCGAGAATTATTCCCGCCATTTAACCCATCGCAAGGCGGGGGACGCGCCCTATACGCTGCTGGATTACTTCCCGGAAGATTTTTTGATTGTCGTGGACGAATCCCATGTGACCCTGCCGCAGATACATGCCATGTATGCGGGGGACAGGAGCCGCAAGGTGTCGCTGGTGGAAAACGGCTTCCGCCTGCCCTCGGCTTTTGATAACCGTCCCCTGACCTTTGAGGAATTTGCGGCGCGTATCAATCAGATTATCTATGTGTCGGCCACTCCAGGCAAGTACGAAAAGGAACAGGCCCAGCAGGTGGCCCAACAGGTGATTCGTCCGACGGGGCTTATTGACCCGGAAATCGAGGTGCGGCCCTTGGAGGGGCAGATTGATGACCTGCTGACGGAAATCCGTCTGCGCATTGAGCGCAATGAGCGTGTGCTTGTCACGACCCTGACCAAGAAGATGGCGGAGAACCTTACCGATTTTCTGAAGGAGGCAGGCGTAAAGGTTCGCTATCTGCATTCCGATATTGCGACCATTGAGCGGGCGGAAATCATTCACGATTTGCGGGCTGGGGAATTTGATGTGCTGGTCGGCATTAACCTTTTGCGTGAAGGGCTGGATATGCCGGAGGTGTCCTTGATTGCCATACTGGACGCGGATAAGGAAGGTTTCCTGCGTTCGGATACATCGCTGATCCAGATTATCGGCCGTGCTGCCCGCAATGCGCATGGTCAGGTTATCATGTACGCAGACCGGATTACCGATTCCATGAAACGGGCCATGGACGAAACGGAACGCCGCCGGGAAATCCAGCAGGCCTATAACAGGGAACATGGTATTGTGCCTCAGACGATTATCAAGCCCATTAAACCGCTGATTGAGACTACTTTGGTCGCGGAAACGGCTGCAAGTTATACCGCAGGGATTGGTAAAAAGAAGAAAAAACTTTCCAAGAAAGACAAGGAAAATCTCGTTAAGACGCTATTGCGTGAGATGCAGCAAGCTTCTCGGGCAATGGAATTTGAGCGGGCGGCAGAATTACGGGATATGATTTTGGAACTGGACAGCAGCCTGCCCAAAACCAAGGAAAAAGGATAAAACAGGGCAAAGCTTCTTCTTTTTGAACAATAGCGGCTATTATGATATAATGTTTTTGTTAATTTATAAAGATACAGAGGTTCCTGTTGTATGGGTAATGTATATTCACTGGTTGAACAATTCTATGAAGAAAATACAGCCGCTGGTCAGATTGTTCCGCAAGACACCGTAGAGGCTTATTTACGGCGCAACGCCTGGCATGGGGCAGATGATGATGAACTGAAGCGGATTTGGAGTGTTATCCGACTGCTCGTTACTTATGTGGATCAGTTGAATCTTTATTCCTTGGGTTCGTTGACGGTCTATGATTATCAGGAAATCATTTATCGTTATGCCAATGACCAACCGGATTTCATGCTGGCTGAAGCAGATATCAATAAGTTCTTTTCGGCAACGGATAAGTTCTACGAATATTTGCAACGCACTCGTAAGACGGATGATTATCGGCAGGGGTTGACGGCAGCTAAAGATTCTCTTTATGAAGGCGGCTATTTTTTTCTGCCAGACAGACGGAACGGCGATGAATTCTATAGCTCTTTGGAGCATATGGAGGAGGTTCCTCCGGAAACCATGCAGCGCTTGAATAAGATGCTCGACGAGCTTTTACATCGGATTGATGATTATTATAAGAAGGCCGTCTTTCAGCGGGATATGGATAGAGCTGTGATTATGTATGCCGGTCCGGATTATGATGGTCAGGATTCCCTGCCGGAAGAGGAACGGCGTGGCTTCTGGTTTGGCTTTTGGGATTTCTTCCTCTTTGATTACCATCTGATTGTTTCGGACGATACGCCTTTGCGCTACTATTATGAGCATGAGCGGGATAAATTATCCACTTCTGAACAGGATATCCTGCGGGATTTATTGCGCTCGCGGTTTACGGTATTTTGTATTGAAGCTGTGGGAGAAGATTTTGTGAGCTGCCGCAATTTCTTTACAGGGGAAAACTTTGAATTGCCTGTGCCGGAACTAGCTTTAGGAAATTACAATCATTGTATTTTGTATGGACATATTCATTCTCATGGCGTTATGCTGCTTAACTATATCACTACCCTTACGGCGAGTCCTAAACTACAAAAGCGTATGCGGGATGTGATTTTGCGGCAGTTCGAGCTGTTCAAGGTGCAAAAACCGCAGGCGGAGATAAAGGATTTTTTTGCTCGTCATGGGGGGGTAGTGCGCCATACCCTGCAAATCTTAGCCGGTTACGCGCAATTGAATGTAGTGAAAAGCCGTCATGCGATACAGGCCTTGCCGGATAATCCGGAAACAGCGGATTTGTTTGCGGCGGATATTGATATGTTGCGGCGGGTGGCAAGACATGTGGGCTTTAGTAAGTTTGAAGTGGGCTTGCTGGTCAAATTTTTTATGGACTATGTGACGGTAGCTGCCGTTGAAAAAACAGATGATATTTTACTGACGGCCCTGTTGTTGAAATTTGCCCAGATAAATGGTGTGGATTTGTCCGGACAGGCAGAGATTTATGATTTGTTGGGTATTGACAGCAGGAGCGTGCGGGCTTGTATGAAAAAAATTCATGAAACGCTGGACTGTGAAATTTTTGACCCGCGTTATTTGACAGAAGAAGCATTTATCAAGAGTCTCTATTATTGAGCGAGGTGAGGGGCCATGGAACAGGAAGAAGGCAAAGTACGGGTGATGTCCCGGCAGGAACGCAATGATTATGATGGGGTGACCATTGAAGAGGGCAGCAACAGTGACGATGAACAGTCCCGGACTGATTTCGGCTATAGGGGCGTGCGGATTCATACGCTGAATTGGCAGGACCTCTTATCCAGTCGTGGGAACTGGTGGCAGCGGGCCCTGATGATAGCCGGTGTCGCAGCTGTGCTGGCCTTTTTGTTCTTTGTGGCCCTGCCGGTGATTTTGGTATTGGTAGGCGTAGGCGTAGCGGTATGGCTCGTCTTGCACCTGTTCTTAGGCAGATAGGGAGGTAGAAGGCATGGATTTTCTCGGAATTGCCGATGAAGAATTTATTCGTCAGGATGTACCGATGACCAAACAGGAAATCCGGATTCTAAGCCTGGTCAAGGCACAGATTGCTCCGGATGCGGTGGTTTACGATATTGGTGCGGGTACAGGCTCCATATCTATTGAAGCGGCCAGACTGGCACCTAAAGGCGAGGTATATGCCATCGAGCGCAGCAGTGCGGGGATAAATCTCATTCGCGCCAATGCGGCTAATTTTGCTGTGACCAATGTAAAGGTGATTCAGGCAGAAGCGCCTGACGGGCTGGCAGACCTTCCGGCAGCTGATGCCATATTGATTGGCGGCAGTGGCAGCCATTTGCCGGAGATTTTGGAGACGGTTACGCCGAAGCTGAAACAGACGGGGCGGCTGGTGCTTAATTGCATCACTGTGCAGACGCTGATGCAGTGCATTGAATTTATGCGAAGCCATTCGGATATCTATGTTTACGAAGCGATTCAGGTACAGGTGACCCGCTTGCAGCAGGTGGGAACGTATGATATGGCAAAGGCGAATAATCCCATCTATATTGTGACCTGTTGGAAAAAATAAGCGATGAGACAGACGAGAAAGAAGGAACGGTAATGGTACATATTGTGGGAGCAGGGCCGGGAGACCCGGAACTGATTACGGTAAAAGGAGCTAAATACTTAAAAGAGGCAGATGTTGTTATTTATGCCGGGTCACTGGTTAACCCGGAATTGTTGAATTATTGCCGCGAGGATGCGCAGATTCATAATTCTGCTTCGATGACGCTCGATGATGTGGTAAATACCATTGAACAGGCAGAAAAAGAAGGTAAGATGACGGTGCGCCTGCACACGGGGGACCCGTCTGTTTATGGAGCGATTCAGGAACAGATGGATGCTTTCCGCAAGAAGAACATCGCCTTTGACATTGTGCCGGGCGTCAGTTCCTGCTTTGCGGCAGCGGCGGCCTTGCAGCAGGAATACACCCTGCCGGGAATCAGTCAGACGGTAATCATCACCCGTAATGAAGGTCGTACGCCTGTGCCGGAACCGGAGAAACTGCGGAGTCTTGCCCAGCATCAGTCCACTATGTGCATTTACCTGTCCATCACCATGCTCGATAAGGTGGTCGAGGAACTGGTGGCGGGCGGCTATGCAGAAGATACGCCCATTGCCATTGTGCAGCGGGCATCCTGGCCGGAGCAGAAAATCGTCCGTGGCACCTTAAAGACCATTGTTCAGGATATTGAAGGCAAGGACATTGACCGTACCGCGATGATTGTGGTGAGCCGCTGTTTGGGGGCCGATTATGAACTATCCCGTCTTTATGCGCCGGAGTTTTCCCATATGTTCCGAAAGGCTGTGAAATAATGCGATTGGCTTGTATGGCTGTGACTGTGCAGGGGCTGCAGCTGGCACAGAATATCCGGCAGTGCCTGGATGAATATGTGGACATCTATGTCAGTGAAAAAATGGTCCCAGACGAGGACACTCAGAAAAAGTGGCGGGTGCATACCTTCGGAAATTTCCGTGAGGCGGCAGAACGCAATTTTAAGGCTTATGAGGGCTTGATTTTTGTCATGGCTGCGGGAATTGTGGTGCGTGCAATTGCGCCGTTCCTGCAGAACAAGCTCACTGACCCTGCTGTGGTGGTTTTTGACGAACAGGGCAAACATGGCATCAGCTTGTTGTCGGGGCATGTGGGCGGAGCAAATGAACTGACTCGTCAGATATGCCAGTCAATAGGTGCGAGTGCGGTAATTACAACCGCTACGGATTTGAATGAAAAAGCAGCACCTGATGTGTTGGCTGGGAGACTGGGACTGCGTCCCTGGCCAAAGGTCAGAATCAAGACCATCAACGCAGGCCTGCTGGCAGGGAAAACGGTTCATTGGCGTATTGACCGTTCCCTGCCGCATAGTGTCTTCTACAAACGGCGTCTGGAGCAGGAAGGACAGACTGCGGATTTATATGTGTCCAGCCAATTGTTCACTGTGCTTCCTCAGGAAAAGGAGCAGCTGGAAGTGGTTATTACCGGTGAGCAGAGGTTGCCATCTTTGGCAGAACTGCCGTCTAACATTCTCTGCCTTACGCCGCGCAGACTTATTGCCGGTGTAGGCTGCCGCAAGGGAACGCCTGCGGCACTCGTGATGTCGGCTCTGGATGCGGCATGCCGTATGATTGGCAGGGATCGTTCCTTTATTGATGAGCTGGCCAGCACCATAGTCAAAAAGCATGAACCGGGCATTGTCTATGCTGGGGACAGCCTGGTTCGTCCAGTAAGATTCTATGAAAATGATAAAATGCAGCAGATGATTGATACGCATCAGCTGCACGAATCGGATTTTGTCAAAAAACGTATCGGCATTGGCAATGTTTGTGAGGCGGCAGCGTTTTGCTCTGTCGCAGCCAGAGGGGGCAGGATTGCCCTTAGAAAAACGAATTTTGAAAAAGTGACGGTGGCATTGATATGGGAAAAATAACGGTTGTGGGTATTGGCCCCGGAAGTCTTTTGGACATGACGCCGAGAGCACGGCAGGCCATTGAAGAGGCGGAGGTTATTGCCGGTTATAACACGTATATCAAACTGATTGAATCCCTGTTGGGCGAGCGCAAGGTTATCGGCACGGCCATGATGCAGGAGATAGACCGCTGCAAGATGGCCGTCAGCGAGGCCGTACAGGGACACAACACGGTTGTGGTGTCCAGTGGTGATGCCGGCGTTTATGGCATGGCTGGTCTGGTCTTGGAACTTGTCCTGCAGCAGCCGCAGGAGAGCCGTCCGGAATTTGGCGGTGTGATTGCCGGTGTCTCGGCAGTCAATGCGGCAGCCTCTGTTTTGGGCGCGCCTTTGATGCATGACTTTGCCGTAATCAGTCTGTCGGATTTGCTGACGCCCTGGGAAACCATTGAAAAACGCATTGAGATGGCCGCACAGGGGGATTTCGTTACGGCGCTTTACAACCCCAAAAGCAAGAAACGGGTGGAAAATATCGAGCGGGTGCGGGAAATCATGTTGAAGCATCGTAAGGCGGATACCCCGGTAGGCATTGTTACGGCGGCCAGCCGTGCAGGCGAAGGAAAAATCATTTCCACGCTGGAGGATTTCACCAAACAGGAAATCAATATGTTCTCCCTGGTCATCATCGGCAACTCCATGACCTACGTGAAGGACGGCTATATGATTACCCCGCGTGGCTATGGCAATAAGGAGCCGGGCTTATGATTTTCGTGCTGGCCGGCACCCAGGATGGCAGGGAGATAGCCAAAATGCTGCTCGAAAATGGCTATGATGTAGCCGCATCCGTGGTCAGTCGTTACGGCGGGGAACTCCTTGCCCATGCCTGCGGGCAGAAATGTTTGATTAACGATAAGCCATTGGATGAACAGGCGCTGCAGGTTTATATGCAGGAACAGAAGATAAGTCTGCTCGTAGATGCCAGCCACCCTTATGCGGTCAATGTCAGCCGCAATGCGATGGCAGCCTGTTGTGCCTTGTCCATCCCCTATATCCGCTATGAGCGCGATTTGACCGAGCTGGCTTACGATAAGATAACGGTGGTGCACAGCTATGAGGAAGCGGCAGAAGCGGCGTCTCAGCTGGGGCAGAGGATATTTCTCACCACCGGCAGCCGCAATCTGGAAAAGTTCGTCCATAGTCCGCATTTAAAAGATGCGGAACTGACGGCCAGAGTTCTGCCCACGGCTGAAGTTATTGCCCTGTGTGAGAGCCTGGGCATTGATGCCGGGCATATCGTAGCCCTGCAGGGGCCTTTTTCCAAGGAATTAAATAAAGAGCTCTTCCGCAGGTATGCGGCGCAGGTTATCATCACGAAAAACAGCGGCAGCATTGGCGGAACGGATACCAAATTAGCGGCAGCTAAGGATTTGGGCCTGCCCATCGTGCTGATTGACCGCCCGCAGCTTGCATATCCCTGTATGGGGCATCATTACGAGGATATCTTGTCCTTTGTGCGGTCGCATGCTAATGATAAATAATCTCTGCAATGGCAGGGATTATTTTTTTTGTGGCGAATATGGAATACTGAAAAGATGTAAGATTTAAAAGATTTTCACACAAGGAGGCTTTTAACAGTCAAGCATAACTTATAAAAAGTTGATAAAAACCGATAAAAAATCTAAGCAACCTAAGCAAACTTACTTTCCGATACAGAAATAGTACAATGCCCATCAAGGCATGGTATAATTATTCGTATAGGGGAGGTGAATGCGATGATAAG
>NZ_AUJE01000011.1 GCF_000424065.1 Selenomonas ruminantium subsp. ruminantium ATCC 12561
CTAAGCGTGAAGCCTGTCCCGAGATGAAGTATCTCATGGAGTAATCCAGTAAGATTCCTTGAAGAAGACAAGGTAGATAGGTTGGGAGTGGAAGTGCCGTAAGGCATGCAGCGGACCAATACTAATAAATCGAGGGCTTATCTTTCAAGAAACTGAAATGTTCAATACAAACGATTTCTTCTGTATAGTTTTGAATGTGCATAACATTCAAAAGAATATCTGGTGACGATAGCTGAGTGGTTCCACCTGTTCCCATACCGAACACAGTAGTTAAGCACTCATACGCCGAAAGTACTTGTCTGGAGACGGACTGGGAGGATAGGGCGTTGCCAGTTTCATGGCGGCTTTGGTGAAGCGGTTAACACACTGGATTGTGGCTCCAGCATGCATGGGTTCGATCCCCATAAGTCGCCCCATTTTTAATATTTAGGGGTATAGCTCAATTGGTAGAGCAACGGTCTCCAAAACCGTAGGTTGTGAGTTCGATTCTTACTGCCCCTGCCATATATACGGAGTGGTACTCAAGAGGCTGAAGAGGACGGTTTGCTAAATCGTTAGGCTGGGTAACCGGTGCGGAGGTTCGAATCCTCTCCACTCCGCCACTTGAAATGATAGGTCATTGCTGAGCAATGGCCTTTTTGTTTATTTCCGCATTTCTCATTTTGCCATAAAAAATGACTGGTCAAACAATTGGCCAGTCGTTTTTTTATTTTACTATATGTTTGCCGCCTAAATAGCGTGGAGCCCAGTAGTCATCTTTGAGCGTATCGACACGTACGCCCCGGCTGGAGCTGGCGTGGATGAATTTATCCTCGCCCAGATAAATACCGCAGTGTGAGGCACCGGCTTCGTAGGTGGTGAAAAAGACCAAATCTCCGGGAACAAGCTGCTGGCTGCTCTTGGTACGCAGTCCCAGCTTGTACTGTTCATCGGCTGTGCGGGGAATATTGATGCCGTTTTTGGCAAAGACGTATTGCAGATAGCCTGAACAATCGAAAGCTTTGGGGGTAGCACCGCCAAATTGATAGGGAACGCCGATATAGGAACGGGCAGTTTTTAATAAGGCATTGACCTTGCTGCGGGCGAGAATCGGTGTATTATTTGGAGCCAATGGCCCTTTCGATTTTAGCGTTGAGCTGTTTTTAGTAGGGAGGGGCTTATGAACATCGCTGCCCCATTTTACCTTTTTGGCCTTTTGCAAAGCCCGCCAGGTGGCATTATTGACGATACCCGTGATGCGGATCTTATTGTCACGCTGAAATTCTGCCACAGCTCGTTCGGTTTCTGCACCATAAATACCATCCACAGAGGATATGGTATAGCCGACAGCCTGCAGTTTTTTCTGCAAGAGCAGTACATCATGCCCATGAGAGCCTTCTTGCAGGGTAGGGGACGCGAAAACCGTCTGGGCAGCAAACATCATGCTAAGTCCCAGGATAGCTCCGGTTTTTAGAGCAAACTTTTTCATCATCATCGTCCTTTCGGCAATATTTTATGCTTGTCTTTCCCGAACATGGTCAAGACCCTGCAGCATCAAGGTAAGTACATGGTCATCGTCAAGGGAATAAAAGGCTTCCTTGCCTGCCTTGCGGAATTTTACCAGCCGGGCAGCGCGGAGCACACGCAGCTGATGGGAAATGGCTGACTGTCCCATTTGCAGGGATTCTGCAATATCGCATACACATAGTTCATCTTCTGCTGCCAACAAAGATAAGAGCTTGATGCGGGTTTTATCCCCGAGAATTTTGAACAGGTCTGCAAGCTCCAGACTGGTTTCATCATCAAGCTTGTGCAGAGTACAGTGCTTAACCTTATCGGGATGAACATGATGTATATCGCAAATATCTGTTGTATTGGTTTCAGACATAAAATTTGTATCCTTCCTAGTTTAGACTTACTGCTAATTATATCACAATTTTTACTGACGGTGAAAATTTTCTTAATACACAGTTAACAAGTTTCCGATCATAAATATCCCTATGTATATCTCATACACACTTAAATATTATTCAGACTAATTGTAATCAATAGAAAAATAAGATATAATTATGTTTGCATAAATTATTTCAGTGAGCTTAGGAGGTATTTATATGTTACTCGCTGGCGGTATTATCGTTGTCCTGACTTTTGCGCTGATTATCAAGAAGATTGAAGCGCGGCTGGTACTCTTTCTGGCAGGCGTTATCATGTGTTTGATTGGCGGTTTGCCGGAAGATATCATGAAAGCCTTTATGAAGGCCATGACGAATAATTCTTTGGTGCCAACTATTTGTACGGTAATGGGTTTTTCCTATGTGATGAAACTCACCGAATGTGACCAGCATCTGGTGCAGTCGATTTCCGGAATTCTCAAAAAGGGACGTACGGTTTTGGTGCCCCTGTCCTTTTTCCTGACTTGGTGGATTAGTCTGGCCATTCCTTCAGCTGCCGGCTGCTCGGCTGCGGTGGGCAGTATTCTGATTCCGACCTTGATTGCCGCAGGTGTCCATCCGGCGATGGCAGCAGCTACGGTGCTGGCCGGAACGTGGGGCAGCGCCATCAGCCCGGGCAATGCCCATAATCCCTTTGTGGCAGATTTAGCCGGTACGGATATGATGACGGTCATCATCAACGAAACGCCGGCATCGATTATTGCATCGTTTGCCTGCATAGCGGTGATGACGGCTTATGCAGTGTTCATGAAAGAAGGTGCCAGTGAAGAACGCCGTGAGGCATATCTGGCCACGCTGGAAAAGGAACAGCACCATGATATGCATGACTTTAAGGTAAATCCGCTGCGGGCTGTTGTTCCTTTGGTACCGCTGTTACTGCTGATTTTGGGTTCCAAGCAGGTTGCGGTTCTGCCGGAAATGAGCGTGGCTCTGTCCATGATTATCGGTGTAGTTTTGGGACTCCTCGCTACCTGGTCCAACGCGCAGGAAGTCTGCAAGAATTTCTTTGATGGTATGGGCAGCGCCTATGCCAATGTTATCGGTTTGATTGTCTGCGCTAGTGTATTCACTACGGGGATGGCAGCAGTGGGCCTTACGGGGGCACTGACGGAAGTGATGAAGGGTTCCCAGTCGGCAGCTGCTGCTGCGGGTACCTTTGGCCCGTTCCTGATTGCTGTAATTTCCGGTTCCGGTGATGCGGCAGCCTTTGCCTTCAATGGTGCGGTGACGCCCTTCGCGGAAAGTTTTGGCATGAGCATTATGGATTTGGGGTCGCTCGCGCAGATTGCCGGGGCGATGGGCCGTTCCATGTCGCCTGTGGCTGGTGCTGCGATTATTTGTGCAGGTCTTGCCAAGGTCAACCCCATGGAAGTTTCCAAGCGCAATGCTCTGCCTTGTCTGGCAGCGGCGTTGGTACTGATGCTGTTCCTGTAATTTTAGCTTGATGGAAGAAGGTATAACAGATGATTAATGAACAGCGTGTATTGGATGAATTTTTGGAACTGGTGCAGATTCGCTGCTCCACCCATGATGAGCGGGAAGTTGCTGACCTGCTCACGAAGCGTCTGACGGATTTAGGCGGCAAGGTTAAGGAAGACAACGCCGGTGAAAAAATCGGCGGCAATACCGGCAATCTGGTAGCGGATTTTCCGGGAACGATAGAGGCACCAACCGTCATGCTGACCGCGCATATGGATTGCGTGGAACCCTGTGCCGGTGTGAAGCCGGTGGTAAAAGACGGCATTATCCGTTCGGATGGCACGACGATTTTAGGCGGTGACGATAAGGCAGGCGTAGTGGCGATTTTGGAAACCCTGCGCCAGCTCAAGGAAAAGAATATTCCGCATGGGCCGCTGCAGGTTGTCTTTACCGTAGCTGAGGAAAATGGCGTACATGGTTCGCAGAACCTTGACCAGAGCCTGTTGCATGCCGATTTTGGCTATACGCTGGATACCCATAATCACCCGGGGAATATGACTTTTATGGCACCGGGCAAGAATCAGATTAAGATTCATATTGAGGGCAAGGCCAGTCATGCTGGTGTAAATCCCGAAGCGGGTATTAATGCGATATGTGCCGCAGGACTATTGATTGCCGATGCCCCGCAGGGACGTATTGATGAGGAAACCACCTGCAATCTGGGCAAAATTGTCGGTGGTTCTGCTACCAATGTCGTAGCCGAAACCTGTGATGTGTTCTACGAAAGCCGCAGCCGCAACAAAGCGAAACTGGATAAGATTACGCAGGAAATCTGCGACCATTTTGTAAACGGCGCGGAAAAGACCAGCTGTAAGATTACAGCCGAAGTCAGTCCGGACTATGGCCCCTATCTGCTGGACAAAGATGCTCCCGCTATACAGATGGCCATTAAAGCAGCTGAAAGGCTGGGCCTGCCGGTGAATCTGGAAGAATCCGGCGGTGGTTCGGACGCAAACCATTTCAATACCTATGGTATTCCTACCGTAGTGCTTTCTGTAGGGATGGAAAATGCTCATACCAAGGACGAATACATTGAAGAAAAGGATTTGTATGATGCCGCCAGATGGGCGCTGGAAATCGTCAAAACCGCAGCGGAAAAGTAAATAGACGAAAAAAAGGCCATGGAGCGGGATTAACTCCATGGCCTTTTAGGGAAGGGATGATAAAAAATTTGAGAAATGGGAAGCAAGAAGGGTGGGATATTCCTTCTTGTTTAGGGAATCAATAAGAGCATGTAACTTGGGGGATTAACCAAGTATCTCTTACCGACAAGCTTATTATAGCGAAGTTTTATGAAAACAATATGTAACTGAGGTTACAAAACACAAAAAAATGATATTTTTTTGCCGAAAAATTTTCAGCTAGCTTTAATATTAGTGTGATAAAATGGAAACGATAAGAAAATTTGGATGTAATGAGGTGATTCCTTTGTTTATTCGCAGCTTGCATAAAAAAATAACTACGATTGTAGCTACCGGTTTAGTGGGGGCTGGTATATGGCTGCCCTTGCCTAAAGCTGAGGCCGTAGATGCCTGGGGAGCGGCGGCACAGGCTTTGGGCGTATTTGCAGCCTATCAGTCCAGCCTGGCCAGTATTTTGGATTTGGGTAACAATGTCAGTGCGCAGGTGCAAAGCCGGGCGCAGGATTTGGAACAGAACGGCCTTGACCCCAATGCCCATGATGTACAGGTGGTCGACCAGGTGATGGAACAGCTGGTTAATAAGGGGGATTACGTGCTGAAGGTTAATTCCCTGCCGTTTATTTGGGCAGTGAACGATAGCAAGGACTTTAATGCGGCCTGTTATCCGACCAATTATATCAGCATTAACCGGGCACTGGTGCGGGGGCTGAATCTCGAACCAGATGAACTGGCGGCGGTATTTGCCCATGAAATGACGCATGGCCTGGAACAGCACAGTGCCAAGAATTATGCCAAGGCCGTAGCCCAGTATATGGGCATGAGCATGATCAATATGGAAACCGGCTCCATGGACTGGAATAAGCTCAATGGGCTGGCAGGTTACTCCATTGCCAAAAACATCACCCTGCCCACGGAGAATGAAGCCGATGAAGGCGGTTTTTACATCATGACCAGCGCCGGTTTTAATCCCGGCGGCGGTGCAGCGGCCATGGCTCGTATGGGATATTATCTCACCTACGAAACCCAGAACTTTTTGGAATATCAGGACCCTGACCCCAAAAAACAGGAACGGGAAAGCTACAGCGATCACCCTGAGACCAGGCAGCGTGAGGAACGGCTGGCAAAACTCATGTCCGACTATGGCTGTGGCCATGTGACGGTGCAGAACAGGCAGGATATCTATATCGATGGCGAAAAACTCCTGACGGTGACGCCCACCTCTGAGGATTACGATAACACTGTGGAAACGGCCTATCTAACGGCTGGTGCACTGGCCAAAGCCTTTCATGACTATGATCGTATTCAAGGCTGGAATTTCCGTACAGATAGTACGGGCCGCATAACCTGTCTGTCCAATGACCGGGTCAATGTTGCATTGTTGGATAATTTGGCGAAAACACAAACTGGCGAAAAATTGCAGGCACTCGTGGAGAAAGCCTATGCGCGTGAAGCGGTTGACGGCGCCCGGAATAAAATGTGGGCGGCTGCTGTGAAACGGGTACAGGCATTGGATAACCGGCGGGAAGATGTGCTCAATGCCGATGGCAAAGCCGTAAAAAAGATGCGGGAAAACGCCGATGCCTACAGCGATTTCGGCTGGGGTGAAAAGGCCAACTTGCAGATGAAACGCGTATTTGCCAGCCGCAAGCTGGACAATCTGGCGGAAAGCCAGGCCATCAGTGCCCGTGCAAAGGCGGTAAATGGTGACTTTGCCGGAGCACTCAGCGAAGCGGATAAGGCCGTAGCAACGGACAGCAAGAACATCTACACCTACCTCAACCGGGCAGATATCTATCATATGCAGGGCGAATGGGATAAAGCCCTGGCCGATTTGGCCAAAGCCAAGGAAATCGACAAGAAAAATGCCATTTCCTATTACCTGGCAGCCGTGATTGAGGACGAACAGGGAAACAGTGAGGCAGCCAAGGCGGATTTTGCCGAACTTTACCGCCTGCAGCCCAAATCGGTGAGCAAAATTCCTGATGTTTATTTGCAGGACATTGCCCCCAAAGAATACAATGCACGGGAAAAGAAAAAAGCCGAGGCGCGGAAAAAATACGCGGAAGAGTGGAAGAAGTCGCATAAAGACAAATAGATAAAAGCGATTGCAGAGGAACTATTGCTGATGCAATCGCTTTTATGATGCAAAAAACATTCAATATATAGGTGTAGTTTCCTCCCTCAAAAGTTATGTATATCTATTAGAAGGTACATTATAATATTATTGGGAGGGGAAACTATGCAAACTTATGCGTATATCCGTGTATCATCGTTAGACCAAAATGAGGCCCGGCAATTGGAAGCAATCCAGGAACTGGCCATACCACAGAAGAACATCTATATGGACAAGCAGTCGGGAAAGGACTTTCATCGGCAAAGTTATCAAAAATTGCTCAAAAAAATGCAGCGAGGGGATTTGCTGTATGTGCTGAGCATTGACCGGCTAGGACGCAATTATAAGGAAATCCAGAATCAGTGGCGTTATCTTACCGAAGATATCGGCGTGGATATCTGCATCCTCGATATGCCTTTGCTGGATACCAGACAGTATAAAGATTTGCTGGGCACTTTTATCGCCGATTTGGTCTTGCAAATCCTGTCCTTTGTCGCCGAATCCGAGCGGGAGAACATCAAAAAACGTCAGTCGCAGGGCATAAGCGCGGCCAAAGCCAAGGGAATCCGCTTTGGCCGTCCCGGAGCCTATGTCCCTAAAAATTTCGCCAGTCTCGTCAAACGTTGGCGTAACCGCCAAATTCCTTTGAAGGTGCTGCTTAAAGCCTGCTCCATCAGCCGGTCTACCTTCTTCCGGCGGATTCAGGAAATGGGGCTCTAACAGCAAAAAATGAGCCTGACCGCTAAATGGTGGTCAGGCTCAAAATTTTATTGGTCATTTGTGGAGATTAGAGGTTTTCAAAGAGTTTTATTTCATTTTTGTAAATGAATTCCTCTTTTTCCGGCAGCCGTCCATGTACCAGGTATTCAAAGGCTTTGTTGACAGCACTGAATCCTTGCCGGTAGGGGTGCTGGTAGATGGTGGCCTTGATGATGCCGAACTGCATCATTTCTACGGTGGTGGGAACGGTGTCGAAGGCGATGATCAAGGGCCGTTTTTCTTCCGGCAACTGCATGACGGCACGGCAGGTGCCGTAGACACCGGCGGCCAAAATGCTGATGGCATTGATTTCCGGATGAGCGGTTAAAAGCTCCTTGGTTTTTTCGTAGGCGTAAATGTCATCATCATTGTTTTCCAGCACGGTTGCCAGCTGAAAATCCGGCAATCGCTGCATGCGGGATTTGAAACCTTCCAGACGGAGGCGATGACCGCGCAGTTTCAGGCTGCCGAGGATAATGGCCAGATTGGCTGTTTTGCCCACGAGCGCTTCCATCAGTGCACAGGATGTTATGCCGCCGTTGTAGTAGTCACTGCCCACATAGCAATGGCGCTTTGTACCTTCAATATCGTTGTTGACGGTTACCACGAAGACGCCTTTGTCAATCATGCGATTGATTTGGCTGACAATAGCTGGGTCATCAATGGGGTTGATGATGAGCGCCTGTACCTGGTCTTCGATTTTTTGCAGGGTTGCTAACTGTTTGGCCGGGTCATAACCTTTCATCGTATGGTATTTTATTTGGACACCATAGATTTGATATTGGGCAGCTGCTTCTTCCATGCCCTTTAGTACATCGTCAAAGAAGGGGTTGTTCTCAGAGGGGATTACAATGCCGATGACTGGTCTTTTTTTTCGGGCTGAAAGTGCTTTGCCGGCAGGGTTGGGGGTATAGCCTAATTCCTTGGCGATTTGACGGATTTTGTCAGCGGTTTCTGAGTTTACCCGGCCGCGGCCATTTAATGCGCGGTCTACTGTGCCTCGGGAAACACCGCATATTTCCGCAATACTTTTCATCGTAACCATGCCTGTACCTCCAGTTAGCTCTTTTATCTATTATTTTAACAAGTAACGTGAATTCAGTCCAGTTCCTTGTAAGTGAAATAATCAAAGTCAGCGGGAAGCGCTGTGCCGGTAATATCAATGGCGTTTATGCCGACGAAAGCACCAGTGAAGAATCCGCCGCCGCGCACATAGTCATCGGAGAGTTTCCAGCTGGGCAGTTCTATGGGCAGGGTGTGGAAGGTTTCGCCATCGAAGGAATAAGCGTATTGGTAGATTCTGCCGCGCACGGATACCTTGAAGTGGACGGTCTTTACTTCATCGGGAATGGGGATTTCTGCTCCGGCAAGCGGCATGGAGAAGGTGCCGTTGTCGGCGGTGACCAAATCGATGATACGGCCTTTTTCTTCGTTCCAGGTCACATGGATGCTGGACCAGTTTTCCGTATTGTAGTAGCAGGTAAGACCGGCCATCTGCTGGAAGGAGTTCGGAGAAAATTCCACGCTGGTTCCAGCATCGAAATTGAAGGACTGCCAGCGGCGGGCAATATGGGCCTGGGTAAATTTGGACTGCAGGGATTCGCGGCCGTACAGGCGCAGGAAGCCGGGACGGGCGGTGAGACTGCCCAAATGCTCACTGAAGGGGATACGCAGGGTCTGGAAGTTGATGTTTAAGGTGTCCTTATCGAAGTCATCGCGTTCTTCGTAAGTCGGTGCCCATTCCTGCTGGGGCAGGTCAGGTGCTTCGACTTCTAAGGAACCCTGCTGACCGCCAACGACTACGGGCCAGCCGTCCTGCCATTCGATTTTTTGGATGGCGGTTTCTCTGCCCAGCGGACAGAAGGCATGCTGTTCGCGTTCGCGGCTGGGGAAGCCGGCGGGGGCAGGCAGGGGTCTGCCAGTCAGATGGGCTAAGTACCACTGGCCGTTTTGCGTTTCGACTAATGATGCATGGCCGCATTTCTGCAGGGGGTTATGGACTTCCTTCCATGCCGACAGCAGGGGATAGTCCGGCTGTATTTCATAGGGCCCGTGGATAGTCTTGCTGCGGGCGATGGTCTCAGAATGCTGATACGTCGTGCCGCCTTCAGCTGTCATGAGGTAATACATATCGTTGATATAGTAAAGGTGGGGACCTTCGGTATAGGCAATATCGGTACCCTTATAGATGATTTCCGGCTTGCCGATGAGTTTTTCTTCGGCTACGGAATATTCCTGCAGGGCAATGCCGTAGAAATTATGATGGTAGACGCGCTGATCCCAGTACATATTGACCAGATATTTTTTGCCGCTGGGGTCATGGAACAGGGAGGCATCAAAGCCAGCACCGTTCAGGAGTATCGGTTTTGACCAGGGGCCTTTTATGTCTTCGGCGGTGGTCAGGTAGTTATGACAATCCTTCCACATGCCGTCTACGACCTTTACATCGGTGTAAATGAGCCAGAACTTGCCATCGGCATAGGAAAGGTCAGGTGCCCAGATGCCGCCGGAATCCGGATTGCCTTTCATATCCAGAAATTCCGTGGTGGAAAGGGGATGGGCAACGAGGTGCCAATGTACTAAATCTTTGGAATGATGAATCTGCACACCGGGGAACCACTCGAAGGTGGAGGTGGCAATATAGTAGTCATCGCCTGCCCGGACAATGCTGGGGTCGGGGTTAAAGCCTTTTAATACGGGATTTTGAATGTTCATCTTGAAGTCTCCAATTTAAACACGTTTTTACAAGGTGCTGGCAGCCAGCTGACTGTCATCTGTGTAATGCTTTTCCTGCTGGTGACGTTGTTCCAGTTCGGTAATGATCTGATGATAGCGCTTATCGTCAAGACCATAGAAGCAGATGTCGATAAAGGCCAGAGCCAAAAAGAGGATGGGGATGATGGTCGTGGTGAGAAGAATGCCTTCCAAAGCTTCCGGTGTCTGTACCTGATTGGCCACATAGCCGAAGTGAGCCAGCATAAAGCCGGGGACAATGCCGCCGAGTGCCAGGCCAAATTTGAAGAAGAAGCCGATGATGGCATAAATCATACCGCTCAGGCGTTTGCCAGTTTTGTATTCGCCATATTCGATGGTTTCGGGAATCAACGCCCACATAAAGCCGCCGGCGACGATAATGCCGCAGGAGCCGATGAAGCGGGCAACCATGATAGCCGTGATGTTTTCAGCAGGCACAACATAGGTAACGGCGCAACCGATGATACCCAGAGCGAGGGAAATGCGCAAGAGATTAATCTTGCCGACTAATTTATTGAACGTGGGGACGAGAGGGAGCAGGAAAAATGCGGGGAGGGTACCGATGAGGCCGTACCACTGAATGAGGTCAGGGCGGTTGCAGTTATAGGTGACGAAGTAGGTGCCGATGGAGTTCATTACCGCCATCATGCCAAAGAGAATGATGAAGAACAGGCTCAGGACAACCAGGGGACGGTTTACCTTGAACTGTTTGAACACGTCGACGAAGCGGAGTTTTTCCTCATTGGAGGGGTCAATCTGAATGCGCTCCTTAGTCTGGGAGAAGCAGTAGAGCAGCAAGAGGGCGCCAACAACGCTGTAAAGGCCCATGGTCACCTGCCAGCCAAAGCGGGATTCCTCACCGGTATAGCTGCCGGAAATCATGGTGACGAGAACGGGGATGCCGAAGGAAACGATAAGACCGCCTAAGTTAGCGCAGAGCATGCGGATGGAGGTCATGCTGACAACTTCCTTGTTGTCACGGGTCATAGCGGCAGTTAGCGCACCATAGGGGATATTGATGGTGGTGTATACCAACGACAGGCCGATGTAAGTCGCATAAGCATAGAGAATGCTGGCGCCTTCAGACAGTGCCGGGGTGCTGAAGCAGAGAATGCCCAGCACCGCAAAGGGGAATGCACCGTAGAGGAGATAGGGACGGAACTTGCCGTACTTAAATGTATGCTTATCGACGAAGGTGCCGACAATGGGGTCAACAATGGCATCCATTACGCGGACCACTAAAAACATGGTCGCCACAATTTCGGCGGGCAGTCCATAGACGTTGGTGTAGAAAAACAGCAGATAACTGCAGACTGTGGTGTAGATGAGATTGCAGGCCAAATCGCCCATGGCGTAACCTGTTTTTTCCCGCATTGACAGCTTGTAATTTTTCAATGCATCCATGTAGTGTTCTCCTTTCGTTTTTACAATATATTCATCCGTTTACAAAGAGAGGTTTTCGCCTTTCAGGCCAATCCAGGCGCCGGATTTATCCAGACCGCTTTCTTCATGGGCGATAAGCCATTTGTTTTCGGCAAACAGCAAACGTTCTTCGCCCTGTGCTTTGCTGGTATCTTCGGTAAGTTCCTCATTGGTGTGCCGCGGCAGAACTACGCCGCAGCGGAATTCTTTGCCGTCAACGCCGCAGGGAGCAAAATGCAGGGTCGTGGCATAGAGTTCCACGGCGGTTCCGGCAGGTACCAAAAAGCATTCGACGTTTTCCGTATCATAGGTATAATCGTTCAGGTCAATATCCTGCTGGAGTCCGACCATCAGTACAAGGTCGGTCGCGGCGATGTCGATTTCCGAGCTGCGGTGATATTCCAACGCATTGAGCTTGTTGTTCCAGCCGCTGCAATGACCAAATTCCACCGGCATCTGGCCGTAAACGATGTTTTCCATGGTCTGGTAAAGGGGAAGCTGTTCAAATTCAGCTACTGATGGTTCGTAAACCACTTCGCCCTGTGCCGTTACGGGATGGGCATTGATTGCCTTTACGAAATCCTGCGTATCGACATCCAAAACGCGGCCATAGATATTGAATTCTTTATCCATTACAGTTTTCATTTGTAACACCTCATTCATTAATCAAATACCGATATTTCTCAGTTTTTTGCCGGCCATCAGATTCTGTTCAATCTTTTCCAGGGAAACATTTTTGGTTTCCGGTACATAATACATGGTCAAAGCGATGAACAGGCCGTTGAGTACGGCATAGAGCCAGAACGTATGGGCAGAACCCAGCGTATCGACCAGGGAGAGGAAGGTCGCACCAACGATGGCGCAGGTAATCCAGTTGGTCATGGTGGAGCAGGCAATACCGAATTCACGGCTCTTTAAGGGCTGGATCTCGGAGCAGAGCACCCAGACAATCGGGCCGGCGCTCATGCCGAAACCGGCAATGCTGACCATCGTCATGATGGCGGCCAGATAGGATACGCTGATGGGGGCATTGCCGGCTTCGAGCAGGGACATGCAGACGCCTACCACAGCCATGGCAAGGGCCATAACGGCAAAACCAACTTTCAAGGCAGGCTTGCGGCCGGATTTATCCACCATCCAGATGGCAATAAACGTGGACAGGGTGAAGACAATACCGTTGATTACGGTACCAATCATCTGTTCTTCGGTAGTGGAGAAACCGGCAAGGCTTAAAATTTTCGGGGAATAATACATGATGACGTTAAAACCGGTGAATTGCTGCATGGCCTGCAACAGCACGCCTAAGAATACTGCACGGCGCACATTGCTGTTGGTCTTGAAGAGCTGCCAGCCGGCTTGTTTTACCTTCAGTGATTCCTCAATGTCAGTCATCTCCTCATGAGCTGCCTGAGGATCGGGGTTAAGACTTTTGATGACCGTATCAGCCTCTTCCTTGCGGCCAACGGCTGCCAACCAGCGGGGACTGTCGGGCAGTTTGGCTACGGTGAGAATCAATACGACGGCGGGGATGGCGATAACCGTCAGCATCATGCGCCAGTTACCGGTGTAGCTGAATGCTGTATCAGAAAGAAAGGCGGCGAGAATACCTACCGTGACCATGAGCTGGTAGCCGGAAATCACCTTGCCTCGGGCGTTTTTATCGGCCATTTCGGCCAGATAAAGGGGAGCGGTATAGGAAGCAATTCCTACGGAAAGGCCCAGAATCAGGCGGGCGGCAATCAGCATATCCGCACTGCCGGCAAGGCCTGAACCTACAGAACCCACAATGAACAGGGCGGCGCCAATCACGAGACTCTTTTTCCGGCCAATGGCTTTGGCCATAAAGGAGGCACAAATCGCGCCGACAGCTGCGCCGACCATCATGGAGCTTACCACCCATTCCTGGGCACTGCTGGAAAGATTCCATTCCTGGCTGATAAACGGCAATGCGCCGGAAATAACGCCCTGATCCAAACCAAAGAGAAGACCTGCCATACCGGCAGCAAAGTAAATGAAAAATTTAAGTCGGGAAGCCTGTTTTTCTAACTCGGTGTTTTCAATTGCTGAAGCAATGTTTTCCACGGTAACAATCCCCTTTCGTTCTGTAAACAGAAATGAAAATTTACAAAGCAGCTAAATCTCCATAGCATTCTTTGAGCTGATCATAAAGCTTGTTGTACAGTTTATGTACCTTGCCATAATATTCATGGGCATCCGGTTTGGGCTGGCAGACCGAAGCCGTACCGACAAATCTCCGGCAGGCCGTGGGCACATCTTCGTAGATACCGGCGGCAACACCGGCTAAAATGGCCGCACCCAAAACCGCTCCGCCGCCTTCGCCGCCTACTTTTACCGGGCAGCCATACATATTGGCCAGCATCTGCCGCCACAGGGGACTCTTGCTGCCGCCACCGCAGGCCATCATATCCTTGACTTTGATGTTCATTTCCTGCAAAATGTTCCAGCAGTCGAGCAGGGAGAAGCTTACGCCTTCCATAACGGCCCGCAGCATATCGGCACGCTTGTGCATAGCGGAAAGACCGAAGAATACGCCGCGGCAGTCTGGGTTGAGGTGTGGTGTGCGCTCACCCATCAGATAGGGGAGATAAATCAGGCGGCGGCTGCCGCGGGGGACGCCGGCAATGGCCTGATTGATGGCATCATAATCCATGTTTTCGGCCAGGTTTTCCCGGAACCACTTCAGGGAAAGGCCGGCTGCCTGCGTGACGCCCATGACGTGCCAGCAGCCCGGCACAGCGCAGCAGAAGGTGTGTACCCGGCCCTGCGGGTCGATAACAGGGGTATTGGTGTGGGCAAAAACTACACCGCTTGTGCCGATGGTGGTAAAGGCCTTGCCTTCCTCAACAATGCCTGTGCCAACCGCTGCGGCAGCATTGTCACCAGCGCCGCCGGCGACAACGCAGTTCACGGAAAGACCAGTTCTCTGGGCAAATTCCGTGGAGATATGTCCGGTGACTTCCGGTGATTCAAAGACTTTGGGCAGAAGATTTTCGTCAATGTCGAGCTTTTCCAGGATTTCCTTTGACCAGCAACGGTTCGGCACATCTAAAAGCTGCATGCCGCTGGCATCGGAAACTTCCGTAGCATATTCGCCGGTCATCACAAAGCGTACATAATCCTTGGGGAGCAGGATATGACGGCAGTTGGCGTAATTTTTGGGTTCGTGGTTGCGTACCCAGAGAATCTTGGAGGCGGTAAAGCCGGTCAGTGCAGGGTTCGCTGTGATTTCGATAAGCCGTTTCGCACCGACTTTGGCGGTGATTTCCTCACATTCAGCAGCTGTCCGCTGGTCACACCAGATAATCGCCGGCCGGATGACATCATTGGCTTCATTGAGCATGACCAGGCCGTGCATTTGTCCGGAAAGGCCGATGCCTTTGATGTCTTCGGCATTTACGCGGCTCTTGGCGATGACTTCACGGATGGTACTGGCGGCAGCTTCTTCCCAGTCCTGGGGATTTTGTTCGGCCCAGCCGTTTTGGGGCTGATACAAGGGGTAGTCCGCAGAAGCTTCGGCAACCGGACGGCACTCCTCATCGTAGAGCACGGTCTTGGTGGCCGAGGTTCCGACGTCTACACCAATCAAGTAATTCATTTCAAGTTCCTCCTAAAATGGTTCTATGATTGCTATTGGCGTGCTTGTGCACGCAAAATAACTGTAATCAATATAGCACAGGATAAAACAAGAATCAATACTTTTTGTGTGACAATTTTTTATTTTATGTGACCTTAGAAAAAACCACTAATAATATTAAACCTGGAAAATATTTTTATAGACCAATAAAAATCAAAATAAAACGATTGACAAGTGAATCCTATGGTGCTATGCTTTGTACATGGTTGGCGTGCACAAGCACGCAAGACCGTATTACATTCCATCCAAATCATTATGTGTCAAAAAAGGAGCGCTTAAACATGAGTAAGCTGACGAACATCCCTTCGGTCAAATGTGGTATTATTTCCGTAAGCCGTGACTGCTTTATTATTTCCCTGTCGGAAAATCGCCGTAAAGCAATTGTCGAGGCTTATGGCCAAAAATATGGTGAACTTTATGAAGTGCAGAAAACGGTAGAAAATGAAAAGGATATGTTAGAGGCTGTGGCAGAAGCCAAGGAAGCGGGTTGCAATGCGCTGGTGGTATTCCTCGGCAACTTTGGCCCGGAAACGCCGGAAACGTTGATTGCCAAGGTTTTTGACGGCCCGGTTATGTATGTGGCAGCTGCAGAAGAAACGGGCAAGAATCTCATCAATGGCCGTGGCGATGCTTACTGTGGTATGCTCAACTGCTCCTATAATCTGGGGCTGCGTCATCTGAAAGCCTTTATCCCGGAATATCCGGTAGGGACGGCTGAAGAACTAGCCAAAATGATTGCGGAATTCCAGCCGGTAGCGCGTACGCTCTTAGGTCTCAAAGACCTCAAAATCATCACCTTTGGCCCGCGTCCGCAGGATTTCTTCGCCTGCAATGCGCCGATTCAGCCGCTCTATGACCTCGGTGTGGAAATCGAGGAAAATTCGGAGCTGGATTTACTGGTGGCTTATCGTGCGCATCAGAATGACCCGCGCATCAAGGACGTGGCGGAGGACATGGCTAAAGAACTCGGCCAGGAGGGCAATCCTTATCCGGAGATGCTGCCCCGTATGGCACAGTTTGAGCTGACGCTCCTGGATTGGGCTGAGGAGCACAAAGGTGCCCGCAAGTATGTGGCCTTTGCCGATAAGTGCTGGCCGGCCTTCCCGAAGGAATTCGGTTTTGAACCCTGCTATGTCAACAGCCGTCTGGTCAGCCGTGGCATTCCGGTATCCTGTGAAGTGGATATCTATGGTGCGCTCAGCGAATACATTGGCCTCTGTGTCAGCGGGGATGCCGTTACGCTCCTGGATATCAACAACTCTGTACCGAGAGACATGTTTGAGGATTCCATTAAGCCGTTTGGGCTGTACAAGTTGGAAGATACCTTTATGGGCTTCCATTGCGGCAATACGCCACTCTGCAAACTGCGTAAAGGCGGCGTGAAATACCAGCTCATTCAGAACCGTCTGCTCGAAAATGGCGGCACGCCGGACTTCACGCGCGGTACGCTCGAAGGCGATATTGCCGATGGAGACATCACGTTCTTCCGCCTGCAGAGCACTTCGGACGGTCAGCTTAGAGCCTATATTGCGCAGGGTGAAATCCTGCCGGCAGCCACGAATTCCTTTGGCGGCATTGGCATTTTTGCCATTCCGGAAATGGGCCGATTCTATCGTCATGTGCTCATTGAAAAGCGCTTCCCGCATCATGGTGCAGTAGCTTTCGGCCATTATGGCAAAGCTATCTATGATGTGCTCAATTACCTTGGTGTTGCGGATATTTCCTATAATCAGCCTGCGGGCAATCTTTATCCTACGGAAAATCCCTTCCATAAATAATATATACTAACAACGTTTAATCCCCTTGGCGGTTGGACTGTGGCTTGGCAGCAGCAGTTCAGCCGTTTTTTTTCTGCACTTGCCTGAATTGACTTATGTACCTGTCTTTGTTAATATTGTAAGGTAGGTTTAATAATAGGATTGGAGTGATTTTGTTTGCTGGGATTTCTCAAAAGATTCTTAGGCGACAATAACGATAAAGAGATTGCCCGTTATCGCGAGGTTGTCGAAAAAATCAACGCCCTGGAGCCGCAGATGGCGAATCTGACGGATGACAAGCTGACGGGTTATACGAGAAAATTTAAGGAGCGTCTGGCTGAAGGTGAAACGCTGGACGATTTGCTGCCGGAAGCCTTTGCGGTAGTGCGTGAAGCTTCCCGCCGTACGCTGGGCATGCGTCATTTTGATGTGCAGATGATTGGCGGTATGTGCCTGCATGAAGGCCGTATTGCAGAAATGCGTACCGGTGAAGGTAAGACTTTGGTCGCAACGCTGCCGGTATACCTCAATGCGCTGACGGGCAAGGGCGTGCATGTGATTACGGTCAATGACTATCTGGCCCGCCGCGACAGCGAGGAAATGGGCAAGCTCTATCGTTTCCTGGGGCTGACGGTTGGTCTTGTGGTGCACGATATGGACTTTCCGGAACGCAAGTATGCTTATAGCTGCGATGTAACCTTCGGTACGAACAATGAGTTCGGTTTTGACTATTTGCGCGACAACATGGTCATTTATCCCGACCAGATGGTACAGCGGGAACTCAATTACGCCATCGTCGATGAAGTGGACTCCATTCTCATCGATGAAGCGCGTACGCCGCTTATTATTTCCGGCCCGGGCGCAAAGTCCACGGATATGTATGCGACCATGGCCCGCGCTGTTGCTACGCTTAAAGAGGGCGTGGATTACAAGGTCGATGAAAAGCAGAAGACGGTGGCGCCGGACGACAGCGTTGTGCCCAAAATTGAAAAGATGCTGGGCATTAGCAATCTCTATGCACCGGAAAATATCGAGCTGTCCCATTGCTTCACGGCAGCTCTGCGTGCCAAGGCGCTCATGAAACGTGACCGTGATTATGTGGTACGCAATGATGAAGTCATCATCGTCGATGAATTCACGGGCCGTCTGATGGAAGGCCGCCGTTATTCCGATGGTCTGCATCAGGCTATCGAGGCCAAAGAGGGCGTGAAGATTCAGCGTGAATCCCAGACGCTCGCGACGATTACCTTCCAGAACTA
Source organism: Selenomonas ruminantium subsp. ruminantium ATCC 12561 (assembly GCF_000424065.1). Taxonomy (GTDB): domain Bacteria; phylum Bacillota; class Negativicutes; order Selenomonadales; family Selenomonadaceae; genus Selenomonas_A; species Selenomonas_A ruminantium. The sequence goes on from NZ_AUJE01000011.1 coordinate 18,272, forward strand.
CTTCCGTATGTACAACAAGCTCTCCGGTATGACCGGTACGGCCAAAACCGAGGAAGACGAGTTCCTGAAGATTTACAATCTGCCGGTAATCGTGGTGCCGACCAACCGTCCAGTACAGCGCATTGACCATCCGGATCTTATCTATAAGAACAAGGCGGCCAAATACCGCGCTGTGGGCAAGTTCGTCAAGGAACTGCACGAGAAGGGACAGCCGGTGCTTATCGGTACGACCTCCATTACGCAGTCGGAAGAACTCAGCAATGTGCTCAAGAAAAACGGTATTCCGCATAACGTATTGAACGCTAAGTTCCATGAAAAGGAAGCAGAAATCATCGCCGATGCCGGTCAGCGTGGTGCCGTTACCATTGCCACTAACATGGCTGGCCGTGGTACGGATATCAAGCTCGGCGAAGGTGTGCCGGAACTCGGCGGCTTGTTCATCGTGGGTACGGAGCGCCATGAATCCCGTCGTATCGACAATCAGCTGCGCGGCCGTTCCGGCCGTCAGGGAGACCCCGGTGCATCCCGTTTCTTCCTGTCCTTGGAAGACGATTTGTTGCGTCTGTTTGCTTCCGATAGAATTGCCGGCATGATGGATAAGCTGGGCATGGAAGAAGACGAACCGATTGAACATAAGCTCATCACCAACTCCATCGAACATGCACAGAAGAAGGTCGAAGCGCGTAACTTCGATATCCGCAAGCACGTGCTCGAATACGATGATGTCATGAATCAGCAGCGTGAGGTTATGTACGGCGAACGCCGCAAGATCTTGCTCGGCGAAAACCTGCGTGAAAACATCATGGGCATGGTCAATCATATCATCAAAGATGAGATGAACCAGTATGCCAATGAACAGCTCTATCCGGAAGAATGGCAGCTCGATGGCCTTATCGAGGATGCCGAAAAGATTTACGCGCCGGCAGGTGCTTTGAAGAAGGAAGAACTGGTTGAGCTTTCCCGCGATGAACTGAAGGAAAAACTCGAACAGACGGCTGCCGATGGCTATCATCAGCGTGAACTGCTGTTCGGTGAAGAGAATATGCGTGAGCTCGAAAAGGTTGTTATGCTCCGCGTAGTCGACAGCAAGTGGATGGAACATTTAGACCACATGGATATGCTGCGTGACGGCATCAACCTGCGGGCTTATGGCCAGCGCAATCCGCTCGTGGAATACAAGATTGAAGCGCTCGATATGTTTGAGGAAATGGAATCGGCCATCATGGACCAGATTGCTTCCCTGATGTATCATGTGAGCATTGTAACGCCGCAGCAGCAGGAAGCTGAAGCGGAAGGTCGGCCGGTCGAAGCCAGTGTCACGCAGAAGCAGAAGATGGAAGAAACCATTAAGGCACAGCGCTCTCAGTTGTCTGACCACCTGAGCAGTGCTCAGGCCAGCCATGGTGATGAAGTCAGCACGGCAACGGCACACAAGGCACAGGCTGCAGAAAAAGTCGGCCGCAATGACCCCTGTCCCTGCGGCAGCGGCAAGAAATATAAAAATTGCTGTGGGCGCAATAAGTAAGAAAGGTGTAAAGAATGCTTGAAGATTTGAAACCCCGCTTAGGCGAACTCAAGGAAAAACTCGACCATATGGGCGAGTCTTTGGAAATTCCCCGCAAGGAAGAGAAAATCGCCGAGCTCGAATATAAGATGGGCGAACCCACGTTTTGGGATGATGCGGAAGCCGCCCAGAAAATCAATCAGGAACTGGCGGACTTGAAATCCAGTGTGGATAAGTATAAGTCCCTGGTATCCAAGCACGAAGATGCGGAAACCCTGCTGGAAATGGGTCTTGAAGAAGATGACCCCAGCATGGAAGATGATGTGAAGTCCGAACTCGATGAAGTGGCCGAAGGTCTTGAAGCTTTGCAGCTCGAAGTGTTGCTTTCTGGCCCCTATGATGGCAATAATGCCATCCTGACCCTGCATGCTGGTGCGGGCGGAACGGAAGCTCAGGACTGGACGCAGATGCTTCTGCGCATGTACGGCCGTTGGGCTGAACGCCATGGTTTTACCGTGGAAACAGCCGATTTGCTGCCCGGTGATGAAGCGGGCGTAAAATCCGCTACGCTCTTTATCAAGGGCCATAACGCTTATGGCTTCCTGAAATCGGAAAAAGGCGTACATCGTCTCGTGCGTATTTCGCCCTTTGATGCCAATGCCCGCCGTCATACGTCGTTCTCGGCCTGCGATATCATGCCGGAAATTGACGATGCGGTGGAAGTGGATATCAACATGGCTGATGTGCGCGTGGATACCTATCGTGCATCTGGTGCCGGCGGTCAGCATATCAACAAGACGTCCTCGGCTGTGCGTATGACCCATGAGCCGACGGGCATCGTGGTACAGTGCCAGAACGAACGTTCCCAGCTGCAGAACCGCGAGCAGTGTCTCAAAATGCTCCGCGCCAAGCTCTTTGAACTCGAAATGGAAAAGAAGGAAGCAGAGCTGGCGAAGCTGGAAGGCGACCAGCAGAATATTGAATGGGGCAGCCAGATCCGCTCCTATGTGTTCCAGCCCTATACCATGGTCAAAGACCACCGCACGAGCCAGGAAACGGGTAATGTGCAGGCGGTTATGGATGGGGATATTGACCCCTTTATCCGCGCATTTTTGGCGGCAAAGGCCAATCACGAAATTTAAGCATTTCGATAAGCCTTCCCGGAGGGGAAGGCTTCTATTTTGAGGGGGAGGGCTGATTTTGCGAAAAGGCTTGACTATTCTGGGTGCTTTATTCATAATAATAATCGTGTTTAGTGAGACGCTGCTTCCCTGGCTGGCCAATGTGACCTTGCAGACCCGCATGAATGAGCGCCTTTCGACCAGTGATTCCCAGGTAGCGGCAGACAGCCAGCCGGGGCTTCTGCTTCTCTTTGGGCAGATACAGCATATGCATGCTGTGGCACATCAGGCCAAGGTGGGGCAGGTCTATTTCCGGGAAATCAGTCTTTCCGGGGAAAATGTGCGCCTGAATGTCGGGGATTTGCTGCAGGCGGGAAAGGTCGCGCTGAGGTCCGCAGATAAGCTGGTCTTAAAGGGCGTGGTCGATGAGGAAAATCTGCAGGAAGCCCTGACCCGCAAACTGGAAAAGGTGGAAAATGTTCAGGTCAGCATTAAGCCGGAGCGTGTATTGGTTACGGCCAATACCAAGTTATTGGGCCGTGTGGTGGACATTGAACTGGAAGGGAATGTCATTGAAGACAGTGGTTCCCTGTATTTTCAGATGACGCATTTGGCCTTTAAGAACAGCCGCATTGGTACGGCAAAGTTGGGGGATATGTTTGGCAATATCCAGCTGGCACCGCCGAGCAGGCTGCCCATGGGGATGCAGATAAACGATGTGCAGCAGACCGATGGTGCTATTGTGGTTACGGCTGCGCGAGATAATGTGGAATAAGGTGGAAAGAGGATAATGAAGGATTTTAAGTATAACCGGGGATTGGTACTGGTTATCATAGTCGGTTTGATCGCGGCGCTTATGATAAGTTTTGCCCGGCATGATGTGGAGGAAGCGAATCGTCAGATTGATTTGGCAACCAATTATGAGGACTTGCTGGAACTGGCTGATCGGGAAGGTCTGCCGGCAGACGAGGTGCTGGCTAAGGCCAAAGAGGCAGGAATCACCTCGCTGGCGGTTTATGATACCACCTTTAAGAAGCTCAATGCCAATGGCAAAGCTACGGCCATTGCCGGCAGCGAGATTCTGGCCAATTATCATAGTGGCACTTTATCTGACTCAATGTGGCGGCAGCTGGTCGCCAATGGCAAAATTCAGGGTAACGAAATCTACATCGTGGGGCATGATGCCCGTACCTGGAAAGAGCTTAAGGAAGATGTGCCCCGCCGCTTAGGCAAGGAACGTGTGGAACTTTTGCAGGTGGGCAGCGAAGAAGTGATGGCGGTCAAGGCACACTTTGAGTCCTTTGTGAAGATGGATATCGGTATGCCCACAGATGAAATGGAAGCGGTGAACAAAGCCGGTTTTCACGTCATCGCTCGTCCCAGCAATTTCAGCCAGTGCACCGATGACGATGTAAAAGCCATGTTCAAGCGTTTGGACGGCATAGATGTTTCCGAAGTGGTCTTCTCCGGCTCGCAGGTATTAGGTGCGAATAAAGCCCTGCAGACCACGGTTGATGAAATGAAGGCCCGCAACCTGACCATGGGACTGATTGAGGGGGTGACCCAGCTGCAGTTCTACAAGCAGGACGGCATGGACGAAGTGGTTAAGGGCATTGGTTATGATAAAGTTGCCCGCCTGTACGCTATTCCTAAAGATGAACAGCCGAAACTCAAAATCGATACGGCGGTGGAACGCTGGGCAAATACCGATGAGGAGCGCAATATCCGCATTGATTTGCTGCGCATTTACGATAAGCCCTCGCCGAATATGAGCCTGATGGAAACCAATATGCAGTATTTCCAGGATACGCATGATATCCTGGTTGCCCATGGCTATACGGTCGGCCCTTCTGGTACGTATGCTGCATTCTATCCGAGCAAATTCCTGCGTGCGCTGGTGATGGCCGGCGTAGCTGCAGCAGCAGTGCTGTACTTGAGCCTCGTTATTCCGTCGCTTAATACGGCCGTGAAAAAACAGTGGCTGCTTTTTGCTGTGTTTGCCCTGTGTGCAGCAGTGCCTGTACTGATGGGAACCGGTGCGAAAATCCGGGTGCTCGCAGCTTTGGCCAGCGCCAATTTATTCCCTGCGCTGGCGGTTATCTTCCAGTTGGATAGAATCCGCTATCTGCGGGATAAGATTTCCCTGGGCTTCGGCAAGATGCTCGTTACGGGGCTTGTTGCCCTCTTTGTAACCGGAGCACTTTCCTATATCGGCGCGGCTTATCTTTCCGCTTCTTTGGCCGATACGGAATATCTGCTCGAATTCCAGATTTTCCGCGGAATTAAGCTGACTTTCGTACTGCCGCTGATTCTGGTGGGCATTGCCTTCCTGCAGCGCTTTGATATCTTCGATGGCCGGATGGACGATACAGATGGCGTGATGAATCAGCTCAAAAAGATTCTGGATATGCCGGTGAAGATTAAGACGCTTTTCCTGATGTTTGCCGTGCTGATTGCCGGTGTCGTCTTTGTGGCCCGCAGCGGTCATACCTCCGGTATGCCGGTTTCGGCTACGGAACTGAAGTTCCGGGCATTCTTGGAACAGGCATTCTATGCCCGTCCGCGTACCAAGGAGCTTTTGATTGGGCACCCCGCCTTTATGCTGGCGGTGATGGCGTTCTGGCGCAAGTGGCCGACGATGGTCTTCTTCGGCCTGGTACTGATTGCGACCATCGGTCAGGGGTCTATGGTTGAGACGTTTGCCCATATGCGGACGCCGGTTTACATGTCCTTTATGCGCGGCATTGGGGGCATTGTCTTAGGTGCCGGAATTGGTGCAATTGCCATGATGCTGGTGCAGCTGTGGCAGACGGTTATTTCACGAGCAAAGGAGCGTAAAGCAGCGTAATGAGCAGAATCGTCGTATCGGGGTATTACGGCTCAAAAAACGCCGGAGATGAAGCCATGCTGGCTGCCATGCTGGAAGTTCTCGGCGACCTCGACCCAAAACTTCATATTACGGTGATTTCTGCCGACCCGGAGGACACCCGGAAACGTCATGGTGTTGATGCGATTTCCTGGCTGGGATTTCCGGCCATTATCCGGGAACTTCGGAAAGCTGACCTCCTTATCAGTGGCGGCGGCAGCTTGCTGCAAAATGTCACCAGCCGCCGCAGTCTTTACTATTATATGTTCATCATCATGCTGGCACATATTCTGGGAACCAAGGTTATGCTCTATGCACAGGGCATTGGCCCTATTATCGGCCGGGTAGCCCAGCTGGCCATGGGCTTTTTGGGCAATCATGTGGATTTGATCACGGTTCGGGACGAAGGTTCCTTGCGGGAACTGGCCCGGCTGGGTATCCATAAGACCGCTATTGAATGTACTGCAGATCCGGTGCTGGCGATTCACCCGGTGGGCAAAGAAGCCGGCAGAGCCATCTTCAAGGCCTATAATGCCGATGGTGCTAAACCGGTTCTGGGGATTTCGGTGCGGGAATGGCAGGGCTGGCGTCATTATAAGGAAGTCCTCGCGGAGGTTTCCGATATGGTGGTGCGGGAACTGGGGGCACGTGTAGTATTCATTCCCATGCAGTTCCCCGATGATGTAAAGGCGGCGCAGGCTATAGCGGCCCTTACACATGAAGAATGCACGGTATTGAAGGACGAATACACGACCAGCGAGTTCCTCTCATTGGTGGGCAATATGGACTTGATGCTGGGCATTCGCCTGCATGCCTTAATATTTGCCGGTGTAATGGGCGTGCCGATGCTGGGGATATCCTATGATCCCAAGATTGACCGTTTTTTGTCCTCCATTGGTGAGGAACCGGTGGGAAATCTGCGTGATGTAACCGCTGAGGAACTCATGGCGGAAATTCGCCGCAAATGGAATGACAAGCAGACCTTCCGGCAGAGAAACGGCGAGCTTTTGGCAGAACTTCGGGAGCTGGCTGCCCATAATGCGGAGCTGGCCGTAAATTTAGCACATAAGTAATGAATAAAACCTGCTCCGTACATTAGGGGCGGGTTTTTGTTTTGTTAGGGGGAATTTTTTTGCCCAATCATCACGATATGACCTATGAACACTTGCAGGCCCTGCGGCAAAATCACGCTGCCTGGCGGTTGCTGCGGGCGGACTACGCGCCTTTGGCAGCAGCATTTTTCTATCAGGTGTTTATTGCGCCTAAGCGGCGGGGGATTGAAGCGCAGGAGCTTTTGGATGCTCTGGATATGTTTCTCTACGATTGCAGTCAGCAGGACGGCGCATTTGCCCGCTCACCCAAGGATTATCTGGAAATGTGGGCAGACAGCAGTTACGGCTGGCTGCGCAAGTATGAATATCACGGGGATTGGTATTACGATTTGACGGCACCCGCTCAGAAGGCTGTGGAGTGGCTGGCGGGGCTGCAAAAGCAGGAATTTATCGGTACGGAGTCCCGTCTGCGTACGGTGTTTAACCTGCTGCATGAGATTGAGCAGGAAACGGATACCAATGCTGAACATCGTCTGGCCTGTTTGCGAGGGCAGGCGGAAAAGATTGCGGCAGAAATCCAGACAATTGAAGATACGGGGGAAGTAAGACCCCGCTTGGACGAGGTGCAGATAAAGGAGCGCTTCTTACAGGCTGAATCCACAGCCAAAGCGATACTGGCGGATTTTCGTGAGGTTGAGGAGAACTTCCGTGAACTGACCCGTCAGGTACAGGCTGATGTGGTGAAGTGGACCAAGGGAAAAGGGGAACTTTTAGAAAAGATTTTCAGTGAGAGCGACATTATCCGCAAATCTGAGCAGGGGCGCAGCTTTATGGCATTCTGGCGTTTTTTGATGTTCTCTCAGCAGCAGGATGATCTGCGGGAAACACTGGAGCGAGTGGAAAATACGCCGGCGGTGAAGGCGCTTGTTCAGGAGCACAGTCTGGCGGATATCCATCATGAATGGGTACAGGCGGCTGCTGCCGTGCAAAAGACCCTGGCGCAGCTTTCTGCGCAGATCCGCCGCTATGTCGATGAGGATTATCTGCGGGAAGAACGCAGTATTTATCAGCTTATTGGGCGCATTGAAAGCAAGGCTGTGGACAGGCGTAACGAGATGCCGCAGGGCGTGTTTATGGAAATGGATATTCTGCCCAAGGTGCAGCTGCCCATGGAGCGCCGGTTGTTTGCTCCGCCGAAGAAGACGCGGCTGGACAGCCCGGAACTGGTGGCCGGTGATGGCAGCCACGGCAGTATCGAAGCGATTTTTAATCAGGTTGTTGTGGATAAGGAAAAATTAAAGGCGAATGTGCAGGCGTGTCTGCAGGAACGGGCCGAGATAACTTTGGCTGAGGTTTTGGCGGTTTACCCCTTGGAACATGGACTGGCAGAACTCTTGGGCTATATGGTATTGGCCAGTAAGGAGCAGGCGGCTGCTTTTGCCGAGGATAAGCTGGAACATATTGTCTTTGCCCGTGATGGACATAAATTACAGGCGGTCTGCGAGCAGATTACCTTTCGGAGAGGAGCAGGGAGTTTTTGAGTACAGCAGAAGAAATCGCAGAGCGCAGCGAAGAAAATTTTTCGCGGGCGGCGATTATGTTATTAAAGGGAATTGTGAGCCGGGGAAAAGATGAGGTCCTGTGGCAGAGTATTGTAAATGAACGGGCAGCGCTGGGGGATTATTTCCATCGTTTAGGACTGGTGCTGATTCTTGATGAAGTTGATGAATACGCTTATTTGCAGCAGGAGGAAAACAGCAGCCTGCCTCATCTGGTGCAGCGTTATCCGTTGAGTTACCCGGTGTCCATGCTGTTGGTCGAACTGCGCAAGGCTTTAGGTCAGCAGGATACGGCCAGCGGTGATACCCGTCTGGTGCTGAGTTTTGCTGATATCATGCGGCGCATGGAGCCGTTTTTGCCCGTGAACACCAATGAAATGAAATACCGCCAAAATATTGAGCATATCATCAACCAGGTTGTGCAGCTGGGTTTTTTACAAAAGATAAAGGGCGGGGAAGAAAACTATGAGGTGCGGCCGGTGCTGCGCCGTTTCGTTGATGCCCAGTGGCTCAGTGACTTTGCCGCCAAACTGGCTGAGTATGAAGAGCATGGACAAAAGCTCCATGCCGGCAGCGGTACAGAACAGGCTGAGCGAGACGACAGCAGAGAGGAGGGGTTGTTAGGTGGATTTGTTCACCATGAATAATGCGGCAGAGGTGCCGCTGGGCTTTCGGCTGCAACGGCTGGAAGTTTATAACTGGGGAACCTTTGATGAGCAGGTATGGTCTTTGGAACTGAATGGGGAAATGTCGCTTCTGACCGGTGATGTGGGTTCAGGCAAGTCTACACTCGTAGATGCTCTGTTGACGCTGCTCGTACCGCCCCGCAAGGTAACGTACAACAAGGCTGCCGATGCCAGCGCCAAGGAACGCAGTCTGGCCTCCTATGTGCGGGGGTATTATGGCCAGAAACGTACGGAAAATGGCGGTGGCCGTCCGGAAGCCCTGCGTGATAAAAATAAGTACAGCGTGATTCTGGGGGTGTTCGCGGACAAAAACTTTGGCCGTACCGTGACGCTGGCGCAGGTATTTTGGTTCCCTGATGAAACGGCAGCTTCACCCAAGCGTTTTTATGTGCTCGCCCAAAAAACGCTGTCCATTACGGACAGATTTTCCGGTATCGGCGGAGATATGCGCACCTTCCGCAAAAATTTGGAACGAGACAGTTTTATCAAGACCTTTGATGATTATCCCCAGTATGGGCATGAGTTCCGCAAGATTTTTGGTATCCGGCAGGTACAGGCGATGGATTTATTCCAGCAGACCGTATCCATGAAAAAAGTGGACAGTTTAACCAGTTTTGTGCGGCAGAATATGCTGGAAGTGCCGGATACGGAGCAGGAAGTGCAGCTCATGCTGCGGCAGTATCACGATTTGGAAGCGGCCCATCAGGCGGTGCAGAAGGCCAAACAGCAGCAGAAGATGCTTCAGCCCATCGAAAAACTTGGACAAAGCTATGCAAAAGCCAGCCGCGAACAGGCAGAAACGCAGGCCATGCAGGCGGTTTTGGAAAGCTGGTATGCCCAGCAGGATTATCAGGCGCGGGCAGAGCAAATGACCTCCATGGAACAGTCGTTGAAACAGCTGGAACAGAAGATTGCTGAACAAAGCAGGCTGGTACAGGAGAAGCAGGGCGAACTTACTGCGTTACAGGGAAATATTGCCCGCAATGGCGGCGCCCGTCTTGATGAGGTGCGCCATCAGCTGGATATGGTCACGGAGAAAAAAGCCCGTTGTGAAGAAAAACGGGAAAGATTCCAACAGGAACTGTCCCTGCTGGATATGGACATACCGGCAGATGAGCAGTCGTTTGTCACTGTTCATGAGCACATGAATCAGCGTAAGACGGAATTGGAGGAACGACAGGAAGAATTAGGGCGTGAGGCAAGTGAGATGCGGGCCAATCGTCTGGAGATGGAACAGGAAGAACGGCGCATTCAGGCAGAAATCGATTCTCTGGCGCAGCGTAAATCCAATATCCCGCAAAAATTTATTGCAATCCGGGAAGAAATTTGCAGGACTTTGGATTTGGCTGAAAGTGAAATGCCTTTTGCCGGCGAATTGATTGCAGTCAAGGAAGAGGAAGCCGAATGGGAAGGCGCTATTGAACGGCTTTTGCACAGTTTTGGCATCTCACTCTTGGTGCCGGAGGCTCATTATGGCGAGGTCGCTGACTTTATGGAACAGCATGACCTCAAGATGCGCATGGTTTATTTCCGGGTGCCAGCCTATCCGGAACAGGTTCATGACAATGCAGCCGATGATGCCGTGTGCCGGAAACTGCAGCTCAAGGAAGACAGTCCCTTGTCGGCCTGGCTGGAAGCGGAACTGCTTACCCGCTTTAATCATATTTGTTGTGAAAGCATAAAGGAATTCCGACAGCAGCGGTTTGCCCTGACTAAGGCTGGTCAGGTGAAGGCAGGAGGCAAACGGCATGAAAAAGATGACCGGCATGATATCCATGACCAGCGTCATTATGTATTGGGCTTTTCCAACCTGAAGAAGATACAGGCACTGCAGGACGAAATCATCAGCAAGCGGGAAGAACAGGACTTTTTCCGTCAGAAGGAAAATCAGGCCAAACGGGCAGGGCAAAAACTGCGTAAGCAGAGCGAGGCCATTGTCCGGGCAGAAGTGGTGGCCTCTTTTACTGAAATCAATCTGGAGCCTTTGCAGCAGCGAATGGCACAGCTGCAGGAGCAGGTAGAGAAACTGCAGGTGGAAAATGATGTTTTACGGCAGCTGCAGGAAGAGGAACAGCAGCTGAAAGCCGAAATTGGCCGGGAATATGCCGGTCTGGAAAGTGCGCGGAACCAGCGCAGTCAATTAGAAGAGCGCATGCGGCAAACGAAGAATGAAATGGTTAACGATGAGGAGATTTTCGTGGGAACCGATGCGGCTGAACGGGAAAAGGGATATCCACTGCTGCAGCATTATGCTGCACTGGCCCTGGAAAAAATGGGCAGCCCGCAATTTGATCCGCAAAAACGCAGTATCCAGCAAAAAGAGTATAACCAGTGGTTAAATGCTCGGGCACATCAGGCAGGTGAAGACAAGCGCAAAAACGGTGAAGAACTGGTTACGGCGATGACGGAATTCCGTCAGGCCTATCCGGAGGCGGGCAGTGAACTGCTATCTGATCCGGACAGCTGTGCAGATTATGTGACCTTGCTGCAGCGGCTGCAGGAAGATGATTTGCCGAAATTTGAAAGCCGGTTCAGTCATCTTTTGCGGGAGAACACCATTAATCAGATTGCGCTCTTCCAGACGCATTTAGACGAGGCCTGTCATGAGATTCGTGACCGTATTGCGCTGATTAATGATTCATTGGCAGAAATTGACTACAACGAAGGTCGTTATATTCAGATTGAGTGCAATCCGGCAGTCAGTGATACGATAAGTGCTTTTCGCCGGGAACTGCGGGCCTGTACCGATGATGCCCTGTGTGATAATCAGGAAAACAGCTACAGCGAGGAAAAATTCCAGCAGGTAGCTAAAATCCTGGAACGACTGCAGGGCCGGCCGGGCATGACGGAGATTGATGCCCGCTGGCGGAATGAAGTCATTGATGTACGCAACTGGTTTGTCTTTGCCGCTTCGGAATTATGGCGTAATCCGGTATCCGGCACGGATGCGGAATATGAACATTATACGGATTCCGGCGGCAAATCCGGCGGGCAGAAGGAAAAACTGGCCTATACCATTCTGGCTGCCAGCATCGTCTACAATTTCGGTCTGCGGGGCCGCAGGGTGGGCGAACAGTCCTTCCGCTTTGTCGTGATTGATGAAGCATTCTTAAAGAGCTCCGATGAATCGGCAAGGTTTGGTCTGGAGCTTTTCCAAAAACTCGACTTGCAGCTGTTGGTGGTTACGCCTTTATTAAAGATTGCCACCATTGAGCCTTTTGTCCATCATGTAGGCTTTGTTTACCAGCGTGATGAGGAACACCGCTCCTACTTGCGCAACCTTACCATTGCGGAATTGCAGACAGAGAGAAACGCCCATAACCAAACGTGAATAGTTCGTGAGGAAGTATACAATAAACATTTTCATGAAATATTAATGAAAAAATAATGATATAATGCATTAAAATAAGCTAAATCAGAAAAATGACCATCAATCGAAAGGCGATTGATGGTTTTTTCTTTAATTTGTATGAAAATAGCAATCAATTAGCAGATTTTGAATAAACTTTCCTAGTGCAAAAGTCCTAAACCTGTGATATGGTTTAGCAAGTGTTCGGGATAACACTGTGGGATAAGACGTAAGTACACTCGAGCGGCCGCAGGGATACGGCCAATGTAGAAAGGCATGTGAGGAAATGAGATTGAAAGATGTTCGGATTGGAGCGAAGATTTTGGTGCTGGTGGTTATCGGCATCGTCGGTATGGCAATTTTGAGTTTTTCAGGTTACAGTGCAATGAGCAAGGCGGGGGATGACCTTGACAACATGTACAATCGTAAGCTGAAAGCAACCCGTATGCTGGGCGATGAAATCAACTATATGCGTATGATTCAGGTACGCATCGTAAAGCATATCATCGACCCCAAGGATGCAAAGATTAATGCCTCGATTGATGAGGCCATGAACAGTTATGAAACGAAGTGGCCGGAGTATAAGGAGCTGGGAATGCGTGCTGAGCAGGCCGCTGCCGAAATTCCTAATACGGAGAAAAAATGGGCAGAGTATAAAAATGGCATTCGGGAAGCCCGTAAGCTGGCTGATGCCGGTAAGCCTCAGGAAGCCTGGAACTATTACAAAGGCGTGGAAGCCGGTGTAACACAGGATCTTTTAAAGAGCTTGGTGGTTTTGCAGAAAGTGGCAGATGACAATGCCGAGGCCCTCAATGAGGAAATTGCAGAACGCAATGCCAGTGAAATGTATTTGATGATCATTACGACTGTGCTGTGTTTTGCTGTACTGATGGGGATTGCCTTCTTCATCGTCCGGGATATTGTGACGAATCTGGACCGGATGGTTATGGAATGCAACCGCATGAAAGATGGGGACTTCAGACTCAATGGTTCTTATGAGCCGCGTGGTGACGAAATCGGTCAGATGGAAGCGGCTATGCAGGATATGCGCAAGACGCTTAATAAGCTGATGCGTCATGTCAGTGAATCCTCTGAACAGCTGGCTGCATCTTCTGAGGAACTTACCGCCAGCGCCGGTCAGGCTGCACAGGCCGCAACGCAGGTGGCCCAGTCCGCTACGGAAGTCGTTGAGTCCGTAGAACATCAGCAGCAGTCCGTAATGGACAGCAATGAAGCGGTTCAGAGTGCTGAAGCATCTGTAGAAGAAATCCGCCAGAAATCCGACCAGGTAGAGGCAAATTCCAATGCAGCGGCAACGCGTGCGGAAAAGGGCAATCAGGCAATCGATGCTTCTGTCCGTCAGATCAAGGACGTTGAGGAAACCGTTACGGCTTCGGCTAAGATGGTTGACCGTCTGGGTGAGCGTTCCAAGGAAATCGGCGAAATCGTAGATACCATGACGGGGATTGCGGAGCAGACCAACCTGCTCGCGCTGAATGCTTCCATCGAAGCTGCCCGCGCCGGTGAACATGGCCGCGGCTTTACGGTAGTAGCAGGTGAGGTTGGCAAGCTGGCACAGGAATCCAAGGAGTCCGCTGAAAAAATCGCCAGAATCATCAAGGAGATTCAGGGCGATACGGAAGAAGCCGTGCTCTCGATGCGTGCGGGCCGGGAAGCGGTAGTCGAAGGTGCACAGAGCGTAGAATCCCTGCGTACCATGTTTGAGGAAATCAATCAGCTTGTAGTCGGTGTATCCGGCGAAATCACGCAGGTAACGGAATCCATCAATGCCATGGCCGATGCGACCAACGATATCGCCAGCGAAATGAACGATATCAACAGCTACAGCGGCAAGGTGGCCAGCGAAATGCAGGCCGTATCCGCTGCTACGGAAGAACAGTCTGCTTCGGCTGAAGAAATTGCTGCAGCCAGCGAGTCCCTGGCAAAACTTGCGCAGGACCAGCAGGAAGCATTGTCTAAGTTCCGTTTTTAACATCGAGCAATAAAGACGCGCGGTGACTGGTAATACCTTTCCTTCGCCATAGACAAGCTTGTCAAAAGCTGCGGAAAGGCATCACCAGTCACCGCGCTTAGTGCGTACATGGATTCCGGCGTGGTGCTAAGACGCCCGAGGGGGCCGGTCATATTTTTCCTCTGCTTAGACAAGCTTGTCAAACGCGACGGAAAAACACGACCGGCCCCCTCGGGCTTAGTGCATGCATTACATGGATGTGTAAAGGCGCGCAGCGGCTGGTAATAACGTCACTTCGCCATAGACAGGCTTGTCAAAAGCTGCGGAAAAACATCACCAGTCTCACGGGCTTATTGCGTACATTACAGTTATATGTTAAGACGATTCAAGAGGGCTAAAACTAAGGCGGGAGGGAGAGGCGATGGCTTTCGGCAGCGTTTGACAAGCCTGTCTAAGCAGACGAAAGTCATTGCCTCTCCCTTCCGCCGCCTTTCGCCTCGAAAAAAATTTTCTTAATCAAAAAAAAGCAAGCCGCGTTATGCAGCCTGCTTTTTGGGGGTTATTTCTTTTCCTTGCGGTCTTTAGCGCGCTTTTTAGCGGCTTCTTCTTTTGCCTTTACTTTGTCGCTGATTTTCTTTTCTTGCTGGAACTTGGCGTAATCTACGCCCATGCTGGCTAGTTTGTGTTTGATGGCCATCATCGGGTGGGACAGGAACATGCGTTTCTGCGTGCCGTTCATAATGGCCATGAATTCCTGTGCCTGTTTGGCGCCAAAGCACATAGCGGCACGGTCACAGCGGTCGCAGATGGGCTTGGTGATGCCGTATGGACAGCGGTTCATCTTGGTCATCACCGTGGCGAGCAGTGCTGTGCATTTGGGGCAGAGCTTATCGTCCTTGGTGTCATGGTGTTTGTGGCAGTAAAGGCCGAAGGTCTTTTTGATGTTTTCCTTTTCCTTCGGAATATTGTTTTTGATTTCTACCGGCTTGCGCTTGGGCAGAAAACGCGAAAAAATGCTCATGGTCGTATCACCTTTCGATTATGGATATATAATACACCCTCTTATTTTAATGGCATTTTAGGATAAAAGCAAGGGCAAGGGTGGAATACTCTTGACCTGCCGTGGTTTTTTAGTATAATTTAAAGTGTAAGATTGTATTTCGTAAAGAATTGAGGGTGGAGAAAATAGAATTCATTAAGACTCACGGGAAAGTTATTACCAATATCCTCGTTGTCCTTTTGGTCATTTTGGCAGTTTACACCAAATTGCAGGAAAATGGTATGGAGTCCCTGTTCAAACTGACGGATTTGTATATTTTGGCAGGGGGCATTTTGGGGCTGCTGGTGATTCGTTTTATCGGCAAGCGTAAAAAATAAGTTTTTATAACGAGGTGCGGCAGCATTAAGGAGGCCAATATGGCAGACCAGCATGGTGGGAGCCTCCCTGCCGAAATGGGCGGGATGCAGGCACAGTCCCTGAAAAAAATATTAAGCAACACCATAAACACCATAGAAGATAACAAAACACAGATTTTTGAAATCTACGAGACTGCCCGCTCGGAAGTGGAAAGCAGCCGCAAGCTGCTCGAGGATTTGCGGGAGCAGACCCGGAAGACCATAGAACGGGTCGATGCCCTCTCCAAACAGGAGCAGCAGGAAAAGCAAAAGCTGGTCAAGGTCAGCAGCAACTTTCAGAATTATTCTGAGGAAAAGGTGCGGGAAAGCTATGAAGCGGTAAAAAATGTGCAGGTATCCTTGGGCGTGGAACGGGAGAAGGAAGCAAATCTCCGTTCCCAGCGGGATAAGCTGGAACTGCGCCTGCGGAATTTGCAGATTATGCTGGCTCAGGCAGAGCATTTGGCCCTGGCTGTTGGTTCAGTTCTTTCCTATTTAAGTACACAGGTCAATGGCGTAATCTGGAAAATCGAAGCCGTACAAAAGGAAAAATTTGTGGGAGCACGGATTATCAAGGCGCAAGAGGAAGAACGCTACCGTATTTCCCGGGAAATTCATGATGGGCCGGCGCAGGATTTGGCCAACCTTATTTTCCAGACTTCGATTGCTGAAAAACTGGTGGACTATGACCCGGACGAAGCCAAGCACACCTTACAGGAACTGCGTCAGCAGATGCGGGACTGTTTGGGCAGTGTGCGGGAAGTTATTTTCGATATGCGCCCCATGGCTCTGGACGATTTGGGACTGGTGCCGGCACTTAATCAGCTTATTGGCCGTCTGGCTTCGCGGGGGACGCTGGCTATTGATTATTCCATGGACGGCAAGGTATATGATTTGCCCAAGCATGTAGAGATAGCTATTTTCCGCATTGTGCAGGAGGCACTGAATAATATCTGTCATCATGCGGAGGTGGACAGGGCAAAGGTCAGGTTATTGTACTCCAAAACGGCAGTATCGGTACTGGTGGAGGACAATGGCAAGGGCTTTGACCCGGAGGCAAAACCGGAAGCCTTAGATGAAAATGGTGAACCTTTGCCGCCGGAACTTGCGGAAGCACATAACCATTTTGGTTTAATGGGCATGGAGGAAAGGGCCAGAATTATCGGCGCGGATTTTAAACTCACGTCTGCACCGGGCGAAGGCACGCGGGTACATCTGCGTGTACCACTGCAGGTCCCGCAGGATGACACCAAAGAGGTAAAGGTAATCAAGACTCCCGAAAAAAAGGGCAGAGGTAAATGACAACAGAGCAAAACCAATTGCGAGCGCCGGTTGCGGAGGCGATGAAAGCCTACGCGGGAGACGGCGCTCTCGCATTTCATACACCGGGGCACAAGCAGGGGCTGGGGGCACATCCACTCCTGCGGCAGCTTATAACCCCGCAGGGATTAAAAGAGGAAGTCTCCCTGATGGAGGAACTCGATGACCTCCATGAACCGACCATGTGCATAAAAGAAGCGCAGGAACTTGCGGCGCAGCTCTATGGAGCCGATGCCGCTTATTTCATGATTAACGGCACGAGCGGGGCCATCCATGCGATGATTATGGGAACGCTAAGCCCCGGCGATACGGTACTGGTGCCCCGCAATGCGCATCGTTCAATGATTGGTGCACTGATTCTGGCCGGTGTTACGCCAGTTTATATTCAGCCACGTATTGATAAAGTTTTGGGAATTCCCATGGGGCTGGAATTAAAAGATATCGTGGCAACGGCAGACGAACACCCGGAAGCCAAAGCGCTTTTGCTGGTCTATCCTACGTATTATGGCGTAACCATTGATCTGGCGGCTGTGGCAGCGTTTGTTCATAGTCGTGATATGCTGCTGCTGGTGGATGAGGCACATGGCCCTCATTTGAAATTCAGCGATAAGCTGCCGCAGCAGGCATTAGATGCTGGCGCGGATATGGCGGCACAGAGTACCCATAAGATTTTGGGCTCTATGACGCAGACCTCCATATTACTGGCGCGTTCGGCTCGCGTGGATTTGGAGCGGGTGCGCTCGGCGGCCAGCCTTTTGCAGTCCACGAGTCCCAATCAGCTGTTATTGGCGTCACTTGATATTGCCCGCCTGCAGATGGCCGAGCAGGGAACGGAACTAGTAAACCGGGCGGTAAACCTCGCGGAAAAACTGCGGCAGGCGGTCAATGAAATTCCCGGCTTGTGTAGTTTTGGGGCAGATTATCTGCCAGACGGTGAGTCATTGGATTTGACCAAGGTCACGGTAAGTGTCCGCAGGCTGGGCATTACCGGTGTGCAGGCCGAGTCCATTCTGCGCCATCAGTATAAGATTCAGTGTGAGCTGTCCGATGCCTACAATCTGCTCTTTATCATTTCCTATGCAGATACGGAAGCACAGGTACGGATTTTGACCAATGCCCTGCAGGGGCTGGCTGAGCAGTTTGCCGGGGCGCAGGAACTTGTCCTGCCCGTGGAGATTCCGCCGGTACCTTCTTTGGGGCTTGAACCGCGGGCGGCGTTTTTTGCCGGACGGGAGACTATCGACTTTGAGGAAGCGGCTGGCTGTATTGCCGCTGAACAGGTGATGTTCTATCCGCCGGGAATTCCCATATTGGCGCCCGGCGATGTGATTGAACCGGCGGCCATGTACTATATCCGCAGTATGCAGCAATTGGGGCTGAAAGTCGTTGGCCCCGCGGATACGACACTCAAAACCATCCAAATTGTGAGGGATAAGAACAGATGAAAGGCAAGTTAATCATAATTGAAGCTGGCGACGGCAGCGGCAAGGCAACACAGACCAAGGCACTCTACGACCATCTGAAAGCAGATGGTCATAAGGTACACCGCATTGAGTTTCCCGATTATGCCGATGATTCCTCGGCGCTCGTGCGCATGTACTTAGGCGGCGCCTTTGGCGAAAAGGCAGCCGATGTGAATGCCTTTGCGGCATCGACCTTTTTTGCCGTTGACCGGTTTGCCTCCTATCAGCGCAAGTGGCGCGATTATTACGAGGCTGGCGATATCATTTTGGCTGACCGCTATACTACGAGCAATATGGTGCATCAGGCCGTAAAACTCACGGATAAAGACGAGCGGGAGGCTTTTTTGGACTGGCTCTGGGATTTTGAGTTCGTCAAAATGGGCCTGCCGGTGCCGGATAAGGTGATTTTCCTCGATATGGCACCAGAGGTAGCCGATAAGCTCATTGCGGCCCGGGCTGAGGAAACAGCAACGAAAAAGGACATTCATGAGCGGGATACCGCTTATTTGCACCGCTGTCACGCAGCTTATCTAGAACTGGCCGACAAATATAAATGGGATAAAGTCATTTGCAACGCCGGGGAAGATCCCCGTAGTATTGATGCAATCCATCAGGAGGTTTACACGCTGGTGGAGCAGATGTTAAAGAAGTAAGGAGTTACCATGATAAAGGAAGTTTTGGTGGTGGAGGGCAAGATGGACGTTGTGGCCATCGACAAGGCCGTGGAGGCCGATTGCATCATCACCGAAGGATTTAATCTCAAAAAACAGGCGTTAAAAAATATCGAGCAGGCTTATAAAAAGCGGGGCATCATCATCATGACGGACCCGGACTCGGCAGGCGAGCGAATTCGTAGCTATCTCACTAAGCGCTTCCCCAATGCCAAGCACGCCTTTGTGCCGGTGGAAGATGCCACGGATAATGACGATATCGGCATCGAACAGGCAAAGCCTGACGCCATTCGCAAGGCCTTGGAGAAAGTCCGCACCATGGACTGGGAGCCGACCAATAATTTCAGCGGGGCAGATTTAATCGTCAATGACCTGTCCGGAGCAAATGCCGCCGCCAGCCGCCGGGCAAAATTGGGTGCGAAGTTGGGCTTGGGCTTTGCCAATGCCAAGACCTTTTTGAAGCGGCTCAATCATTACGGCGTGACGCGGGAAGAATTTGAACGTGCCGTAGCAGAACTGAATGCAGAAGGGGAGGAAAACGCATGAGCGAAAAAGCCATACAGCCGAAAATTGCCAGCCGGGAAGTGACGACCCATATCCTGAAGGCATTTGGCCTGCGCATGAGCAAGAAACTGGGGCAGAATTTCCTGATTGATGCCGGCATCGTGCAGGGTATTGTGGATGCGGCGCAGATTGAGGAAGGCGACCGCGTGCTGGAAATCGGCCCCGGTATCGGCACGCTGACGCAGGGGCTGGCAGAAGCCGGTGCCGATGTCACGGCGGTGGAGCTGGATAAGAAGCTGCCGGCAGTTCTTGCGGAAACCCTCAAAGGTTACGATAATGTACGCATTGTGCCGGGCGATATCCTCAAGGTCAATATCCCTGAAATCATGGGGGATAAGCCCTTCAAGGTGGCGGCAAATCTGCCCTACTATATCACGACGCCGATTCTGATGGCGCTACTGGAGCGTCATCTGCCCATCACCCATATGGTCACCATGGTGCAGAAGGAAGTGGCCCTGCGCATGGTGGCAAAGCCGGGCGGCAAGGATTACGGCGCGCTGTCCGTAGCCGTGCAGTATTACACTGAGCCGGAAATCGTGCTCGATGTACCGCCGCGCTCCTTTATTCCGGCGCCGGAAGTCGACAGCGTGGTTATCGCTTGCAAGGTGCGGGAAACGCCGGCCGTTGCGGTACAGGATGAAAAGATGTTTTTCCGCGTGGTCAAAGCCGCCTTCGGTCAGCGTAGAAAGACGCTGGCTAATGCGTTAAAAGGCGGTGGACTGCCCAAAGAGCAGGTGCGCGATGCCATGGAACGTGCCGGCATTGACCCGACGCGGCGCGGGGAAACGCTTTCGCTTACGGAATTTGCGCAGCTTGCGGATGCGTTTAGTGCGCTGGGATAAGTTAACATCTATATGCTAAGACGCCCGTTGGGGCTGGTAATATTTTCCTTCGCCATAGACAGGCTTGTCAAAAGCTGCGGAAAACATCACCAGCCCCAACGGGCTTATTGCGTGTGATTACAGGCATTGATTTTGTTTACGTCGTGGCGCGAAGGACGCCCGGGGGCGGATAATATTTTTCCTCTGCTTAGACAGGCTTGTCAAACGCGCCGGAAAAGCATCACCAGTCCACGGGCTGTTTTCGTGCGTACTGGCATATAGTAGGTATTAAGCCCGGCGATAGGGGGATGGCTTTCGGCAGCGTTTGATGAGCCTGACCAGGTGGGAGAAAGCGTATAGCAGGCACTAAGTCAGAGGTCAGGGGATGCCTTTCGGGAACGTTTGACAAGCCTGTCTAAGTGGACGAAATGTATCCCCTGACCTCTGACGCCTTATCACCACGATGTAAACTGAACGCTCAGCGGAGAAATAAACTTGCAAAAAATGCCTTAATGCTCTTGCTACTATGCAAAAAATGTTATACAATTAGGTTCGTGTATTGTATTAGGAAAATATTTCGCTAATGTATAGCAGAAAGCAGGTAGGTTATGGCTGAATCGATTTGGTCCATCCTGCCGCCAGTTATCACTATTTTACTGGCTTTGTGGACAAAGGAAGTCTACATGTCCCTGATCGTTGGTATCTTCTCCGGTGCCATGCTCTTTACAGGGGGCAACTTCTTAGAATCCACGCTGACCATGTTTAAGGTTATGGCGGACAAGGTGGGCGGCAATGTCAACATCTTGGTATTTTTGGTAATTTTAGGTATCTTAGTGGCGGCAATTACCCGTAGCGGTGCCACCAGTGCTTATGGTGAATGGGCAGCGCGCACGATTAAAGGCAAGCGTCAGGCTTCCCTGATCACGGCTCTTTTGGGTCTGGTCATCTTTATTGATGACTACTTCAACTGCCTGACCGTAGGTACGGTTATGCGTCCGGTGACGGATAAGTTTAAGATTTCCCGCGCCAAGCTGGCCTACATCATCGATGCTATGGCAGCACCTATCTGCATTATCGCACCGGTGTCGAGCTGGGCGGCGGCTGTTGGTTCGTCTCTGCCGGAAGGCTCGGAGATTGATGGTTTCTCGCTGTTTATTCAGACGATTCCGTTTAATCTCTATGCATGGCTGACGCTTATCTTCCTGTTCTTCATCATTTGGACGGGCAAGGACTTTGGGGCGATGGCGCATGATGTCAAGCGCAGCAATGAGCATTTTGAGATTCCCAAGGAATATCAGGAAAGCGGCGAAGTACACAAGGACCAGCAGGGCAATGGCCAGATAATTGACTTGATTTTGCCGCTTTTGGTGCTGATTGCCGCCTGCGTTTACGGCATGCTCTATACCGGCGGGATTCACGAGGGCAAGAGCATTGCCGATGCCTTTGCGGATTGTGATTCTTCCAAGTCCTTGGTGCTGGGCTCCTTTATCGCCTTTGTATTTACGGGTCTGCTCTACCTGCCCCGCAAGGTGATTACGTTCAATGCCTTCTGTGACAGCTTTGGCTGGGGCTTCAAGGCCATGACACCGGCTATCTTCATTCTGTGCCTGGCTTGGACGCTTTCGGGTATTTGCAGTGACAAGTATCTGAATCTGGGCGGCTTTGTCGGCGGCATTGTCAGCGCGAATGCGACTTTGATTATGCTTTTGCCGCCGATTTTCTTCCTCGTGGCCATTGGTCTGGCCTTTGCGACCGGCACGAGCTGGGGAACCTTTGGTATTTTGATTCCTATTGCGGTAGCTGTCGTAGGGGCTGACCCGCAGATGCTGACCATCTGTGTGGCCGCTATCCTCTCCGGTGCTGTGGGCGGTGACCATGCTTCGCCGATTTCCGATACCACGATACTGGCGTCAGCCGGTGCGCAGTGTGACCATTTGGACCATGTGAGCACGCAGCTGCCCTACGTTATGACCGTGGCAGCCTGCTCGCTGATTGGTTATGTGGTGGACGGCTTTACCGGCAATGGCTGGATTGGCCTGGGGACGGCGCTAGTTTGTCTCTGTGTTGCGATGACGGTTATTTCCGCTAAAGTAAAATCGTTGGATAAATAAAATAACATTATATATAAAGGTGCGCATTACAGCGATCTACTAAGACGCCCGCTGACTGATAATACTTTCCCTCTGCTTAGACAGGCTTGTCAAACGCGACGGGAAAGCATCATCAGTCAGCGGGCTTATTTAGTGCATGCTGGTATTGTATTACAACGATATATTATTATACGCAAACTTCCTTGCTGCAATATTATGTGTCAAGGGAGTTTTTGTTTACCGTTTTTTCCGTCACAAGATTTCATCCCCCCATGGGGCTTATAAAAATGGAAAAAATTTTGTATGATTAAATTATTATATGCATGGGGGCGATAACGAGCATGAATTATGCGTTTAAGCGCTTAATACAGCTGATACCGATTCTGTTTGGCATTACGTTTCTATCTTTTTTGCTGATGTATATGGCGGGCAGTGATGCCGTGACGGAAATGTACAGCAACCGCGGTGTGGAAGTCGCGCAGGAAATCATTGACGAGCGCAAGGCGGCTTTGGGACTTAATCTGTCCTTTGGCGAACAGTATATAAACTGGCTCTGGGCCATGTTGCATGGCGATATGGGGGTTAGTTTCGTCACGGGGGAAAACGTGCTCAAGGCGTTCCTGCGAAAACTGCCGGCAACGCTTATGCTTACGGGGCTGTCTATTGCCCTGACGTTGCTTATCTCCCTGCCCTGTGGCATACTGGCGGCGATACGCCATGACCGGGGGATTGATTTAATTTTGCGCTTTGGCAGCTTTATGGGCAATGCCATGCCCAATTTCTTTGTGGCCATGCTTCTGATGGAGTTTTTGGGCATTCAGCTGGGGCTTTTGCCGGTAATTTCGAGCGGTACGGACTTTGAAAGTGCTTTGCTTCCCACGCTTACGCTGGCTATAGCCATGTCGGCTAAATATATGCGGCAGGTGCGCTCGGCGGTGCTTGAAGAATTGGGCAAGGATTATGTGCTGGGGGCCAAGGCGCGGGGGATTAGCGACAGCGTTATCCTTTGGAAAAATGTAATGAAAGCGGCAATGCTGACCATTATGACCCTGCTGGCGCTTTCGATTGGCAGCCTTTTGGGGGGCACAGCCATTGTCGAGAGTATATTTATGTGGGACGGCGTGGGGAAACTGGCGGTAGATGCCATCAATATGCGGGATTATCCCATGATTCAGGCCTATGTAATGTGGATGGCGATTATCTATGTGCTGGTGAATCTTGTGGCGGATTTGCTCTATCACGAGCTTGACCCGCGGATTCGTCTGGGGGTGAATGGGAAATGAGTCAGTCAGCGGCACCAACGATTCGCCTGCAAAATGTGCGGAAGAATACCTTGCAGCGGAAGTTGTATTTCTTTGGCGCTCTGGCTCTGCTATTGGTTGTAGCGTCGTTTTTCAGTGAGCAGCTTTGCCCATATGACCCGTATATGCAGGATATGAGTCTGACGAAAGCAGCACCATCAGCTGAGCATCTTTTGGGGACAGACCGCTATGGGAGGGATATGCTTTCGCGGGTTATCGCGGGCAGCAAGACCAGTATTTTTTCGACCTTATTGTTGGTGAGTTTTATCACGCTCTTTGGCAGTCTTATCGGTATTATCTGTGCCTGGATGGGCAGGAAAACAGACACGGTTCTTATGCGCCTGTCGGATATGTTCCTCGCCTTTCCGGGGCTGGTATTTGCGCTCGCCGTAGCTGCCGTTTTAGGCGGCGGTGTACACAATGCGATTTTTGCTTTAGCTGCCATTAGCTGGCCCAAATATGCGCGGCTGGCGCGCAGTCAGACTTTGGCCTTGCAGGCCGCGCCCTTTATGCAGGCGGCGAAGATGGCGGGGAGCGGCACCTTTAAGCTCATTTATAAGCATGTCATTCCCAATATCTCTGGGCCGATTCTTGTCACGGCGGTGCTCGATATCGGCACGATGATGATGGAACTGGCGGGGCTGTCTTTTTTGGGGCTGGGTGCAAAGCCGCCTATCCCGGAATGGGGGAGCATGATGAGCGATACCCGCAATCTCCTGCCCACCCAGCCCTGGGTGACGCTGGCACCGGGCTTTGCGATTTTCTTTTCCGTGATGATTTTTAATCTGCTCGGCGATACGGTGCGGGATTATCTCGACCCGAAACGGAGGTAACGATGGCAGAAATAATCCGTTATGAACAAGTGGATATTCACTACAATGGCGCACGCGCTGTCCATGATGTCAGTTTTTCCGTGGCTGAAGGGGAAATCCTCGGCATTGTGGGGGAAAGCGGCAGCGGCAAGTCTACGCTCCTCAAAGCGGCTATGGGGATGCTGGGCCGTGAAGGGCTGGTGACCCGCGGCGATATTTATTACAAGGGACTGGATTTGCCGGATATCAGCGACAAGGAACGGCAGAAAATCAGCGGTGCGGAAATCGGCATGATTTTTCAACAGGCGGGCAGCAGCTTTTGTCCGATTCGCCGCATCGGCACGCAGATAAAGGAAATGATGGCGGCGCATGGCTATACCGATGCGCGGGCCGTGGAAATAGAAGCCTGCGAACTGCTGCATAAATTCGGCTTTGCCGAGCCTAAGCGCATTTTTGCAAGTTACCCTTTTGAACTCTCCGGCGGCATGCAACAGCGGGCGGCGGTGGCGGCGGCCATGCTCTTAAAGCCCAAAATCCTGCTTGCCGACGAGCCGACCTCGGCCCTCGATGTTACCGTGCAGAAACAGGTCATTGAGGAAATGCTGCTGGCGCGGGAACTGTTTGGCACGGCGATTATTTTGGTCACGCATAATATCGGCGTCATCCGTGCGATGGCCGATACTATGCTCGTGCTTCATCAGGGGGAAGTGATGGAATATGGCAAAGCCAAGGAAATCTTAAATAGCCCGCAATCGCCGTACACGCAAAAACTGTTGGCGGCGGTGCCCAGGCTCAGGAGGTCAGGAGTAACCTATGGACAAGATTCTGCAAGTCAGGCATCTTAAAAAGATTTTTCCCCGGCAGGAGGGCGGCGAAATCGTCGCGGTGGATGCTGTGAGTTTTACGCTTTCGGCAGGGGGAAAACTCGCCATTATCGGCGAAAGCGGCAGCGGCAAGACCACTGTGGCGCGCATGATTGCCCGCCTGATTCCGCCGACTGCGGGCAGGATTTTTTTGGCGGGCGAGGAGATTACGCAGGCCAAGGGGGCGCAACTCAAAAAGGCGTATGCCCAAATGCAGATGGTGTTCCAAAATCCTGTGGACAGCTTCGATCCCAGGTGTACACTCGGGGATGGCATCAGCGAAAGCCTGATTAATCACGGCAGGAGCCGGGAACAGGCCAAGAAGATAACCGAGAATCTGCTGGCACTCTGTGGACTGCCAGCAGATTTTGCTGACCGCTATCCGCATGAGGTCAGCGGCGGCCAGTGCCAACGGGCGGCAATCGCCCGTGCCCTGGCGATTGAGCCGCAGCTTGTGATTCTCGATGAAGCGACTTCGGCACTGGATGTGACGGTGCAGGCGGAAGTTTTGTCCCTGCTCAACCGTCTGCAGCAGGATAGGGGCATGGCCTATCTCTTTATCTGTCACGATATCGCCCTGGTGCAGGATTTTTGTGATAGGGTAATCGTGATGAATAACGGCAGGATTGTTGAAGAAGGTACACCCGATGAGGTGATTAACCATCCGCAACAGGAATATACGCAAAAACTGATTGACAGCGTGTTGTTATAATAGATTTATGTAAAACAGGAAGGGAGTTTTTGGCAAATGAAATGGAAAAAACTGTTGGCTGCAACCTTGGCGCTGGGCATAAGTGCCGTTGTAATGGCTGGCTGTGGCAGCGACAAGGCCGCAAGCAATGGGGAAAAGGCGCTGGTTATCGGCGATACCACCTTTAACAGCTCCAACGAGGAACCGGATGTCAATCCGCATAATGCCTATGCTGGCTGGGCCTGCATCCGCTATGGTATCGGTGAGACGCTTATAAAGTACTCCGACAAGATGGAGCTTCAGCCCTGGCTGGCAACCAAGTGGGAAAATGTGGACGAGTTTACCTGGAAATTCACCCTGCGGGATGATGTAACCTTCTCGAGCGGGCGCAAAATGGATGCTGCAGCCGTAAAGCAGTGCCTTGAGCACCTTATCGCGAATAACAAGCGGGCGGCACAGGATTTGAAGATTGCTGCTATCGAGGCCAACGGTCAGGAACTAATCATCAAGACCACGGAGCCGAGACCGGCACTCTTAAACTATCTTGGCGACCCCTACGGCTGCATCATTGATGTGGATGCCGGCTTTGAACAGGGCATCGTAGCTGGTACTGGCCCGTACATTGCCACAGATATCAAGACGGATGACCATCTGGTCTTGAAGAAAAATGAGCATTATTGGGGCGGCACGCCGAAACTCGACAAGATTACCATTCGCACCATTACGGACGGCAACACGCTTTCGAGTGCCCTGCAATCCGGCGAAGTCCAGGCTGCTTACGGCATGGCCTATGAAAGCTATCCATTGTTCAAGAATGACAAATACAATATCTCCCAGATTTCTACTTCCCGCTGCTTCTTCGGGAAGATGAACTTTGACCCGGATTCGGTCTGCGCAGACCCCGCAGTGCGTCAGGCCATCGCGATGGGCATTGACAAGGAAAACTTCGTGGCCAAACTCTTGGACGGCAATGGTTTTCCGGCTAACGGCGTATTCCCCGCAGGCCCGGCCTTTGGCGGCGACAAGGTAAAGGCCGAAAAATTTGACCTTGATGGCGCCAAGAAGGTACTGGAAGCTGCCGGCTGGGTGGATACGGATGGCGATGGTATCCGCGAAAAGAACGGCAAAAAACTCGTGATCAAATGGCTGACCTATCCGAGCCGTCAGGAACTGCCGCTGCTGGCTGAATCCGCACAGGCAACATTGAAGGAAATCGGCATGCAGGTGGAAATCAACAACACCGCCGACAACAATCAGGTGGTCAAAGATACCAAGGCCTGGGATGTCTATGCCATGGCCAATGTACAGGCACCGACCGGCGACCCGGAATACTGGTTCACGGTGTTTGCAACCTCCAATGCTACCAAGAATCAGGGTAAGTACAGAAGTGCCCGTCTCGACGCATTGGAAAATCAGTTGAGCCGCGAATTTGACCCGGCCAAGCGTGCACAACTGGCGCTCGATATGCAGCAGGTCGTGCTCGATGACCATGCGTTTGTGTTCTGCTCCTTCCTCAAGATGAGCATGATTTCCAAGGCCAATGTGAAAAATTATACATCCCATGCCTGCGATTACTATCAGGTGACGGCGGATTTGGATGTGGAGTAAGCAGCAGGAAAAAATATATTGATGGATAAACTCCGTTGGTGTGTAACTTTATGCACTAACGGAGTTTTTAGGTAAATTGCAGTTTGTCGGGGAGTTCAGTTCGTGGTAAAGGTATCTTGTTCATACGTGGTCAGGGGCGAACGGGGGAGTACTTTTTCTGATTCCGCTAAACGACCCTCCCTGAAAGAAATCGCTATTTAGCTATATGCGCCGGGCAGGCCGGCGGCGCGTCTTTCAACGTGCTTTCTAGTTGCTGCCTGCGTCGGGCCGGCCTTCACTGCGTTCAGGCAGTCGCTCCTACAGAAAAAGCACTCCCCCATTCGCCCCAAGTTACGGATTAGCCCATTGCCACGGACTCGTTGCTCCCGTAACAAAAACATCGATGTACTTGTTGCTTATCATCACAACATCGCCACATATGATACATACATAACTTTGGTGGGAGAGCAGTTTATTCAGCCAAAGCTGCGATTTAGCCCATTGCCACGAACTCTTTGCTCCCGTAACAAGAACATCGATATACTTGTTGCTTGCCATCACAACATCGCCAGATGTTACATACATAACTTTGGTGGGAGAGCAGTTTATTTATCCGAAGCTGCGATTTAGCCTGTTGCCACAAACTCGTTGCTCCTGTAACAAGAACATCGATGTACTTGCTGCTTATCACTACGAAAATGACGGTTTGTACGGACATCACTTAGGGCGGAGGTGGTGATGCTTTTCGCCGTGGAACGACTGTCCGAACGCAGTGAGGACTGGCCCACAAACAAAAAGTTCCTAGAAGTTGAGCTGAACATACGCGCCGCCGGCCTGCCCGGCGCAGGTGCCTAAAAAGCCCATACATTTCCTTGTGGGTCATTCAGTGTAACGGCGAAAAGTATTACCACCTACGCCCAAACTGAGCTGTAACAAATAAATTCAATCTCGTAAGAACATCGATAAACTGCAATTTGTAATTTGAGCAGCAAATGAATAAATATACTGAAAACTTATATAAACATGAAAAATGACTTGATGTATTCGTTGGGGTTATGCTATAATAGCGCAAGTGAATATATTAAAATTATTCTCATGGGTGGCATTTTGTATGCAAATTTCTTTTGTAAAAATGCATATGGATGCTTTTTTTATTGGGAATAAGAGAGGATGTGTCTAATGAAAGACGAGATTTTTAGCGTACTGCAACGTGTCGGCCGCAGTTTCATGCTGCCGGTTGCGGTATTGCCGATTGCAGGTCTTTTGCTGGGCCTTGGTGCTTCGTTTACCAACCCCACGACAATCAAGACCTATGGACTAGAAGCCATCTTTGGTGATGGCACGATGCTGCACTCTTTGCTTACCGTTATGAGTGCGGCTGGCGGTACGATTTTTGGCAACTTGCCGATTATCTTTGCCGTGGGTGTAGCCATTGGTATGGCTAAGGCCGAGAAGGAAGTAGCAGCACTGGCAGCCATGATTTCCTTCTTCGTCATGCATGTTTCCTGTAATGCTATGCTGCAGCTGACGGGCAAAATCCTGGCCGATGGTTCCATTGCGCCGGGCGTGCTCGAAGGTACGATTGCTTCTAGCTGCGGCATCATGTCCCTGCAGATGGGCGTATTTGGCGGTATTATCGTTGGTATCGGTGTAGCCATGCTGCACAATCGCTATTATAAGATTGTTCTTCCCGATGCGCTGTCCTTCTTTGGCGGCTCCCGCTTTATCCCCATCGTATCTACGGTGGTTTTCCTGTTCGTGGGGATTGCCATGACCTTTATCTGGCCGATTGCGCAGGATATCATCTTCGGTCTCGGCAATGTGGTCACGGGTACGGGCTATATCGGTACGCTGATTTTCGGTATTGTTAAGCGTGCGTTGATTCCGTTTGGTCTGCACCATGTATTCTATCTGCCGTTCTGGCAGACGGGCGTGGGCGGCAGCATGATGATTGATGGTCAGCTCGTTCAGGGCGGTCAGAACATCTTCTTTGCTCAGCTGGCTTCGCCGAATGTGGCACATTTCAGTGCTGACGCAACCCGGTATTTCTCCGGTGAATTTATCTTCATGATTTTCGGTCTGCCCGGTGCAGCTTTGGCTATGTACCGCTGCGCTCGTCCCGAAAAGAAAAAGGTGGCTGGGGGTCTCTTGCTGTCTGCAGCCCTCACGTCCATGCTCACGGGTATCACGGAACCGATTGAGTTCTCCTTCCTGTTTGTTGCTCCGCTGCTGTTCGGTGTACAGGTAATTCTGGCCGGTGCAGCGTACATGATTGCCCATATCCTGAATATCGCCGTAGGTCTTACCTTCTCCGGCGGTCTTCTCGACTTGTTCATCTTCGGTATTCTGCAGGGCAATGACAAGACCAGCTGGATGCTGATTATCCCGGTTGGTATCATCTATTTCTTCCTGTATTACTTCGCGTTCTCCTTCTTAATCAAGAAGTTCAACTTCAAGACGCCGGGCCGCGAAGAGGATGACGAAGAAACCAAGCTCTACACCAAGGCTGATGTCAATGCCCGCAAGGCTGGCGAAAACGGCACTGATGAACTGAGCAGCACGATTGCCCGCGCTTTGGGCAGCAAGCGCAATATCACTTCTGTGGATTGCTGTGCAACCCGTCTGCGCTGCTCGGTAGCCGATTCTTCGCTCGTTGACCAGAAACTCTTGAAGGCCACCGGTGCTTCCGGCGTTATCGTCAAGGGTACGGGCGTACAGGTTATCTATGGCCCGAAGGTTGCTGTGATTAAGTCCAATCTGGAAGAATATCTGGTAACGGCTCCGGAAGTTGAAGCAGGCGCAGAAGCTCCGGTAGTGGAAGAACCTGCTGTACAGGAAGAAACGCCTGTGGCTGTTCATGGCGACCATGAATTCTACGCACCGGTAGCTGGTACGGCGCATGCCATCACGGAAGCTCCGGATGCAGCTTTTGCCGGCAAGATGATGGGCGATGGCTTCTTCATTGCTCCGGCTGATGGTACGGTTGTGGCTCCCTGCGATGCCGAAGTCATGTTTGTGTTTGATACGAAGCATGCCATTGGCATGAAGGCCGCTGACGGCACGGAATTCCTGATTCACTTCGGCGTGGATACGGTAAAACTGGGTGGTCAGGGCTTTGAAACCTTTGTCCAGCAGGGTCAGCAGGTCAAGAAGGGCGATAAGCTCATGCAGGTTGACCTCGATTACGTCAAAGCCAATGCACCTTCTGATGTCTGCCTGGTAATCTTCACCGGCGGTCAGGCGGTTCATGTGGAAAAATCCTATGGCATCAAGGCTCTTGACGCTGTAGCAACGTATTAAAATCGCATAATAAAATCAGCGCTCTGCGGGAAAAAATCCTGCAGGGCGTTTTTCTTGCGGTATATGGGCCCATTCCTTTACTTTGCCCCCTATCTTTGTTATACTTAGGAAGTTGAATTTTTGAGTTTAGCTTATATTTTATGAGGAGCAGGTAATCATGCGGCAAAGGCGCAGGGGAAAGCGCAGTTATAAGCGGGTAAAGTGGATATTGGGCATTGTATTGGCGGTGCTGGTGGCGATAGCCGGTGTGATGGCAGCAAGGCATCATAATGGTGATGGCGGGGAAACTACGGTCGTGGACGGTGGTCTGGTCAAACACGAGCACATCACCCATGTGCTGCTATTGGGCGTTGACCGCCGGGAAGGCGATGTGGGGCGCAGCGATACCATGATGGTCGCAGCGCTTGACGAAGACAAGGAAAAGGCATCGTTGCTTTCTGTTCCGCGCGATACGCGGGTGCAGATTGAGGGCAATGATTATGAGAAAATCAATCATGCTTATGCCTATGGTGGTCACAAGCTGAGTCAGGAAGCCGTGGAAAAACTGCTGGGGGCGAAGATTGACCACTACATCATCATCGATACCAAGGCTTTTGAACGGATTATCGATGCGCTCGACGGCGTGGATATCAACGTGGAAAAGCGCATGTATTACGAAGACCCCTGGGATGATAATGGGGGGCTCGTGATTGACCTTTATCCCGGCGAGCAGCATATGGACGGCAAAAGAGCTATCCAGTATGTGCGCTATCGTGACGGTGAGGGCGATATTGGCCGTATTGGCCGCCAGCAGAAGTTTATGAAGGCGGTGCTGGCCAAGATTATTTCTCCTTCAGTACTGCCTCGTCTGCCTAAACTGGTGGAAGAAATCAAATCGGCCATTCAGACGGATATGAGTTTGGCGGAACTGGTGGAATTTGCAGGCAAGATGAAAAACATCCACGATAATGGCTTGTCTGCCCAGATGGTACCGGGACAGCCGGCCTATATCAAGGACGTCAGCTATTGGATTCCCGATATTACGGATTTGCGCGAACTTATGGCTGAGCAGTTGGAGTTGACGCTCAGTGATGAAGATAAGGAACGGGCGCAGCAAGATGAAGATGCCTATATGGGCACCCTGCCGAAGGGCATGCAGCTGCTGGCGAAGTCCAAGAGCAACGGCAAGGTGGAAACGGACGATACGGCCAAAGAGAAGGAAAAGACCGAGCCCATGAAGCCCAATGAAATATCGGTTATGGTCATCAACGACAGCGGCATCAATGGTGCGGCGGCTGAAGTGGCAGAGATTCTGCAGCGCAAAGGGTTTATTATCTCGGGCGTGGAAACGGGCAAGACCAGTTCCCGTGCGCAGACCACGATTACCACATCCACCCGCAATACGGATGTATTCTATGGCATGCCCTTTACCTGTGTGATTATGGACGGGGGCAGTTCCAATCAGGCTGTGGTGCATATCGGACTGGATTACAGGAAATAATCAAGACGGAGCATAGCTCCGTCTTTGTCTATACTTTAAGGAGAATTTATTTTGGGTATATTGAAGGTTAACGGCCTCAAGAAGGCCTTTGGCATAGATGAACTTTTCCATGATGTGAATTTTGAGGTGCGGGGCGGTGATAAGGTCGGTCTGGTCGGCGCCAATGGTGCGGGCAAGACCACCCTGATGAAGATTCTCATGGGGCAGGAAGAAGCTGACGGCGGTTCCGTGCAGCTTGACCCGGCCGAAACTATCGGCTACGTCCAGCAACAGGCGGATTTTGGCGAAGGCACACTCTATGATGAATTCCGCCGGGCCTTTGATGATATTATTGAGCTCGGTGAGCGCAAGCGTTCCTTGGAAAAGCGCATTGCTGCTGGGGAAGAAGAACTTCTGGACACCTACGGCAAGGTCGTGGAGCGCTTTGAACAGTTAAACGGCTATGAATTTGACAGCCGCATCAAAAAGGTTGCCTATGGGCTGGGCTTTACGGATGAGGATTTCCAAAAGAATGTCGAACATTTCTCCGGCGGTCAGAAGACGCGTATCTGTCTGGCCAAGGCTTTGCTTCGCGAGCCGGATTTCCTCTTTTTGGACGAGCCGACCAACCATCTCGACATTGGGATGATTGAATGGCTTGAAGGTTTTCTGCGCACCTATCGCGGTGGCGTGCTCATCATCTCCCATGACCGCTATTTCCTCGACAAGGTGGCCACCCGCATGGTGGAACTGGAAAATCATACCGTCACCAGCTATGAGGGCAACTACACCTACTTTATGCGGGTCAAGACGGCCCGGCGGGAGGCGCTCAAATCCGCTTACGAAAAACAGCAGGAACATATCAAAAAGACGGAGGAATATATCCGCAAGTACAAGGCGGGCATCAAGTCCAAGCAGGCCAGGGGACGACAGAGCCAGCTCAACCGCCTTGAGCGCATTGTGCTGCCGCCGGAAGCCGCGTCCTTTAATTACTTTGCCTTCCATAAGCCGCCTGAATGTGCACAGCGTGTGGCAGAACTGGAAGAAGTCACCTTTGGCTATGGCAGTGAGCCGGTATTTAAGGACTTGTCCCTGCTGATTCGCAATGGTGACGGCGTGGCGCTCGTTGGCCCCAATGGTGCGGGCAAGACCACCCTGCTCAAAGTCCTCGTAGGTGAGCTGGAAGCCGCCAAAGGCCGGATAAAAATTGGCAGCCGGGTGAAAATCGGTTATTTTTCGCAGCAACATGAAACTTTGCATATGGATATGACGGTGCTCGATGAAATCATCTACACCTATGGTGTAGACGAGGAACAGGCCCGCCGTTATCTGGGGGCTTTCCTGTTCCATGGTGATGAAGTCCTGCGCAAGATTGGCGACCTCTCCGGCGGCGAGCAGTCCCGCGTGGCCTTTTTGAAGCTGATGCTTACAGGCGCCAACTTCCTGATTTTGGACGAACCGACCAACCATTTGGATATTCCCGCCAGAGAAGCGGTGGAGGAAGCCCTGATGGCTTATCCCGGCACATTCCTCGCGGTATCCCATGACCGTTACTTCCTCGACAAGGTGGCTAACTGCACCCTGGAACTCGATAACGGTCAGCTTACCGAATACAGCGGCAATTACAGCTACTATCTGATGAAGAAAGAAGCTGAACGTGAAGCCGAGGAAGAAGCGCGCTTAGAAGCAGAAGCAGCAAAACATGCGGAGAAAAAAGCTGCAAAGCCTGCAGCCGTTGAGCAGCAGGACGCCGCCGAAAAAGCCGCCGCCAAGGAGCGGGCGGAAGCCGGCAAGATTCAGAGCATGAGCGATGCTAAGCGCACGGAAATGATTCAGCGCGCCGAAGCGGAAATCGCCATGGCCGAAGCGGAATTAAAGGGACTGGAATTTCAGATGAATCAGCCGGAAGTACAGGCTGACCCTGCAGAAAGTCAGCGCATTGCCGAAGAATATGCCGCCAAGGAAGCGGAAATCGAAGAGCGCTATGCCAAGTGGGAACGGCTGGCAGCCAGCGAATAAATTGCTTTACGGCAGGAGGGAGTAAAGTTATGGCTAATAAAAACGAACAGATGGCGCTGGGCTTTGCACCGGGAGCCGTACAGGAAGAAATCGAAGGTTTGGTCGACAGCATTATCTTTGCCAGTGAAGATGGCAAATTTGCCGTTTTTCGCCTGCAGCCTAGCGGACAAAACAGCCGTGTGACCGTGACCGTAAGCTGTGAACCGCCGCTGGTTGGACAGCAGGTACATCTTACTGGTTCCTGGGTTACGCATCCCCGCTTTGGCCAGCAGTTCAAGGCGGCAAGTCTGCGGTTGGAAGCGCCGACCAGTGTAGAAGGCATAGAGCGCTTCTTAGCGTCCGGCGTTATTGATGGTGTGGGCCCGGCTATGGCTAAGCGCCTCGTGGCCAAATTCGGCGCCGATACACTCGATATTATCGAGCAAAAGCCCAAGCTGCTGGAAACGGTGGAGGGCATTGGCAAAAAGACTGCGCAGAAGATTGTCGCGTCCTATACCGCCCAGTCGGAACTGCGGGAAATCATGCTCTGGCTCGAAAGCCATAATGTCTCGGGGGCGCTTGCGGCACGGATTTTCAAGAAATACAGTTCCTTTGCCTTGGAGGTGCTCGAAAACCATCCATATAAACTCGCACAGGAAGTGGAGGGTATTGGCTTTGCTACCGCCGACGCCATTGCCGCCAGTCTCGGCATGGCCGGTGATGATGAAAACCGCGTGGCGGCCGGCATTGACTATGCCCTGCAGCAGATTTCCACCAACGGCCATTGCTGTATTCCCGAACAGCCCTTGATTGACCGCACGGCAAAACTCTTGCGGGTAGACCCGCTGCGCGTGGGCGAGGTGCTCAAAAAGCAGCTGAAACTGCAACGGTTGGCCGTAGAATCCGTAGGCGGAACGACGCTTATCTATTCGCCCTATCTCTATCGGGCAGAGAAAAAAGTTGCCCGCAAGCTCCTGTACTTGCAGCGCTATGCCGATGTGCTCAATGTGGAAAATCCTGAGGGGCTGGTGGCGCATTGGGAGGAATTGACAGGGCTTGATTTGGCCAAGGCACAGAAAGAAGCCATGGTAGCGGCGCTTACGCACGGTATACTCGTGCTGACCGGCGGCCCCGGCACAGGCAAGACCACCGTGGTGCGGGGCATGATTGATATGCTGGAAATGGCCGGTCTTGAAATCCTGTTGGGCGCACCGACAGGCCGTGCCGCTAAGCGTTTGGCTGAAGCCACAGGGCGCAAGACCATGACGGTACACCGTATGCTCGAAGCGCAGGGCGGGCGGCAGGACGATGGTTCCTCGATGTTTGCCAAGGACGCAGACGAGCAGTTGGAGGCTGATGCCATCATTTTGGACGAGGTGTCCATGATGGATATTGTGCTTATGCAGCATTTCTTGGATGCTGTGCCCGACGGCTGTCATGTAATTCTCGTGGGCGACGTAGACCAGCTGCCCGCCGTTGGCCCCGGCTCGGTACTCAAGGACATTCTGCGCTCGGAGGTCATTCCTTCGGTGCGTTTGACGGAAGTCTACCGCCAAAATGAGGAAAGCACCATTGTCTTAAATGCCCATGCCATCAATGCCGGAAGATTGCCGCTGTGCAAACCTGCCGGAGATTTTCAGTTTTGGGAAATCGCTGACCCTGCGGAAGTCGCGCAAAACATCGTGCACCTCTGCAAAGAGATTTTGCCCAAGCAGGGCTGGAATCCCCTGACTGATGTGCAGGTGCTCTCGCCCATGCACCGCCAGGAATGTGGCGTGGAAAACCTCAACAAACTTCTGCAGGAGGCACTCAATCCGCCTGCTGAATACAAGGCCGAATACAAGAACAGCATCCGCACCTTCCGCCTGAATGATAAGGTCATGCAGACCAAGAACAATTACAGCAAAATGGTCTTTAACGGGGATATCGGCTTTATCACCGCTGTGGAGTCCGACCATATCACCGTCCAGTTCAGCGAAGATTTGCAGGTGGACTATGAGAAAAATGAACTGGTAGAACTGCAGCTGGCCTATGCCATGAGCGTGCACAAGAGCCAGGGCAGTGAATACCCCGTGATTATCCTGCCGCTGACGTCGGGACATTATATCATGCTGCAAAGAAATCTTCTCTACACCGCTGTAACCAGAGCCAGTAAGCAGGTTATTCTCTTAGGCACGAAAGCTGCTCTTAACACCGCTGTAGAAAACGACAGAACCCGCAAGCGCTATACCCTGCTCGCCGAACGGCTGGCGGGAGCGCTGAATGAATAATGCACAAAAAAACTGACAAGTCAAATCTGACCTGTCAGTTTTTTATTGCCCTAAAGGCTTATTTCTTGATAATCAATGCCATAAACACTAAATCTTCCGTTTTGGACGGGTTGGCGATGCCGTGTTTTTCGCCGTCCGGGCAGAAGGTGGTGCTGCCTGCGCCAATGGTTACTTCTTTGCCGTTGTCGTTGTATAGGGCGGTGCCGGAGAGGATGTGGTAAGTCTCCGTGTTGCCATGGTGTTCATGTACCCCGATGGAGCAGAGGGGCGGGATGATGACCTTGGCGTACATATCGCACTTGCCGTCGAGTTCCTCCGGCGTCAAGAGTTTCACGATGGTGATAGTGCCCTGACCATCTGCTTTGTTGGTTGCCTGAAGCGGATTCGGTTCAATAAAAGCCATGTTAAAGCCTCCTTTGGTTTATTTCTTCTTCCGCAGAACTACGGCACTGCGGGCAGGAATGTAGATTTTAAGCCATTCCTTACCGTCTTTTTCGTAGAGCGGGTCGAAATTGGTTTTGTGAACTACGCTGTCGTCAGCCAGGCCGTTGCCGCCGAATTCCTTGGCATCGGTGTTGAGCACGACTTCGTATTCTCCTTTGGGCACGAGGAAACCGTAGTCCGGGAAGGACTGCGTGGGGGAGAAGTTGAAGACGAAGACGAGGTCGCCACGGCTGTAGGCGAGAACCTGGTCGCCGTCGTTGTGCCAGATTTCGACAACCGGCTGCTTCTGAATGTTTTTGACCGTCTTGAGGGTGGCGAGCATTTCCCGGTCGAAGTCGCCAAGATAATGATAGCAGAGTTTTTTATCATCGACAAGGTGCCACTGACGGCGGGCATATTTATAGCTCCAGCCGTTGCCTTCACGCGGGAAGTCAATCCATTCGGGATGGCCGAATTCGTTGCCCATGAAGTTCAGGTAGCCGCCGTTAATCGTCGAGGCCGTGACCAGACGAATCATCTTGTGCAGGGCAATGCCGCGGTCAACCATGCCGTTGCG
The DNA here is from genome assembly GCF_000424065.1 of Selenomonas ruminantium subsp. ruminantium ATCC 12561. Taxonomy (GTDB): domain Bacteria; phylum Bacillota; class Negativicutes; order Selenomonadales; family Selenomonadaceae; genus Selenomonas_A; species Selenomonas_A ruminantium. Next base: position 55,986 of record NZ_AUJE01000011.1, read on the forward strand.
GTTGTCCTTGGAGAAATGCCAGTACATATCGGCATCAATCAGGCGGAAGATGATGGTCTTGTCGCCTACGAGTGCCTGGTCATGGCTTTCGGCGTAGGAGATGGTCTTTTCATCGGCGCGGCGGTTGGTCATTTCCCAGAAAATGCTGGACGGATGCCAATCTTCGTCCTTCTTTTCCTTGATGGTCTTAATCCAGTAATCCGGCACGTTCATGGCCAGACGATAGTCAAAGCCGTAACCGCCGTCCTCGAATTTGGCTGCGAGCCCCGGCATGCCGCTGACATCCTCCGCGATGGTGATGGCATTGGGCTTGATTTCGTGAATGAGTTTGTTGGCCAGCGTCAGATAGCAGATGGCGTTGTCGTCCTGATGGCCGTTGAAGTAGTCGCCGTAGTTCATAAAGGCTTCGCCGAGTCCATGGCTGTAGTAGAGCATGGAGGTGATGCCGTCAAAGCGGAAACCATCGAAATGGAATTCTTCCAGCCAGTATTTGCAGTTGGACAGCAGGAAGTGCATAACATCGTCCTTGCCGTAGTCAAAGCACAGGCTGTCCCAGGCCGGATGTTCGTGACGGTCACCGGGATAGAAGAACTGGTTGGGGTCGCCGCAGAGGTTGCCGAGGCCTTCCACTTCGTTCTTGACGGCATGGCTGTGGACGATATCCATGATAACTGCCAGCCCCATCTTGTGGGCGGTGTCGATGAGTTCCTTCAAATCTTCCGGCGTTCCGCAGCGGCTGCTCGGTGCAAAGAAGGAGCTGACATGGTAGCCAAAGCTGCCATAATACGGATGTTCCTGAATGGCCATAATCTGAATGCAGTTGTAGCCGTCCTTTTTGACCCGGGGCAGGATATTCTTGGTGAATTCCTTATAGGTACCGACCTTTTCTGCATCCTGTGCCATGCCGACATGGCATTCATAGATGAGGAGCGGTGCGGTAGTGGGCTTGAATTTGGCATCGTGCCAGGTATGTTTCGTGCGCGGATTCCAAACCTGCGCAGAGAAAATCTTGGTTTCTTCGTCCTGTACCACGCGCGTAGCCCAGGCAGGAATGCGTTCCCCTTCGCCGCCGCGCCAATGGACTTTCATTTTGTACAGGTCTTTGTGTTTGATTTTACCTGCGGGAATCTTGAGCTCCCAATTACCGGTGCCCGGAATGTGGTGGCAGCGGAATTCTTCCTTTTCCTGCCAGTCGCTGAAATCACCAATCAGGTAAATGTCCAGCGCATTCGGTGCCCATTCACGGAACACCCAGCCGCGTCCCTGTTTGTGCAGGCCGTAATAAAGGTGTCCGGTGGCAAAATCCGAGAGTTTCTTTTTGCCGTTTTGCGTGAGCTGATTGATTTTCCAAACCGCATGTTCGTGACGTCCGCGGATTGCGTCCTCATAGGGTGCCAGCCATTCATCGTTGGCGATAATCCCCAGCTTTTTGTTATTAGCCATAATTCATACCACTGCGGCCTGACCCGCAGTGACTATCCCCCTATCTGAAATAAAGATAATAAAAAGCTACTTAAACATTATAACATAAATTTTCATAAAAATGACGGAAAGGGAAATATTATTGCCATAAAGACAAATTGCGGTTTAGGACATTTTGCCTTGCATTATAAGCCGGTTTCGGCTAAAATAACTGGATATCTGTCTTCCATTGGTGTGAGGACGGATTTTTTCTTGAAGGAGTTTTTTATGCGGAAAAATCTTTTGGGGCGCATCCGCAAGGGTGAACCTTTTACATTTGGCGAGCTTTTGCTGCTGACATGGCAGCTCAGCGTGCCCGCCATTATGGCGAAAATCACCACGGTGATGATGCAGTATATTGATGCCTCGATGGTGGGCATGATTGGTGCAGGTGCGGCGGCATCCATCGGTTTGGTCAATTCCACGACATGGCTTATCGGCGGCATCTGCTTTGCCATGTCCATGGGCTATACGATTCAGCTGGCGCAGGCCATTGGCGCCGGTGAAGACCTGAAGGCGCGCAGCCTTGTGCGGCATGGCCTGTGGGCGGTGCTGATTTTCAGCCTGGTCATGGGCGGCGGCAGTGCTGCCCTCAGCGGTTATCTGCCATACTTTTTAGGCGGGACGGCAGATATTGCCGGCGATGCTTCACTTTATCTGGAGATTTATGCTTTGGGGCTGCCCCTGCTGGCGGTAAATTTTGCCGCTGCTTCCATGCTGCAGGCCAGCGGCAATATGAAGGTGCCCAGCCTGCTGAGTGTTTTGATGTGCGTGCTCGATGTTCTCTTTAATGCCTTGCTGATTTTCCCCTCCCGCGAGGTGGAGATAGGGGGACTTTCTATATGGGTGCCCGGTGCCGATTGGGGCGTAGCCGGTGTGGCGTTTGGCTCGGTACTGGCAGAAGCCTGCTGCATGACGGCCATGCTCTATGTATTGTTGAAAAAATCCCGACAGTTGCACTATCGGCGGGAACAGCTCGAACCCTGGCAGGGCGAATTGCGACAGGCAACTTCTTTGGGGATTCCCATGGTGCTCGAACAGATTGTCATGGGCAGTGCTTATGTGGCCTTTACCTGCATTGTGGCACCGCTAGGGACGGTAGCGCTCGCGGCCAATTCCTTTGCCATCACGGCGGAAAGCCTTTGCTATATGCCCGGTATCGGCGTGTCCACAGCGGCGCAGACCCTGGTCGGACAGAGCGTGGGGGCAAAGCGGACCAAACTTGCCCAGCGCTTTGGCTATGTCAGCGCCGGCCTCGGCATGGTGGTCATGATGGTCATGGGCGTGGTCATGTATATCCTCGCGCCGCAGATGATGGCCCTGCTGTCAGCAGACAGCGCGGTTATCGCCGCGGGGACGGAAATCCTGCGCATCGAAGCCTGGGCAGAACCACTTTTTGCCGCCGGTATCATCGTCACGAGCATCTTTCGCGGTGCAGGCGAAACGAAATTGCCTACCATATTGAACCTCGTAGCCATGTGGGGCATTCGCATTCCTTTGGCCATTTTCCTTGCAGTAGACTACGGCCTGCCCGGCGTATGGGCGGCGATGTGTGTCGAACTCTGTGCCCGTGGTATGTTGTCCCTAGGCGTATTGATATGGCGTGGGGAAGGGCTGTATCAAAAAAAGTCTTAGCATTTTCCTATTCGTTAGCAGGTTTTTGCTTGTCAGCATTGAATATAGATGTAGGGATAATGCAAGAGGGAGGGGGAGCGGATGCGTTCGATACGAGCAAAATTCATTTTGCTGACATTAAGTGCGATTATTGCCGCGTTAAGTGTTGCTACCTATATTGGCGTTTACTCCATCAAAACCTTGGGAAAAAGCGATGCGGACCAAATGCTTCATCTGAAATGTACAACCGGTGCAATGAATTTGGAAACCTATTTTGATGATGTAGAGCGTTCGGTAGAAACGGTTGCTACCCTTGTGCAAGATAACCTTGAGACTATGCCGGATGAACAGTTTGTCAATGAGGTTGAAAATGTACGCCATTTGTTTAGTAAAATTGCGCATAACACCAATGGTGTACTCACCTACTATTTCCGCGTCGACCCCGAATTTTCCAAAGAACATTCGGGTTTTTGGTATGTCAAACAAAGCGGCAGGGAATTTCAGGAACACGAAGTAACGGATATCACCCAATATGACACCAACGACACTTCCACGCTGGTTTGGTTTACGATTCCCAAAGCTGAAAAAAAAGGCGTATGGCTGCCACCTTATCACACCGAAAATTTTGGGGCCAGGGTCATTTCCTACAATGTTCCCGTTTACCGGCATGGGCAGTTTGTAGGCGTTGTGGGGATAGAAATCGATTATGGAACCTTAGTCTCCGAGGTAGAAAAAATCAAGCTCTTTGAAAATGGTTATGCCTTTATCCTCGACGAGCATTCCAATGTAATTTACCATCCGCAGATGGATTCCACCTTGCAGTATGGAGAAAAAATAGCCATAGATACTCCGGACGCGGTCAAGGGGGATCAGCATGTACAATATCATTTCAATGGCATCAAGAAGGAGGCTGTCTGGAGGTCGCTGAGCAATGGGATGCGGCTCTATGTGACGGTGCCTTTAGGGGAAATCAACAGCGTATGGCAGGGCCTGATTTCGCGCACGTTATTCGCTTCCTTTATCATTCTGCTGTTGGCGAGTTTCGTGATGATGCGTTTTGCCGACCGTATCACCAAACCGCTTCATCGGCTGACCAACGCAGCCCAGCAGGTAGCTGTTGGGAATTATGATGTTGTCTTGGACGATACGGATGATGATGAAATCGGTATGCTCACCCGAACCTTCAAGGGACTGGTCGAGAATACCAAAGCAAATATCGATACACTCAATCGAAAGGTCTATATTGATGCATTGACTGCCGTACGGAATAAGGCAGGCTATGGCGCTTATATGCAAAAAATACAGGATTTGCTGGACAGTTCTGCCCAAAAGCCTGAGTTTGCTATTGGGGTATTCGACTGTGACAACCTTAAATACATCAATGACTTTTACGGCCATGACAAAGGCGATATATACATCAAAAAAGCCAGCCAGTTAATCTGCCGCACCTTCCAGCACAGTCCCGTCTTCCGCATTGGCGGCGATGAATTTGCCGTCATTCTGGAAAATGACGATTTTCGTAATCGGGAAAAGCTCTTTGCCCAGTTCCGCGAAAAGCGCGCAGAAATACGCGCCTCGGCTGAACACGAGTGGGAACAGGCGAATATATCCATGGGGGCTGCCGTGTACGACCCCGAAACTGATCCCGCCGTCATCGACGTTGCCCGGCGGGCAGACAAAGCCATGTATGAAAATAAACGGCTGAGGAAAGAAAATCAGCAGGCAAGAATAAAAACGTAAAGAAAAGGCGGAAACTTGACGAGTCAATTTTGACTGGTCAAGTTTCCGCCTTTTTTGTCGTTACATTTCAAATATATCTTTGACCTGTATCTCCAGTTCATCATACAGGCTGATTTTGAGGGAGAGATTTTGTTCGGCTTTTTGTTCGTCGGTCAGCCGTTCCCATTCTTCTGGGGTGAAATTTTGGTAGAGGTTGTCCAGATAGTAGCAGCCCTGCTCGTTAAGACGGTAGACTTCGATACATTCTTCCTTAGGATTGATAATCCAGTATTCTTTGACACCAAAGCGCTCGTAGGTGTCTTTCTTGACCGTTATATCTTTGCGGCGGGTGCTGGGGGAGAGAACTTCGACTACAAAATCGGGGGCACCTTCAATATGGGTGTCCTTGATTTGGGCTGGCTCACAAACGATGCAGATATCAGGAATCAGATGGTCTATGGGACTGAGTCTGACTTCTGCTTCGGCAAAAACTTCGCATTTTTTGCCTTGGAGAAAGTTGCCAATAATCATGGTCAATCTTCTCTGAATGCGAATGTGCTGGATATTTGCTGGACTCATATCGTATTCAACTCCGTTAATCCGTTCTGTCTTGATGTAATCGGCTAATGCATACATATCAAGTTGCCTCCTTCACCGTTGTTCTTTAAGTATATGATAGCACAAGGCCGCAAAAATAAATAGAGAATTTTGCCTTGCCCCGTCCTTTTATGGTAAAATAGAAGTTAGTCTATTCAAATGCAGGAGGATTTTTCCTAATGATACAAATGCGGGAGGTCAGCAAGACCTATGATACTGGCGTGGTCGCCCTGAACCATGTCAACGTAGATATCAAGAAGGGCGAATTTGTGTTCGTGGTGGGGCCCAGCGGTGCGGGCAAGTCCACGTTTATCAAGATGTTGTTCCGGGAGGAACTGCCCACGGAGGGCAAGCTTTTGGTGAATGGGCATGATGTGGTGCATATGGAGCGTTCGGAGGTTCCGTATCTGCGCCGCGAGTTGGGGGTAATCTTTCAGGATTACCGTCTGCTGCCCGACAAGACGGTGTTTGAAAACGTGGCGTTTGCCCTGCAGGTAATCGAAGCACCCCGCCGCACAATGCAGCGCAGTGTAAATTCGGTGTTGGACGTAGTAGGCCTGCGGGATAAGTACCGCAGTTTCCCTTCGCAGCTTTCTGGCGGCGAGCAGCAGCGTGTGGCTATCGCGCGGGCGATTGTGAACAATCCGTCCATTGTGATTGCCGACGAACCCACAGGCAACCTTGACCCGGAAACGAGCTGGGATATCATGGACATTTTCCGCCGTATCAACAAGGCGGGCACGACCATTGTCATGGCAACCCATGACCGCAATATTGTGGATACCATGAAACGGCGGGTTATTGCCATCGAAGACGGGCGCATTGTCCGTGACCAGCAGCGGGGAGGATATGGTTATGAAGCTTAGAACAGGTGAATATTTTATTCAGGAGGTATTCCGTTCCCTGCGGCGCAACAACTGGATGTCCTTTGCCTCGATTGGTACAGTGGCGGTATCGCTGTTTGTGCTGGGCGTGTTTTTGATTCTGGTACTCAATATGAACCGCATGGCATCCATGCTCGAATCACAGGTGCAGATCAGTGTTTATCTGCAAGATGAAGTGACGAAAAATGAGCGTATTGACCTGCAAAGCGATATTGAAAAGATGCAGGGGATTGATACCGTGAAGTTCGTGGATAAAGATGCGGCCAAGGAACGTCTGTCTGAACGTTTGGGCGACCAAAAGTATCTTTTGGATGCGCTGGGCGACAAGAATCCGCTGCCGGATTCCTTTGAAGTGACGGTGAAAACACCGGAAATGGTGGAAACGGCCGCTAAAGCGATTGAGCGCATGGAAGGCGTGGAATCGGCGAAATATGGTCAGGATGTGGTGGAACATCTCTTTGACATCACGCGCCTGATGCGTATTTTCGGTTTGGTGTTGATGCTGCTTTTGGCTGGGGCTACGATTTTCATTATCTCGAACACCATTCGCCTGACGGTCTTTGCGCGGCGCAAGGAAATCGCCATCATGAAGTATGTGGGCGCGACGGACTGGTTTATCCGCTGGCCGTTCCTGATGGAAGGCATTGTATTGGGCTGTATCGGCGGCATTTTGTCGGCTATCGCCCTGCGCAGCTTCTATGCGGCGATGGCGGCAAAGATTTATAATACACTGGCGTTTTTCCCGCTGATGCCGCAGTATCCCTTTATGAATTATGTGACGGCAGCCATCATCTTTTCGGGGATGCTGATTGGTGCCATCGGTTCTGCGTTCTCGCTGAAACGGTTCCTTGAGGTTTGATATGATGAAAAAATGGCAGACAATAACTGCAGCTACGTTGTCGGTAATCCTGACTGCTTCCACAGCGTATGCTTCGCTGGAGGATGACAAGGCTGGTTATGACAAGAAGGCAGAGGACTTAAAGAGCAAGAGCAACGCACTGCAGTCCAAAATTGAATCCCTGTCCGAGGAAAAGCGGCTGGTGGATGCAGAGGCAGATGAGGCGATTGCCGAGCACAAGACCTTGCGGGCGGCTTTGGATGAAACCCTGGAGCGCATGGAGAAAAATGAGTCCCGGCTCAAAGAGGTAGAGGCCGATTACAAGAAAAAGAGCACGAAACTCGGCACACGTGTGCGCGACATTTATGTCAATGGTCAGATTTCCTATCTTGATGTGCTCTTTGGCGCCAAGGATTTTTCCGATTTGATGACGCGCATGGACTTGCTCAAAAAGGTCATCAAGCAGGATTATGATTTGGTGCATCTGGTACTCGATGAAAAAGCGGAAATCGAAAGCACCCAAAAGAGTCTGGAAAAAGACCGTGCGGCTAAGGCTGAGCAGGAGCTGAAGGCGCGGCAGGCGCGGGAAATCATGGAGGAAAAGGTTCGCAAGCGCAAGGCCATCATTGACCAGATGAAAAGCGACAAGGCCACGATTGACCGTCAGTATGATGAAATGATGGCGGCGTCCAAGCAGATTGAAGATATGCTGCGGCGCAGCAGCATGGCCAATGCGCCAGCAGGGGCAGCCGCCAGCGGCAACGGCTCCATGATTTGGCCGGTGGGCGGCACGATTACCTCGGAGTTTGGCTGGCGTACCCATCCGATTACGGGCACGCAGAAATTCCACAGTGGCATTGATATCGGTGCTGATTATGGGGTGCCCATTGCGGCAGCAGCTGCGGGGACGGTCGAATATGCGGGCTGGATTTCCGGCTATGGCAATACGGTAATCATCAATCATGGCGGCGGCGTGACCACGCTTTATGGTCATAATCAATCGCTGGCGGCCTCTGTCGGCCAGCAGGTCAGTCAGGGGGAAACCATAGCTTATTGTGGTTCTACGGGCAACTCTACCGGCCCCCATTGTCATTTCGAGGTGCGTCAGAACGGCTCACCGGTGAGTCCTTATGGCTATCTCTGATAGCCGGTTAGAAGGTGAAAAGGATTGAGTAAGAAAAAAATAGCCCTGATTGTCGTGGTGACGGCACTTTTTTCCAGTGTTCTGACCATTATGGGGCTGATGAAGTTATTGGGGCTGGGCGGCGAAAAGACCACGGATTTGCTGCGATTTTTCGGTGTCATGCGCATGATTGAAACGCGCTACGTCACCGATGTGGACAGCAGTACGCTGATGGACGGTGCCATTGATGGCATGGTGAAATCCCTGGGCGACCCCCATTCCATTTATATGAAGACCTCTATGTATAAGTCCCTCAAGGAGCATACGGCAGGGGCTTTTGGCGGCATAGGCGTCACGATGGGCTTTAAGGATGACAAGGTCACGATTATGTCGGTGCTGGAAGGCACGCCCGGCGAAAAAGTGGGGCTTAAAGTCGGTGACGAAATCATGTCTGTGGACGGTACGCCGGTAACGGAGTACCAGCCCGAGGAAGTGGCCCTCCATATCCGCGGCGAAGCGGGCACCGAAGTGAAGCTGATGATTCATCGCGCGGAGGAAGAGGACAAGGAATATGCCATTGAGCGCGATATGATTAAGGTGCCGTCGGCAAAAGGGAAACTCCTCGATGACAGCACGATGGGCTATATTCGCATTGCTTCGTTTGCTGAGAATACCGGCGATGAGTTTAAGGCGGAATACAATCGGCTCAAAGAGGCTGGCATGACGGGGCTTATCCTTGACCTGCGGCAGAATCCCGGCGGCCTTATCACGAGCTGCGTGGAAGTTGCTGATATGCTGGTGCCCAAGGGAAATGTGGTTTCCGTCGTACAGCGTGACGGCAGCCGCGAGGATTTTGATTCCACTTTGGAGGACAGCAGTCTGCCCATTGTGGTGCTGATTGACGAAAACAGCGCCAGCGCCTCGGAAATTCTGGCCGGTGCCTTGCAGGACAGGGAGGCGGCAACCATTGTTGGCATGAAGTCCTACGGCAAAGGCTCGGTGCAGGTAGTTGTGCCCTTGTTCCATGAAGATGGGCTCAAGCTGACCATTGCCAAATATTACACGCCCAGCGGCAAATGTATTGACGGCATTGGCATTGAACCGGATATTGAGGTGAAACTGCCGGAGGATATGCACGAAGATACCCAGCTCAATATGGCAAAAGAAGTATTGCAAAAAAAAGTTAACGAGTAAATATATTGTCGGAGATGATTTTCCTGGCATTGGACAAGCCTGTCGATGTGAAGAATGATTATCCCCGACTTTTTTTGTGCTGCTTTGCTTGATATATTTGACATCTATGTAAACATATTTTATGCTAATCTTAAAGCCCATAAGAAAGAAGTTGGTGAATCATGTTAAGTATAAGGACGACAAAAGCATTGGCTCTTTTTACAATCATGGCAACAACGGTGTCCTTGACCGGCTGTGGGGACGAAGAGGTACCGCAAGCGGAGGAGAGTGACGACTACGAAAATTTTGCCGGGGATGTTTTAACCGATGAGGCGGGCAGAGAATATAAACTCCATGATAACGGTGATGGTACAGAAACAGCGCGTTATGCGAATGGAGATTCGGTTACTTTCCGGCGCGATGAAGATGGCCTTAGCTTTTTATCCGGTACAGCAGGTCTTTTGGCGGGGCTGGCCGCAGGATATTTTATCCATCGTGGGTTGAGTGGCGGTCATGGTGGTTATTATGATGCCAATAGAAAACGCTATGTAGCCAGTGAGCCGGTAAGGCCGCTGAAAAAGGATAAAGAGGATAAGAATTCGTCCAATTATCGCAGCAGTTCCAGCAGCAGTAGTTCCAGCAACAAGAGCAGTTCGAAAAACAGCAGTGAGGCGGGCAAAGCTGCTGCTAAATCATCGGCATCATCTGCGAAAAACTCAGCAACGGGAAGTACGAAATCATCGGTGAGTGCGAAAAGTGGTTTTGGCTCTGCAGGTGCGCGCAGCGCATCGTCGTAATGGAGGGATTGTTTTGCAGGAAGATTGGCGAAATTTGCTCGACCGTCAGATATTTCCCTTTGTGGAATATGAGGGTTATGCAGATAAATATCCAACGAAGAATATTGAAATCATCAGCCGGGAGCAGGCTGCAGAATTGCGGTATATCAGCAAGATTCTCTTTGGTGCATTTCAGCGGGCAGTATCGGTCTGTCAGAAGTGCGGGGATAATTTTTTGGCGGATTTGGAGATTCCGCCGGAGTTGATTCCTTATTTGCAGAAGGACAATCCCTTGCATCTTGCATCATGGCTTTCCCGCTTTGACTATGTGTTGGATGAGCAGGGGAATTTCCATATGGTGGAGATTAACGCAGATACACCCTGTGCCGTGATTGAGGCCTATTATGGCAATATGACAGCCTGCACGCACTTTGAGGTAGAAGACCCAAACTATGGAGAATACGATAAGCTTTGCAGCTGGCTCAATGAGATTTTTCTGGCCTCCGAGCCGGGAGTGAGTATCAGCACAGGCCGATTTCACCGTCGACACCCGTTCCTCTTTTCCTGTTTCCATGATTATCAGGAAGACTATGCTACGACGAAATTTCTGATGAATGCGATGAAGAAAAATACCTTGGCTACAGAGGCTGATGATGCCATCACCTTTGTGTCGTTTTATGATTTGGCGGTATTGCCCGATGGTTCTATCCTGCTGCCGGACGGGCGCACAGCTAATGCCATTTATCGCCTGCATCCTCTGGAAATTCTGATTGAGGAACGAACGCCGGAGGGCGAAACGCTGGGCAAGGATTTTATGGACGGTTATTTGCATGGCAGGTTTATGATGTTCAATCCGCCGGAGGCCATCATCATGCAGTCGAAGGCCTTTCAGGCACTCGTATGGGCGCTGAATAATCAGCCGGCAGGTGTCACACCAGTGTTTTCGGCAGAGGAGTCGGAGGTTATAGAACGTTATATGCTGCCCTCGTACTTTGCCCGGGATTTTGTGCAGGAAAAGATTGCACCAGATACCAGCTGGATAAAAAAGCCGATATGGGGACGCGAAGGTGCCGGCATTGAAGTGCTTGATAAAAACGGTGTGCGTTTTGGCAAGGACGTGGACACAGAGAATATCGTGCGGCGTGACAGCCAGGATTTCCTGTATCAGCGCTTTGTGGAACAGCAGCCCTATGAGGCGGATACGGACAGCGGGCGGCAGGTCGGTTATAAGACACTTAGCTGCTTTATGCTGGGGAAGAATCCCAGTGCGCTCTATGCACGGTTCTCGCCGGACCAAATTGCGGGAACGGAGGCATATTGGCTGCCATTGGGGATTCGATAAGAAGGCCGGGAATACTGCCTTTTTGCAGGAATGTGTCCTTTTTTGGCGAATTTATTACAATGGTTAATTTGTTCGTCAGGTGGGGGTCAGTTGCAATGTATAGAAAAAGCCGGCAGGAGATTGTCGATTTATTTCGGGAACGCAGTGAAAATGGAAAATTATTAACAGGAATCGGCACAGGGATGGAGCAGATAGCAAAGCATGGGGACCATCTCGGCGCCGATTTTCTTGCGTTCTATCACACAGGACGGCTGCAGCGGGCAGGCCGTAGTATGCTCGCGGGGATGCTTTCCTATGATGATGCCAATACCATCGTTCAGGAACTCGGTGATGAAGTGCTGCCTGCTGTGCGTAAAATACCGGTTTTGGCCGGCGTTTGCGGTACAGACCCCTTCCGCAAAATGACCATGTTTTTGGGGAAACTCAGGGAGCAGGGCTTTAACGGCGTACAGAATTTTCCTACCGTGGGGATTGTCGATGGCCGGTTCCGAGCCAATATGGAAGGCACGAATATGGGCTATCAGGTGGAAGTGGATATGATTCGGTCCGCACATGAACTGGATTTATTTACCTGTCCCTTTATCTTTGATGCCGAACAGGGCGAGGCGATGGCCCGTGCTGGTGCTGATATGCTCCTTTTGCACTTTGGCCTGGTGACGAAAAAAGCGCAGGAAAGAGGTGCGGTGCCCTCCCTTGAAAGTTGCTGCGACAAATTAAGGCAGGTTATGGAAAAGAGCAGAGCGGTACGCCGGGATATTCTGATTGGCTGCTGTGGACAGCAGGTGGATTCTTTGGAAGGCGCGGCGCAGCTCATGCAGAATATCCCTTCCACAGCCGGGGTATTCACGTTCTTCCCCGGCAAAGGTGAGGAGTCGGAAAAAGGCTTATCGACAAAGGTGCGGGAATACCGGTCTTTGGATAGAATCAAACGGGCAGCATTGCAGAGAAGGGGGGCGGGCAGATGAAGGACAACGACAAGGAATTCATCCTCCGCCGGCTGCGGGCGGAAATCAATGTAGGCGGCCATATCATTGGTGCGGCGGTAGGCTCCGGGATGACCGCCAAACTTGCGGCTATGGGCGGCGCAGATATTCTGCTGGCCTTATCCGCGGGAAAATTTCGCATTATGGGCCGCAGTTCCCTAAGCAGTTTTTTTTGCTATGGCAACAGCAATCAAATCGTGATGGATATGGGGAAGCGGGAGATATTTCCCGTGGTGCAGGATGTGCCGCTGCTCTTTGGCCTGATGGCCAGCGACCCTTATGTAAAGCTGTTTGACTATTTGCAGGAAATCAAGGACAGCGGTTTTGCCGGTGTGGTGAATTCACCAACGCTGGCACAGGTGGATGGCACCTTCCGCGAGGCGCTGGAGGAGGAAGGCAATTCCTATGACAGGGAAGTAGCCGCCATACGGCTGGCCAATCAGCTGGAGCTTTTGACTATGGCGTTTGTAACCTCGCTGGAAGAAACAGAAAAGATGATTGAAGCCCGGGCAGATATCATCTGTTTTCACATGGGGCTGACGGCGGGCGGACTTTTGGGTGCCAAACGCCATTTAAGTATCAGCGAGGCACGGGGACTGGCCGAGAAGATTTTTGACCTCTGCAAAGCACGCAATCCGGATATCTTGCGGTTCGTTTATGCCGGCCCCGCGAATAAATTGATGGATATGCAGTATCTTTACCGCAATACCAGCTGTCAGGGCTATATCGGCGGGTCGACATTTGACCGGATTCCCATGGAAGAATCCATCTATGCGGCAGTGAGTTCCTTTAAGAATTACGGTCATCCTGAGGTGATTGGCAATCTGCGGGAGCGCAGATGGGGGTCGAATCAGTTAGTGGAATCCATGCGGCGCTATATTGAAGAACATTATCGTGATGAAGTAAAATTAGGAGATATTGCCCTGGTCGCACATATGTCACCTTCTTATATGGGGGCCCGCTTCAAGAAGGAAACCGGGATGAGTTTTACGGAGTATCTGTTGCAGTTCCGTATGGGCAAGGCCAGAATTTTATTGGCGGATGGCGAGTTATCGTGCAAGGAAGTAGCGCGGATGGTCGGCTATCAGGATTATGTGCAGTTTTCCAAGATGTTTCGGAAATACGAAGGCGTGTCGCCAAGCGATGTTCAAAAGAAGAAAACGGAATAATACAAGCATTTGTTTGACTTAGTTGTGTTTATACTATTATAAATTGGTATAAACACAACTTTTTTTCGCATAAAATTCTAAAAAAAGAGGATAAACACATGATAAAGATGTGATAACACATTTACTTATGAGTTTAAATCGACTAAAATAATAGATAACAAAAGGAAAAACAAGTTATTACTGCAGCAGTAATAGGGAAGGACAAAGCATTATGCATGATATTTTTAGAAGATTTAGGGATGTTGGAATAATCCCTGTAATTGTAATGGAGCATGAGGAACATGCAGAGAAACTGGCCGATATTCTTTGTGACAATGGACTGCCTTGTGCGGAAGTCACTTTTCGTACAGAGGCAGCTGCCAAGGTGATTGCCGCCATGGTCAAGCATCGTCCGGACATGTTAGTAGGTGCGGGTACAGTGCTTACGGTGGAAGAAGTCGATTTGGCTGTTGCTTCCGGAGCACAGTTTATCGTCAGTCCGGGGCTTAATCCTACCGTGGTTCAATATTGTCAGGAACACAATATTCCCATGGCACCAGGAACACAAACGCCCAGTGAAATGGAACAGGCTATCGGCTTAGGTGTAGATTTTGTCAAATTCTTCCCGGCGGAACAGTCTGGCGGTCTTAACATGATTAAGGCTGTGGCGGCACCTTACGGGCAGTTGTCCTTTATGCCAACCGGAGGAATTAATGCAGATAATGTTCAGCCCTATCTGCAAAATGACCGGATTGTTGCCTGCGGTGGGAGCTGGATGGTCAAAGAGTCCTTGATGGAAGCCGGCAACTGGAAGAAAATTGCCAAGCTGGTGCAGGAGGCAGCAGACATTGTCCGCAAAGCCAGAGGCAAGGATAATCTCGATAAACATTTGTTAGCAAGCTAAACGCATATTAAAAAATATAGAAAGAATATAGAAAGGAATGGTATGGATGGCAGAAGTATTAACGATAGGCGAACCGATGGGGCTCTTTATTGCTGAGGAAGCCAAACCGCTCAAAGATGTACAGCAGTTTACCCGCCGGGTCTGCGGTGCGGAAGTGAATTTCTCCATTGGTCTGGCCCGTCTGGGACATGAAGTGGCTTATGTGTCCCGTGTAGGAGCAGACCCGCTGGGCGAACATATCATTGATTTCCTCAAGGAAAATCACATTGATACTGCTTATGTTACGGAAGATGATGAACATCTTACGGGGATGCAGATGAAGGCCAAGACCGAAGATGGCTCCGACCCCATGGTGGTCAACTATCGTAAACACACGGCTTTTTCTTACTTTGTTCAGCAGAGTCTGCAGAATATCAACTGGCAGGGCGTAAGACATGTACATGCTACGGGAATTCCGGCGGCTTTGTCTGAATCCTGCTGTCAGGCACTGGCAAAGTTGATGGAAGAAGCGCATGCACATGGCTGTACCGTATCCTTTGACCCTAATCTGCGGCCGGCACTTTGGCCGTCGCAGGAAATCATGGTGGATACCCTTAATCGGCTGGCGGCCAAGGCGGATTTGATTCTGCCGGGAATTGGCGAGGGCAGGACGCTTACCGGCTGCAGTGAACCGGAGCAGATAGCTGACTTTTATTTGCAGCGGGGCGCACAGGCGGTTGTGGTGAAATTAGGCGGCAGCAAGGGGGCTTATACGAAGGAAAAGAGTGGCAAGTATTTCTTTGCACCGTCCTTTGCCGTGGAACATGTGGTGGATACAGTAGGTGCCGGGGATGGCTTTGCTGTTGGTATCATATCGGCTCTCTTAGAAGGATTATCACTGCCGGAAGCAGTACGCCGGGGCACGGCGATTGGCGCATTGGCGGTTATGTCTCCGGGGGATAACGAAGGCTTGCCCAACCGTCAAAAATTACAGCATTTTATGGAGGTCGCATGACTAATGGATATTCGTTATTCTGCCAATCAGAGAGATTTTAAGCGTTATACCACAGAGGAGATAAGAAAAGAATTTTTAATTGAAACACTTTTCGCTCCGGATGAAGTAAAAGCAGTGTACTCGCATGTGGACCGTATGGTCACGTTTGGCTGTATGCCAGTCAATGAGGCAGTACCTTTAAATAAGGGCATTGATGTCTGGCATAACTTTGGGACGGAATACATTCTGCAGCGCCGCGAAATAGGCATTTTCAATGTAGGTGGTGCTGGCAGCATTATCGCTGACGGCGTGACTTATGAAATGGGATACAAGGATTGTTTATATATCAGCATGGGTACCAGGGAAGTAACCTTTAGAAGCGTCGATGGGCATAAGCCGGCAAAATTCTATATGGTATCGGCTCCGGCGCACAAGCCCTGCACCACGAAGTTAATCACCATTCAGGAGGCCAACAAGGTTCCCTGTGGTGACATGAAGACCAGCAATAAACGGACGATTAATCAGTTCATTCATCCGGATGTGCTGGAAACCTGTCAGCTCTCCATGGGCATGACCTCACTGGAACCGGGCAGCGTTTGGAATACCATGCCGGCCCATACGCATGAACGCCGCATGGAAGTGTATTTCTACTTTGAGATTCCTGAGGAAGAAGTGGTCTTTCATATGATGGGAGAGCCGCAGGAAACACGTCATGTGCTCATGCACAATGAGCAGGCCATCATCAGTCCGTCATGGAGCATCCATGCTGGCTGCGGTACCGCCAATTATACCTTCATCTGGGCAATGGGCGGCGAAAATAAAACCTTTGACGATATGGATAACATCAAGAATACGGAGCTTAGATAATAAAAGGGGCATAAAAATGGATATGGACTATTTGAAACAGTTTTCTCTGGAGGGAAAGGTAGCTTTGGTCACTGGCGCTGCTTATGGTATCGGATTTGCCATTGCCAAAGCTTATGCCAAGGCGGGCGCGAAGATTGCCTTTAACTGCCGCAGTGAGAAGCATATGCAGGAAGCTCTCGCTGCCTATGAAAAGGAAGGCATTGACGTTAAGGGCTATTACTGTGATGTCACCAAGGAAGATGAAGTGCAGAAAATGGTGGCAGCTATCGAACAGGATTTGGGCGTGATTGATATTCTGGTCAACAATGCCGGCATCATCAAGCGGATTCCCATGCTGGAAATGACGGCAGAAGATTTCCGGCAGGTGGTGGATATTGACCTGAATGCACCGTTTATTGTATCCAAGGCGGTTTTGCCGGGCATGCTCAAGAAAGGGCATGGCAAAATCATCAATATCTGTTCGATGATGAGTGAACTGGGCCGCGAGACGGTATCGGCCTATGCGGCTGCCAAGGGTGGGCTGAAGATGCTAACCCGCAATATCTGCTCGGAGTACGGCAGCGCCAATATCCAGTGCAATGGCATCGGCCCCGGTTATATCGCCACGCCGCAAACGGCGCCGCTCAGGACGCCGGGACATCCCTTTAATGAGTTCATTTTGGCCAAAACCCCGGCCAACCGCTGGGGAACGACCGAGGATTTGGAAGGACCGGCCATTTTCCTGGCCTCGGATGCCTCGAATTTTGTCAATGGTCATGTGCTTTATGTGGATGGGGGGATTCTGGCCTATATTGGCAAGCAGCCGTAAAATGTGTGATGCAATGTGATGCTGTATTGTGGAGAGTGGAAGACCTGGTGGGGGTAAAATTATGAAAATATTACAAACAGTTGAACGGATTCCCGGTGGCTTGATGCTTGTCCCGTTGCTTCTTGGTGCTCTTTGTCATACGTTTACGCCGTGGGCTGGCAAGTATTTTGGTTCTTTTACCAATGGGTTGATAACAGGAACGGTGCCGATTCTGGCGGTGTGGTTCTTCTGTATGGGGGCCAGTATTAATTATCATTCTGCAGGCGTAGTATTGCGGAAGTCTGGTACCATCGTGTTTACGAAAATCGTTGTCGCTTGGATTGTGGGCTTCCTCTGTGTTATGTTTATGCCGAAAGGCATGATTCAGGCCGGTTTCTTTGCCGGGCTGTCCACCTTGGCTATCGTTACGGCTATGGATATGACCAATGGCGGTCTGTACGCATCCTTGATGCAGCAGTACGGAACCAAGGAAGAGGCTGGCGCTTTTGTCCTGACCTCCATTGAGTCTGGGCCATTGGTTACGATGATGATTCTAGGCTCCACGGGTGCCGCATATTTTGAACCCCATGTTTTTGTCGGTGCAGTGCTTCCGTTTGTGGTCGGCTTTGCCCTCGGCAATCTTGACCCGGAGCTGCGCGCACTGTTCTCTCCCGCAGGCAAGATTATGATTCCGTTCTTTGCCTTTGCTCTGGGGAATACCATCAATTTGGCGGTTATCGGGGAAACGGGTCTTCTGGGCATTATGCTGGGTCTGTCTGTTATTGTGATTACGGGTATTCCCCTTATCATTGCTGACCGCACGATTGCCGGCGGCAATGGGGCAGCAGGTCTGGCAGCTTCGAGTACCGCTGGTGCAGCAGTAACCAATCCCCTGATTGTCGGTCAGATGATTCCGGAATTGCAGCCGATTGTGCCGGCAGCTACGGCCTTGGTTGCTACCAGCGTTGTCGTCACGTCTGTGGTGGTTCCGATTATCACAGCACTTTGGTATAAACGTTTTGGCAAACGGCAGGAAAAGCAGGAGGAACTGCGGGTCGTAAGCCATCACGCAGCTTAAACTTTATAAGTGGTAAACAAAAATCTCCGACAGTTTCATGCCGGAGATTTTTGTTATTTATTAGAGGATTTATGGAAAGTAATAAAGAATATAAATAAATAGTATAAAACATAAGCGATAAACAGCTCTGAGACGGAGAAAACAATTTAGAGGTGAACATTAATGGCAGTCCATGTAATCAATGAAGCGAGGCGTTGCCTGCAGTGCAAGAAACCAATGTGTCAGCTGCAGGGGTGTCCCATCGGCACCAATATTCCGGAAATGATTCGGCTGTTCCTGGACGGTCAGGGAAATGAAGCCGCAGCGATGTTATTTGCCAACAATCCCATGAGCATAATCTGCTCGCTGGTCTGTGACCATGAAAGGCAATGCGAAGGCCATTGCATTCAGGGGCGCAAGGGCAGTGCGGTGCAGATTTCCAGCATTGAGCATTATATATCCAATGGTTTCTTTGAGAAGCTGCAACTGGAAAAACAGCCGCCCAAAGGACAGCGGGTGGCGGTAATCGGCAGCGGCCCTGCGGGGCTGGTGGTAGCGGTGGAGATGGCACAGATGGGTTATGATGTGACCATCTTTGAGCGCAAGAGCCATATCGGCGGCATGATGCGCTATGGCATTCCGGACTTTCGTCTGCCGCGGTCGATTTTGAGCCGCTACAAGGAAAAAATGCGCCTGTTGGGCATCCATATCCGGCCGCATACCACCATTGGCGGAGCTTTGCATTTAGATGATCTGATCAGCGATGGCTATCAGGCCATCTTCATTGGTACGGGGACTTGGCGGGCACGGCGTTTGGGCGTACCCGGGGAGAGTTTGGGCAATGTCCATTATGCCATTGATTACCTGCAGAATCCCGGTGCCTATGCGCTAGGCGAGCGGGTGGCGGTGATTGGCGCCGGCAATTCGGCCATGGATGCGGCCCGTACGGCTTTGCGGCAGGGCAGCCGTTTTGTTACCATTTATGCGCGCAGCAATCATGTCACGGCCAGCCAGCGGGAAGTGGATTATGCCATTGCCGATGGTGCCGAATTGGTTTATGGTATGGCGGTGGAGAAGATTACGGAACAGGGCCCGGTCTTTATTAAACGGGAATTTTCGGAGGCAGGCGAAATGATTGGTCAGGGGCTGATGGAATTGGCGCCTGCTGACAGCACCATTATCGCCGTCAGTCAGCGGGCAAAGGACAAGCTCGTGAACACCACATCAGGGCTTGATGTGAATGATAAGGGATTGATGGCCGTAGATGAACGTGGACAGACTACCCGTCCCGGAATCTTTTCCGCAGGTGATGTTGTCACCGGCCCGTGGAATGTAGTGCAGGCTGCCAAAGCCGCTAAGGAAGTGGCCCGGCAAATGGATGTTTATTTGCAATCCCTATCAAACTGAATTTTTTTTATATGTGGTATGGATGACAGGTTTTTGAATCTTTGAAAAACAAGAACCGCTCATGAACGTCATGGGCGGTTCTTGTTTTATTTATGCGTAGTTATACAGTTCAAAAATTCCTGTCCATATTTGCGCAGTTTCTGTTCGCCGATACCTTTGACGTCGAGCATCTCGTCAAGTGTAGCAGGCTGGACGCGGCACATATCCCTGAGCGTGGCATCGGAGAAGACCACATAGGGCGGGACGTGTTCGCGGGTGGCGATTTCTTTGCGCAGGTGGCGCAAATGGTCGAAGAGTTCCGGTGCGGCAGGTTCTTTTTCCTTTTCCGGTTTGGGCACGGCCTGCCAGACTTTTTCCTGTCCTTTGAGGACGGGATAGGCGGCAGGTTTCAGCGTGACCACGGGGAATTTGCTCTCGGTAATGCCTAAGTAATCTGTGGCGATAAAGCGTTGAATCAGGAGCTTGATATCGGCCAGCGTGCGTTCCTTCATCAGGCCGAAGGTGGAGAGTTTATCGAAGTGCAGCTCTTTTACGCGCTTATCGCTGGAGCCTTTGAGCACTTGTGCGACAAGGGTCAGGCCGAAGCGCTGCTGCATGCGGTAGACACAGGAGAAGACCTTTTGCGCATCAATGGTGACGTCGATTTTTTCGAGGCCCGCTTTGCAGTTGCCGCAGTTATCGCAGAGAACTTCGGAACTGGTATCGCCGAAATAGCTGATGATGAAATGCCGCAAACATTCCGGCGTGTGGCAGTAGTCCACCATCTTTTGCAGGGTGCCGAGGTTATGGGCCTTGCGTTCTTCATCCTCGATGGATACGTCAATCAGGTATTTCTGTGTCATGACGTCCTGCGGGGAGTAGAGCAGAATACAGCTGCCCGGTTCACCGTCGCGCCCCGCGCGGCCTGCTTCCTGATAGTAGGCTTCGATGTTTTTGGGCATATTGTAATGAATCACATAGCGGACGTTGGATTTGTCTATGCCCATGCCGAAGGCGTTGGTGGCCACAATGACCTGCACATTATCGTAGAGAAAATCGTCCTGCGCCTTATTGCGCTGCTTGTCGGACAGGCCTGCATGGTAGCGGCCTACGGCAAATTTTTTCTTTTTGAGGTGTTCGTAAAGGCTGTCCACTTCCTTGCGGGTGGCGGCATAGATGATGCCGGATTCGTCGGCATGGTTTTTCAGATAGCGCTCGATAAATTTTTTCTTATCCTCGCCCCGGCGCACCTCAAAGTAGAGGTTGGGGCGGTCAAAGCCCGTGACATGAATCCGCGGGTTTTGCAGGTGCAGAAGATTAATGATATCGTCTTTGACCTCCGGCGTAGCCGTGGCGGTAAAGGCGCTGACGAGCGGGCGGCGGGGGAGTCCGGCGATAAAGGGCGCAATCTGCCGGTAACTCGGGCGAAAGTCATGACCCCACTGGGAGAGGCAGTGCGCTTCGTCGACGGCCACCATGGAGATTTCCTGCCGTTCGATGATGTAGCGGAAGTAGTCGGTATCGAGCCGCTCAGGGGCGACGTAGACGAGTTTATACCGCCCATCGGCAATGGCGTTAAAGCGGAGATTGCTTTCCTCCAGGGATAACTGGCTGTTGATATAGGTGGCCGGCACGCCCTGTTCACCGAGGGCGTCAACCTGGTCTTTCATCAGGGAAATCAGCGGCGAGATGACAAGGGTTATGCCAGGAAACACCAACGCGGGCAGCTGAAAGCAGATGCTCTTGCCTGCGCCTGTAGGCATGATGGCAAGCGTATCAGAGCCCTGCAGGAGACTTTCGACCACAGGCTTTTGCGCCGGGCGGAAGTCCGGGTAGCCGTAGAACTTGCGCAGGAGATTCTGCGCCTCGGCAAAATATGGATTATCCATCGAAAAAACACCTATTTCTAATGCAAATTTAATCTATTTCTCATCGAATTACAACGAATCTATTTTATCATATAATACAACATTTTGCGCCATGAAAAGCGTGGTTGTGGTAAAATAAAAAGGTGTAAAAGGAAAATATACTGGGGAGGAAATCTTCATGGAATTAAAGCGTTGGATAAAAGCCGGCGTGCCGTTTATGGCACTGCTGTTGGCCAGTCCTATGGCGCAGGCAGCGGATTTGAGCCTGCAGGAAGCCATCAATTTGGCATTGGCGCAGAATACCGGTTTGAAAGTCACCCAAAAAGGCGAGGACACGGCCAAATACGCGCTGGAGCAGGCCAAAGGGAATAATGGGGTCAGTGTAGGTCTTAGTGACAGTCTTAGCACCAGTAAAACCAAAGATGCTGACCGTCAGGACAGCAATACGGCCAGCATTTCCGGTAAATTGCCCCTCTATAGCGGCGGCAAGAATCAGGCCAATATCAAAAAGGCTAAAATCGGCGTGGAATCGGCCAGCCTCACGACTCAGCGGGCGCAGGAGGATTTGAAACTCAGCGTCATCAAGGCATACTACGATGCGTTGGAGTCGAAGAAAACCGTTGGGGTGCGCCAGGAAACTGTGGACAAGTACCAGGAGCACTATACCAATGTGAGTCAGCTTTATGCGGCAGGTTCCAAGGCGAAGATTGATGTTATCCGTTCGCAGGTGGAACTCAGTGATGCCCGGCAGAATCTCATCAAGGCCGAGAACAGCTATGAGGTGGATTTGGCCGAGCTGCGCAATTACCTGAATATTGACCGCAGTGAACCGCTGAATCTGACGACGGATTTTTCTTATCTTGCCTTTGAACAGGATATGAATGCTTGTTTAGATTATGCCTATGCCAACCGCAAGGATCTGCAGGTGGACAAGAATTCACTCTTGCAGCAGGAGCAGGCGATTAAGGCGGCAAAGGCTGGCTATCAGCCTACGCTCAACTTGTCTGTGGGGCTTAGCGACAGCCAGCGTTTCCATCCCAGCAGTGAGAACAGCCACAGTGCGTCGGCAACTTTGGGGTTGGATTGGAATATCTTTGACAGTGGTGTAACCCGCGCGCAGATTAAATCAGCCGAAACGGACCGGGATATTGCCAAGCTGACCTATCAGAAGGATAAGGAAAGTATTGATTTGGCTGTGCGGGAGGCTTATTACAATATGCGCGAGGCCGAAAAGCGCTTTAATTCCACACAGGATGCCGTGCATCAGGCTGAAGAAGATGCCTTTATCGCGCGGGAAAAATACCGCGCCGGTGAAGGGCTGATGCTCGACATCATCGATGCACAGGAGGCACTTTCCACGGCGAAGTTGAACCATATCAGTGCGCAGTATGACTATGCCCGCTACAAGGCCACGGTGGAAAATGCCATGGGTGTAGAGTTGACGCCGGAAGAAAAAGAAGCTGCCGCCCAGCTCGATACCGATGCCGATACGGCGCTTATGCAGGAAAATTTAGGCAGCAACAGTGATACCACGGCGGATAATACCCGCCAAGTGGCAGAAGAACTGGCTGGAAATGAGGGAAATAAATGAAATTTGATTGGAAAATAAAGACCGCCATTGCCCTGGTGGTATTGATTGCCGCCGGTGTCTATGGCTATCAATACTATCAGGGCCAACAGGAGGCAAAGAAGGCGGCAGCGGTGGAAACAACGCCGGTTGTGCGTATGAATCTAAAGTCTACGGTATCGGCAACGGGTACCATCAAGCCGGTGAACAGTGTCGAGGTCAGCTCTAAGGTTACGGCACGGATCAAAGATGTGCTGGTTAAGGAAAATGATACGGTGACGGCGGGACAGACCGTAGCCACACTCGATGCCACGGACTATACGGAAAAACGCAATCAGGCCCAGTACAAGGTGGCCAACACCAAGGCTAAATATGAACGCGCTCAGTATCTCTACAGCATTGGTGCGGATACCCAGGAACAGCTGGAAGATGCCAAGATGAACTACGATACGGCCGTATCTTCGCTGGCGGAATCCCAGTCCAATATGAATGAAATGACCATTGTCGCGCCTATGTCCGGCATCGTGGTGGGCGAGCCGCAGACCCCTGGCACTATGGCCGTGCAGGGCACCAGCAATCCTACGGTCATCATGCGCATTGCGGACATGTCCAGCAAGCAGATTTTGGCCAAGGTCGATGAAACGGATATCGGCAGTGTGAAGGTTGGTCAGACCGCGACCTTCACAGTGGATAGTTTCAACGGCAAGACCTTTACGGCGCGGGTGTCCAAGATTTCCCAGACCGATACCAGCAACAGCTGGAATATCAATACATCGAGCAGTTCCTCTTCGAGCAGTTCCTCTTCGGCCAGCGTTATTTACTACTATGTGACATTAGATGTGGATGACCCGGACAATATGCTGCTGCCGGCTATGACGGCACGCGTGGAAATCAATACCGCTGAAAAAAATGATGCGCTGGTCGTGCCACTTTCCACCCTGAAAACCGATGCCAAGGGCTCCTATGTTATCGTGAAGAACGAGGATGGCACGCAGGAAAACCGCTATGTGTCCACAGGCATTTACAGCGATGAATATGTAGAGATTTTGGACGGCCTGTCCGAAGGTGAGCAAGTGGTCAGCACCTATGTGGCAAAATCTGCGGACAGCGCAAAAAAAAACAGCAGCAATCGCGGGGGGCCACCGCCAATGTAAGAAGGGCGGTAAAAATGCGATGACAACGAAAGAAACACGCACGGCCACCATCCAGCTCAAGGATATCAAAAAACTCTACAAAATCGGCGGCGAAACCGTAGCGGCCTTAGACGGCATTACCACGAATATCTATCAGGGCGAATTTGCCGCTCTGATGGGGCCGTCCGGCTCCGGCAAGTCCACGTTGATGAATATTTTGGGCTGTCTTGACCGGCCGACAATGGGTTCCTACAAGCTGGACGGGCAGGAAGTAGCCGGCCTTAGTGATGATAAACTGGCCGTGACCCGCAATAAGAAAATCGGCTTTGTCTTCCAGAACTTCAATCTGCTCTCCCGCATTTCGGCACTCGAAAATGTGGCTTTGCCGCTGGTTTACTCCGGTGTAGGGCGCAAGGAGCGATTGGAAAAGGCCATGCACTTTTTAGAGGCGGTGGGGCTTGCTGACCGGGCGGGCCATCAGCCCAATGAACTGTCGGGCGGTCAGCGGCAGAGGGTCGCGATTGCGCGGGCGCTCGTCAATGACCCGCACATCATCATGGCCGATGAGCCGACCGGCAACCTCGATACCAAATCCACCAAGGAAATCATGGAGATTTTCCAGAAGATGCATGGCATGGGCCGTACGATTATCCTCGTCACCCATGAACCGGAAATCGCCGCCTGTGCGAGCCGCCAGCTCCTGGTGCGCGATGGCAAAATCACCCGTGATGAAGGAAAGGGCGTGGTCATGGATGTTATTTAGTGAAAGTTTCCAAATGGCGCTGACATCCCTATACGCCAATAAGATGCGCAGTCTCTTAACCATGCTGGGTATTATCATCGGCGTGGGGGCGGTTATTGCCCTCGTATCGGTCGGCATGGGCGTGCGCAGCAATGTCACAAGCTCCATTGCCAGCTTAGGTTCCAATATGCTGATTGTTTCGCCCGGTTCCTCCAACCGCGGCGGCGTGCGCGGGGCGGCAGGCTCCATGCAGACCTTGAAATACGACGATGCCAAGGCCATCAAGGACAAAATCAAGAATATTGATTTTGTGTCCCCGTCCGTGTCCTCGTCCTATCAGATTGTCTATGGGAACAACAACTGGAAGACCAGCGTGCAGGGCGTGACGCCGGAATTTATGTCCATTCGTTCGCTGACCATTGGCTATGGTTCGTTTGTCTCAACGGATGATATGAATAAACGCAACCGCGTTGCCGTAATTGGCACCACCGTTGCGTCCAATCTCTTTGCCAAGGATAATCCTGTAGGCAAGAATATTCGTATCAACAATCAGCCCTATAAAGTAATCGGGCTGTTGGAATCCAAGGGGCAGTCCTCCGTGGGGCAGGACCAGGATGATGTGATTTACATTCCGCTGACCACTGCGCAGGAACGCATGCTGGGCATTACCTATGTGCAGTCCATCAATGTGCAGGTTTCCAGTCAGGAGAAGATGGAACAGGTGCAGGCCGAAATCGAGAACCTCCTGCGCTCCCGCCATCATATCGTTGCGGGCAAGGATGATGACTTCCATGTGCGTAACCTCACCAGCCTGATGGAAACGGTGAATCAGTCAACTTCCATGCTGACCCTGCTTTTAGGGGCGATTGCGGGCATTTCCCTGATTGTCGGCGGCATCGGCATCATGAATATCATGATGGTGTCCGTCACCGAGCGCACACGGGAAATCGGTATCCGCAAGGCTTTGGGTGCCACCTTTATGAACATCATGACCCAGTTCCTGATTGAGTCCATGGTTATCGGCATCATCGGCGGCATCATCGGCATTGTTTTTGGCTGTGCCGCATCCAAAATCATTGCCCAGCTGGGCGATTTTACCACGGTAATCACCATCACACCGATAATCGTATCCTTTATCTTCTCCGTGGGCATTGGCTTGTTCTTTGGCATATATCCGGCCAGAAAAGCCGCCAAGCTTGACCCCATAGAGGCATTGCGATACGAATAATCACTTTAGAAACAGCTGCAAGAGCGCAGCCAGTGTAAAATAAGGACCGTAGGCAAACTTATCGGTCCTTTTTTTGTGCTTGAATACCAATAAAATAAAGGCCGCAATCCCGCCGGCGATAAACCCAAATGCCACGACGTCGATGAGCGCAGCTGTCCCGAGCCATAGGCCAAGAGCGGCGATTAACTTGATATCGCCGCCGCCAATGCCGCCGCGCGTCAGTATTGCCAATATGAGAAAGATTACGCCGCCGCCCAGCGCGGCCGTCAGATGATTGAGCAGGGGAAAGCCGCTGACCAGGCAGAAGGCTAATCCGCAAAGGGCAAAGGGAAGCTGCATTACATCAAAAATAACTTGTTGCTCAAAATCCGTTATGGTGAAGAGAATCAGAAAATAAATAAAAATCAGGTTGAATATATTGTCCCAAAGTGTGGTGTCATGGGTCAGCAGATAAGACACAAAGAAGATGACTAAAATTGGCAGCAGGAACTGTTGCCTTTTTTGGTTCTGCTCAAATATTTTGTCGGGGAAAGTCAGGATAGATTCTTTTTCCTGATAAAGTTTTTTTAGCCAGGAATTTCCGGCAATGGCTCCGCTTATGGCGCAGATGACAGCTGCACCTAGTTTTATTATAAGGAATATCATCGTACATCTCCTGTGCTGAGTTTCAGCGTAGTTCCTACCTGAAGTGTATTTGCTTCTCCGGCATTGATTTCCACGACCCCCCAGGCATCTTTACACCATGCCAATCCAATCCATGGCTTTACATTGCGGGCAATTTTCAGTACCCGGTAATTGCGGTCAATGAAAATCGCATCGATGGCAAAACGCATAAAACACATGTGAATGCTGTTGCAGGGGGTAAGAAGCAGACCATGTCCTGCAGGCAGGTGCCTGCGCAGCATCAGGCCCCGAAAACGGGCAAAGAAGGTATCGGCTGTTGTGATTTTTATTTCCATAAATATCACCTTTTCAAAAAATGGTTTATTTCATTATACATGACAGCTTTTTTTGTTAAAAGGGAAAATTGTCATTTACGCCGAATACAAAATAGGATAAGATATTATCCGGGAGTGTAAAGTATGTTAAAAGAATGGAAATTAAGTGCCGCTGCACCGGAAGCGGCTGATTTTGCCAGGGAATTGGGTGTGACCAAGAGTCTGGCCAATATATTATGGAATCGTGGTATTTGCACCAAGGAGGCTGCAGAGATATTTCTGCACCCGGACAAACAGCCCTTCTATGACCCCTTTCTGATGAAAGATATGGATAAAGCTGCAGCGCGGATTGTGAAGGCCATTGATGATGAAGAAAACATCATGGTCTATGGGGACTATGATGTGGACGGCATGACGGCTACGACCTTGCTCGTGCATAATCTCCGGGCTTTGGGGGCAAAGGTGGATTTCTATATCCCCCATCGGGAAAAGGAAGGGTATGGCTTTAATCTGCCTGCATTGCAGAGTATTGCCGATGATGGCACCAAGCTGTTGGTATCGGTGGACTGCGGGATTGCTTCGGTAGATGATGTGGCGGCTATGGCTGGGAAAATGGACATCATCGTGACCGACCATCATCTGCCGGGAGAAAAACTGCCGCCCGCTTTGGCCGTGCTCAATCCCCATCGGGAAGACTGCCCTTATCCGGATAAAAACTTAGCCGGAGTAGGTGTGGCTTTTAAACTTTGTCAGGCCCTGTGGCAGGAAATGCATGGCCAAAATTACGTGCAGGATTTGGAAATCGTGGCGCTGGGAACTGTGGCCGATATTGTGCCGCTTATTGGTGAAAACCGCAAGATTGTGGCGGCAGGCCTCAAAAAGATGCGGCATTCTTCTTTTGCGGGAATGCGGGCCTTGGTGGAGGTTTCCGATATTCGCGATGAGGAGTTAAATACCGGCCATGTGGGCTTTCGGCTGGCTCCCCGCCTGAATGCAGCCGGACGTATCGGCTCAGCCCGCAAGGGGGTAGAACTGCTCCTGACCAAGGATAACGCTAAGGCTGAGTCACTGGCAATGGAACTGGATATGCTCAACAGCCAGCGGCAGAGCATTGAACAGGAAATTTTGGCCAAGGCAGAAGCGGAGCTTGCTGGTGTAGATGTGAATAATCTGCCCGCTATTGTGGTGGCCGGGGAAAAGTGGAATCCTGGTGTTATCGGCATTGTGGCTTCGCGGCTCGTGGACAAGTACTATAAGCCGACGATTGTCTTCAGCAGGCAGGAAGATGGCATTTGCAAAGGCTCCTGCCGCAGCATCGAGGGGCTGCATATGTATGAAGCGCTAAATGCCTGCAGGGAGCATATCCTGCAGTTTGGCGGTCATTCTCAGGCGGCTGGTCTGTCGGTGAAGGCTGAGGAATTGGAGAACTTTAAACGTGCCTTTGCTGAAGTGGCGGCAAGCACGCTGACCCCTGCCGACTATGTGCCCAAGGTCAAGGTGGAAATGGAACTTCCGCCAGAGGAAATTACCTTTGAACTCGTAGATGAACTGGCAAAATTGGAGCCGTTTGGCATGGCTAACCCCAAGCCGCTCTTTGGCGTGCGCGGGATTCGGGGCAGGGCACCGCAGGCCATTGGCCGTGAAGGCCAGCATCTGCGTTTTCAGGTGGGCACGGAAAATGCACCGCTTACGGCACTCTTGTGGAACCGCAGCGACTATGCGGGCATCATCAACAGCGAAGTGATTGATATGGTCTACAGTCCGGCGGTCAATGAATGGCAGGGCAGCTGCAGCCTGCAGTGTATGGTGGACAGTATTGCACCGGCTGACGGGGAACGGATTTTCCCCGAACGGGAGCAGTTGGTGGATATCTATAAATTCCTCTATCAGATTCAGCAGAACGAGGATTATATTCCCTATACCGCCGAGCAGCTTACAGTGGATTTCTGCAAGCGGGGCAGTCATATATCTCTCTATACCATGAGCCTGGGCTTGCGGATTTTTCAGGAATTAAATCTTTTGCGCATGGACTTGCAGGAAAATTGCTATTATCTGCCCAAGGCCAGCGGGCGTATGGATCTAGAGGCTTCGCCCACCTATCGGAACGGGCAGCACCGCTAAAGATACAGGGAAGGAGATGGCATTATGAATGATAAAGATAGAGCACCAGTTACGATAGAATCCATACTTGCGGCGGTGCGCGCCTACGAGCCGAAAGCCGACACAGGCCTTATCCGCAAGGCTTATGATTTGGCTGCTGATGCGCATAAAGGTCAGGTGCGGGTATCGGGGGAAGAATACATCATTCACCCCCTGCATGTGGCGGAAATCCTCACGGAACTGCATATTGACGATGTGACCATCAGTGCGGCGCTCCTGCATGATGTGGTGGAGGATACCATCTACACCAAGGAGCAGATTGCGGAGATGTTCGGCGAAGAAGTCGCCATGATTGTCGATGGCGTGACGAAACTCGGCCGCATTAAATATAAATCGAAAGAGGAAGTCCAGCTGGAAAACTACCGCAAGATGTTTTTGGCCATGGCCAAGGATATCCGCGTCATCATGGTGAAACTGGCTGACCGTCTGCATAATATGCGCACGCTCAAATACATGCGTGAGGATAAGCAAAAGCGCATTGCCAAGGAAACCATCGAAATCTATGCGCCGCTGGCGAATCGTCTGGGTATTTCCAACATCAAGTGGGAACTTGAGGACCTCTGCCTGCGCTATCTGGAACCGGAAAAATACTATGATTTGGTGGAGAACGTCAAACAGAAGCGCAAGGAGCGTCAGGCATTTATCGATACCGCCATTGAGCAGATTGAACAGAAAATCGGTGAGGCGGGCATCAAGGCGGAAATCAAGGGCCGCGCCAAGCATTTTTACAGCATTTACAAGAAGATGCTGCGGGATAAAAAGGATATCAGTGAAATCTATGACCTGTCGGCTATCCGCGTATTGGTGGAATCCGTGCGGGACTGCTATGGAGTGCTCGGCGTAATCCATGCCATGTGGAAGCCGATTCCGGGACGCTTCAAGGATTATATCGCCATGCCAAAATCCAACGGCTACCAGTCGCTGCATACCACGGTTATGACCCGCGGCTATCCATTGGAAATTCAGATTCGCACCTTCCATATGCATGAGGTGTCGGAGTTCGGTGTAGCGGCTCATTGGAAGTACAAGGAAAATGGCAAAGGCTCGACGGCGGGCGGCGCCATGGACCAGAAGATGAACTGGCTGCGGCAGATGGTGAGCCTGCAGCAGGAACTCAGCGACCCCAAGGAATATTTTGAAGCCCTCAAGGTGGATATTTTCTCTGATGAAGTGTTCGTGTTCACGCCGAAAGGCGATGTGGTGGACTTGCCCAAGGGATCTATCCCCATTGACTTTGCCTATCGCATTCATACGGAAGTGGGCCATCACTGCGTAGGCGCAAAGGTCAATGGCAAACTGGTGCCGCTGGAACACAAGCTCAAAAACGGCGATATCGTGTCCATTGTCACGAACAAGGCCAATAACGGCCCGTCCCGCGACTGGCTCAATATCGTGGCGTCCTCGGAAACCCGCAGCAAAATCCGTTCCTGGTTCAAGAAGGAACGGCGCGAGGAAAATATCGAGCGGGGCATGGAGCTTATCCGCGAAGAGGCCAAGCGTTTGGGCTATGCGCCTAAGGAACTTTTAAAGGACGGCCGTCTGCTCGAAGTGGCCAAGAAGCTCAATATCCTGAGCGAAGACGATTTGCTGGCAGCTGTGGGCTATGGCGGCATTGCCGTGCATGGCATACTCACCCGTCTGGTGGAATTCCACAAGGAAGAAATCAAGGAAAAGACACCGCTGGATGTGTCCCAGATGCTGTCGGCGTTGAAACGCCCGGCAAGTGGCGGACGCAAGAGCAAATCCAGCCACGGCGTATTGGTTGAGGGCGAAAGCGGCCTGATGGTGAGGCTGGCCCGCTGCTGCAACCCTATCCCCGGCGACCCCATCACGGGGTATGTGACCCGCGGACGCGGCGTGTCGGTTCATCGGACAGACTGCCCCAATGTGCTGGCCGATACCGACATCACGCGCATGATTGAAGTCAGCTGGGATGTAGGGCTTGACAAGCAGTACAAGGTGGAACTGGAAATCGTCTGCAACGATCGCAGCGGTATTTTGGCCAATGTACTGGCCGTACCCACGGAAATGAAAATCAACATTCACAGCATCAATGCCAACCCCAATCGCAATACCAAGACCTCGACCATCCTGCTGGGACTGGATGTAAACAGTTCCACGCAGGTGAAGCAGATTATCACGCGTTTGCGCCGGGTGAAAGATGTTTACAGCGTTGTGCGAAAAATGGGCAGCAATGCCAATATGTAGTTTGTCATATAGGTGATTATCTGCTATAATAGGTTTATTTGATTAATCTAGTTAAGATGTGTGTTATAAGACGGAGAAAACGTACTATTCGGATATAGAAAGGATTGGTTTTATGGCACAGACATTTACAATGGACGATTTGCGGCAGCGCCTGCAGGCACGGCAGCACAAGATGACTCCTCAGCGCCAGACGGTGCTGCAGGTTTTCCTCGACCACCCCGGCGAGCATCTTTCGGCTGAGGATGTGCATGGCATTCTGCGGCAGGGCAAGTCGGAAATTGGTCTGGCTACCGTTTACCGCAGTTTGGAACTGCTATCGGAATTGGAACTTTTGCAGAAGATGGAATTTGGTGATGGCTGCAGCCGTTATGAGGTCAATACAACTGACCCCTCCGAGCATCATCATCATCATTTGATTTGTACCACTTGTGGTGCGGTGACGGAGTTTGAAGATGATTTACTCGATGAACTGGAAGCAGACATTCAGCAGAAGATGGGCTTTCATGTACTCAATCATCAGGTGAAATTCTACGGTACATGCAAGGAGTGCCAAAGCAAAAATTGAAGGTAAGAACGTTTACCCTGAACGCAAAAAAAGAAATAATCTCCAAAATCACCCGCGAAGTGTTGACCCTGTTCAAAGTGGAAATCGTGGGCCGGGAAGGTGCGGCGGACTTGGCGCAGCTTTCGGTGGTGAATCACCGCAAGGTCGTTCCCGCAGGTGCCCATGAAGGTGCGAAGGTCTGCATGGAGACCACGCTTATGCTTTTCGGTGAAGACGGCGAATTAACGTGTTACACGCGGCAGGCGTGCGGCAAGGAAGATGAACTGGAGCGGGCGGCGGTGAACCGCACGATAAAGCTCAATCTCTACCGTATCTTCTGTGAGGAACTGGGCTATGCGCCTGCCCCCTGGGGGATTCTCCACGGGGTACGTCCCACCAAAATCGTCCATCGCTGGATTGAATATGGCATGGATGAGGAATCCATCGTCAAGCGTTTGATGACCGACTTTGCCTGCAGTGAGGAAAAGGCGCGGATTATCACGCCGATGGCGTTTCGTCAGCTGCCATTCCTTAGAACCTCGGACGAAAAGACCATCAGCATTTATGTGGGGATTCCCTTCTGTCTGACCCGTTGCCTGTATTGTTCCTTCCCGGCTAATGTTCTGCCGGGGAAAAAGAAACTGGCCGAGTTTATGGCGGTGCTCAAAAAGGATGTCGAGGGTGCTAAAGCGGCGGTGGCGGCGCACGGACTTAAAGTCCAGAATATCTATGTGGGCGGCGGTACGCCGACTGCTCTGCCGGACGCGGAATTCCGCACGATGCTGGGCTGGGTCTGTGATGCCTTTTACCACGATGACTTAGCCGAGTTTACGGTGGAGGCAGGCCGTCCCGACAGCATTACACCGGGAAAGATTGTGGCTATGCGCGATTTCAAGGTCACGCGCGTCAGCGTCAACCCGCAGACCATGCAGGAGAGAACCTTGAAGGTTATCGGCCGTCAGCATACGCCGGAGGCCGTGACGGAAATGTATCATGCCCTGCGGGCGGCAGGTATTCCTCATATCAATATGGATTTGATTTTGGGCCTGCCCGGTGAGACGGCGGCTGATGTGGACGATACACTGGCCCAGGTCACAGCGCTAAACCCGGACGATATAACCCTGCATGCCCTAGCCTTGAAGCGCGGTTCCCGCCTCAAGCTCATCATGGAAGAACGCCATGTGGACTTGCCCGGCGCAGAGGAAACGCGTAAGATGGCGGAAGTGGCGATGGGCTATATGAAGAAGTTTGGCTATGAGCCATATTATCTTTACCGTCAGGGCTATATGGCCGGTGATTTGGAAAATATTGGCTGTTGCCATAAAGGTGCCGAAGGGATGTACAATATCCAGATTATGGAGGAGCATCAGACCATTATCGGCATTGGCGGCGCCGCCACGAGCAAAGTGGTTGACTTTAAGAATAAGCGCATGAAGTCTTCCTTCAACGCCAAGGATTTAGTGACTTATCTGCGTGATATTGATATTTACATCGAAAAACGGCGGGCTTTGTTGGATGAAGCCTGCACAAATTAGGGGGAGTAAGACGAATGTTAACCAATGCCCCAAGAGGGACAAAGGATATATTGCCCGATACCGTCGGACAATGGACCTATGTGGAAGAAAAAATCCGTGACCTGTGTGCCCGTTATGGCTACAAGGAAATCCGCACGCCGATGTTCGAGCATACGGAACTGTTCCATCGCGGTATCGGCGAGGGTACGGATGTGGTGGACAAGGAAATGTACACCTTCACTGACCGTGGCGACCGCAGCATTACCCTGCGTCCGGAAAACACGGCTTCGGCGGTTCGTGCCTATCTGCAGAACAAGCTCTATGGCGACAGCAGCTTGACCAAGCTCTTCTACATCGGCTCCATGTTCCGCTATGACCGTCCGCAGGCCGGCCGCATGCGCGAATTCCATCAGTTCGGTGTCGAGGCTCTGGGCGAATCCAATCCGGCAGTGGATGCGGAAATCATCATGCTGGCTATGGATTTATTAGGCGGTCTGGGACTCAAAGACCTCAAGCTGTCCTTGAATTCTGTGGGCTGTCCGAAATGCCGTCCGGTGTACCGCAAGGTTCTGCAGGATTTCTTCCGCGACAAGCTCGAAGATTTGTGCGATGACTGCAAAGACCGCTTTGAGCGCAGCCCGCTGCGTATCCTCGACTGCAAAGCCGATGCCGACAAGCCCTATATGGCTGATGCACCGAAGATTACGGACTGCCTCTGCGAAGAATGTCAGGACCATTTCCACAAGGTACAGCACTTCCTGACGGAAGCTGGCGTGGAATTTGAACTCGATGCCCGTCTCGTGCGTGGTTTGGATTATTACACCAAGACCGCTTTCGAGATTAAATATCCGCCCCTTGGTGCGCAGAGTGCCGTTGCAGGCGGCGGCCGCTACGATGGACTCATTGAGGAAATCGGTGGCAATCCGACTCCGGCTGTGGGCTTTGCCACGGGGTTGGAACGTGTCCTTTTGGCTCTGGAGAAACAGAATCTCCTGCCGGAAATGGACACGCAGACCGATGCTTTCGTGGTTGCTTTGGGCGAAGAAGCGCAGGGCGCAGCCTTTAAGCTCCTGACGAAACTGCGTCAGGCGGGGCTTAAAGCCGGTATGGACTATGCGGGCCGGAGTATGAAGGCCCAGATGAAGCAGGCAAACAAGGCCAATGCCCGTTTTGCCTTAATCATCGGTGAAGATGAAGTCAAGGAAGCTTGCGTACAGCTCAAGGATATGGCAAAGAGCGAGCAGGAGAAAGTTTCTTTTGATAATATAATTGAAAAGCTATGTGCTGAGGTGAAAGGTTAATGGAAACATTACAAGGCATGAAGCGCGACCATCATTGTGGCGAGCTTCGCAAGGAAAATGTAGGCACGGATGTCGTGCTGTGCGGCTGGGTTGCCCGTCGTCGTGACCATGGTGGACTCATATTCGTGGATATGCGTGACCGTTCCGGTTTTGTGCAGGTTGTCTTTGATGAAGCCAGCATGGAAGGCGGCACGTTCCACAAGGCAGAATCCCTGCGTAACGAATTCTGTATCGCTGTTCGCGGTACGGTACGCGCCCGCAGCGAAGAAACGGTGAACAACAACATCGAAACCGGTGAAATCGAAGTGGTCTGCACCGAGCTGCGCATTCTGAACAAGGCTAAGACGCCGCCGTTCTACATTCAGGATGGCATTGACGTAGATGAAATGCTGCGCCTGAAGTATCGCTATCTCGACCTGCGCCGCCCGGAAATGCAGAAGAACATCATTCTGCGCCACCGTGTGACGAAGATTATGCGCGATTACTTTGACCGCAACGGCTTCCTCGAAATCGAAACCCCGATGCTCTGCAAGAGCACGCCGGAAGGCGCACGCGACTTCCTCGTGCCGAGCCGTGTAAATCCGGGCGAGTTCTACGCTCTGCCGCAGTCTCCGCAGATTTTTAAGCAGATTTTGCAGGTTGCCGGCTTTGAAAAATACTTCCAGATTGTGCGCTGCTTCCGCGATGAAGACCTGCGTGCTGACCGTCAGCCGGAATTCACCCAGCTCGATATCGAAATGTCCTTCAAGAGCCAGGAAGAAATCCTGACCATTATGGAAGAAATGGTTAAGGAACTCTTTGAAAAATCCATCGGTGCCAAGGTGGAAACGCCGTTTGAACGCATGGATTGGGATACGGCTATGGATAAGTATGGTTCCGATAAGCCGGATCTGCGCTTTGATATGCCGCTCATGGACATCTCCGAGTACGTCAAAGGCTCTGACTTCAAGGTGTTCAACGCCGTTATCGAAAACGGCGGCATGGTTAAGTGCATCAAGGTGGACGGCTATGCTGACATTCCCCGCCGTCGTCTGGATGAACTCGTTAAGTTCGTACAGATTTACGGTGCAAAGGGTCTTGCCTGGATTCAGTACAGCGAAGAAGGCGTTAAGAGCCCCTTCAAGAAGTTCTACAGCGATGAAACCTTCGCCAAGATTGCGGAAGCTACCGGCGCCAAGACTGGCGACCTGCTGCTCGTTGTGGCTGACAAGCGCCTCGTTGTTGACACGGCTCTCGGCCAGCTCCGTCTCGAAATGGGCAAGGAACGCAACCTCATTGACCCGGATAAACTCCGTTTCCTCTGGGTTGTTGACTTCCCGATGTACGAATGGAGCGACGAAGAAAAACGTTGGAAAGCCATGCATCATCCGTTCACGGCTCCGCGTGACGAAGATATCGAATTCCTCGCTACTGACCCGGGCCGCGTAAAGGCTAACGCTTACGACATGGTTCTGAACGGTGTCGAAATCGGCGGCGGCTCCCTGCGTATCTACAACGCAGACCTGCAGGAAAAGGTATTCGAATCCCTGGGCCTCACGCAGGAAGAAGCACATGCTAAGTTCGGCTTCATGATGGATGCCTTCCAGTATGGTACGCCTCCTCATGGCGGCCTTGCTTTCGGTCTTGACCGTCTGGTTATGATCATGGCTAAGCGCGCTTCTATCCGTGACGTAATCGCCTTCCCGAAGACGCAGAGTGCCCGTGACGTTATGTCCAACGCTCCGTCTGAAGTTGACGATAAACAGCTCCGTGAGTTGTCCATCCGTACGGCAGTAAAGAAAAAAGAAGCTAAGCAGGAAGAAAATGCTTAACTGATTCATAGAGTCCTGTTTTGGGGGATAGCTCCCTAACAGTGAAAAAGTCCGCTGACAATTTTGTCAGCGGGTTTTTTCGTTAAATTGCAGTTTGTCGGGGAGTTCAGTTCGTGGTAAAGGTATCTTGTTCATACGTGGTCAGGGGCGAACGGGGAGTACTTTTTCTGTTTCCCGCTAAACGACCCCCTCGCAAAAAAGAGCTGTCCAGTTACCCGCGCCGGGCAGGCCAACGGCGCTTCTTTCAGCGTATTTGCTTAGCTGCTTTCTCCAGGGGACGGCCTTCACTGCGTTCAGGCAGTCGCTCCTAACAGAAAAAGCACTCCCCGTTCGCCCCAAGCTACGGATTAGCCTATTGCCGCCACGAATTCGTTGCTCCCGTCACAAGAACATCGATGTACTTGTTGCTTATCACTGCGAAAATGCCGTCTTATACGGACATCGCTTAGGGCGAAAAGTATTACCATCTCCGCCCCCACTGAGCTGTAACAAAAAAATTCAGCACGTACTGGCAAACGAACAGGCTGCACAAATGCTGAATATGCTGATGCAAAAATAAAAGCCCTGACGAATGCTGTCAAGGCTTGAAATGTACAATCACAGGTTGTATAATGAGCATAAAGAAATGGCTGGTGTGTCGTAGCGCCGGTCACTTCCCGTTTAACTAGTATGTGAGGAAGGCCGCACCGCTTAACAAGCGGTCTTTTTCATATTACAAAGTAATTTCTTACTTGAACAATCCTAAGACGGCAACAATCAGTGTCAGAGCGGCCATCACTAAGGACAGCTTTTCGTATAACGTCATCGTTACCACCTCCCCTTGCGGGAAGACCGACTCACCAGCCGGATATTATTGTAGCAGAAATATAGATATATGAAAAGATGAATTTTTTACAGCAGATATAGTCTAAAATGCAAAAAGAGAGCGGTTGACGCTCTCTTTTATTTGTAGTAAACTTGTCTAATGAGTGTTTAGATGAAAATTGGGGAGGTAGCGGCGTGGCCGAAAAGATTGATATACTGGGCGTGAAGGTGGATTCTGTCACCATGGCTCAGGCAGTTGCGCAGGTGGAAGGTTATATGGATGAACGAAAAAATGTCCTGATTGCCACCGCCAATGCAGAGATGATTATGCGGGCAACGCATGACACGGAATTAAAGGATATCTTAAATGATGCCGCTTTGGTCGTGCCGGATGGGGCTGGCACGGTTTGGGCTGCCCATCATTTAGGTTATGAAATGCCAGAGCGGGTAGCAGGCTTCGACTTAGCGCAGGAACTTATGCGCATTGCTCCGAGCAAGAAGCAGAAGGTGTTTTTCTTTGGCTCGGCTCCCGGCGTGGCAGAGAAGGCTAAGGCCAAGGCCGAGGAACTTTATCCTGGTATTGAAATCGTCGGTACGCGGGATGGCTATTTCAAGACCGAAGACGAGGCAGCGATTATCGAAGAAATCAAGGCTGCGCAGCCGGACTTGCTGCTTGCCGCCCTTGGCGTGCCTAAGCAGGAGAAGTGGCTCCATGCACACCTGAAGGAACTTAATGTACCGGTGTCCATCGGCGTAGGTGGTACGCTGGACGTTATGGCCGGTGTGATGAAACGTGCGCCTTATTGGATGCAGAAAGCCAAGCTCGAATGGCTGTTCCGCGGACTTTTGCAGCCGAAACGCGCAGGCCGTTTGATGGCTTTGCCGAAGTTTGTGCTGAAAGTGCATAGCTATAAGTCGCGCCGTGCGTAATGTTTATCATTTATAAGGAGGTGGAAGCTTGACCCCTATTATTTCTGAGGGTTATCCCTTTATTGGTGCCTGCTTTTTGCTGGCGCTTCTCGTGGGCTTTTCCATTAGCCCCTATGCGGCGGTAATCCCTATCGTACTGATGTTTTATTTTTGTTATTTCTTCCGCAATCCCAAGCGGGAAATTGCGCTTGACGAAGATGTGATTCTTTCGCCGGCTGACGGTACCGTGACGGATATCGTGCCGATGGAAACGGACGAATTTGTAAAAGAGCCTTGCAACAAGGTCGTTATCTTTATGTCCGTATTCAATGTGCATGTGAACCGCAGTCCGATTCGGGGCAAAATCAAGCTGCAGAAGTATTTCTGCGGTCGTTTCCGTCCCGCTTATAAAGATACGGTGGGCTTTGAGAACGAGCACCATGTGCTCGGCATCGAAAATGAGCGCATCCGTATCAGCGTAAAACAGATTGCCGGCATCTTAGCCCGCCGCATTGTGTCCTATGTGACTTTGGACGATGAAATGAAGCAGGGCGAGCTTTACGGCATGATTAAATTCGGTTCCTGCCTGGAAGTGGTAATGCCGAAAAATGTGGAAATCGCCGTGACCAAAGGGCAGAAGGTTTCTGGCGGCTTGACCGTTTTGGGGAGGATAAAAGACTGATGGATTACAGACGTTTTCTACCGAATTTATGCACGTCCATGAACCTCGTGTTCGGCATGTGCTCCATACTTTCGACCTATCATGGTGATTTGATTTGGGGCTCGATTTTCATTTTGCTGGCGCTCGTGGCCGATGGCCTTGATGGCCGCACGGCCCGTTTCTTTGGCGTGTCCAGCGAAATGGGCAAGGAAATGGACTCGCTCTGTGACCTTGGCTCCTTTGGCATTGCCCCGGCATTTTTGGCGTGGGTATTTGTGCTGCAGCATCATGGCCTTTTGGGCATGGCTGTGGTGATTATCTTTGCCGTATGCGGCATGTGGCGCCTGGCCCGCTTTAATGTCAATGCGGATGTCGTGCATGGCTATTTCATGGGGCTGGCGATTCCTGCCGGCGGCAACATTGTAGCGATGACCACCCTGCTCTTTGTGAGCCTGGGCATTGACCCGCTGGGCTTTGGTATCGCTTATCCCATCATCATGGCCATTGTGGGCTATCTGATGGTGAGCCATGTGCATTACCCCAATTTCAAGGGTGATGGGGCAGAACCCATTTACCTTGTTACGAAGATTTTTGCGTTTGTGATGTTTGCCGGTATTTTGTGGCTGGGCCATGAGGCTTTGCTGCCGGCGTTGGCGGTGGCAGTATTCTGCACCTATGGCGCAGCCGGTATACTCAATACAATTATTGCACTGTTTGCAAAGGAAGGCTGATGATTTTTGACACATCCATTTGACATCATCATGGTGCCGATGCAGATAATGATTTTCCTCTTTACCCTGTATTTCTTCATCATTGGTTTCTGCGGTATGTGGCGGCGGAAAGAGAAGAAGATTAAGACCCCGAAAAAGACGTTTGCGCTCGTGGTGGCCGCGCATAATGAGTCGGCGGTTATCGGTCAGCTGGTAGAGAACCTGGGCCACCTGAACTATCCGAAGGATATGTACGATATCCATGTGGTTGCCGACAACTGCGACGACAATACGGCCGAAGTGGCCGCTGCCGCCGGCGCTATTGTCCATGAGCGCACGCACCCGACGAAAAAGAGCAAGGGCTACGCACTCGACTGGATGTTTGACCGTCTGTTCAAGATGGATAAGGAATATGATGCTGTCTGCGTGTTTGACGCCGACAACCTCGTGCATCCGCAGTTCCTGATGGAAATGAATAACCGCCTCTGCAAGGGCGATAAGGTTATCCAGTGTTATATGGATGCCAAGAACCCTTACGATACCTGGGTGGCTGGTACCTTTGCCATCGCGTTCTGGGTTATCTGCCATATCTCCCATTTGGCCAAGTCCAATATCGGCCTGTCTGCCTGCTTAGGCGGCACGGGCATGTGCTTTGACATGGAAATCTTAAAGCGCCACGGCTGGCAGGCAACCTGCCTGACCGAGGACATGGAATTTACCATGAAGTGCATGGCCGAAGGCATCAAGACCAGCTGGGCACATGACGCCATCATCTATGATGAAAAGCCGCTGACCTTCAAGCAGTCCTGGAATCAGCGCCGCCGTTGGGCACAGGGGCAGTTTGATGTGGGCAACCGCTTCATTCCGAAGATGCTCAAAGCTGGTTGGAAAAACAAGGATATCCGCATGTGGGATGAATGTATCTACCTCATGCAGCCGCATTTCCTGATGATTTCTACCATCTTCATCATCATCAGTTATATCCAGCTGGCGTTCCCGCCGTTTTACACGAACATCTACAATTTCATGCCCTCGCAGCTCATGACGGCCATCATGCTTGGTCAGTACATTCTGCCCATGATAATTCTGTTCAAGATTCGGGCAAAATGGAAATCCTGGCTCTATATGCTGCTCTATCCGGTGTTCATCTACTCATGGATTCCCATTATCTTTTTGGGCTTCATCCACCGCAACGAACACGAATGGAGCCATACCAAGCACACCCGCGCTATGAGCATGGATGATATTGTGGGCAATGTAAAGAATACAAAAGACATTATGAAATAGCTTAAAGCCTTCCTGCAACAGGAGGGCTTTTTTTGTCAGCGCATGATTAAGGTTTTCAGGCAGGATTTTTAACGAACCTTGGCGAAATAGAAAAAGCGTAAATTTGAAAAGAGGTACTTTGACTTGAATAAAATAATTTTGCTGTTCTTATTGACTGTGTTTTTATGGCCCTGGTGCTCTGCTCAGGCGGGGGACAGGATACTGTTTATTCCGCATGATGACAGACCGATTTCCTATCATCAGACAGTAGAGGTAGTGGAGGCTGCCGGCTATGAACTGGTGCTGCCGCCCAAGGAGCTTTTAAGCAATGCCACCAATATGGGACACCCTCAGGAACTTTGGCAATGGCTGCGGGAAAATGCTCCTAAAGCCAAGTCTGCCGTGATAGCTTAGGATTCTCCTGACTGTTCTTTTGCTGGCAGGTTATGCCGTAGGGGATTATTTTGTCGATTATGCCCTGAAGCGTGGCAGTGATACAGACCCGTTGGCACCGCCTGCCGCCTGCAACGCCCCCAAAGTCAAATTCATCGTCGAAGGAGCAGGACATGGTGATGCCATGAAGGAGGCGGGAAAAGGGTATTGGCAGGCTGTATTCGATTTTTTATCTCTACATCAGAAAGGATGACCAAAATGAATGCAAAAAGGCAAAAGCAATTAATGACCGTTTTTCTGGCAGGAGCTATGACGTTGGGGGCAGGAATCAGCGCACAGGCCGAGGCCGCACCGGCGGAGCGTGAAACCGTTACGCAGGTGGCACTCCTGCAATCTTTGGCGCAAGGCTATTTCGGCGGCACGATTACAGCCGGAGAGCTTCGCACCATGGGGGATACGGGTATCGGAACCTTTGAAGGCCTGAACGGTGAGATGATTATGCTGGATGGCAAGATTTATCAGGCCTTGGGGGATGGGCGTGTGATTCTTTGCCCGGATAAAACGGTTATTCCCTTTTCCAACGTGACGTTTTTTGACCGGGATATTGCTGTTGACCTGCAGAATGTGAAGGATAAAGCGGCTTTGGAAAAAGCATTGAACGAGGCGGTTAAAGAGCATGGCGTTAACAGCTTTTACATGGTGAAGATTCCCGCCGAATTTTCCTCCATTCTGTTCCGCAGTGAATACGGAAGTCAAAAGCCGTATCCCACCTTGGTGGAGGCGTTGAAAGACAAACAGACGGAGTTTACCGAGAAAAATATCAAAGGCACCATCGTAGGATTGTATTGTCCCAGCTATATGGGTGAGCTGAATTCGGTGGGCTGGCACTTCCATTTCCTGTCGGACGATAAGAAAAAGGGCGGGCATGTTTTGGAACTTTCCTTCAAAAAGGGCACGGCTTATCTTGACCAGACGGACAAGTTCAGCATGCTCTTGCATGAGGACAAAGATTTCCACGAACTCAATCTTGCCAAGGATATGCGTGATGACATCAGGAGCGCAGAGCAGGATACCAAGGGCAAGCTGACCGGTAAATAAAAGATATTTTTAGGATATAAATATAATTGTGGCTCCTTGTCTTGTCGTGCGAAATCCCGTTTCGCACGACATTTTATGTTATTAAGAGATAATAACGCACAAAGGATGTGACAGACATGTCTTTTGAAACTGTTGAAGGTACATTGAATATCAGCTGTACGATGGTCATGACGACGGCGCTGGCCGCCATCCTGCTCCTAATCGGCTTCTGGCTTCGGAAGAAGGTGAGTTTCCTCACGAAGTACTGTATTCCGGCTCCTGTGGTGGGCGGTTTCCTGTTCATGTTCATCACTTTTGCCGGCCATCAGAGCGGCGCGTTCGCATTCAAGCTCGACACGACCTTCCAGAGTCCGTTCATGGTGGCGTTCTTCACCACCGTTGGCCTGGGCGCGTCCCTTTCCCTTCTGAAGAAGGGGGGCATCCTGCTGCTCGTCTACTGGCTGATTGCCGGCATTGTCTCCATCATCCAGAATTGCATCAGCATCGGCCTCGCCAATGTTACAGGCATTGAGTATCCCTACGCGCTTCTGGCAGGCGCCATCTCCATGACCGGCGGACACGGAGCGGCAGGCTCCTACGGTTCCACCTTTATCGAGATGGGCTATCCGGCAGGTATCACCGTCGGCGCGGCAGCTGCAACCTTCGGCCTGATCTTCGGCATTCTGGTGGGTGGCCCAGTGGCCCGCATGCTGATCGAGAAGAACCACCTGACCCCGGACAACTCCGATACTCTGGACACTTCCGTCGAAGAGATCAACGCAGGACACGGCGAGAAACTCACCACCCTGGACATCCTGAAGAACGTGACCGCGATCCTGTTCTGTATGGCACTTGGAATCGAGATCTCCGGCTGGCTTGGCAAGCTGATCGGAATGAGCTTCCCGTCCTATGTCGGCGCAATGTTCGTTGCTATGATTGTCCGCAACCTGAACGAGCAGTTCCACTGGTATCATTTCAGATTCCCGCTGGTGGACAGCACTGGCGATGTCATGCTGAATCTGTATCTTTCCATGGCGCTGATGAGCCTGAACCTGTATCAGCTGCTTGACCTGATTGGATCAGTTCTTATCATCGTCATCGCGCAGGTGGTAGTATTGGTGCTCCTTTCCATCTTCGTCGTTTTCCCAATCCTCGGAAAGAACTACGATGCAGCAGTCATGTGCGCGGGCCTTCTGGGGCACGGCCTTGGCGCTACGCCCTCCGCAATCGTGAACATGACGGCGGTCAAGGACAAGTACGGCATGTCCAGAAAGGCATTCATGATCGTCCCCATTGTCGGCGCGTTCCTAGTGGATATCATCTATCAGCCGCAGACCATCGCTTTCATCAAGTTCTTCGTGCAGGGCTTCGCAGACTGATGAAAGAGCGGAATAATAGAGATTAAACAACTAATGAGGGATGTGTCCAAGGAACTCATGAAAAAAATGAGAATTTATACAGAAGGCTGGACGACAAATGAATGCTGAAATACATAGTTCAGTGGATAAAAAAGCACAGCTGATTTCTAAGTAAGAAGCCGGTTGTGCTTTTATAACGGCATAGCTTATGAATTGCAGGATAAACAGATAAGGTCATTGCCTGCTGTCAGGGCCTCGTGGCAGGACATATAGCTTTGCTGGTGTTGAAAGGACAGCTTGAAGGTGTTATAATCATGTATATTTTATATAAGTAAGGAGTTTTTCAATAATGTATACGTTAAAAGTAGAGGGCGCGTTTGAAGCAGCCCATAATCTCAATGGTTATCCTGGTAAATGTGCCCAACTGCATGGGCATAACTGGGTGGTGGAAGCGGTTGTCAAAGGCCGGGAACTGGATGAACTGGGCATGCTGGTGGATTTCAAGGATATTAAGCAGACCTTGAAGGATACTTTGGAACGCTTTGACCATCATTATCTCAATGAACTGGCTCCCTTTAAGGATGGCGTAAATCCTACGGCGGAAAATCTTGCCCGGATTATCTTTGAAGAATTGGCCGGTAATGAGATTTTTAAGCGCGACAGCGTTTTGGCGGCGATAACGGTCTTTGAATCACCGAAATCCAGCGTCACTTACACGAAGGATTGAGTTATGAAGAAGAATCTTATTGAAATATTTTCTTCTATTCAGGGAGAGGGCAAATATGTGGGCTGCCGTCAGGTTTTTGTGCGCTTTGAAGGCTGCAATCTGGACTGCAGCTTCTGTGATACGGAAAATACGCCGGGCAGCCATAAGTCCTGCGAGGTGGAAACTTACGCCGGCAGCCGGGAGTTTGCAACGCTCCCCAATCCGCGCTCGGCAGAGCA
Organism: Selenomonas ruminantium subsp. ruminantium ATCC 12561; assembly: GCF_000424065.1. Classification (GTDB taxonomy): domain Bacteria; phylum Bacillota; class Negativicutes; order Selenomonadales; family Selenomonadaceae; genus Selenomonas_A; species Selenomonas_A ruminantium. Next base: position 100,755 of record NZ_AUJE01000011.1, read on the forward strand.
GGTGGCGATGGAGATAAACAGGCTTTGTCAGGAAGTTCCCCATCAGGCGGTGAGCTTTACCGGCGGTGAGCCGCTTTTGCACGCAGAATTTATCCGCGAAGTGGCCAAGGAAGTAGAAGTGCCTGTCTTTTTGGAAACCAACGGCACCTTGTATAAGGAACTGGCAAGCATTATGGATGTCGCGGATATCATCAGCATGGACATCAAGCTGCCCAGCATTATCAGCCGTCCGCAGTGGGAGGAGCACCGCAAATTTATCGAAATTGCCAAGACCAAGGATTTGTATATCAAGCTAGTAGTGGCAGAGGAAACCACGGAAGAAGAATTCCGGCAGGCTATTGACCTTGTGGCGGAAACTGCACCGGAAACACTGTTCATCATTCAGCCGGTGACACCCTACGGCGGCTGCAAGGCTGCCAGCCCGGAAAAAATTCTTATCTGCCAGAATTACGCCCTGACCAAACTCAAGGATGTGCGCGTAATTCCGCAGACGCATAAGATGATTGGGCAGATTTAATTTCATAAAACTTACATGGCAAGGCTTTACCTTGAACTGCCGAAGTTCAAGGGCAGAAACGTAAAAGAAATGAATCGCATGGAGAAATGGGCTGCCTATTTCTCCCCCAGCACACCGGATGAGGAGCTGGCAGAAATCGCGGCAAGCGAGGCCGCAATCCAAGAGGCAATGGAGGTGGAAGACGTGTTCACCAAGGACGAAGTGGCCAAACGGTCTTATGAAAAAGCAGAAAAGTTCCGTCGTGACCAAGCGGCGCAGCTAAGATATGCTGCAGAGGAAGGCCGCAAGGAAGGCGAGGCAGAAAGTCTGAAAAAAGCCGTGGCTATGCTTAAAAAGTTAAAGATAAACAAGGATTTGGCTATTACACAGATTATCGAAACCTATTCCCTTTCCCACAAAGAAGCATCAGCTTTGGTGAATAGCAACTGGTAAATGTATTTTCCCCTTGCCTTTGACTTGTCAACTCCCTAATATAAGAACTGTAAGGAACTTCCTATAGCATCCCTAACCGAATACAAATGCGAAAATGACAAGATTGCAGCTATCTGCCGCCTTTAGGCGTTAGATATAATTGGGTTGTCACTTTCGCAAAGAGGCCGCCGAGGTGACAATCCGGCGGCCTTTTTGCTTTTACGAGGAGGGACAAAAAATGCGACACGAACAGAAGACCACACTGAAAATCACCCGCATTGTCGGGACGACCAGCAGCGGGAAGGACAGTTATAGCTATCTGAACCTTCCCCATGTAAATCCGGAAATTGCGGACGATGACCTGCTGGAGATTGGCACCATGCTGGCGAAATTGCAGGCCCTGCCGGTAGCAAGCATCGGGCGGACGGACGCCTGCCTGCTGGCACAGGAACATGATTAAGGGGGGATAAATCATGAAAAGCACACTGGTTATGAATTTCAAAACGGAAAATGGCAAGATTACGCCCATTTCCATCACCGAACCCAAAGCGGACCTGACCGAGGCCGAAGTCAAAGCCGCAGCCAATGAGATTGCGGTCAAGAAAGCCTTCCTCGTGGGCGGCAGTCCGCTGGTGGCCTTGGACAGGGCATTCATCCGCACGGTGGAGGAAACCGCCCTGCCGTAAGGCGGCGGTTTGGCCACATTATGGAACAAACCATCCTCACCGCCGTTTCCGCCGTGGGCTTTCCCATTGTCGTGACCTTCTACCTCTTGACCAGCTTCCAGAAGTCGATGGACAAATTCACCGACAAGCTGGGCGAGCTTATACAGGAACTTAGGCGGTTTGAAAAATGATGTAAAAAATAGCGGGCGGCGCTAATTGGTCAGATTGACCAGTCAGCGCCGCTCGCTTTGCGGTTGATAAAATTTCCTTGCAATCAAGGATTCCTCTACAATATACATGTTGTTAAACCTGTTGAATGGAGGAATTGCTTATGAACAAGAACACGAGCGGTACAGTTTACGGCTACATCCGTGTATCCACCGTCTCCCAACGGGATGACCTCACGGCAAAACTCATCTCCAATCTGGTCATCCAAGTCTTTTCCTACGTTGCGGAAACGGAACGGAACATGAACCACCAGCGCACCATGGAGGGACTGGCAGCAGCCCGGGCAAGAGGCGTAACGCTGGGCAGAAAGCCCATGGAGAAACCCAAGGGCTTTCCAGCTATCCACGCACAGTGGAAAGCCGGAAAAATCTCCGCCCGCAAGGCCGCAGAGACATTGGGTGTTTCAGCGCCGACCTTCCTAAAGTGGGCCAATGCGCCTGCTGATGCGCAAACGTAAAAAAATCCATCGTTATATTAACAGTAAAAAAATTCTGTAATTTGGCAGGAAAACAGGCCAAAATGCCGAAATAAGACCAAAAACAACGATATTTTCATGCAAATCAAGGATTCCATGGGGCGTAAATGATTCCATGGTATTATTTACGCCCTGTGAATTAACCAGAGGTAATTTGTATACGAGAGTGAATGGATGATTTCTTCTTCGGACAAATTAACATCCGTAGAAACCAAAATCAGATAATCCTGCCTATTGTTCCTGTTTCTTACAAAGACCAGTTTTATAGGAATAGCTTGTTCTCCCTTTACAGCCTCCGCTTCCACGGAAAGAAGATATGGGGACCGGCCGCGACGCTTCTTGGCTGCTCGGAAAATAGTAGGTGCACTTTGCATCCGGCCATTGTATCGAAATGAATTTTATACAAAACGGAGACGGCTTATGCTATTTTATTTTAGAAAATCTGATTTAATAATTAATGGGCAGTTTTACAACTGCGAAGTTTGCGTAATTGAAATGTATATAAAGGAGGGTCAGCATGAAAAGGTTTGTATTTCTTGTAATGATGATTGCAGCCACGATGTTTTCTGTAGCAGTTACCCCTTGTGAAGCGAAAGACATCTGGGTGGATCATTGGCAAAATATAAACGCGGACATCTATGTGATGGATGAAACGCTTGCTTGGGAAGAAAACCTGGACGGCAAGTTTATCAAGGTCTCCGCAAAAGCGGTGCAGAACGGGAAAGTGAAATGTATTATTAAATGGAAGTTTATCAAATACGGGCAAGAAATGTGGCGTTACGAAACGAATCAGATGAGCGGAAACAACATGACAGTGGTTTCCCCCGGGGACAAGGTGTTTGATTTCTGTATGAAACGAATCGGCTGGAAGTATCGGACAGAAGACTTCTGGTGCTATTAAATTTTGACTCAAGAATTAGGACAGGAATGTTGTTTTTTTGATGTTGACAGTGAACCCAATTGCAAGTTCTATGCCAACTGTGGGGCGAAGGTGTGAGGGATAATGAAAAAGATTCTATTATTTTTGCTTTGCATGACGACATTGATTATGGCAGGGTGTGGCGACAATTTTGCAAAGGAAAAAGAAGCGATCATTAAAGAGGAAAAAGCCGCGATGGAGATGCCCATGTTTTCAAACATGAACGGGGATGAGGTAAACAATAACCCGCCGTATATTAAGTCCCTGACGCTCAAGGCAGATCAGGACCCAATACTGGTCGAGAAAATCAGCACATATCATTGGAACAATGGACTTGGCACAGCTTCCCCAGGCACCATCAGTATATGGGAAAACGGGCAGATGCTGGGGAAATGGCAGGCCACGGGCCGCAGCTATTCCGGCCATAATAACATCTATTGGGACGTCTATCCGAACTTTTTGATGAAACCCGGCCATACCTATGAAATCCACGATTCTGATCAGAGCACATGGAGTTGGAACGAATCTTCCGGCAACTGCGGCATGCTGGAACTGACCGGCACATACCAGCCGGTTGCCACCAATGACGTCATCCCGTTCTACGGTTGGAAGCTGATCCATACCTCGACCCGCTCGATGGAGGATACGAGAACGGACCAATACGCCACCGACTATTCCTACGAGCAAAGCAATGGCCTTATGCGCCATTATTCCACTACGACGCATCTCCACAATCCAGTGCAGACAACTTCGTTTGAGGCAACTTGCACACCCCCGCCTTCCCACGCCAAAGCCGGACAGAAAATCACGATGGACATACGGCTGACAATGACAGAAACGACCCGCGACCAATTCTATTTTGGCACCACCGCCTGTTGCCAATGGGGAGGACCGGGAAAGGCCATGGATGCAGCGGCTCCGTATTTCTATAATATAAAGGACGAAGGGAATCCGCATCCGGACACTGGTTTCCATCTTTCGGCCGGCACGGGCGGCGGAAAAAGCAATTATGGTGACTCGGCGACGGTTTTTCATGTGATGCCGGCAAACCCGCAACCGGGCGATGTCATCTCGTTCTATTTCGCCGCTAACGGAAGCCAAACAGAATGGCGCTATGAGTGGCAGCAAATAACTCATTGAAGGAATGTTTTTTTCTTCTTTTTTGTAAAGGTACTAAGGGACCTAACCGATATGGGCCTGATCCGTTGGACGGGCAATAGTGTTAAGACCGATCAATAATCAGTTGCAAAAATGGCGTAAACACAGGATAATGGTTGCAACCTGCTTCGCAGGCTGTCAAAGCAAATTTGAGTGGCGGTACAAACGACAGCTTGTTGCATGAGCGGTGGGAGTTTGGTGTGAGTGTTGGCGAGGTGCGTATGAAAAAGATAATAAGGTTGTTACATGGGGTATTCTTTTTGACTGTTTTCCTGTGCTTTTTTACTTCGGTTGCGTCAGCTACGCCACCCGCTCCGGTGGATATAGAGACCTTTTCCGTGGATGGAAAGGTCACTGCGGTAATCAGCATATACGATGCATGGTCACAGCAAATCAGCTGCCAGGAAGACAGAGAGGAAGCGAAGGCCTTTTATAAACGAAAAGGCATGATGGATACGGATGGAACCCTGCGGTTTTCTCTTCTATCTAAACAATCGCTACCGGGTACGGCGCAGGAAGTAGAGATCACAATGGAACCTTATAAGGACATGAGTCGGCAGGCAGACAAAAAGCTGGAACCTTTCCACCGCACGGCGCAGGGTACGGCGGGCAAACGGCTGAACGTAAGCGTAAAATACAAAATACCGGATAAAACATGCCTGCTGGTTGCCACGGTAACGTTAAAAGATTATTATAAAAAAGATGACAAGGTGCTGCCACGTTATACTACGGTAGAATATGAATTCAAACAGGTGGGCGTTGCAGAAAACGGTACTGCCAAGTGAGGAAAGACCTGAGGGAGGCGCTGTAATAATGACTGATTTATTTTACAAAAGCAACAATATAACCATGTGCAGCGACGGTAAGTACCGCTGGGTGTATGAACTGGATATGTACAAATCTTTGGTGATTATCAAAGAGATTTGGAGGGCGATGGGCATCGCCATTGTGATTGTTTTGGCAATTCTGTTTGCCATAAACATCATGGACAGCGATCTCATGGAGACGCTACAGTTCATTGCGCAGGCGGCGTGCATCCTGTTTGGGATTCTTCTGGTTCTCAGCATTATAGGCTATCTTATTTTTGCTTATATGATAGGCGGAAAATATTGCGTAATGTTTGAGATGGATGAGAGCGGCATCAATCACAAGCAGCATGAAAAGCATGTGAAGAAAGCACAACTGATTGGAGCGATTTCTGCGCTTTGGGGTGTTGCCGGAGGGCATTTGGGTGCGGCAGGCACAGGCGTTCTGGCAGCGGTGCGAACTTCTATGTACAGCAGTTTCAACGATGTGAAAGAAATAGAAATTTTGACGAAGGAGCATCTGATTCGTTTGAACGAAACCCTAAGCCGCAACCAAGTGTATGCGGACGACGAAGACTTTGCCTTTGTGGCCAATTATATTAAAGCGCGTTGCCGGAACGCAAAAGTGAAAGGGGAAGCTTTTGCGGATGCTGCGCCGCGGAAACCGGAAGCAGAGAATCAAAGAACGACGCAGAAACACGAGGCAGAACAGAAACGGACAATGCAGGTACAAAACGCTGCGCCGAAATTCTGTTCTAACTGTGGTGCGAAACTGAGCTCCGGCAGCAAGTTTTGCGCTAACTGTGGAGAAAAGGTTTAAATCCAGCACCAGTTCTGTGAAAACAGTCGGACGAAAGCGTATGAGACATAATATCGACTTGACTTTACTGTGATTCAGAGTGATAGATAGCATGGGAGGTAAAGTCAATGACACAAAGGAAAGAAAGCCCAAAACTGTATTTCATGAATGATGAGAAGCGAGTTCATGCATTTGATATCTGGCAAATTCTGTTAAAAGGTAGCTTTAGGGCTCATATGGGCTCACATGAATGAAGGGAAGGCGAGAGTTTTTTGCTTTCCTTTTTTATTGTGCATTCACTATTTTTTATTCTTAGCAAGCAATGGGTACGATACTCCCACTAAACGTGTTCGCATCTACCCGCTTGTTAGTCACTT
>NZ_KE384127.1:0-63565 GCF_000424065.1 Selenomonas ruminantium subsp. ruminantium ATCC 12561
GTAGAGTATGAGCAGTGTCCTGTCTTCTTAGACTTGAAGTGCGGTTTGCCGAAATGTTTTCGGTTGCTAAAAAAATTGTTGTATGCCTTGTTCAGGTTCATCTGTGCATTTGCAAGAGCAAGACTGTCAATTTCCTTCAGCCAAGGAAATTCTTCCTTATATTGTGCCGGGGTATTGTTCAGTTTCTTACCTGTCTCTTTGTAGTAGTCAAGGCGGTCGCCAAGCATCTTGTTATAGATGAATCGAACACAGCCGAAAGTCTTAGCAAACATATGCTTTTGTTCAGGTGTTGGATATAACCTATATCGGTATGCCTTATTCACTATAATCACCGCCTTCCTACCAATATTTTATCACAAAAAAGTCACAAAGTATCGTATGGCTCAATTACTTACGTAAATTCGCCATACCCGCCTTCATCCCCCACCTAAGAGGTTGAGGACTTCTGGCGGATTAGGTTAAATATGTTGCTGGGATAGGGCTGGACTTATCGGCAACTCCTTGTTACGATAAGGATGGATTTATACGAGGACGAAAGGTGTACAGTTATGAATGAACGGAAAAAAGGCTTGCTTATGGTGTGCCTGGGGGCGTCCATGTGGGGAGCCAGCGGCGTAGCCGGACAATATCTGCTGCAGGATTGCGGCCTTACCGCGGGCTGGCTGGTGGTGTCGCGTATGCTGCTGGCGGGTGTGATTTTGCTGGCGGCAGATGTTTTTCAGTATCGGGAAAGCATTTTGCGTGTCTGGCGGGACAAGAAGGATGCGTGGGATTTGGTGCTGTTTGCAATTTTAGGCTTGCTGGCTGTGCAGTATACCTATTTTGCCAGCATCAAGTGCGGTAATGCGGCGGCAGCTACGGTGCTGCAATATCTGATGCCGATATTCATTGTGGGTTATACGGCGGTGACTGGCCGCAAATGGCCGCAATTCATTGAAGTAATCTGTGTGACGATGGCTATAGGCGGTACGTTTTTGTTGGTGACGCATGGCAATGTGCATGAGTTGTCCATACCGTTGCCGGCTTTGTTATGGGGGCTGTCTTCGGCGGTAGCGGCAGCGGTTTATACCATGAAGCCGAAACGACTGATTCGCAAATGGCGGCCGACACTCATTATCGGCTGGGGCATGCTGGTGGGCGGCGTTTTTCTGACACCGTTCTGCCCGCCCTGGCAGGTTCCTGGGGCATGGACAGTTCTTTCGGGGCTCATCTATGCGTATGTCATTATTTTTGGTACGGTGGTGGCCTTTGGCTGTTATCTGGGCAGCATCAAGTATATTCAGCCGGCAGAAGCGTCCATTCTGGGGGCGGTGGAGCCGTTGGCGGCTATTCTGTTGTCTATAACGTTTCTGCATGCCAGTTTTGGATTTATGGATATTTTGGGAACGGCATTGATTATCAGCACAGTATTTTTGCTGGCAAAAAGATAGATACGGCTATTATTTGGCAACAGCCCGTGACAGCTTATTCCTGCGCTGGTACGCGTTAGGCGCGTAAAGTGCATAGGAACAAGCCGCTGCGGGCTGTTGAATTTATATATTTTTTCGATGTAAGTGTTGACATTACAGCTAAAAGCTGTTATTCTTACATTGTAATCAATTTGCTTACAACAAAAGCGTATTTTATAAACGTATGATTTCATGTGTATTTGGAGGAGAATAAGATGGCAAATTTCAACAAAGTAAGCGTATCCAATGAGACAAGAACGGAACTGCATGATAAATTGCAGCTGACCGGTGCCGAGGTAAGCATAAACAATCTGCCCGCAGGTGCAGGCGTTCCTTTTGTGCATTACCACAAGAAGAATGAGGAAATCTATTTCATCACGGCCGGCAAGGGCAAGGCTGTGATTGACGGGGAAACGGTGGAACTTTGCGCAGGTGACTGGCTGAGTATTTCACCGGCAGCACGCCGTCAGTTCTTTGCCGCAGAAAATGAAGGCATCAGTTATATCTGCATGCAGGTGAAGGAAAATTCACTGGAAGAATATACGGCGGCTGATGCTGGCATCGAACAGTAAAACTGCATAGACAAGACCGGCGCATTGTAATACGAGGTATCTCAATGCGCCTTTTTTCTGCTGGCAAAAAAAGACTGCGGTTCCCAATAGGTGGAATCGCAGTCTTTGGGGTTATATCCAATCAGGCTTCAGCACCAACAGCTTCGTTCAGGTTGCTGATGAGGGCCTCGATGTCAATACCATGCGCCAGAGCGCCCTGTTCGATGTTTTCGAAGTGAGCGGCAGCACAGCCCAGGCAGCCCATGCCGGCGTTAACGAATACTTCAACGGTATCCGGGTACTTCTGTACAACTTCGATGATGCTCATATCTTTAGTAATAGCCATTATAACCTCCTGCGCTAAGCGCGATAAAACAAATTAACTGACACAGGAATTATAACATAGTTGTACGGGGGTTACAAGAAACAAATGTTACGGAAAGCCGTTATTTTTTTGTGGTTTTTTGGCGGGAAATGCGGTAGAATGACAGATGACTATAGATGTGGAGGCGGATTATGGTTTTGCGGCGAAGATTTGGTTGGCGCTATATTATAATGATAGTTTTTATGCTGATTGCGGCGGGGGCGGCTTTTTTTTGGCAGCAGCCTAAGCCATTGCAGGCGACTATGGTGGCCGATAGTGAAAATGGCACGAAGGTTTTGGTGCTTAACTACCATAAGATAGACCATACGTTTATTTCGTTGGCGGTGCGGCCAGAGGATTTTGATAACCAGATGAAGTATCTGCGGGATAATGGCTATCATACCATCAATCCGGATGAGCTTTATGAGGCGTTGGCGGGAAATGGAACGCTGCCGGAGAATCCGGTTCTCATTACGTTTGATGATGGGTATGAGGACAACTACGCCAATGCATATCCTATCCTCAAAAAATACGGGTTCAAGGCAACTATCTTTGTGGTGACCGGCTTTTTGGATAAACATAAGAAGGGATATCTCAGTTGGGATGAGGCTCGTGAGATGAACAAGAATGGTATCAATATCGAGTCACATACAGTTAATCATCGTTCGATGACTGACCTCAGCGATGATGAACTGCGGGCTGAACTGGTGGAATCCAAGAAAAAGGCGGAAGCTGAGCTGGGGCATGAGGTGAATTACATTGCCTATCCCACCGGCACCTATAACCTGCATATCGCGCAGATGGTGAAAGAGGCAGGTTATAAGGCAGCCTTTACCATTAAGTATGGGAATGTGGATAAGGCCAGCAATATTTATGCGCTGGAACGAGTGCCGATTTTCCATACGGAGGAGACCAATAAGGACTTTATCGAACGGATAAGGTATCAGCCGATATTTGAGAGTTTTGGGTGGATGAAGAATTAAGACTCGTTCATTACATCGTAGTATAAAGACGCCCGCGGGGCTGATAATATTTTTCCTTCGCCATAGACAAGCTTGTCAAAAGCTGCGGAAAAACATTATCAGCCCCGCGGGCTTAATGCGTACATTATTACAGCGATTTAGCTAACATCTATATGGAAAGCCGCCGTGAGGTGTCAAGTCGGGGGGACACAACTACTTATCTGGAAGTGCAAAGCCAAAGGCAGGAGGGGGCGGGGATGGCTTTCGGCAGCGTTTGACAAGCCTGTCTAAGCAGCCGAAAGTTATCCCCGCCCCCTCCTGCCGGTCTGGTGTATCGAACAATTTTTAGTTGCCTGCAAGGAAGTCTTGCTATTCGTGTAGATATGCTATAAAATATAAGAAGGAAAGTGGAGAAAAGTGGTAGAAAGTGGCAGGCAGTGTACTAAAGGTGGTGTGGCAGGATGTTTATGGGAGAATATACCCATGCTATTGACGCGAAAGGGCGTATCATTCTGCCGGCGGATTTTCGTCAGGAGTTGGGCGTTACCTTTATCATCACCAAAGGGTTTGACAAGTGCTTGTTTCTCTATGGCCAGCAGGCTTGGGAGGAATTGGCGGGCAAACTGCGTGCGCTGCCGATTTCCAGACCAGAAGCGCGGGCGGTGAACCGCTTTTTTTTCTCCGGGGCGCGTACGCTCGAATGTGATAAGCAGGGAAGGTTTTTGATTCCCGCCAACCTGCGCAACCATGCACAGATTGCCTTAAAGCAGGATGTTATCCTGACTGGTGTGGACAATCGCATTGAGGTATGGAGCAAGGATAATTGGAATGCCTACAGTGGTGAGGTAGAGCCTGAGGTTACGGCGATTGCTGCGACACTGGCCGACTTAGGCATATAAGGACAAAGGAAAGGATTACAGAAAGCATGGAGTTTCATCATATCAGTGTGATGCTGGAGGAGACGGTAAAAGGTCTCGTGACAACTAAAGACGGAACCTATGTGGACTGTACTTTGGGTGGCGGCGGTCATTCCAGTCGGATTGCCTCAATGCTTACGGAAAATGGGCGCCTTATCGGTATTGACCAGGATGCGGCAGCCATCAGTGCCGCATCGGAACGGCTGAAAGATGCAAGATGCCGGGTGGATATCGTTCACAGCAACTTCCGCAATCTGGAGCAGATTCTTGCGGATGAGAATGCTCCTCTTGTGGACGGTGTGGTTTTTGATTTAGGGGTTTCTTCCCATCAGATTGATACGGCAGAACGCGGGTTTTCTTATATCCAGGATGCACCGCTTGATATGCGCATGAACCCCGAGACCGATTTCAGTGCTTATGATGTGGTGAACAGTTACGAGGAAAAAGAACTGAACCGTATTTTCAAAGAATATGGCGAGGAGCGCTGGAGCAAGCGTATTGCGCAGTTTATCGTGCAGGAACGGGCGAGTAAGCCGATTGAAACCACCGGGGAACTCGTGGATATTATCTGCAAGGCTGTGCCCAAGGCCGTGCGGCAGGCAGCGGGTGGCCACCCGGCAAAGCGAGTTTTTCAGGCTATCCGCATTGAGGTCAATGACGAGCTGGGCATTTTGGAAACGGCATTCCGTACGGCAGTGAACCATTTGAAGCCGGGCGGGCGCATTGCCATTATCACGTTTCATTCGCTGGAAGACCGGATTGCCAAGAACGTGCTGAAGGAGCTTTCCCGTGGCTGCATATGCCCGCCGGAACTGCCGGTATGTATGTGCAATCATCAGCCGGAGATCAAGATAATCGGCAAGCCGATCCAGGCAACGAGTGATGAACTGGAACATAATTCCCGCTCCAAGAGTGCGAAGCTGCGCATAGCAGAAAAGTTACCATTAAATGAAAAGGGGGCAGATGACCATGCTGGCTAGACAGGAAGAATATTACGAAGAAGAACAGCGTGTCCTTACCCCTGAAGAAGAGGAAAAGGAGCTGCGAAAAACACCGAAGGAACCGCTGTTTAAGACGGTTCTGGATACACGGTTGCGTTCGCATGGCCAGTTGCTGTTTTTGACCATGACGGTCCTGGCACTTTTGGTTACGGTGGGCAGCGGCATCAGTGCCAGCCGCGGCTATGAGCTGGTGGCTATCCAGCAGCAGGCTGACCAAAAGGAACAGGAAAATGAGCGGCTGAAGATTGAGATTGCCAAGCTGAAGTCACCAGACAGAATCAAGGCCATTGCACAGGATCAGCTGGGCATGGAAGTGCCGCGTCAGACGTATTTTAGCAGTGAGAAATAAAATATGAGTAAAAAGCGCAAAGTTACAGGATTTTTAGTAGAAAAATCCTGTAATTTTTTTTGCCTATGGCAAAATTTATGCGTTGGCGTTATAATAAAAAACGGTTCGCATTATCAGGCGAGGGAGGATATATATGAAGACTTTGACGCAGTTAGCAGAACTCGTGGAAGGTTCTGTAATTACAGGCGATGGCAATATAGAAATTACGGGGATTGAACACGATTCCCGTAAGGCCGGCGAGGGCACATTGTTTGTGTGCATTGCCGGTTTCCATGTGGATGGACATAAGTTTATTCCGCAGGCCGCAGCGCAGGGGGCAAAGGCCATTTTGACCACCCGCTCTGTAGATGAAGTGGAAGTGCCGGAAGGTGTGGCGGTACTGCAGGTGCCGGAGCTCAAAACGGCTCTGGATACGATTGTGCCGTTTTTCCATGATTATCCTGCACAAAAGATGCGGGTAATCGGCATTACGGGGACGAATGGCAAGACCACGACCAGTTATCTTATCCGCGCGATTTTGCGCGAGGCCGGTTACAAGGTGGGCCTTATCGGCACGATTCAGATTATGATGGAGGAAGAAGTATTCCCCATTCACAATACAACGCCGGATGTGGTGGAATTGCAGCACACGCTGGCCATCATGCGGGACAAAGGCATGGATTATGTCGTGATGGAAGTTTCCTCTCATGCCCTCGACCAGAACCGCGTGGCCGGTATCGAATTTGATACGGCGGTGTTCTCCAATCTCACGCAGGACCATTTGGACTATCATAAGACGTTGGAAAATTACAAGCTGGCCAAGGCCAAGCTTTTTGACCTGCTCGGTAAAGCAGGTGTCAAGGAAAACAAGACGGCCGTGGTCAATGCCGACGATGAAGCTGGCAAGACCATGCTCGAGCATGCCAAGTGCCGCCGTTTGACCTATGGTATCGAAAACAAGGCTTCCCTGCAGGCAACCAATGTGGAAGTTTTGGCCAGCGGGGCAAATTTCACCCTGACTGAAGACTTCCTGGGTAAGCTGGATTTGCAGCTGCATATCACGGGTATCTTCAATGTTTATAATGTCATGGCTGCTGTGGGCGCTGCCATTGCGGAAAAGATTGACCCCGCAGTAATTGAGAAAGCCCTGCTGAATTTCACCAGTGTGCCGGGCCGCTTTGAACTCGTGAAGGCGGGACAGGATTTCTCCATTATCGTGGATTATGCGCATACGCCGGACGGAGTGGAAAATGTGCTCAATACGGCCCGCCGCATTGCCAAGAAGAAGATTATTGCGGTGTTTGGCTGCGGCGGCGACCGCGACCGCACGAAGCGTCCGATTATGGGCAGACTGGCAGCAGAACTTGCCGATGTGGTTATTGCGACTTCTGACAATCCGCGCAGTGAAGACCCGGCGTTTATCCTGAGCGAAGTCGAAGCCGGCGTGAAGGAAACCATCGGCGATAAGCATCATGAATGCATTATCGACAGGCGCGAGGCCATCTTCCGTGCCGTGGAACTTGCCGAAACGGATGATATCGTGATTATCCTGGGCAAGGGCCATGAGGATTATCAGATTCTGAAGGATAAGACGATTCACTTTGACGATAAGGAAGTTGCCCGCGAGGCCGTGGCAGCGAAAAAAGGAGCCTGACGGATGTTTACGCTTAATGAGATTGTAAAGGCCACTAGCGCCAAAGTATATAAGGAAGAGAAGAAAGAATTCAGCGCCATTGTTACCGATACGCGCAAAATCAGCGAAGGTGTGCTCTTTGTGGCCCTCAAGGGCGAGCGCTTTAACGGTGAGGATTTTGCGGCTGAGGCTTTGGAAAAAGGCGCAGCCGGTGTGGTGGTCAGCGAAGCTTGTGATGAAAAGCAGCTGGAAAAATGTCAGGGCACGGTTCTGCAGGTAAAGGACACCTTGCTGTCTTATCAGCTGATGGCCAAGGCATGGCGTGAAAAGTTCCCGCAAATCCCCGTGGTGGCGATTACCGGTTCCAACGGCAAGACTACGACGAAGGATTTGACGGCGGCTGTGCTGTCGGCCAAGGGCGCGGTGCTCAAGACGCAGGCCAACTTCAACAACGAAATCGGCCTGCCGCTGACCCTGCTGGGACTAAAAGCAGAACATACGGCCGCTGTCGTGGAAATCGGCATGCGCGGTTTCCATCAGATTGAAGCGTTGGCGCCGATTGCCGCCCCGCAGATTGGCATTGTGACCAATGTGGGCGAAACCCATATGGAACTTCTAGGCTCTTTGGAAAATATCGCCAAGGCCAAGCAGGAACTCGTGGAGGCGATTCCTGCCGGCGGCACGGTTATTTTAAATGCCGATAATAAATATGTGGCTGGTATGCGTGCAGCGGTTAAGGAGGGCGTAAAGGTCATCACCTTCGGTCTGGAACAGGAAGCCGATGTCAAGGGCGAGGCTATTCATACGGAAGGCAATGTGACGAAGTTCATGGTGACTTACGCCAATGAACGCCATGAATATGAAGTTAATATGGTGGGCCGTCATAATGTTTACAATACGCTGGCCGCCATTGCCGCAGGTTTTGCTATGGGCTTGACGCCGTCTGAGGTGCGTGAAGGTCTTTCCCATCTTGAAGCCACAAAGATGCGCTTTGAACTGCAAAAGGTTAAAGAATGGAACGTCGTAAACGATGCTTATAATGCCAGCCCCATGTCGATGACGGCAGCCATCAACACCTTGTCGGAACTTACAAAGGGCCGCAAGATTGCGGTGCTCGGCGATATGCTCGAATTGGGCAGTGTATCGGAAGAGGCACATCTGCATGTGGGCGAGGAAGTGGCTGAACATGGGTTCACGGCGCTCGTTACGCGCGGCGAAATGGGTGAATTTATCGCTAAAGGTGCCGAAAACAAGGGGATGACGGCAGTTTACCGCTGCGCAAGCCATGAAGAAGCGGCAGAAAAGCTCCATGAACTTCTGCAGCCCGGCGATACGCTGCTCTTTAAGGGCTCCCGTGGCATGACTATGGAAAAGATTATTGATTTACTTTGATGAAATTTAGATAGTGAGGCATTACAATTGGATAGCTTTATATTGGCGGCGCTTATTGCCGCAGGTTTCGTTTTGCTGACCGGGCCGTTTTTCATCCCGGAACTGCATAAGTTGAAGTTCGGTCAGAGCATTCGTGAGGAAGGTCCGGCAAGCCATCAGGCAAAGAGCGGCACGCCGACTATGGGCGGCATTATGATTATCCTGGGCATTACCATTGCGACTTTGGTTGCAGCACCGCTTTCCACGGAAATCATATTGGCACTCTTTATCATGCTGGGGCATTTCCTGCTGGGCTTTCTGGATGACTACATCAAAGTGGTCAAGAAGCGCAACTTAGGCTTAAAGGCTAAACAGAAACTGTTGGGGCAAATCATCATTGCCATCGTGACCATGATTATTGGTACGCGCATGTTGGGCATTGATACGACGATTTGGGTGCCGGTGCTCGACAGCCATATCAATATTGGCGCAGGCTATTATGCCTTTGTGCCCTTTGTGATGGTGGGCATGAGCAATGCCGTGAACCTCACCGATGGCCTGGATGGGCTGGCTTCCGGTACGGTGGCCATTGCCGCCAGCTCCTATGCGGTGGTCTGCACGCTCTTAGGTCATAGCGATTTGGCCATCTTTGCCACGGCGGTTGCCGCCGCCTGTGTGGGCTTCCTGCGCTTCAATGCGCATCCGGCCAAGGTGTTTATGGGCGATACGGGGTCGTTAGCTTTGGGCGGTGCTATGGCGGCGCTGGGCATTCTAACCCATACGGAGCTCTTGCTGGGGCTTATCGGCATTATATTTGTCTGTGAGGCAATGTCGGTTATCATTCAGGTGGCATCCTTTCAGTCCACGGGCAAGCGCGTTTTCCGCATGAGCCCCATTCATCATCATTTTGAATTGGGCGGCTGGTCCGAATGGAAAGTGGTCTTTGTCTTTTGGACGGTAGGTCTTATCGGCAGCATTATGGCACTGAAACTGTTATGATTTAGGGGGATTCACAATGGATTTAACGGGCAAAAAGGTACTGATTATCGGGGCAGGCATCAGTGGTTTTGCAGCGGCGAAAATCACCCGCCGTTTAGGAGCGCAGGTGACCTTGAGCGACGCCAAGAACGAGGCGGATTTGACCGATGATTTTGATGAGCTGCGGGATATGGGGATTAACTGTGTGTTCGGCCCGCAGGCGGAGGAACTCTTGGACGGGGTGAGCCTCGTCATCGTTTCTCCTGCTGTGCCGGCCCGTATTCCCTTGATTCAGGCTGCTTACAAGCGGAAAATCCGGGTGGCCAGCGAAGTGGAACTGGCCTATCGGCTCAAAAAGGCACCCATCTGTGCCGTAACGGGGACCAATGGCAAGACGACTACCGTTACGCTCTTGGGCCTGCTGCTCGAAAGCCATTATAGCAAGGTCGGCGTGGGCGGCAATATCGGCGTGCCGCTTTCGGAGGTGGCGTTGGAGATTCCGGCAGACGGCTATATCGCCGCTGAGATTTCCAGTTATCAGATGGAGGTCACCGAGGAATTCCATCCCCATGTGGCCACAGTCTTAAACGTCACACCTGACCATATCGTGCGCCATGGTTCGATGGAGGAATATCAGCGCATGAAGGAGCGCATGTTTGCGCAGCAGAAGGGCAAGGATTTCCTCGTGCTCAACTACGATGATGAGCGGGTGAAGGATATGGCAAACCGCGCCAGTGCCCATGTGGTCTTTTTCAGCCGTCAGGTGCATCTCCATGAGGGGGCATATCTTGAAGGCGATATGCTGACCATTGCCTGGAAGGGTGAAGATTATCCGCTGTGCAGCATTGGCGAGCTGGGCATCAAGGGCGCGCACAATGTGGAAAATGCGCTGGCGGCAGCCATGACGGCCTTTTTGGCCGGCTGCACGGCGGACGAAATGATTCCGGTGCTCAAATCCTTCCGTGGCGTGGAGCACCGTATTGAATACGTCCGCACGCTGGACGGCGTGGAGTACTATAACGACTCCAAGGCGACGAATACGGATTCGGCTATCAAAGCGCTGGAAACCTTCGAAAACGGCATTGTGCTGCTGGCAGGCGGCGACGATAAAATGACGGATTTGACGGATTTCCTGACCCGCGTAAAAGAGCGTGTCACGGATTTGGTGCTGCTTGGTGCTGCTGCTGACCGTTTTGAGCAGGAAGCCATAAAGCAAGGGTACCCCGCTGAGCATATCCACCGCGCAGGCTTTTCGATGGACGAGGCGGTCAAAATCGCGCATTCTTTAGCCAAAGCACCGCAGGTAGTACTGCTGTCGCCTGCCTGTGCCAGCTTTGATATGTATAACGGCATGGCGGAACGCGGCCGTAACTTCAAGGATTTAGTAAATAAATTGTAAGAGGGATGAAGATGAAGATAATTATTTCCGGTGGCGGTACTGGCGGGCATATTTACCCCGCGCTGACCATTATGCGCACCATTGAGGAAAAATATCCGGAGGCCAGCTTCCTGTATGTCGGTACGCACAAAGGGCTGGAGGCCGATATTATCCCCAAGGAAAATATCCCTTTTGCGACAGTGGATATTCAGGGGTTCAAGCGCAGCCTGTCGCCTGCTAACTTCGTGCGGGCAGGCTTAGCGGCTGTGGGCGTGGCCAAAGCCATGAATGTGGTTAGAAAGTTCAAGCCCGATGCGGTCATTGGTACGGGCGGCTATGTCTGCGGGCCGGTACTCATGGCGGCCAGTATGCTCGGTATTCCGACACTGATTCAGGAGCAGAATGTGGTGCCGGGCATCACCAACAAGATTCTTTCCAAGTTCGTCACCCGCATTGCGGCGGGCACGCCGGAGGCGGAGAAGCATTTTCCGGCAGGCAAGGTAACCTGCACCGGCAATCCCATCCGCAAGGCCGTGCTCACGGCGACAAGGGAGGAAGGCGCCAAGGCCTTTGGCTTTGACCCGGCAAAAAAAACGGTGCTGATTTCCGGCGGCAGCCGCGGCGCGCGCAGCATCAATAACGCTATGGTGGATGTGCTGGCAGCGGCGGCTAAACAAACCGAAGTACAGTATCTTCATGTGACCGGGAAGCTCGATTATGAGGACATCATCAGCCGCCTGCAGGAAAAAGGCGTAAATCTGGCTGAAACGCCTAATGTAAAGGTGGAGCCCTACCTCTACAATATGCCGCAGGCCATGGCTATGGCGGATTTAGTGGTGTACCGGGCAGGCGCGACAGGCCTTGCCGAACTCACCGCACGTGGGATTCCGTCAATCCTGATTCCCTATCCTTATGCGGCGGAGAATCATCAGGAACACAATGCGCGGGCTTTGGAGGCGGCTGGCGCAGCCAGAGTAATTTTGAATCGGGATTTAAAGAGCGATATTTTGCAAAGCACCTTGCAGGAGCTTTTGGCAGATGAAGATAAACTTGCGGCAATGGCCAAGGCCAGCAAGGCGTTGGGCAAGCCGCAGGCGGCAGAGGATATTGCCGAAATGGTTATTGAGATGACACAGGGGAGAAAATGAAATGAAACGGCTGAAAGAGCTAAAGGATATTGAGAAAATTCATTTTGTAGGCATTGGCGGTGCCGGTATGAGCCCGCTGGCCAAGATTATGGTGGAACTGGGCTATGAAGTCACCGGCTCCGATAGGGCAGATTCCGAAGTGATTCAGAACCTCAAAAAATTGGGGGCAAAAATCACATTGGATGGTCAAAAGGGCGAAAACGTCAAGGGAGCCGATGCCATCGTGGTATCCACGGCGATTCCCTTTGACAATCCCGAAGTGCTGGCGGCTCGTGACCTGGGCATTCGCAAGCTGCACCGCTCCGATATCAATGCGGCGCTCGTCAATGAGTACAAGGGGATTGCCGTAGCCGGGGCGCATGGCAAGACCACGACGACCTCTATGCTTGGCGTGGCACTGACTAAGGCCGGCGTATCCCCGACGGTGGTCGTGGGCGGCGAAATGCCGGACCTCGGTACGAATGCGATTTTGGGTGAAAGCGAATACCTGACTTCGGAAGCCGATGAAAGCGATGGTTCCTTCCTGAAGCTGCACCCGCATATCGCGGTGGTCACCAATGTGGAAGATGACCATATGGATCACTACGGCACGATGGAGAACATCATCAAGGCCTTCACGCAGTTCATTCAGAATGTGGACAAGGAAACGGGCTATGCCGTGCTGTGCTTCGATAACGAAAACCTGCGCAATATCGCCAAGGTCGTTGACCGCAAGTTCTACACTTATGCCATTGATCATGAAGCCGACTACACGGCCAAGAACATCAAGACCAATGGCAAGGGCATTGCCTTTGATGTGATGCATGGTGAGGAGATGTTAGGCCATGTTTCGCTGAACATTCCGGGCCGTCATAACGTGCTCAATGCGCTTGCCTGCATTGTGACAGGACTGAGCATGGGCGTGGAGTTTGAGAAACTTGCCGCCGGTTTGGCTGAGTTCCACGGCGCAAAACGCCGTTTCCAGACCAAGGGCCGTGCTAATGGCGTTTGGGTGGTGGACGATTATGCGCACCATCCGACGGAAATCGCGGCTACGCTCAAGGCAGCCAAGGAACTTAATCCCAAGCGTCTGGTATGCGTGTTCCAGCCGCACCGCTATTCCCGCACGCAGCTTTTGCACGAGGAATTTGGCAAGGCGTTTGTCTCCGCTGATTTGCTTATCCTTACAGATATCTACAGTGCCGGTGAAGCACCGATTGAGGGCATCAACGGGGAAACTATCCTGAATGAAGTGCGCAAGCAGTCCGGTCAGGATGTCATCTACATTCCACAGAGGGAACGGCTGGCGAAGTATTTGGAGGACGAAGTGCAAGATGGCGATTTGATCATCACCATGGGGGCCGGGGATATCTATAAGACCGGTGAAGAATTAGTGGAATTACTCAATAAGTAAGATTGGAAAGCAGGATTATAAATGAAGCAGGATAAAATCGTAGTTGTTATGGGTGGTACTTCCACCGAAGCCGAAGTTTCCCGCCGTACGGGTGCAGCAATTCTCTCAGCACTGCAGCAAAAGGGCTATAATGCCGAAGGCATGGAGCTCAACCCCAAGACCTTTGCTATGGATATTCAAAAAGCCGGTGCCAAGATGGTCTTCAATGCGCTGCATGGCAAGTTTGGTGAAGACGGTCTGCTGCAGGGAACGCTCGATATGCTCGGTATTCCCTACACGGGTTCCGGCGTGCTGGCAGCAGCTGTCACCATGGACAAGGCTGCCTCCAAGCGTGTATTCATCAGCGAAGGCATTTCCACGCCGAAATGCCATACCTATAACAGCTTCGAGCAGAAGCGGGACTTGGCTGGCGAAATCCTCGCTGAATTCGGCCTGCCGGTCGTGGTCAAGGCTGCTTCCCAGGGCTCGAGCATTGGCGTGTATATCGTGGAAAAAGAGGAAGAACTGGCCGGTGCCATCAAAGAGGCCTTTTCCTATAATGATGAAGTTCTCGTGGAAGAATTCATCAAGGGCCGGGAAATGACCGTAGCCGTTTGGGGTGATGAAGATAAGAAGGAAGCCTTCCCGATTATCGAAATCACGACCACTTCCGGCCGTTATGATTACAACAGCAAATATACCAAAGGCGCCTCGACGCATATCATTCCGGCACCAATCAGCGAAGAAAAGACCCGTGAATTGCAGGATCTGGCCATCAAGACCTATACGGCCTGCGGCTGCAAAGGGGTAGCTCGCGTGGATATGATGTACAGCGAGGATGAAACGCCGTACGTTATCGAAGTGAATTCCGTACCGGGCATGACGGAAGTTTCCCTGGTGCCGGATGCTGCCCGGGCTATGGGCGTTGAATTTCCGGAACTGTGTGAACGCATTCTGCAGTTGGCCGGTTTCTAAAACGGTTTTAGCGGCAGGGCATGGAAAGGAGGCAAAGCAGCATAATGGATGAAAAAGAAATACCGGGAGAGGTACATGTTCCGTCAAGAAAGCGTCGCCGCAGTCCCCGCCGTTTAATAAAGGGACTGGCATTTCTGGCGATTTGCGGCGGTTTGATGTCCATTGTTGTGTACTCGCCTCTTTTTACCCTGCAGCGGGTGGTATTGCATGGCAATGCTTACCTGAATGAGGAAGATATTCTCACCAGCGGGCGGTTGCATAAAGGAGAACCTATCTTCCAATTGGAAACCGATGCAGTCACCCAGAATCTTATGAAGGATTTGCGGATAGAAAGTGCGATGGTACGGCGGCGGTTTCCGGATACTTTGGAAATTGAGCTGAAAGAGCGGATGCCGGTGGCGACCGTTGCCTGTGACTATGGTTATCTGGATTTTGACCGGCAGGGAAAGGTTATCGGCAGTTATAAATCTCTGCGGAAGATGCCGATTCCCCTGATTGCCGGCGTCAAGATGCATGATATGTATATCGGCGATGACAATAAGGACCCGAATGTCGGCAAAATCCTGGAATTTTTGTCGCTGTTGGATGCGGATTCGCTGAACAGCCTGTCCGAGGTCAATGTCACAAATCCCAATGCGGTTATGGCTTATACCAATCAGGCTGTGCAGATTCGTCTGGGGAATTTTGACCGTTGGGAAGAAAAGGCCAAGCTTACGCGTGATTTTTTGCTGAGCTTGCCGCATGCCCGCCATCAGATTGAGTATGTGGATTTTAGTTATACGGCGCCGTTTATCCGGCTGAAGGAACAGCTGAAGGATGCGGAGATACAGGTGAATAAAGGGGCTCAGTAGGGCTTACATCGATGTGGTAAGACGCCTGGTGACGGATAACTTTTCCTCTGCGCAGGCTTGTCAAACGCGTTGGGAAAGCATCATCCGTCACCGGGCTTTTTTCGTATTCGATGGCGACAGTCCCTATGTTTGCGGAGATTCCTCTATTGCTTTTTTTGTATTTTTTTTGTGAAAGTTATAGCATTATGCGCTGATAAATGATAGAATTAAGGAGTATATTTGTGTAAGTTAGGAATCCTCGTGGACGCAATACCGTTTCCACAGGATATAGATACAATCATCATGGGGGTTAACGCTGTGTTTGAATTAGAGGAAAATGGCCTTGATCAGTTGGCCAAGATCAAAGTAATTGGTGTAGGCGGCGGCGGAAGCAACGCTGTCAACCGCATGATAAATTTTGGACTGCAGGGGGTCGAATTTATTGCGGTGAATACAGATGCACAGGCGCTTTTGAAGTCCTTGGCTCCAAAGCGCATGCAGATTGGCGAGAAACTCACCCGGGGATTAGGTGCTGGTGCTCGTCCGGAAATTGGACAGAAAGCGGCTGAAGAAAGCCGTGATGATATTTTGGAAGCCCTGCGCGGGGCTGATATGGTATTTGTTACCGCAGGTATGGGGGGCGGTACGGGCACTGGTGCGGCACCTGTAGTTGCAGAGTGTGCCCGGGAAATCGGTGCCTTAACGGTAGGTGTTGTCACGAAACCCTTCGGCTTTGAAGGGAAAAAACGTGGGCGTAACGCAGAATCCGGTATTGCCAACCTGAAGCAGCATGTTGATACGATCATTACCATTCCCAATGACCGCCTGATGCAGGTGGTGGACAAGAAGACGCCAATCACGCAGGCTTTCCAGCTCGCAGATGATGTTTTGCGCCAAGGCGTTAAGGGCATTTCGGATTTGATTGCCCTGCCTGGATTGGTTAACCTGGACTTTGCTGATGTGCAGAGTGTTATGAGTAATGCTGGTTCGGCGTTGATGGGTATTGGTGAGGCTTCCGGCGAAGGGGCTGCTATTGAAGCTGCTAAGGCGGCAATCGCTTCTCCGCTTCTGGAAACCAGCATTGATGGTGCAAGAGGCATTCTTCTCAATGTTACTGGTGCTGAAGAAAATCTCAGCATGTATGAAATTCAGGAAGCTTCGGAAGCAATTCATGGTGCTGCCGATAGTCAGGCCAATATCATTTGGGGTGCATCTATTGACAATACGATGGGCGACAAGGTACGCGTTACCGTTATTGCCACAGGGTTTGATGCACCGGAAACGCAGGCAGCACCCGCAGCGGATCAGCCGATTATGCCCAATACGGGACTCAATCTTGGCGGCATGCCGAATCCGGCAGCGCCAGCCGCTCCGGCTGATACACAGCAGACGGTTACCCCGACTGCTGATTTCATCGATATTCCGGTGTGGATGCAAAAAAAATAATTATTTAAAAATATTATTGACAAGCGTTAAGAATGAAGATATAATATATCATGTTCTTAACGCTTGTTGCGTTATATGGGTAGGTGGCCGAGTGGTTAAAGGCAACAGACTGTAAATCTGTCATCTTCGGATTACGATGGTTCGAATCCATCCCTGCCCACCACTTTGGCGGCATAGCTCAGTTGGCTAGAGCATGCGGTTCATACCCGCAGTGTCAGGAGTTCAAATCTCTTTGCCGCCACCAAATAGAAGTCATGAGCACATCGCGAGGTGTGCTTTTTCTTTGCGCAGCTATAAGGTTTACATCGTTCTGCGAAGGACGCCCGTGGGGATAATATTACTTTCGTTCACTTAGACAGGCTTGTCAAACGTTCCCGAAAGCAATATTATCCCCACGGGCTGGGGCTTGCGTGATAGTGCGTGCTACGAAGAACGCCCACGGGGATAGGATTACTTTCGTTCACTTAGACAGGCTTGTCAAACGTTCTCGAAAGCAATCCTATCCCCGCGGACTGGTGCTTGCCTTGTATGAGCACTAATTGTGTCTGCTGATGAAGGATGGTTTGTTGGTGCAGATATGCGAATGAGCTTGTCGCCGGGGGCGGGTGGGGGATGTTTTTCCGACGCGTTTGACAAGCCTGTCTAAGCAGAGGAAAAATATTCCCCACCCGCCCCTGGCGACGTCACGAATTATGTCACGAACTTAAATTAGTTCTAAAGTCCCTAATACATAAGCGCTTTTTATCATTTTTTTTTCAGAAATGAGGGCTATAATATATAGCGTTATTGGTAAGATTGGGATGGTGGCATGAAGCGCAGAGATTTCTTAAAGAATTTAATACTGTTAGGTACAGGTTCGGTACTGCTGCCACAACTGTGGACTGTGAAGGCAGCAGAGGCGGCCTGGAAGACGGATGGAAATGCTCTGGGGGGACGTGACCCCTTGCTGGGCATTCCTATTCAGGAGACGGATTTTGAATTTTCTTCTCTGCAGAATCGTGAAACGACCGATGCGATTGTCATCCATCATGTAGGTAACACCAATCGGGATGTGTCAGCTGCAGAAATTGACCGCTGGCATAAGAATAATGGCTGGGCGGGCATCGGCTATCACTTTGTTATCCGCAAAGATGGGACCATTGAGCGGGGACGTCCTATGGATATGCTGGGAGCACATTGCTATGGTGAGAACTGGCATACCATTGGGGTGAATATCGTAGGCGAGTTTGATAATCATGAGCCGGAACCGGAGCAGATGCAGTCGGCGGCAAAACTATTGGCTGCTTTGTGCCACTACTATGGGATTGAACCGAATCGTCAGCATATTGTTGGCCATCGGGATTTTAATGCTACGGCATGTCCGGGACAGAACCTTTACGATAAGCTCCCGCGCCTGGTAACTTTAACGCGTAAATACTATTAAAGGCTGGTGGAGAAATGCATTACCGCTGGTTTGTCGATGAGGAAAAGCAGACCGATGCGTATGGTATGCCGGTGAGTCGGGCAGAGTATGATGAGGCTCTGCATCCGCAGAAAACACCACTATACCAGCCCAAGGAAATGCTGGCAATTGCTGTTGTGGCTGGTATTTTGCTTTATGAGTGGTTCGCTGGTGACAGTGCGCCGGTCATGTATATGTGCGTGTCGTTTTTGACTTTTGAATTGCGTCCGCTGGCCAAGCTATGCCTGGGGAAAAACGGACGTGCTGTGAGCAATGCGCTGACAGGCTTCAGTGTAGCTATGTTTATGGGGACTTTGGTGTGGACTTTTTTTTAGGGCATATATTCGATTAAATTTTCACACATTTACCAAAAATAAATATAAAAAATTATTTATATTTTTTATTGCACTAGCAGGAAAATACGGATGGACAGCGAATAATGATAAAATAGAGATTAGTTATTAGTGAAAGGCAGTCTGTTTATCGTTGCGTTCTGTCTCTACCATGATATATGTCATAATAGCATGACAAATGTAATATTTTTATTTTCTGCAGAAAATACATAGAAAATAGCAGAAAAATTGTATACTAACAGATGAAAATCTGTTAAAATATATATAAAAAGTAAACCGTAGTCGAATAAGGGGAGATTATTGTTTACTATGATATCCAAGGGGGATTTTTTATGAGAAAGACAGAATGCTTGGCCATGATTTTGGCTGGTGGTCAGGGCAGCCGCCTCGGCGCGCTAACAAAGAAAATTGCAAAACCAGCTGTACCGTTTGGCGGAAAGTATCGCATTATCGACTTTCCGCTTAGTAACTGTGCAAATTCCGGCATAGACAAGGTCGGTGTACTGACCCAGTATCGCCCGCTGGAACTGCATAACTATCTGGCTTCCGGCAGCGCTTGGGACTTAGACCAGAAAAATGGCGGTATTTTCATTCTGCCGCCGTATGCCCGTGAAAAAGGTGCAGATTGGTATCAGGGTACTGCTGATGCAATTTATCAGAACCTTAACTTCATTGACTTAGCCGATCCTGAGTATGTTCTCATTCTGTCTGGTGACCACATCTACACCATGGATTATTCCTGGATGTTGGAAGCGCATAAGATGAACAAAGCTGAGGCAACCATCGGTGTTATCGAAGTTCCTTGGGAAGAAGCACCGCGCTTCGGTATCATGAACACGGACAAGACGGGCCGTATCGAAGAATTCGAAGAAAAACCCGCCAACCCCAAGAGCAATTTGGCTTCCATGGGTATCTATGTATTCAATAAGAATTTCCTCAAAAAATATTTGGAAGAAGATGCTAAGGACGAAACCAGCAGCCATGATTTCGGTAAGAACATCATTCCGAAGATGCTGAAGGATAAGGCCCGTCTGTATTCCTATGCTTTTGAAGGTTATTGGAAAGATGTGGGCACGATTGAAAGCCTTTGGCAGGCCAATATGGACCTTCTGCAGGATCAGCCGCCATTTGATCTCAAAGGCGAAAAGAAAATTTATTCCTCCAATGAGTCCATGCCGCCACACTATATTGGCCCCGATGCCAAGGTGAAAAATTCCATGATCAGTGAAGGTTCCATGGTTTTGGGTGAAGTAGAAAACTCGGTTATTTTCCCTGGCGTGCGCATTGGCAAAGGGGTTAAGGTAACGAATTCCGTTATCATGCCCTCTACGGTCATCCGCGATGGCGCAGTAGTGGATTATGCAATTCTGGCGCAGAATTGTGAAGTAGCTGCTGGTGCCAAGGTTACGGGACAGCTGGGTGCTATCACGGTGGTAGCTGAAGGCGAAACCGTTGAAGCAGAAGCCAGCGGCAAACAGGCCGGCTGAGCCTTTCCCTATCGTTACAGCCTAGATACAGCAAGGAGTGGAAGAAATTGAAAGATGTAATGGGGATTATTAATCTTCAAGAAGATAATAAATTAATTCGTGAACTTACGGATAAACGCGCTGTGGAGTCCATGCCATTTGCAGGCCGGTATCGTCTGATTGACTTTACCCTGTCGAGTATGGTCAATTCCGGTATTTTGAACGTGGGTGTTATGCTTCCGGACAAGCCGCGTTCCGTGCTGGATCATCTTCGTTCCGGTAAGGATTGGGATTTGGCCCGTCGTCATGACGGCCTGTTCTACCTGCCGTCCCCAAGTGAAGAAGAGAGCATCCGTAAAGGCGATTTGAAGAATTTTTATCATAATCTGGATTTCTTCGAGCATAGCAGTCAGAAATATGTACTCCTGACCAGCGGCAGCTTCGTTTATAACGTAGACTTCTCCCAGATGCTGCGCTTCCATCAGAACACCTCGGCGGATATCACGATGGTGTACTACACGGCAAAGGAAGAGCAGCCGGGCCGCAATGTGGTCTTAGAGACAGCAGAGAACGGACTGGTAACGGATATGGCCGAAAAACCGGCCATTTACGATGACTCCAAGGTAGCGATGAACGTTTACCTCATCGAGAAGCGCATTTTTGTTGAACTGGTGCGTTATACCTACGAGCATGGCGGTCAGGACCTTCTGATGGACGGCATTATCCGCCGGGCAAATGAGTATAATATTTATGCTTGTGAGCACGATGGCTATGTTGCCCATGTGGATTCTACCACTGCATACTATAAAGCGAACATGGATCTTCTGCAGCCGGAGGTTTGGGAGGAGCTCTTCATGGGCAATAATTCCATCTATACCAAAGGCAAGGATGAAGTACCAGTTCAATATAAGGAGACAGCAAAGGTTAAAAATTCGCTGATTGCCAATGGCTGCGTTATTCGCGGCGAGGTCGAAAACAGCATTTTATTCCGTGGTGTCACCGTAGGCAAGGGCGTAAAAATCAAGAATTCCATTATCATGCAGAAATGTGATATACAGGATGGTTCCTTGGTGGAAAATGTCATCTGCGACAAAAACGTGGTTATCTCGAAGGAAAAATGGCTTAAAGGGGCCAATAATTACCCGCTGATTATCACGAAGAACGTCGTAATCTGATATTTAGGAAGGCCGTTGTAATGAGGCAATATGCCTGTAACGGGCATAGAACCAAGTTATGACGGCCTTTATTGTTGTGTTGAGGCTGAAAAAAGGGAGTGTTTTTTTTGGCAAAGAAGAAAACTAATGCTAATGATGCAGAGTTTAAAAAAATCAAGGAGAATTTGAAAGCCCGGTTCATCAATGCTGCACATATCATGTGGGGACGTGAACTGGACGAATTGTCGGAAAACGAAATCTATCAGACCGTAGCCGCTGTGGCGAAGATGTATATTTCGGAAAATTGGATTAAGACCAACAAGGCTTATATGGAACGTGAGGAAAAGCAGATTTACTATTTCTCCATTGAGTTCCTGATGGGCCGTCTCTTGAAATCCAATCTGATCAATCTGGGCATTGAGGAAGCGGTTAAGGAAGCGCTGGGCGACTTCAAGCTGAATCTGGACAAGGTTTATGAAGAAGAACCCGATGCGGGCCTTGGCAACGGCGGTCTGGGCAGACTTGCTGCCTGCTTTATCGATTCCATGGCAGCACATCATCTGCCGGGCCATGGCTGCTCCATCCGTTATCAGTACGGCTTGTTTGAGCAGAAAATCATTGATGGCAACCAGGTAGAAATCCCTGACAATTGGCTGAAGAACGGCTTTGCCTGGGAGTACCGCAAACCGGATAAAGCGGTTGATGTCAAGTTCTACGGCAATGCCTACATGAAGGAAATGCCGGACGGCAGCCTGAAGCTCGTGCATGAGAACCCCATGGTGGTTATGGCTGTTCCTTATGATGTGCCTATCGTTGGCTATCATAACAGCACGGTCAACAATCTGCGCCTTTGGAATGCAGAAGTTAATCGTGACTTCTCCGATTATGGCTATCTCACGCAGGAGCAGATTCGTCAGAAGAACGAATACCGCCTGTTCGTCGAGAGTATTACCCGTTACCTCTATCCGGATGACAGCACCTGGGAAGGCCGCAAGATGCGCCTGATTCAGGAATACTTCATGACCTCTGCCGGCGTGCAGAGTATTGTCCGTCACTACAAGAAGACGGGTATGAAGATCAAGGATTTCAGCCAGAAGATTGCTATTCATATCAATGATACGCATCCGGCAGTAGCTGTTCCGGAACTCATGCGTATCCTGATTGATGAGGAAGGTCTGGAATGGAGTGAGGCATGGGCAATTACCAAAAATACCATTGCTTATACGAACCATACCATCATGCCGGAAGCACTGGAAACCTGGCCGGTGGATATGTTCAAGGAACTGCTGCCGCGCGTCTACATGATTATCGAGGAAATCAATCGCCGTCATCTCGAAGATGTGCGCGACCGCTATCCGAACAACGATGCCAAAGTACAGGCACTGTCCATTCTGGAAAACGGCATGGTTCATATGGCCAGACTCGCCATCGTGGGCGGTCACAGTGTAAACGGTGTGGCCAAGATTCATTCCGATATCTTGAAGGCTTCCACGCTGCATGATTTCTACGAATACAATCCGAAGATGTTCAACAACAAGACCAACGGCATCACGCATCGCCGCTGGCTGATGGGCGCTAACCCGGAACTGGCTGGACTCATTGATGAGACATTGGGCAGCCGCCGTTGGCACCGTTATCCGGAACAGCTGGATTTGTTGAATGATTTCGTCAACGATAAACCGTTCCTGGCTGAACTGGGCAAAATCAAACATCTGCGTAAAGAGCGTCTGGCACAGTATATCCTGGAGCATAACCTCATTAAGGTAAATCCGGACAGCATCTTTGATATTCAGGTAAAGAGAATCCATTCCTACAAGCGTCAGCTGATGAATATTCTCCATATCATGCATCAGTATCATATGCTGAAAACCAGCAGTGGTTATGATATGCTGCCGACTACCTATATCTTCGGCGGGAAGGCTGCACCGGGGTATTACATCGCGAAGGAAACCATTCGCCTGATTAATGCCGTAGCAGCGAAGGTCAACAACGACAAGTCCATCAAGGATAAGATGAAGGTTGTTTTCATTGAGAACTTTGGTGTGTCGATTGGTGAAATCGTCTATCCGGCAGCGGATGTCAGTGAGCAGATTTCTACGGCTTCGAAGGAAGCTTCCGGTACCGGCAACATGAAGTTCATGATGAATGGTGCGATAACCCTGGGGACTATGGACGGTGCTAATGTAGAAATCCGTGAAGCAGTCGGCGGCGACCATGGCGGTGATGATCATTGCGTTATCTTTGGTCTGCGGGCAGAAGATGTATTGACTTATTATATGACGGGTACTTATTCTGCCTGGGATGAATACAACAACAATGAGATGGTGCGTTTCGTCATGAATCAGCTCATCGATGGCACCTATGGGGATTTCCGTTCCCTCTATGATTACCTTATCCATGGCAACGATGAGTTCTTCATTTTGAAAGATCTCAGTTCCTATGCCTGGGGGCATGAAGAAATCATGCGCCGCTATAAGGATAAGCTTGGCTGGCTGAAATCTTCGGCTATGAATATCGCCAACTCCGGTCAGTTCTCGTCTGACCGCACCATTGACGAATATGCAAACGAAATCTGGCATGTGAAACCCGTCAGAATTTCGTAAACCAATCCAAGGGGGATTACTTTGAAAACGTCTGATTTGAGCGAGTTCGACCGTTATCTGTTTCATCAGGGAACAAATTATCACGCCTATGAAATGCTGGGAGCGCATTTTGTCAAACATAAAGGCAAAAAGGGAATCCGTTTTGCTGTTTGGGCGCCTCATGCCAAATCGGTAAGCGTGGTGGGAGATTTCAACGGCTGGGATACCCGGGTAACGCCCATGCATAAAATTGGCGATGGGGAAATATGGACGGCTTTTGTGGAAAAACTGGGGGAAGGCGAGCTTTATAAGTACGCTATTGAACCCCAGTGGGGCGGTCCCCATATCATGAAAGCAGACCCGTATGGGTTTTATGCGGAAAAGAAGCCGCAGACGGCTTCCCGCACGTTCGATATGAACCATTATAAATGGGGCGATGATGCCTGGAAAGTACAGAAAAACAGAGAATCTTCCTACGAGCGTCCTATGCTGACCTATGAAGTTCATTTAGGTTCCTGGCGGCGTACTGCAGAGGGGGAATACCTCTCCTATCGCGAAGCTGCCGACCAGCTTATCGCTTATGTGAAGGATATGAATTATACGCATATCGAATTCATGCCATTATGTGAGCATCCCTTTGACGGTTCCTGGGGCTATCAGGCCACGGGCTATTATGCCGTGACCAGCCGCTACGGTACGCCGGATGATTTCCGTTATCTGGTGGATACTGCCCATCAGCAGGGAATAGGCATCATCATGGACTGGGTGCCGGGCCATTTCTGTAAAGATGAGCAGGGGCTGCGTCACTTTGATGGTCAGAATCTATACGAGTCTGATAATGTGCAGCGGGCGGAAAACTGGGAGTGGGGAACCACGAACTTTGACTACGGCCGCACGGAGGTGCAGAGCTTCCTTATCTCCAATGCCATGTTCTGGTTTGAGGAATTCCATATTGACGGCCTGCGCATCGATGCGGTGGCCAATATGCTCTATCTCGACTATGGCCGTAAGGAAGGCGAATGGATGCCTAACAAATACGGCGATACGGGAAATCTGGAAGCAATGGATTTCCTCAAGAAGCTCAATGAAGCCATTTTTAAATTCCATCCTCAGGCGCTGATGATTGCGGAGGAGTCTACTTCCTGGCCGCTTATCTCCAAGCCTGTCTATATGGGAGGCATGGGCTTTAATTACAAGTGGAACATGGGCTGGATGAACGACATGCTGAAGTATGTGAGCCTTGATCCCGTTTATCGCAAATGGAACCATGATAAGGTTACGTTCTCCTTTATGTATGCTTTCTCGGAAAACTTTGTGCTGCCGCTTTCTCATGATGAAGTGGTGCATGGCAAGTGTTCGCTCATCGGCAAAATGCCCGGTGATTACTGGCAAAAATTTGCCGGACTCCGTAGTTTCTTTGGCTATTGGATGGCTCATCCGGGTAAAAAACTGCTCTTTATGGGGGGCGAGTTTGCCCAGTTTATCGAATGGAATTTTGATGATGAACTGGATTGGAAACTCATCAAGGAATTTGACATGCATCGCCGCATGCAGGCCTATTCCAGAGCCTTGAACAAATTCTATGTGGATACCCGTGCTTTTTGGCAGGTGGATTTTGACTGGAATGGCTTCCAATGGATTGATCCGAATGATAATAACAACAGTGTTGTGTCCTTTATCCGCAAGGCGGAGGACAGTAATGACTTCGTTATCGTCATCAGCAATTTTACACCGGAAGTTCATGAAGGATACCGCATCGGCGTTCCGGCAAAGGGAAGCTATATCGAGGTCTTCAACTCAGACGGTGAGGACTTTGGTGGCAGCGGCGTAAGGAATGTCGGAGAGATTCAGAGTCAGGACAAACCCTGGCATAATCGGGAGCAATCCATCAAGCTGACGGTTCCGCCGCTGGCAACCATTTATCTGCGGCTCAAGCGGCAGGATGGTTCTGGCGTTTCCTTTCCTGAGGAATCTGAGCAGGTAGAGGCAAAAGGCTTTGAAGATGATGGGGAAAAATCCTCGTCCTCGACAGCTGCTCAAGCGGAAAAAGCGTCAGCAAGAAAAGCAGCCCCCAAAAAGAAAACAACAAACAGAAAGACTACTGGAAAAACAAGCAGAAAACCTGCGGCTGTTCCTAAAGCCACCCGGGCAAGGGCAGCCTCGAAGACTGCAACCCGTAAGAGTGCGGCTAAGACTCTGGTGGAGGAAGCCGCTGTTAATGCCTGATATAGAGGCAATAAAGGTTAGGGAGGAAATCCGAAATGAAAGTTCTTTATGTAGCATCGGAAGCAGTACCTTTTGTCAAAACGGGCGGCCTGGCAGATGTAGCCGGGTCCCTGCCCAAAGCACTTCTGAAGGAAGATGTGGACATTCGTGTCATCATGCCGAAATACGGCGCGATTGGCAAGGAATATATCGACAGCATGGAACATATCTATGACGGTGAACTGGAAGTTGCCTGGCGCAGCAAGTACATCGGCCTGGACAAGCTTGTTCTGGAAAATGTTACCTATTATTTCGTCGATAATCAGGAATACTTCAATCGCGAAGGTTTCTATGGTTACGATGATGATGCCGAGCGCTTCTCCTTCTTCAGCCGGGCTGTGCTGAACCTCCTGCCCGCAATGGATTTCTGGCCGGATGTCATTCATTCCAATGACTGGCATGCAGGCCTTGTCAACGTGTTCCTGAAACTGGAGCATATGGATGATGAACGCTATCAGAACATCAAGACGCTCTACACCATCCACAACCTCAAATATCAGGGCGTGTTCCCGAAGGATATCATGCCGGACGTTTTGGGGCTGGATTGGAAGTATTTCAACAATGGCGATTTGGAATTCTTCGATGCCGTAAACTTCATGAAGGGCGGTATCATCTATGCCGATTATGTTTCCACGGTCAGCAAGACCTACGCCAAGGAAATTCAGTATGAATACTTCGGCGAGCATTTAGACGGTCTGCTGCGCAGCCGCAAGGATGACCTCTTTGGCATCGTCAACGGTATCGACTATGATGTCTATAACCCCATGACGGATAAGAACCTGTTTGAAACCTATGATGTGGACAGCCAGGACCGCAAGATGGACAACAAAGTGGCGCTGCAGAAACTTTTGGGCCTGCCGGAAGGCCGCCGCACGCCGGTGGTTGCCCTCGTTTCCCGTCTCGTTGCAGCCAAAGGTCTTGACCTCATCGTGCGCATGATGGATGAAATCCTCATGCATGAAGATATTCAGTTCATCGTACTGGGGACAGGCGACAAGGAATACGAAGACTGGTTCAAGGGGCTGGCTTGGCGTTTCCCGCATAAGGTTTCCGCTAACATCCGCTTCTCCAATGAACTGGCGCAGCGCATCTATGCTGGTGCGGACATCTTCCTGATGCCGTCCAACTACGAACCCTGCGGCATTGGTCAGATTGTAGCTATGCGCTACGGCACGATTCCGGTGGTTCGTGAAACGGGTGGTCTTAAGGATACGGTACAGCAGTATGATAAATACACGCAGACCGGTAATGGTTTCGTATTCAGTGATTACAATGCGCACGAAATGATGTACGCACTGAAGAAGGCACTTGGTTCCTATGGCAACTATGCCGAGTGGAATCAGATTGTGCATAATGCCATGGCTGCGGACTTTAGCTGGACCAATTCGGCCAAGGAATACAAGAAGCTCTACGAGCAGCTGGCAAACAAATAAGATTGGTATACATGAAGCGGGGCGGCAATTATTTGCCGCCCTTAATCACAAGTGAATGTGGAAGGAGGGATTTCATTGCTTACACGAAATGAGGTAGAGCATAACTCCCACAATGTGTACTATCGCAGTCCGTCAGGGGCTGCTGAAGCAGGAAGTACAGTGCGGCTGGGATTGAAAATCAAGTCGAAACAGCAAATCAATCAGGTATTGCTCAGATTGTGGCAGGACCAGCAGGGAGAGAAACTTCTGCCCTTGACCAGTAAAGAGCCTCAAGGGGCGGAAACCCGTTATTTTTCACTGAATTTGGAGATGCCGGAAAAAGGCTGTCTGCTTTGGTATTATTTTATTATTTCCTGCAGTGATGGCACCTGCTATTATGGCAACAAGATGGAACACTGGGGCGGACAGGGCGATGTGTATCCCAATGTGCCGCCATCTTATCAGATTACTGTTTACAATAAGGGGGCCAAGACGCCGGACTGGTTCAAGCATGCGGTCATGTACCAGATTTTCCCGGATAGATTCTATCGTCAGGGCGATAAGCTCATCGAAAAAGAAGGTGCGGTCTATCATGCCAGCTGGACAGATGACCCCGTTTATTACAAGGACCCCGATACCAAGGAAATCGTAGCCTATGATTTTTATGGCGGCAATATTGCCGGTATAATGGCCAAGCTGGACTACTTGAAAGAATTGGGCATCAGCGTCATTTATTTTAATCCGGTGTTTGAATCGGAAAGCAATCATCATTATGATACGGGGGATTATCATAAGATAGATCCCATTTTAGGGACGAATGAGGAGTTCCATGATTTGGTGGAACTGGCTAAGAAAAAAGGAATCCGCATTATTCTGGATGGTGTATTCAGCCATACGGGCAGCAACAGCCGTTATTTTAACCGCAAGGGCAAATATGAGGGCGTAGGGGCATTTCAGTCAGAAAAATCACCTTATTATGAATGGTATAACTTCCGCAATTTTCCCTATGAGTACGAGTGCTGGTGGAATTTTGACACCCTGCCCAATGTGACGGAAACCACGCCATCATACATGGACTTCATCTACCGCGCTCCGGACAGCGTGCTCCATCATTGGCTGAGAGAAGGCATTGCCGGCTGGCGTCTGGACGTTATTGATGAACTGCCAGAGCCTTTTTCACAGGGCTTCTATGCAGAGCTGAAAAAGACGGACAAAGATGCCGTGATGATTGGCGAGGTCTGGGAAGATGCATCCAATAAAATCGCTTATGGTTCGCAGCGGAAATACCTCTGCGGGCAGGAAATGGATTCGGCGATGAACTATCCCTTCCGCAAGATTTTGCTCGATTTTCTGCTGGGCTATATCACGGCCCATAATGCTATGATGCAGTTCGAGAGCCTGCGGGAAAATTATCCGCCGGAAAACTTCTATGCCATGATGAATCTGATTGGCAGCCATGATGTACAGCGGGCGATTACCATTTTGGGTGAGACGCCTTACTATGATGGCATGCCTGCTGTTGAACAGTGCCGGGCCAAACTTTCGCCGGAAATGTATAAGGTGGGCAAGGCACGTTTAAAGATGGCGGCGCTGTTCCAGATGTCCTATCCCGGTGTTCCCTGTATTTACTATGGGGACGAAATCGGCATGGAAGGGTTCAAAGACCCGACCAACCGCCGTCCTTATAAATGGACGGGCGGCGATGAAGAACTGCGGGGATACTACCGGACCATCATCAAGGCCCGCAATGAACATGATGCTCTGCAGACTGGCGAACTTTTGCCGCTTACGGCAGAGAGAGATGTGCTGGCCTTTGCCCGCGTGGTGCGCAGCGGCCATGATGTCTTTGGCGCGGATGCGGATAACGGCGCTTATATTGCCATCTTTAACCGCAGCTGTACGGAAAAACATACGGTTACTTTAGATATCAGCGATTTTGCTGATGGCACTTTTGTTGATATGGTAATGGACAAGGAGCATAAGCCAGAGCGGCTGGTTTCTGTTCGGGGAAAACTTACCGTAAAGGTGCCGCCACTTACCGGCAGATTGCTGGAATATGAGCCTATGCCTAAGAAATATGAACGTGGTGCAGGAATTCTCCTGCATCCGACATCGTTGCCGTCTAAGTATGGTGTGGGCGATTTTGGCAAGGAAGCCTATAAATTTGTGGACTTTTTGGCGGCAGCCGGACAGAAAGTTTGGCAGATTTTGCCGCTGGGGCCTGTGGGCTTTGGTTACTCGCCGTATCAGTCGCCGTCGGCCTTTGCGGGTAATCCGCTGCTAATTGATATAGATGACCTGCTGAAAAATGAATGGCTGACTCCGGCTGAAGCGCGGGTGCCTTATACCAGCAAGTCGTCCTTTATCGACTTTGAACGGGTCATGGCCTTTAAGCTCAAATGCTTCAAGCGGGCTTGGACAGCATTCCAAAAATCTAAGGACATAGAGCTAAAAGGGCAGTTCGAGGCCTTTGTGGAAGAAGAAGCATACTGGCTGGACGATTATGCACTCTTTGATGCAGCCAAGAAGGAGTACAAAAACAAGGCCTGGTTTGAGTGGCCGGAAGCTATCCGCAGCCGTGATGCCAAGGCGCTTAAGAAACTGGCCGAACGTCTGGAAGAGAATATCGGTTATGCCAAATTCGTGCAGTTTATCTTCCATAAACAATGGCAGAAGCTTCATGAATACGCCAAGAATAAAGGCATCAAGATTATGGGGGATATGCCCATTTTCATCTCGCATGACAGCGCTGATGTATGGGCCAACCAAAAACTCTTTGACCTGAATGTGGATGGTACGGCTAAAACAGTAGCGGGTGTACCTCCCGATTATTTCAGTGCCACCGGACAGCTTTGGGGCAATCCGCAGTACGATTGGAAGGCCATGGAGCAGGAAGATTATAGCTGGTGGAAGAAGCGCTTCAAGAATCTGTCCAAGCTGGTGGATATGGTGCGCATTGACCATTTCCGCGGCTTTGAGTCCTATTGGGAAGTGGACGGCAAGGCAGAAACGGCCATCAACGGCCATTGGCGTAAGGGGCCGGGCAAGAAATTCTTCAACATCATCAAACAGGAAATCGGCGATATGGAAATCGTGGCTGAAGATTTGGGCATCATCACCGATGAGGTGGAGGCCCTGCGGGAGGCCTGCGGTTTCCCCGGCATGAAGGTGCTGCACTTCACCCTGCATTTCAACGAGCAGGGGAGGCTCGGCTGTGTGGCGCCGGAAAACAGCATCGTCTATACCGGTACGCATGACAATAATACGACTGTGGGCTGGTATGAACACGATATTGACGAATCCACCCGTGCGGCGGTGGCATCACTGTTGCACAAGAAGATTGACCGGCCCAAGGATATCGCCAAAGGATTGCTAAGGTTCGCCTGGGCCTCCGAGGCACGGCTGGCCATTGCGCCCATGCAGGACATCTTGGGGCTTGATGAACGCGGCCGTATGAATACGCCGGGTACGGTGGGACTCAATTGGAAATGGTGCCTGAAGCCTGATTATCTGCTGGAATTGGAACCGGCAGAACTGAAGGCTATGTGTAAGAAGTATGGGCGCTGTTAGGGTGTCAGGTTGACATCGAGGTGCTAAGGCGCTCGCCGGCTGATAATACTTTCCCTTTGCTTAGACAGGCTTGTCAAAAGCTGCGGAAAGGTATCACCGGCCGCCGCGCTTAGTGCCTACAATTACATCTATATGCTAAGACGCCCGAGGGGGCCGGTCATATTTTTCCTTTGCTTAGACAAGCTTGTCAAACGCGACGGAAAAACACGACCAGCCCCCTCGGGCTTAGTGCATGCATTACATGGATATGTAAAGGCGCACGTCGGCCGGTAATATCTTTCCTTCGCCATAGACAGGCTTGTCAAAAGCTGCGGAAAGGTATCACCGGCCGCCGCGCTTAGTGCGTACAGAATTACAGCGTGGTGCTAAGGCGCCCGGTGGCTGATAATGCTTTCCCTCTGCTTAGGCAGGCTTGCCAAACGCGACGGGAAAGCATCATCAGCCACCGGGCTTATTGCGTACAGGATTACAGTGTAGTGCTAAGACGTCCGTCGGCTTGTATTCGTATCGTTTGTTGACGCTTTTGGCTTTTATTTCCGTAGTCCTTATGTTATAATCTTAAAAAAGCTTTATGGATATAGTACACAGGAGGACGATATTTTGAGCAAGCCGGCAAATGAAATGATTTTGGTGTTGGATTTCGGCGGGCAGTACAATCAGCTGATTGCCCGGCGGGTACGGGAAAATCATGTTTACTGTGAGGTGCATCCGCATACCCTGTCTTTGGATGCGATTCGGGAAATGGCGCCCAAGGGGATTATCCTCACCGGCGGCCCCAATAGTGTTTATAAGGAAGATTCTGCTACCTGCAGTGAAGAACTTTTTAAGCTGGGTATTCCTGTATTGGGCATTTGCTATGGCTCCCAGCTTATGGCACACAAACTGGGCGGCAAGGTAGATACGGCTCCGACCAGCGAATACGGCAAGACGGAAGTTACGGTAAAAGCACAGGATTCAAAACTCTTTGCCGGTGTCGATACGAAAACCATCTGCTGGATGAGTCATACGGACTATATCGCCAAGGCACCTGCTTCCTTTACGGTGACAGCGGATACGCCGGTATGTCCTGTGGCGGCTATGGAAAATGCAGCCGAAAATCTTTATGCTGTCCAGTTCCATCCGGAAGTTATGCATACGGTGCAGGGGCAGATTATGCTCAAGAACTTTGTCTATAATGTCTGCGGCTGCGTTGGCGATTGGAAGATGGATTCTTTTGTGGAAAAGACCATTGCTGAACTCAAGGAAAAAATCGGTAAGGGCAAGGCACTCTGCGCCCTGTCCGGCGGCGTGGATTCTTCTGTCGCTGCTGTGCTCATGTCCAAGGCAATCGGCAAGCAGCTGACCTGTGTATTCGTTGACCACGGTCTCTTGCGCAAGGATGAAGGCGACCAGGTGGAAGCTGTGTTTGGTGAGAACGGCCCCTATGATGTGAACTTTATCCGCGTTAATGCCAAAGACCGTTTCTATGCCAAATTGAAGGGCGTAACCGAACCGGAAGCCAAGCGCAAGATTATCGGCGAGGAATTTATCCGCGTGTTCGAGGAAGAAGCCAAGAAGATTGGTGCCGTAGACTTTTTGGTACAGGGTACCATCTATCCGGATGTGATTGAAAGCGGTCTGGGCAAATCGGCTGTGATTAAATCCCATCACAATGTAGGCGGCCTGCCGGACTTTGTGGACTTCAAGGAAATCGTAGAGCCTTTGCGCCTGTTGTTTAAGGACGAAGTGCGCAATGCCGGCCGTGAGCTGGGCATTCCCGAATATCTCGTCAGCCGCCAGCCGTTCCCCGGACCGGGACTCGGCATCCGCATTATCGGTGAAGTCACCGAGGAAAAGGTAAAAATCGTGCAGGAAGCCGATGCCATCTATCGTGAGGAAGTGGCCAAGGCTGGTGCCGATAAGAATCTGGGGCAGTATTTTGCCGCGCTTACGAATATGCGTTCTGTAGGTGTTATGGGCGATGGCCGTACCTATGATTATGCTATTGCTCTGCGGGCGGTTATGACTTCGGACTTTATGACCGCGGAAAGCGCTCAGCTTCCGTGGGAAGTGTTGCAGGCGGTTACGACCCGTATCGTCAATGAAGTCAAGGGCGTAAACCGGGTGATGTATGACTGCACCGGCAAACCGCCTGCAACCATTGAGTTTGAATAATTAATTTTGGATTAAAATTTGTGAACAACTATTAATTTTTCCTGCATTTATGCGATAGTATAAGTGCAGGATTTTTTTCTGACTAGGGAAGAAAGGAGGCCCTTATGAGTATCAATACCATTGCTGCCGCCAGCAGTCTGAATTATTGGCAGCAGCAGGAGCATGTCCGTACAGATTACAATCTGCATTCGGCGGCAGGTACCTTTGGTCAGATTCTGGCTAAGCTCACAGCTGCGCAGACAGAAACAGGCGCAGATGTGGAACGCGGAGTTGCACCGGTGACACTGACCAAATTGCTTTCGGATGGTTCGTTGGTTATTCTGAAGGTGGAAGGCAATCAGGTGATTTCCGAAGCCAAGCTGGATGGAACGAACGTATTGGCACAGCAGCTTATGCGGGGATACGCTGCGCCGCTTGCCGATGGTACAGCAGCTGATGCGGGCATTAACACAACTGTTTGATTTTGCTCAAATCAGACTAAGGGATTGATAAGGCAAGACTCGCCGTGTGGATGCGGTGGGAAAGGGATTTCGTGATAATGGAATATCGTATGTGAAGGCAGCACGCTCGTGAGGTGATGAGGGTGCTGCCTTTTTCGTGTATCATTATAAATAAGTAAGAATGGCTTGACTCGTTAGATTTTCATAGTACAATAGCAATGATGATTTTTAGAAAGGACTCAAAAACTTTATGGATAGTCTGACCTGGGGAATTTTTGATATTATGGGCACCATTGCGTTTGCGATATCGGGAGCGATGGTGGCTATTCAGCGCAAGATGGATATTTTTGGCACGATTGTGCTGGCGGTGCTTACGGCCGTGGGCGGCGGTATGGTGCGTGATGTGCTTGTGGGGATTACCCCGCCGATGGCGTTGTGCAATATTACGGACTTTATGCTGTCGATGATCATTGCGGTTGTGGTGTCCCTGGTCTATAGTTTTTGGCCGTATTCCCCGCCGCATAAATATTTTATGCTCTGGCTTTATAATATGTTTGATACGGTAGGCTTGGCTTCCTTTACGATTACGGGAATGCTGACCGGCCTGGCGCGGGAGGCGGGCAATCCCTATGTGCTGCCGGTGCTGTTGGGGGTAATCACCGCAGTAGGCGGCGGTGTTTTGCGGGATTTGATGGCGCATCGCATGCCGGGGGTGTTGTATAAGGATATTTATGCGACAGCGGCACTCATTGGTGCGGTGATTTCCTGTGCACTGCAGAATTATGTGGATACGGTGACTATGGCCTGGATTTGTTTTGTGCTGGTGATTGGCATCCGCTTTGGAGCCTTGTACTATGGCTGGCATCTCTTTCATCCGCGGGCTAATTGGCGGCGGCACAAACGGACGGGGTAAATTTTATTATTGCTATTTCAGATGGACAAGAGTATAATAAATGCAACGGTTTACACAGGGTGCTAGATGCGAAAAACTTTGCTGGATGCACGGTAAGGAGTGTGTAACGTGAAGCTTGACAGCTTGAAGTTGGTTTTAGCTTGTTTGGCAGTAGTTCTTTTTAGCTGATACTGTGGACGGGCAGCTGAGAAGGGGAGCAGGGGACACGCAGGTACCCTGCTCTTTTCATTTGCAGATAATGTCCGTGTATGGTAAAATTTTCACTAGTGGGCAGGAATCTGCTCGGGCAATGACGAATAATTGTTAAGATATGAGCCTTAGAGAGGGGAATACTCCATGACCACAGAGGATATATTGATTAAACCGAAAATCAAAATAAAGGTATTTGGTGTTGGCGGCGGCGGCAACAGCGTTCTCATGCGCATGGGCCAGCATAATGAACTGGATATTGAATTGTATGCGGTAAATACGGATGCGAAGCAGTTGCGGCAGGTTGAGCAGTTTGGGGTCAACTGCATTCAGATTGGTGAATCACTGACGCGTGGCCGGGGAACTGGTGGCAATATTCAGCTCGGTGAGCAGGCTGCAAAAAATGATGCAGCCAAATTACAGGCTGCCTTAAACGGCGCGGATATGGTTTTCATTACGGCTGGCATGGGGGGCGGTACCGGTACAGGTGCTGCGCCGCTTATCGCTCGTCTGGCCAAGGAAATGGGAATCCTTTCTGTGGGTGTGGTAACCGTACCATTTTCCTTTGAAGGCAATCGCAAGAAAAAGGTGGCACAGGATGGCATTACCAAGATGCAGTCTCAAATGGATGCCTTGATTGCTGTGGAGAATGACAATCTGTCCAAGCTGCCGGAAAATCGAAAAATGTCTTTGGTACAGGCTTTTGAATGTGCGGACAATATCCTCAAGCAGGCCATTAACTGCGTAGCAGAACTGATTCTTACTACCGGGGTCATCAATGTGGACTTTGCCGATGTCACCACCATTTTCCGCCAGAGTGAGAGCAGTGATGCGCTCTTAGGCATTGGTGTCAGTCAGCGCAGTGCTGTTGATGCGGTGAAGATTGCAGCAGAAAGCCCGCTTATTGACAAGGAACTGTCCGGAGCAAGGGGCATTATTCTTAACCTTACCGGGGATTGCAATTTGAGCCTGTTTGATGTTGATGAAGCTTCCCGCTATATTGTGAAACATACGGACCCTGAGGTGAATATCATCCTGGGTACGGTGGAAAACAATGAGATGGACGGCGCTGTACAGGCGACCATCATTGCTACGGATTTTGCCGATAGTGTAGTGATGAAAGCGCCCACGGTAAAGGTACCGGAAAGCACCCTTAAGCAGGAGACTTTACAGGAGAAGAGCTTCCAAATGGAGGTGCCTTCTTTTATGAATAAGCAAACGGCGGGGGGAACTTCAAGACCATTCGCTATTCCCGCCTTTAAATTGACAGATGGGCTGGATAAGAAGTAAGTGGCAGAAAGGTAGAATATTGAGTTCGATACATAGATTTTCCCGTTCTGAGCTGATTTTGGGACGGGCCGGACTGGAGAAACTGGCTAAGGCCCGTGTGGCTGTATTTGGCATTGGCGGTGTTGGTTCGTATGTTACAGAAGGGCTGGCCAGGGCCGGTGTCGGTCATTTCGTGCTGGTGGATAATGATGTGGTGAGCCTTACCAACATCAATCGTCAGCTGCATTCCCTGACCTCCACGGTAGGACAGCAAAAGACGGAATTGATGAAAGCACGGATTATGGACATCAATCCGGAGGCAGAAGTGCAGGTAATCAATGCGTTTTATCTGCCGGATACTGCCGACCGTTTTTTTGTGGACAAGTATGATTATGTGGTCGATGCCATTGATACAGTGGCGGGGAAAATCAGTCTGGCCGTGGAATGCCAAAAGCGGCAGCTGCCGCTCATTGCCAGCATGGGCGCAGGCAATAAGGTAGACCCCACGCGTTTTGAGGTGGCGGATATCTATAAGACCAGCGTTGATCCACTGGCCAGAGTCATGCGCAAAAAGCTCAAGGAAAAAGGCATAAAAAAACTCAAAGTGGTGTATTCGAAGGAAGAACCGCGTAAAATCATTTTGCCCGCTGATGGGCAGGCTGAGAAAAAAGGCAGTGCCGGCAGAACCGCACCGGGGAGTATTTCGTTTGTGCCATCGGTAGCCGGCCTGATTATTGCCGGTGAGGTCGTCAAAGATTTGACGGGAAATTTTGGTAGTAGTAAGTGAGGGACAGATCAATGAAGGTTGCAGTGTTAGGCTGTGGACGTTGGGGCTCTTTTCATGCCTGGTATGCCCAGCGGATTGGTCATCAGGTCATGCTGTGGGGGCGCGAAGGATCAGCCCATTTAAAGGTCCTGCGGGATACGCGGCAAAATGAATATCTGACCATGCCGGAAGATGTGGAACTTACGGACGATTTGGCCCGTGCTGTGGAATTCGGTGAAGTGCTGATTATCTCCATCAGCTCGCAAAAACTCAGGGAGTTCTGTGGCCGCTTAAAGGAATTGCCGAATCTTGGGCAAAAGAAGTTTGTTCTCTGCATGAAGGGGCTGGAAATTGGTACGGGCAAACGCCTGACCACGGTTGTGGGAGAGGTGCTGGGCACAGATAAACAGGTCGCTGTCTGGGTAGGCCCCGGTCATGTACAGGATTTTGTACGGGGGATTCCCAACTGTATGGTGATTGCTTCCAAGGAAATGCAACTGACCCGGGATTTGGTGACGGCATTTGCCAGTCCCTTGATTCGCTTTTATTATGGTGAAGATTTACTGGGGACGGAAATCGGCGCTGCGGCGAAAAATGTGATGGGACTGGCTGCAGGAATGCTCGATGGTCTGGGCTATAGCAGCTTAAAGGGCGCTTTGATGGCCCGAGGGACGAAAGAGCTTTCCCGCCTGATTGAAAAGATGGGCGGCGATAAGATGACGGTGTATGGCCTGTCCCATTTGGGGGACTATGAAGCAACCCTCTTTTCTCCGTTCAGCAATAACCGCCGCTTTGGTGAGGAATTTGTCAAGGGCGAGACTTTTGGCAAACTGGCCGAAGGCGTGTATACGGTAGCGGCACTTATGGATATTGCCCGGGAGTATCATTTGGAGCTGCCTATTTGTGCGTT
Source organism: Selenomonas ruminantium subsp. ruminantium ATCC 12561 (assembly GCF_000424065.1). Taxonomy (GTDB): domain Bacteria; phylum Bacillota; class Negativicutes; order Selenomonadales; family Selenomonadaceae; genus Selenomonas_A; species Selenomonas_A ruminantium. The sequence goes on from NZ_KE384127.1 coordinate 37,587, forward strand.
GGTTTATGCAATCGTTCATGAGCATAAAGAACCCAAGGACGAACTATTGAAACTATTTTTGCGGGATACAAAGACGGAACAGGAGTGAGCCTGTCAGCTGCTGATTGAGGGCAGACACGAGGGCTGAAGACAGATGAAACAAATACCATACGCGATAAATACAATTAAAGAATTGCAGGTTTGCGTGGAACAGGTGCGGGAAGAAAGCCGCAAGCTGAACGTGTCCAGCATGCTGGTATCGGTATTTACGGATACAGCCAAGAAAGCGATGCTGGAGGATATTCAGAAGAATATCTTGTCCGTGTTTCCTGAAGCCCAGTTAATAGGTTCTGTTTCCAGCGGGGAAATCGTCAATGGCCAGCTTATGGATCAGGGCGTAGTGGTGAATTTTACCCTTTTTGAGGAATCTGTGGTACGAGTTTTTGCCTATGATTTTCATGAGAAAAGCAGTAATACATCAGGACGTGAATTGTTGTCTGTCTTACAGGCCGATAAGGAAGCAGCGGCAGTGGAAATCATCTCGGCCGGCTTCCATTTGGACATCAATCCGTTCTTTAAGCAGCTTTCGTCAGCCCGGCGGAAAATCTGTTTCTTTGGCGGTCTGGCTGATGATGGCAGTCTGGGCAAGAATGGTATGGTGTTTACGCAGAATGCGCAGCTCCGCAATGGCGTGGTGGCTGCTGTGTTCAGCGGGAGCAGTCTCCATGTGCAGACAGCTTCCAGCTTTGGCTGGAAGCCTTTAGGGCGTACGATGACGGTAACCAGAATGGAAGGCGATTTTTGTCTGCAGGAATTGGACGGCCGTCCGCCGCTGGAAGTTTTTGAACGCTATTTGGGGATACGGAATACAGAGCGCTTTTTGGTAGAAGCATTAACCTTTCCGTTTTATTTTGAGCGCCATGGCACTGTGCTTGCCCGTCACCCCCGCCGCTGCCGGGAGGACGGCAGCATGATGTTCGGCGCTGATTTGCGGGTCGGTGAGCAGCTGCGGCTGGCTTACGGCGACCCTGGAGACATTATCGATAATGCCATGGCACTGCAGGAGAAAATGGCCAGCTTTAAGCCGGAAGCCATCTTTGTGGTGAGCTGCGTGGCCCGGTGGATGCTTTTGGGCAGCGATACGGAAAAGGAACTGGCCATCAGCAAGCATCTGGCTCCTTCGGCCGGGTTTTACGCTTATGGTGAATTCATGCGTGACGATAATGGCGATATCATGGTATCCAACATGACGTTGATGACCGGAGGCATGCGGGAAGGGATGCAAATGGGCAGACAGTCCAATATCATACCGCCCCGGCCAAAACTCAACAAGCATCGTATACTTATGGCGCGGCTGGTGCATTTCCTTGAGCGAACGACTCAGGAATTAGAGGAGTCCAACCGTCAGCTGACCCATCTGGCACAGATGGACCGGCTTACGGGGCTCTTTAACCGTGGTGAAACGGAGCATACATTAAAACAGATGCTGTTGCAGGCGCATGAGCTTGGTGAACCGCTGTCTGTGTTGATGATGGATGTGGATGATTTCAAGACCATCAACGATACTTACGGACATGCCGTAGGCGATGAAACCTTAAAACTTATTGCAGCAGTGCTGCATAAGAATACCCGCCGGGGGACAGATGTTCCCGGACGTTGGGGCGGAGATGAGTTCTTCGTTATTTTTTCCGGCATTGCCAGTGATAAAACACGGGAGGTTGCCGAGCGCATTGCCCATTTGATTGAACATAAGTCTGCGCTGCCTGATGGTTCGCGGGTTACGGTCAGCATTGGCGTAGTGACGGCAGCTTCGGATGATACACCGGATACACTCTTTAAGCGTGCGGATGCGGCGCTTTATGATGCCAAATTGATTCGTGGCAAAAATAATGTGGTCGTACATTGAGGTAAGCCTGTGGGTTCGGTGAGAATCCATGGGCTTAATTTATAATTATTGTCTTTTTAAGCAGGACTATTTACGGTAATATCGTATAAATGTACATTAAAGGAGGATTCTTTTGTGGTAAAATTAGGTGGACATGATTATGGCATGGCCATTTTATTTGTGGGAATTGGTGCAATTTCAGGTGGCGTTTTTGGGCAGCTGCTTACTGGTGTGGAGGCCTTGAGCAGTATAATGCCTTATCTAATCAATACCTTTCCGGTGTTTGAAACCCAGACCTTTACGATTAATCTGTATGTGCTTCAGCTGACTTTAGGTCTGGGCTTTGCCCCGAATCTCATGAGTATTTTGGGGATTGTGATTGCGCTGATTCTATTTCGCCGTTATTGATTAAGGAGGTTATATTATGTTTATTTTGGCATCAGGTTCGCCACGGAGAAAGGAACTCCTTCAGCAGATTAATGTTCGTTTTGACATCCGCATCAGTACCGCAGAGGAATTTTCCGGGGATGAATTTGCACCAACGGAGCTGGTGGTAAAAAATGCCGCCGCCAAGGCTAAGGCTGTGGCACGGCTCTATCCTAATCAAGCGGTTCTCGGCGCGGATACGGTGGTCGCACTGGACGGACATACTTATGGAAAACCGAACAACCGTGAAGAGGCTGTGCAGATGCTCAAGAAATTTTCCGGCAGAACCCATCAGGTACACACGGGCATTGCCTGGATGTACAATGGCCATCTGTTTACCGATGTGGTGACGACGGATGTGGAGTTTGCCCTCATGGCCGATACGGAAATCGAGCGCTATGTGGACAGCGGTGAGCCGATGGATAAGGCCGGTGCTTATGCTATTCAGGGCGGCGCGGCAGAATTCATCGTGGGCATTCATGGCTCGTATTCCAATGTTGTAGGATTGCCACTCAATGCGGTTGTACGGCTTGCGCGAAAGGCAGGCGTAAATTTGTATGGCGATTATGGTGAGGGATTTGCCCCCTGAGGAACGGCCAAGAGAAAAGCTTTTACTGCAGGGGCCGCGGGCGCTTAGCAATGCAGAGCTTTTGGCCATTTTATTGCGCAGCGGCACGAAAAAGAAGTCGGTGCTGCGCATAGCTGAGGAGATTTTGGCGCATATCAAGGAGCAGGGGCTTTCCGCTATGGTGCATATCTCGGCAGTAGAACTGGCTAAGATTGACGGTGTGGGAAAAGTAAAGGCAGCCACCCTGCAGGCTGCTGTTGAACTGGGGCGGCGGCTGTCTATGCAAAGTGCCGGAAAAATTCAGGTGATTCATGGCCCTGAAGATGTAGCACAGTTTGCCCTGCCGCGGTTTCGTTTTGAGCAGAAGGAACATTTTGCGGTCATGCTCCTGAATACCAAGAATCATATCATCGGTATGCCGGAGGTATCGGTGGGCAGTTTATCGGCCTCGGTAGTACACCCCCGCGAGGTCTTTCGGGCTGCCATTGACTATGCGGCGGCCGCTATGATTCTGCTGCACAATCACCCCAGCGGTGACCCTACGCCCAGCCGGGAGGACATTGCCGTAACGGACCGTCTGGTCAAGGCGGGCAAGGTGATGGATATTCCCGTTCTTGACCATGTGGTGCTGGGCAGGGAGACGTTTACCAGCTTCAAGGAGAAGGGGCTTATACATTAATGAAATTTGTTGTAATTTTATAGGAAAAAAATACATTTGCCTGTTATCAAAATAACTATCTTGTGTTACAATAAGATAGTTATTTTTTTATGAAATATGCGCGGCAGAAGATGCGGCATACATATATGGTTTTTTTCTGAAGGGAGTTTTTGGACAAAATGTGGAGTCTGTTTGGTGGTTTTTCACACGATATGGGCATTGACCTGGGCACGGCGAATACGCTGGTTCATGTGAAGGGCAGAGGAATTGTACTGCGTGAGCCTTCCGTAGTGGCAATCAAGAGTGACTCGGGAGAAGTTCTGGCTGTAGGCGAGGAAGCAAAGCAGATGATTGGGCGTACTCCGGGCAATATCGTTGCTATTCGTCCGATGAAAGACGGCGTTATTGCGGACTTTGATGTAACGCAGGCTATGCTTAAGTATTTCATTCGCAAGGCCATGAACACGAAATCCTTTGTACGTCCCCGGGTAGTTGTAGGTGTGCCCTCTGGTGTCACGGAAGTGGAAAAACGTGCGGTAATCGATGCTGCTCAGCAGGCTGGTGCCCGTGAGGCGTATCTTATCGAAGAACCTATGGCAGCAGCTATTGGTGCAGGCCTGCCGGTAGAGGAAGCTACGGGCAGCATGGTGGTCGACATCGGCGGCGGCACGACGGAAATCGCCGTTATTTCGCTGGGCGGTATTGTTACCAGCCGTTCCATCCGCATTGGCGGCGATGAAATGGATAACGCCATCATGCAGTACATCAAGCGCATGTACAATCTCATGATTGGTGAGCGCACGGCAGAAGAAATCAAGATGACCATCGGTACGGCTATCGTTACGCCGGAAGCCGATAAAACCATGGACATCCGCGGCCGTGATCTGGTATCCGGTCTGCCGAAGAACCTGACCATTCAGGCCAAGGAAATCCGTGAAGCCCTCAACGATCCCATCTATAAGATTATCGATGCAGTGAAGGGCACGCTCGAAAAGACTCCGCCAGAACTGGCTGCTGATGTCATGGATCACGGCATCATGATGACGGGCGGCGGTGCGCTTCTCACGAATCTGGACAAGCTCCTCTCCCATGAGACGGGTATGCCGGTACTCGTCTCGGAAGATGCGCTTTCCTGCGTAGGTGAAGGCACGGGCCGTTCGCTGGAAAACATCGAGCTCTTGAAGCGCGTGGTCATGATCAGCAAGAAGCTGAGAAGTTAAGAAGCTGAAAAATGAGTAATCATGTAAGAAAAGATAAGGAAGACGGACGCAAGGGCTGGGCCATGGCGTTTGTTGTGGTCAGTCTCTTTTGCATCATTTTTTTTGCAGCCCGGGGACGTTTTCAGGCACCGGTGAGCAGTCAGGCGGTATCTTTGGCATTGTCGCCTTTTCAGCAGGCCGTGTCCTGGGTGGCCAATGAAATTCGTTATGTAACGGGCGCAGTCTGGGAAATATCCACGCTTTACGAACAGAATAAAATGCTGCGTAATGAAGTGGAGCAGCTGCGAGGGATAAATCTGCAGGCCAATGAAGCTTTGGCAGAAAATGAACGGCTTAGGAAGATGATTGGCTACCAGCAAGCGGCACATCAGTTTGATATGGTGGCGGCCAGAGTTATCGGCCGAGAATCGGATACCTGGTCCCGCATGATTGTCATTGACCGGGGAACCATGAACGGCATTGCCAATGATATGCCGGTCGTTACGCCGCAGGGGCTGGTCGGCCGGGTGGTGGAAGCTGGCATGAATTCCTCGAAGGTGCAGTTGATTCTTGACCCACGTTCTTCGGTAGGGACAATCGTGCAACGGGCAGAATCACGCGTAACGGGAATTGTGCAGGGGGATATGGATAATCCGACCATGCCCCAGATGGTGAATATTCCCAAGAATGCCGATGTCGTGGAAGGTGATGTCATTGTCACCTCCGGCTTTGGTGGCATTTACCCCAAAGGAATTATCGTCGGTTTGGTGAGCAGCCTGAAAAATGATGATGGTGGCTTGTTGAAGATTGGCATTCTGGAATCTGCGGTGGACTTCCAAAAGCTGGAAGATGTGCAGGTTATAACGGCTTCCCGTGAGGCTCCGCCAGAACCAATCAAACCGCCCATGCAGACGCCTGGAACAGAAACCGATCCGGTAACGGGAGAAAAACTGACCAATCAAAAGGCGGAGGAGCAGAAATGAGTTATTTTGGCAAAATGGTGATTTTTGTCGTGGCCCTCTATGTTCTGCAGACGTCGTTTTTCCCCTTGATTGCTTATCATTGCATCAGCCCGGATTTTATGCTGCTCATTACGGTATCCTTTGCTTTTTTGCGGGGGACGGAAAAGGGCACACTGATGGGCTTTATCACGGGCCTAATGACGGATTTGGCGACGGGAACGTTTTTTGGCATACATGCTTTTTCCTATATGCTCATGGGAAATCTGTGCGGGCGCTTTGCCAATCGTGTTTACAAGGAGCAGTTTTTCTTGCCGGTGTTTGCATCTTTAGGGGTAACTGCGCTAAACTATTTTATTTTGGCGTTACTTATGGTATTATTAGGTTATCGCTTTAATCCAATCAGCAATGTGCAGACGACACTGCTGCCTATGCTGATTTATCAGCTGGCGTTTGCCTATCCGGTGCATTATTTGACCTACAAATTGGATAAAAACATCAGCATAAATGAAACAAATTGATTAAGGCACCGACACGGTGCCTTATTTTATGGGAGAGATACTTTTTGGTCGAAAATGACGAATTTGGCGGCCGGCTGAAAGTTCTTGGCTGGCTGTCTGTGCTGGTGATTGCTGTGCTTATTGGCCGGGCCGGTTACCTGCAGATTTATGAGGGCGAATATTATTCCCGGCTGGCGGAGGGCAACCGTATCCGCATTATTCCCACCATGGCTCCGCGGGGAACCTTCTTTGACCGCAATGGGGAGCTTTTGGTGCAGAACCGTCCGGGGTTTGCCGTATCCCTTATGCCGGTAATGACCAAAATCGATCCGGTGGTGATTGACCGTGTCGCGGAACTTTTGAAGGTGCCGGTGGAGGAAATCAACAAAAAAATCGAATCCCATACGGGGTTTGACCCCATTCGGATTAAGGCCGATGTTACCCCGGATATTGTCACCATCATCGAGGAACAAAAGACGAACTATCCTGGTGTCATCATCGAGGTACAGCCTATCCGCGACTACATGAACAAAGAAGAAGCGGCGCATACCTATGGCTATGTCAGTGAAATAAATGACATGGAACTGGAAAAGAAAAAAGATGAGGGCTACAAGAGCGGCGATATCATTGGTAAATTCGGTCTGGAAAAGATTTACGATAAAGAGCTGCGCGGGGAAAATGGCGGTCAGCAGGTGGAAGTCGATGTGACGGGCAAGCCCGTACAGATTATTGGCAATAAACCGCCGACGCCCGGTGATGACCTTTATCTGACCATTGACAAAAATCTTCAGACGGCAGCAGAAAAGGCCGTGGACGAGCAGTTAAAGCAGATTCATGCCAATGCGGCAGCCGTAGTGGCGATGAATCCGCAGACCGGTGAAATCCTCGCGATGGTCAGCCGTCCCGCCTTTGACCCGAATCTGTTTGCGCATGGGATATCCTCGAAGGATTGGAATAAGCTGAACAACAATCCCTATCATCCTATGGATAACAAGGCCATAACCGGTGAGTATCCGCCGGGCTCAACGTTCAAGATCATCACGGGTACGGCAGCGCTTACGGAAGGCGTGGTAAGTCCTTCGGAACTGATTATGGACAGTGGTCATCATTGGATTATTCCCAAGGGCAATGCCGAGGGCGAAGCATTGGGCCTTATCAACTTCCAGCAGGCTATGGCGCATTCCGATAACGTGTATTTCTATGAAATGGGTAACCGTCTGGGCATTGACCGTTTGGAAAAATACGCCCGGATGTTTGGCCTAGGAAAGACTACGGGGATTGACCTTCCCTATGAAGCGGATGGCCTGGTGGCTAACCGCCGCTATAAGGAAAAGAACTTCGAAGACGGGGAATGGTATCTGTCGGAAACCTTCGATGCGGCCATCGGGCAGGGGTTCAATCTGGTAACTCCCTTGCAGGCGGCTATGGTCATGGGGGAGATTGCGGCCAATGGCAAGCGTTATAAGCCGCATTTGGTCAATCGCATTGTAGCCCCCGATGGCAGTACGGTAAAGGAGTTCCAGCCGGAACTTTTGGGAACGCTGGATGTACGTCCGGAGGTTATCTCTTTGGTACAGGCCGGGCTGCATGATGTTACCAAGTATGGTACGGCAGCCGGTATTTTCCGGGGCTTTCCCATTGAGATTGCCGGTAAGACTGGTACTGCGGAGAATTCCCATGGCCGTGACCATGGCTGGTTTGTGGCCTATGGCCCCTTTGACAATCCCGATATCGTAGTGGCGGTAATCGTGGAACAGGGCGGCTTTGGTTCGCAGTCGGCCGTGCCAATTGGCCGTAAAGTATTGGAAGCCTGGTTCGGTTTGAATAAGCCGGAGCCGGCGGCCAAACCAAAACAATAAAGATGTAAGTAAGACTATATTGATATAGAAATGAGGGCAGCCATGAGTGAGGATATTGTAAAAATCAAGGGAACTTCCCTTGGCTTACAGCTGAGCTTTGCCCCGGAAGCATCCTTTGAAGATGTGCGGGAGAACCTGAGGGCGAAATTGGAATCAGGCACGACATTTTTTTTGCGGGGAACACTGGTGCTCATTCCGCGGGATGTTTTTATGGGCAGTGAGCGTGATGAACTTCAACGGCTTTTCCATGATTATGGCCTTATCTGCCGTACGCAGAAGCCGGAGCCACAGCCGGAGGAAAAGTTTGAACTGCGGCCTGCAGTGAGGCCGCAGTCTGCTCCGTCAAGCAGCCAGCCGGAGGAATTAAAGCCTCAGGAAATGGTGGTCATAAACAAAACCTTGCGGGGCGGTCAGGAAATCCGCACAAAATCATCGGTGCTGGTTTGTGGCAATGTGAATCCCGGTGCACAAATCATCGCTGGTGGCAGCATTGATATCCGGGGGACCTGCAGAGGTCTGGTACATGCTGGTGCTTATGGGGACAGTACAGCCTTTATTATCGCTGACCACTTGATGCCGACACAGATCCGGATATCGAATTTAATCGCTCGTTCTCCAGATGAAATGGAAAAGACAGAACATGCAGAACGCGCATCCATAAAGGATGGTCAAATCGTAATCGAACCAATAGAAAGGCAGGATAAGACAATATGAGCGAAATCTATGTAATTACCTCTGGCAAAGGCGGTGTTGGCAAGACTACGACCACGGCTAATCTGGGTATGGGACTTGCTATGCGGGGCAAGAAGGTTGTATTGGTGGATACCGATACGGGCCTTCGCAATCTCGACCTGTTGTTGGGGCTGGAAAACCGCATTATGTACGACCTTATTGATGTAACGGAGGGACGGGTGGCTTACAAGAAAGCTTTGGTACGCCACAAAAAATACGATAATCTGTTCCTGCTGCCGACTTCCCAGGTCAAGGACAAGATGGCCGTAAATCCGGAACAGCTCGTAAAGCTCTGCAGCGATTTGCGTCAGGAATTTGACTATATTCTCATTGACTGTCCGGCAGGTATTGAACAGGGCTTCAAGACGGCTATCGCTGCTGCCGACACGGCACTTGTGGTTACGATGCCGGAGATTTCCGCTGTGCGCGATGCCGATAAGATTATCGGCGAACTCGGCCGTGCTGACAAGGATAACATCAAGCTTATCGTCAACCGCATTCGTCCGCAGATGGTCGAAGACGGCGATATGCTCGATATGGAAGCCATTAACGATATCCTCTCTCTGGACTGCATCGGGCAGGTGCCTGATGATTTGAAGGTTGTTACCAGTACCAATAAGGGTGAACCTTGCGTGACCATGAGTGACAGTGAAGCCGGTCAGGCTTACCGTAACATCGTAGGCCGCATGCTGGGTGAAGATATTCCCTTTATGGAATTCCATAAAGAAGGCGGCTGGTGGAAACGCCTTAAACGTATGTTCAGACGATGAGAGGAGGGGTTATATGTTGGAGGCATTGATGAAAATTTTTGGCAAGAAAGAAGAAACCGGTAAAATTGCCCGGGATCGCTTAAAGGTAGTGCTTATCCATGACCGCGCCAATATCTCTCCCGAAGTTATGGACAACCTGAAAAACGACATCATCAAGGTGATTTCCAATTATATGGAAATCAATCAGCAGGATATGGATATCTCTCTGGCTAACGATGATGATTCCGTGGCCTTGGTGGCCAATATCCCGGTCAGCCGTATGAAGCATGACAAGGGGGAGCACTGAGAGAAGATAGAGTGGTATGACAAAATCGATTTTGCGCCGTACGGACATCACCTTGCTGGCAGCCACGGCGGGCATTCTGGTGATGAGTATCATCATTATCGGCAGTGCTACGCACATCAATACGCCCGGTGAAGAGCGGTATTGGTTCGTTGCCCGGCAGGGAATCTTTGCGGCGGTAAACATCGCTATGGCAGCTTTTTTGATGAACTTTGATTATAAGATACTGCAGGGCTATGGCAACAAGCTCTACATCTTTAATCTCATCATGCTGCTGGCGGTTATGTTGGTGGGACAATCGGCCTTAGGCGCTCAGCGTTGGATTTCCATCGGCCCCATCAGTATTCAGCCTTCGGAGTTTTCCAAAATCATTATGATTATCTCGTTGGCGGCGATGCTGGAAGATCGCGTGGGAAAACTCAACAATATCCATGATTTGCTGCCGGTGGCGGCTTATGTGGGGGTACCGTTCCTGTTGGTTCTGAAGCAGCCGGATTTAGGTACATCGCTGGTATTTATGGCTATTTTCTTTGGTATGGTCTTTGTCTGTGGTATCAATCTGCGGCTCTTAGGCGGGATATTTGCCACAGGCATTGCAATGATGCCATTGCTTTGGCATTTTTTGAAAGACTATCAGAAAATGCGTATCATGGTCTTTATGGACCCCAATGTGGACCCACTGGGGTCGGGGTATCATATCATCCAGTCCAAAATTGCCATTGGCTCTGGTATGCTCTTTGGTAAAGGTCTTTTCGAGGGTACGCAGAGCCAGCTGGACTTTTTGCCGGAAAATCACACGGACTTTATCTTTGCTGTAGTAGGTGAGGAACTGGGCTTTATCGGTGTCGTGGTTCTGCTCCTGTTGTATCTCGTGGTACTGTGGCGCGGCGTGCAGATCGCCCAGGATGCCAGCGATATCTTTGGCCGTCTGCTGGCGGTAGGCATCACGTCCATGCTGGCCTTCCATGTGCTGGTCAATGTGGGCATGACCTTGGGCATCATGCCGGTTACGGGTATTCCGCTGCCCCTCATGAGCTACGGGGTAAGCTCGCTGACCACCAATATCGTGGCGATAGCGATATTACTAAATATACAACTTAGAAAAAAGAAATTAGAATTCTAGGGAAGGCTCCTTACGGAGCCTTCTCTTAAATCTTATTAGGAACTGAATGTAAAAGATGTATGGAGGAATTTAACGAAATGGTACAACTCAATCATGAGGTGCTCCAGTCGGTGCTAAAGCCGTCCCGCTATACGGGGGGCGAATGGAATGCAGTGGTTAAGGATTGGGATAAGGTAGACTGCACTTTCGCGCTGGCCCTGCCCGATGTTTATGAAGTGGGCATGAGCAATCTGGGACTCGCGATTCTCTACGAAATCCTGAATCGGGAAACGGGCATTGCCGCCGAGCGTGTCTATGCGCCTTGGACGGATATGGAAGCGGAGATGCGGGCACGCAATATCCCGCTGTTCTCGCTGGAAACGAAGCATGAGCTTATCGCTTTTGATTTCTTCGGCTTTTCCCTGCAGTATGAGATGATTTACTCCAACGTGCTCAATATGCTGGATTTGGCGGGGATTCCCCTTTGGAGCAAAGACCGTGGCGAAGATATGCCCTTTATCGTGGGCGGCGGCCCCTGCGTCTACAACGTAGAGCCGATTGCCGACTTCTTTGACTTCTTTATCGTCGGCGAAGGTGAAGAAGTGATTGTCGAGGTGTCCAAGGCCTTTATCGAATGGAAGAAGGCAGGGCGCACTGGCGGGCGCAGAGGGTTCCTTGAACGTCTGCTGACCATTGAGGGTATCTATGTGCCGTTCTTCTACGAGCCGAAATACACGGCAGATGGGGCCTTTGAAAAGCTCGAACCACTGCATGAAAACGCGAAGACCCTTATCTATAAGCGTGTCTGCAAGAATATGGATGAGGCCATGAGCGTAGAGCATCCTTTGGTGCCGTCCATGGATATCGTCCACAATCGCGCCATGCTCGAACTCTTCCGCGGCTGTTCCCGTGGCTGCCGTTTCTGTCAGGCGGGTATCTGCTACCGTCCGGCACGCGAACGCACGGAAGAAAAGCTCAAAAAAATGGCCAGAGGTTTGGTGGACAGCACGGGCTACAATGAAATGAGCCTGACTTCGCTGTCCTCGGCAGATTATTCCTGCCTGGGGCGCCTGGTGGATGATTTGATGCTCGGTTTTAAAGACGAGGAAGTGAGCTTCTCGCTGCCGTCTCTGCGCATTGACAGTTTTTCCATTGATTTGGCACATAAGATGCAGCAGGTCAGAAAGTCCGGTCTGACCTTTGCGCCCGAAGCAGGCACGCAGCGTCTGCGCGATGTCATCAACAAGGGCGTTACGGAAGAAAACCTCATGAACGCCTGCGCTTCGGCCTTCAAGCAGGGCTGGAAACAGGTTAAGCTCTACTTTATGATGGGCCTGCCGACGGAAACCGATGAAGATGTTATCGGCATTGCCAAGCTCGCGAAAAAAGTCGTTGACCTCTATACGGAAATCAAGGGCAAGCGGGGCGTCAAGGTCACGGTATCCGTTTCCTGCTTCGTGCCGAAACCCTATACGCCGTTCCAGTGGTTCGGGCAGCTGCCCATTGAAGAATTCCAGCGACGTCAGGAGCTCTTGAAGGAGCATATCACCGACCGCGCGATTACCTTTAACTATCACGATGCCCGCCTGTCCGTTATCGAAGGCGTGTTTGCCCGTGGCGACCGCCGTCTTTCGAAGGTTCTCTATCAGGCATGGCAGGACGGTGCCAAGTTCGATGGCTGGACGGATTTGTACCAGCATGAAACATGGCTCAAAGCGATGGAAAAATGCGGCATTGATGGGAAATATTACAGCCAGCGCACGCGTAACTTTAATGAGGCACTGCCTTGGGCGATTACCTCGCCGGGCGTCAATACGGAGTTCCTGCTGCGTGAGTGGCATAAGGCCATGCAGGCGGCACTCACCGAAGACTGCCGCCGGGGCAAGTGCTCGGCTTGCGGTATCTGCCCGAACTTAGGCGTTCATGTGATGGACTATGCCAAGGAAGAAGCAGAACGCGGCTATCAGTCGCCGGAACTGCCTGCGAAAGTCCATCGTGACCCCAAGGATTCCGGTCGTCCGCGCACGCTCTATAAATACCGCGCGGAAATCACCAAGGGCGAAGATTTGCGCTATGTGTCGCATCTGGATTATGCCAATATCTTCATTCGTGCGTTCAAGCGCTCCGGCCTGCCGATGGCGTATTCCGAGGGCTTCAACCACCATATGAAGGTCGCCTTTGCGTCAGCCTTGTCCTTGGGCGTGACGAGTCAGGCGGAATACATGGAGTTTGAACTCTTAAAGCCGGTCTGTCAGCCGGAAGTCTTTGATAAATTAAAAGCCCAGCTGCCGCCGGGGATTGAACTTACGGAACTGCGGGAAGTCAGGACCAAGCAGAAGGCCATGATGGCACAGGCTACGGAAGCGCGGTATCGTGCGGTCATGCCGCTGCAGGGTGAATTAGCGCTTGCGCATGCGGCGGTGAAGAAGTACAATGAAGCTGGTGAAGTTCAGTTTCAGCGTGTTACGCCGAAGAAGAAACGGGATATTGAGCTCAAGGCTTATATGAAAAAGCCGGTGGAAGTTTCTGCCGAAGGCGATATGCTGATTTTGGATATCGATATTGCGATTACGGACAGCGGCAGTGTGAAGCCGATTGAGGTAATCGGTGCGCTCATTGAGCAGTTCGCGATGCCTGCGAAGGCAGCTGAGGCGAAAATCTGTCGGACGGCGATGCTGGCTGACGGGAAAAGGCTTGTGGAACTTGTATAGTTAGTGCGCGGTACTTTTCTTTGGCGCAAAGAAAAGTACCCAAATACCCATTCGGGCACAGGCGAAAACGTGGCCTGAAATCCCGTCCGGGGATTTACGGCCACCTGCGCTCATCCTTGAGCGCTGGGTAACGATATAGCATATTATCTTATTCGTGGTTAAAGAAAAGCAAACTACTTCTCCCATTTTGGGGGGCGGATGAGGTGGAAATACGTTGAGTAGGGGAGGTGAATGGATGAAATCTATTTTAGTAACTGTGGTGCCTGAAGAAACCAAATTGGCGATTCTTGAAGATGGAAAGTTGTCTTCTATCGAGGTGGAGCGTGCTACGCATTCGCATCTTGTCGGCAATATCTACAAGGGGCAGGTGCAGAATGTCCTGCCGGGTATGCAGGCGGCGTTTGTCGATATTGGCACGGGCAAGAATGCCTTTATGTATATCGGCGATGGTCTGCCGTCTGATGTGAAGCAGGCGCTTCCCCGGCCACAGAAGATTCATATTGGCCAGCAGCTTCCCGTGCAGATTATCAAGGACGCCACAGGCTCTAAGGGGCCGCGGGCCACGACCCATATCACCCTGCCGGGGCGCAATGTGGTGCTTTTGCCTACGGCGGCTTATATCGGTATGTCCCGGCGGATTGAGGATGAAGTGGAGCGCAGCCGGCTCCATGAAATTGCTGCCAAAATCTGCCCTGAAGGTATGGGCCTTATCATTCGTACGGTGGCGGCAGGCGTTTCGGAAGCTGCCCTGCGGGAAGATGTGGAGTACCTCTCTAAGCTCTGGCATTCCCTGATGGCCCGCTTTAAGATGAAAAGCAAGGGGGCGAATCTCCTGTACCGTGATGCAGATTTGATTATCCGCACGGTGCGGGATAGCTTAACCCATGATGTGGATTCCATGCTGATTGATAATCGGGCGGTCTATCAGCGGGTGCGGGATTTTGTGCAGCTGTTATCTCCGGAACTTACGGAAAGAATCCGTTATTATGACAGCCGGGAACCGCTGTTTAAGCATTATGGTATAGATGAGGAACTGGATAATCTGGGAGGGCGTACTGTAGAACTGAAATCCGGCGGCTTTTTGGTCATTGATAAGACCGAGGCGCTGACGGTAATTGATGTGAACACAGGCAAGTATACAGGTACGACCAATCTGGGCGAAACCGTCTATGCTGCCAATCAGGAAGCTGCGGAGGAAATCATGCGGCAGCTGCGCCTGCGCGATATTGGCGGCATCATCATCGTGGATTTTATCGATATGGAGAAGGACGAGCAGAAGGAGCTGCTGCTTGAGCATCTGCGGGAGCTGGCGAAGTCTGACCCCACCAAGACCAACATTGTGGATATTACCAGCCTGGGCCTTGTGGAAATCACGCGCAAAAAATCCCGGCAGAATCTAGACAGCATCATCTATAGTGAATGTCCCATCTGCCGCGGGCGGGGCCGGGTGGAGTCCCCCGAGACGGTGAGTATCCGCATCGCAGCGGATATTCGCCGCATGGAGCATAAGGCACATGCCGAAGACGGCTATGAAATCGAAGTCCACGAAACGGTGGCAGAGGAACTCCGGCATAATCAGCTGCTCATGAATTTAGCCGCTGAATTTGCCATGGACATAAAAGTGACCGCTGCGCCGGGAATGCATCCGGAAAATTATGCCATCAATATGATGCGCACTTGATTGAGGAGGTCGTTGGTGATAGTGAAAAAAAAGCGTTTACTGGCAGGCGTAATGGCTTTGATGGCTGCAGTGACAATCAATATGGGCGATGTACAGGCTGCTGATGATAGTGCTGCTGTGCGGATAAAATTTGGTCAGACCGCGGAGAAAGCGCAGCCTGTGCCGTCTGAGAATAAAGGACAGGTGGCTATGCCGATAAAAAATGTGCAATTGGTCTGGAAGGAAATTCCCAGTGCTGTGCGTTATCAGGTGGTTATTTTGAAATCTGCTGAAGATACAGCTGATAATATCGCCCTGACCTACAGTCAGATATATACCAATGGCGTGACGCTGGATTTAAGTTCTTTTGGTGAAGAAGCAGCCGGTTTTTACTGGAAGGTTTGTCCCTTGGACTACAATGGCAATCCAGTGGGTAATCTGCATTTTTCCAAGCCCAAACCCATAACCGAGGGAGGGACGTTGAATGTGACTGCTCCTCGTCCGACTACGCAGTTTGAACGCATGGATTATATGCCGCTTTATCCGGTTTTTTCCTGGATACCTTACGGCAGGGCCAAACAGCATGAAGTAAAGGTTTATCAGGTAACCGACCAGGGGGATAAACTCATTCGCACGCTGCAGGGCGGAGAATATGATGTTTATGAAGATGGCGGTTACAGTGTGCCGGGAAAATATTATTGGCAGGTGCGTTCGCTGAATGATGATGGCAGTGCTTTGAGCGGCTGGTCGGAGAAAAGCTACTTTACCGTGGAAAGTGAAAAAGCACCTATTGCGGCGCTGGGAGACAGCATCACCCACGGTGGCGGGGCTATGTCCGTATCGCCGGGCTATTTGCTTTATGATTGGGAGTCCTACAGTCAGGTGCCTGTGAAGAATTTAGGTTTTAGCGGCAATACCACAGAAGCGATGCTCGAACGCTTTGAACGCGATGTGTTACCGGCTTCACCGCGTGTGCTGGTGGTTATGGGCGGGGTAAATGATTATCGCGGTGGAACTTTTGGGGCCCATACGGTGGCCAATTTGCAGGCCATCAAGGAAAAATGCGAGGCCTATGGGATAATTGTCGTGTTCCTGACGGCTACGCCGATCAATCCGACCATGATGGTCAGCCGTGCCCAGATCGAGCAGCCGCCCTATGACTGGCAGATGCATCAGCAGTATATCAATGCCTGGGTGATGAAGCAGCAGTATCATGTCGATGTATCTACGGCACTTACCGACAGCCTGGGCAATCTGCGCAGCACCTATACGACAGATGGTCTGCATCCGGATTATTATGGGAAGAAATACATCGGTGAACAGGTCGGGCGTTATCTGCAGATGCATTTTGCCTGGATAACGAACACGCTGACCAAAAAGCCGATTCCTGAATACAGTTACTGAATTTAGCAAAGGGCGCTGCGGCGCCTTTTATTTTTAACCAAAATTTAATGACTAAATCAACATATTTGCTTAAATTCCGTAGTATAATATACGATATAATCAATAGAAATCAAGGGGAAAGGCGGGGGTTGACTTGAAACAGGTTATTCTAGGAATTATACTGGGATTGGTTTGTCTGCTGCCGGTTAATGGACTGGCTGCACCACAGCAGATAACGGCCAGCGGCGTATATATCATGGGGGAAAATGATTCGCCGAAGATTGCCAAGGATGCGGCCCGGCAGGAAGCCATGCGTTCTGCTACGGAAAAAGCCGGTGTCTATGTGGAAAGCTATTCCAAAACGCAGAATATGGAATTGACGGCTGATGATGTCAAGGTCATTTCCGGGGCTGTACTGAAAGTATTGCGGGAACAGGCTGTGCCAGAGCTGTCGGCGGGAGTCTGGAAATACACCGTAACATTGACCTGCGAAGTGGATACCGATAATATTGACTTGAAGTCCATGATGGAAAATCGCAGCAAACTGGAAAAATTGCAGAAGGAACGGGACGCACTAAAGAAGCAGAACGAAGAACTGCTGGAAAGATACAAGCAGGCACAGGGACAGGAAAAGGAAAAAATCGGTTCGGAATTGGAATCGCAATATTCCCTGCAGGATATTTTTGACCGTTGTGCGGTGATGATTCAACAGGGAGAACAGCGCAGAGCCATCTTTGAACTGAATAAGGTCATTGGCGATACCAAGGTTACGGACAGCCCTTTGGCCTACGCATACTATTTGCGTGGTCGTGCTTATTATGAACGCAATATGGATACAGAGGCGTTGACGGATTTTGCCTCTGCGGAGAGAACGCCGCACAACAATTCCATTTATCCCATCTGGCGGGTTAACTACTATCAGGGGTTGATTTATTCCGACAGGCGTCAGTGGGAAAAGGCTTATTGGGAATTGGAACAGGCCTGGGAAGACTGTGGCCATAGTGATAAGGAAGTTGAGTCGGCCATGCTCCGGGCCAAACGTCATGCCTATCCGGAACAGTATCCGGAAAGACAGCCGGCCAATAATGGGGGGAACCATGGCGGCAGCACGGAAGTAGATTGGGGGAAAGTAGTTTCCGATGTGCTTATCGGTATTTTACGCGAGGGATAAATTTATAGATAAATGCTTGATTTTTTAGCGAAAATAAGGCAAAATATGGCAGAGAATTGTTTTTAGGCAAGGAAGAATAATTTTATGCAAATATCCCAGATGAGACAGACTGTGGTTCTGCTCGTGGACGGCAATGAGGGAGACCGTCAAAGACTTCATCAAATACTGGACCCCAGAGTGAAACTGAAGGAAGTTGCCTCAGGCAGGGAGGCTCTGTCTTATATAAAACAACATAATGTCACTTTGGTGCTGCTGGCTTCGAAGCTGCCGGATATGGGCGGCTTTGAAGTTTTGCGCAAAATTCATCAGGAACCGCGGTTTAAGGATTTGCCGGTTATCATGATTGTACAGGACCAAAGTCAAAAGGCCGAAGCAGCCGTGGCGATGGCCGGGGGCTTTGATATCATTCGCAAGCCCTTTATTCCTATTATTGTGGTGAAAAAGGTGGAGCAGGTACTGGAACTGGAGTATCTGCACAGCAACCTCAAGGAGGAAGTACATCGGCAGACCCAGCTGGCGGAGGACCGGCTGGCGTCTAGTGAACGGCTTTTTGAGGAAACGGTTATGGCCCTGGCGAAGACTATCGATGCCAAGGATGCCTATACCCGTGGTCATTCCCAGCGGGTGGCCCGTTATGCCCGTCATATTGCCTATAAATTGGGCTGGCTTGAGGAGGAGCAGCGCAGGATTTATTTTATGGGGCTTTTGCATGATATCGGCAAAATAGGTGTCCCGGAGGCGATCATCAATAAGACCACCCATCTTACCGATGAGGAATATGACAAGATAAAGCAGCATACGGTCATTGGCTCGGAAATCCTGGATTTGGTCGCGGAATTTCCGGAACTGGCCATTGGTGCGCGTTCACATCATGAACGTTACGATGGCAAGGGCTATCCAGATGGTTTTGCAGGCAGTCAGATTCCGGTTTATGCACGGGTTATTGCCGTGGCCGATGCTTATGATGCGATGACTTCCCGGCGCAGTTACCGCGATGTATTGCCACAGGACGTGGTGCGTGGTGAAATCGTCAAGGGGCGGGGGACACAGTTTGACCCACAGTTCGCTGATGTTATGCTGCAGATCATTGATGAAGATGATGAATATATGCTCCATGAACGGTGACGCATGACCTTTTTATGTATTATAAATTCATGTATGCAGGGAGGAATATTTCCCCATCTGTGGAATTATAATTAAGTAGTCAATTTTAGAAGGAGTGTTTCACTTATGAATCGATTGGTAAAATTGTTCGCGTGTGCATTGTTTGCATCTGCAATTATTGGTGGAAGTTCACCGGTATTCGCGATGAATGTTACTGGCGTCAGTCAGGCGATGACCATCGGAACGAAAACTGTTACGGCAAATGATGAGATGGGCGATAAGATAAAGTTTGTATCAGATGGCAAGGTACTGCGTTTGATGAGTGCAGACGGCACGAAAGATTTCCTGTCTTTTAACAGCTTTGATGGCATTTACAGCGGTGTGGATTACAGCGTAAGAGCCATTGAAACGACTGACCCAACCATGCGTTTGTTTGAGATTTCGGCTACCCGTGGGGGCAAGAGCTGCGGCTACTGGCTGGTGGGCAACCATATCGGCGGTGCCTGGACAACTTATGTATCCTGGAACAGCTTTGCTAACCTGGGCTTCCGTACCGACCGTTGGCATGACCTCAAGGCCACCATTGAAAATCAGCAGCTGGTCATCACCAGTTACAGCGCCCGGGGGAATATGGACTGGCGTGCACAGGTGTTTTGGAATGAAAAGGACGGCTGGTTTGGTCTGAAAAGATTTTAAAAAAAAATATTGACAAAGATGCCCGCTCTCGGCTATAATATAATCTGTCAGTCACGAGAGCCACAAATATTGCTGATTTAGCTCAGTTGGTAGAGCAGCTCATTCGTAATGAGCAGGTCGTAGGTTCGAATCCTATAATCAGCTCCATAAAGATTTCAGGCCTCACATTTGTGGGGCCTTTTTGTTGTAAAATTTTTTTGCAGAATTGGAAAAGCCATTAACTATATGCCCTTTTTGTCGATAACATGAGTAGAGAGTTTTTGATAAGGAGGGAGATTCAATGGCAATGATAGCCCGTGTGGCAGAGGATAAGCAAAATTTATTGCAGCCAAAAAATGTCTGGCAGAAGATGCAGCAGGATACGTCCCTGCGCAAGGAAAAGGAAGACACGGTAATCGGCAAGGCGGCGGAGGTCTACATCAGCAAGGCGGGGAAGAAATTGAGCGAGGAGGCCAATGACCCGCTGAATCGTTTGTCGCAGACGGATTTTATGACGGACGCGGAAAAGCAGCTGTCCAAACTTTGGCAGGAGGAAAAGGATAAGGCTGAGTATAAGAAGCAGGCCGCGGAGATTGAAGAACGGCTGGAGAAAGACAGCAGCCTTACGGACAAAGAACGGGAAAAGCTGCAGGCTGAGGCCGATGAGCTTAGAAAAAAGGGCATGACCACGGACGATAAGCTCTATGACCTTTACGACCAGAAACACGCCATCGAAAAGAACGGTGGCAAGTATCTGGAGAGCGACCTCAGCGGCCTGCAGCGGCAAATCAGTGAGCTGGAGTGGAAAATTTATAATACGGGCATTGATATAAAGCATGAAGGCTGGAATAAGGACAAGCTTACCCAACAGGCCTTGAAGGAACGCGCCTATATCGCCATTGCCGAAAATGAGGCGAAAATCATGGGCGGGGAACTGGAAAAGCGCAATAGTGAAAATGCCATGCTTACCCGTACGGCAGAACAGATTGCGGTACAGATGGAAGAAAACGGCAAACACCAGCCAACGGCGGCTGATGTGGTGCGGGCGGCAGTCGAGGAAGGCAAGGACCGCGCCGAAAAAGCGGAAGATGAAACGGGCAAACTGGCTGACCAGGGGCTGGATAGTGCCATGAAGATGCAGGCGCAGATGCAGGCAAATGCCGAAGGCCTGACCGGGGCGGAAGCAGAGGCTGACCGCAATACTGCATTGCGAAAACTGAAGAAATTGTCCTATGAAGAATTTATGCGGGACGTAAAGAATAAGGAATGTGATATGGAACGCTATTAATCGTTGCTGGCAATGCCCTCGAATGAGGGCATTTTTTTTGTTATTAGAAAACCCCTGGTTAGACCAGGGGTTCCGTTCTGAAGAAAAATTGTCTTTAATAATAAAAAAATAAAAAAAATAAAAAACAGGAATTATGCTGGATGAAATCGAATAGTATAAATTGTGTACCCTGTGGAGGTGATGCAGATGAAACAGGAACAGGGGATTGTTCTGGAAACCGCTGACGGTATGGCCAAGGTGCGCATTGGCCGCCATGCGGAGTGCGGTTCGTGCGGTGCCTGCGGCGGTGCCCGGCAGGTGGTCGTGGATGCTGTAAATCCCGTGGGGGCGGCTGCTGGTCAGCGGGTGCGCTTTGCATTCCGCGAGGAGCAGGTGCTCACAGGGGCCTTTGTGGTCTTTATCCTGCCGTTGCTTTTTGGCGGCGTGGGAGCGGTGATTGGGCATTTTACGGCACCACTTCTGGCGGCAAATGGCAGTTTGCCTGCTGTGATTGGCGCGTTGCTTTTCTTCCTGCTTGCGCTGGGGCTGGTTCGGAAATTTGACCGGCGGGCGGCGCAGGATAAGGCGGCAAAACCTGTGATTATCGAGATTTTGGATAATAGGCAGTCATGATATATTTTGGGAGACTATACAAGAGGTGATTGTATGTTCGAAAGCTTTCTCGGGGGCATTCACCCTAAAGATGGCAAGGAACTGGCTAAAGATAAGCCGATTGAAGATATGCCGGTGCCGCAGGAACTTGTGGTTCCGATGGGCCAGCATATCGGTGCGCCCTGCACGCCGACCGTGAAGGTGGGCGATGAGGTGAAGCGTGGGCAGCTTATCGGTACGAGTCCGGCGTTTATGCATGCCGATATTCATGCACCGGTGTCGGGCAAGGTGGTAAAAATCGAGCCGCGCCCGCATTCGGGCATGGGCAGCTGTATGGCGGTGGTGATTCAAAATGACGGCAAGGACGAATGGGCTGACGGCCTGCCGCTTACGCGCAACTGGCAGACGATGGGCAGTGAGGAAATTCTCGCAGCGATTCAATCTGCCGGTATCGTAGGCATGGGCGGGGCAACCTTCCCGGCACATATCAAATTGAAGCCAAGCAAGCCTGTGGATATTCTGATTCTGAACGGTGCGGAATGTGAGCCGTATCTGACTGCTGACTACCGCTTGATGTTGGAGTATGGCGCAAAAATCATCACCGGCACACAGATTCTGCAAAAACTTCTGGGCGTCAAGCGGACAGTTATCGGCATTGAGGACAATAAGCCCGAGGCCATCAAGGCGATGGAGCAGGCGGCACAGGGCACGAATATCGAAGTGGCAGCTTTAAAGACCAAGTATCCGCAGGGCGCGGAGAAAATGCTGATTAAAGTCATCAGCGGCCGCGAAGTGCCGATGGGCGGCCTGCCTATGGATGTGGGAGCTGTGGTGCAGAATGTGGGGACGGTGGCGGCCATTGCCGATGCCGTGGAACATGGCCTGCCGCTGACGGAGCGCATTACCACGGTGACCGGCGATGCCATCAAGGAGCCGAAGAATCTGCGTATCCGCATTGGCACGCCCTATCAGGCGGCCATTGATTTTTGCGGCGGCTTCAAGAAACAGCCCAAAAAACTCATTGCGGGCGGCCCGATGATGGGCATGGCCCAGGCGACCGCAGAAGTGCCTGTGATGAAAGGCTCATCGGGAATTTTGGCGCTGACGGCAGAAAAAGTTGACCACGGCCCCGAGATGAACTGTATTCGCTGTGGCAAATGCGTCAAGGCCTGTCCGATGGGACTTGTGCCCTCCATGCTCTCTATCCTGTCGGAGCGTCAGGCATACGAGGCCTGCCGTGATGAATACGGCCTGATGAATTGCGTGGAATGCGGCTGCTGTACGTTTGTCTGTCCGGCCAAGCGCAATATCGTGCAGTATATCAAGAATGCCAAGGGCTTTATCCGTGCGGAGCAGATGAAGGCCAAAGCCGCGGCTGAGGCTAAGAAAAAAGCCCAGGAAGCAGCTGAGGCGAAGAAGGAGGCGGAAAAATGAGTGAAGAAGCAGTAAAACAGGAAACAGCAGGTTCGCTGTTTACGGTTTCCGTATCTCCGCATATTCGTGATGATGAAACCATCAGCCATATCATGTGGCAGGTCAATGCGGCACTGTTGCCGGCGGCCCTCTTTGCCATCTGGTGGTTTGGGCTTCCCGCACTTGTAAATATGCTGGTCGGTGTGGTCTTTGCGGTGCTCGGTGAATATCTTTGGCAGAAGGGCATGCACCAGCCCATTACCGCCTTTGATGGCAGTGCGTGTATTACGGGGCTGCTGCTGGCTATGTCGATGTCGCCCTTACTGCCGCCCTATATGGTGGCTATCGGTTCTCTGCTCGCCATTGTGGTGGCCAAGCAGTCCATGGGCGGTTTGGGCTTTAATATCTTTAACCCTGCGCATATCGGACGCGCGGCACTTATGGTGTCCTGGCCGGTAGCGATGACGACCTGGACGAAGATGGCGGATGCCAGCGGCGGCGTGGATGCCATGACCTCGGCAACGCCCTTAAATATTTTGAAGATGCAGGGCTATGATGCCCTGATTGCGACTTTTGGCAGTCAGTCAGACCTCTATTGGAATCTCTTTATCGGCACGCGCAATGGTTCGCTGGGCGAAACCAGCACGCTTTTACTGCTGCTCGGCGGGCTGTATCTCATATGGAAGGGCTATGTCAACTGGCAGGTGCCGGTGACGATGATTGCCACAGTGGCGCTGCTGACCTGGATTTTTGGCCCCGCAGGGCTCTTTACCGGCGACCCGGTGTTCCATGTGATGGCGGGGGGGCTCATGCTCGGTGCTTTCTTTATGGCGACGGATATGGTGACGATTCCCATGACCATTAAGGGGCAGCTGATTTTTGCAGTAGGCGCAGGCGCGCTGACCGTGTTGATTCGTTTGGTGGGCGGCTATCCCGAAGGGGTCTGCTATTCCCTGCTTTTGATGAACGCCGTGACGCCACTGATTGATCGGTTTTGCAAACCGCGTATCTTTGGGGCAGGAGGTGCAAAATCATGAGCAGCAACGAACATTCTACGTTCAAGATTGCCTTTAACTTGGCGGCGGCCTGCTTTATCTCCGGCATTGTCATTGGTTCCGTGTATTTTGTGACCGCACCGGTGGCGGCGCAAAAAGCCGAGGAAATGAAGCAGGAGTCCATGAAGGCGCTTGTGCCCGAAGCGGAACATTTCACGGAAGTGGCCGGCCATGAAGGCTGGTTTGCGGCGGAAAAAGGCGGCAAGGCTGTGGCTTATATTGTGCCTGCGGAAAGCAAGGGGTATGGCGGCAAAATCAAAATGCTCGTGGCCGTGACGGCGGACAGCAAGGTTATTGATTTTTCGATTTTAGAGCATAACGAAACGCCGGGGCTCGGCGATAACGCGCAAAAGCCCGAATTCCGGCAGATGTTTGCGGGAAAAGGTGCGGATAAGTTAGAAGTAACCAAAGACCCCGCCAATAAGGAAAACATTCAGGCCATGACCGGCGCGACGATTTCTTCCCGCGCTGTGACCAAGGGCGTGCGGGAAGCTGTGGAAGCGGTTGCCGCCTACAAGGCTGAGGGAGGTGCGAAGTAATGAAGGAACATTGGCAAATCTTCAGCAAGGGGCTTATTGCCGAAAATCCGATTTTCATTCTGGCGCTGTCCCTGTGCCCGGCACTGGCTGTAACCACAACGGTTATCAATGGCCTGACCATGGGCCTGACGGTGACTTTTGTCATCACCACCAACAATGTCGTGGTATCCATCGTGCGCAAATGGGTCAATCCCAAGGTGCGTGTGCCGGTGTATATCACCTCGATTGCCACGATTGTCACGGTGGCCCAGCTGGTTTTGCAGGCGTATTTTCCGATACTCTACAAGGCGATGGGCATTTATCTGGCGCTCGTGGTGGTGTTTGCCATTATTTTGGCGCGGGCGGAGGTATTCGCCTCGAAAAACGGCGTCTGGAAGTCTTTTTTGGACGGCTTTGGCATGGGCTGCGGCTTTACGCTCGCGATGCTCACGATTGCCGTTATCCGTGAACTCTTTGGTGCGGGCACAATTCTGGGCGTGCCGGTCTTTGGGGCAGGTTATGACCCCATGCTGATGATGATTCTGCCGCCGGGCGCCTTTATCCTGATTGGCTATTTAGTTGCGGCTTGCAAGACCTGGAACGCCAAGCAGGAAGAAAAAGCCCGTCTGGCGGAGCTGAAAGCAGGAAAGGAGGCCTAAATCATGGGTGAGTATTTAACACTATTTATCGGCGCGGTCGTGGTCAATAACTTCGTGCTGACGAAATTTTTGGGCCTCTGTATCTTCTTCGGTATCTCCAAAAATTTAAGTGCCTCGGTGGGCATGGGCATGGCAGTAACCTCCGTTATGACCATGAGTTCCATTCTCGCCTGGATTGTCTACTTCTTCGTGCTGGAACCTTTGGGGCTGACCTTTCTCACGACCATTGTGTTTGTCGTGCTGACCGCGAGCTTTGTGCAGCTCCTGGAACTGGTCATCAAGAAACAGGCCCCGGCGCTCTACAATATGTGGGGCATTTACCTTTTGCTGATTGCCACCAACTGTATTGTGCTGGCGGTGCCCTTGCTCAATGTCGAGAGCAATTACAGCCTGTTGAAGAGTATCGTCTTTGCCATCGGCTCCGGACTGGGCTTTGCAGTGGCCATTATCCTTATGGCCTCTTTGCGGGAAAAATTAGTTTACGCCAACGTGCCTAAGCCATTGCAGGGCATTGGTATAGCCTTTATCTTGGCCGGTATGCTGTCATTGGCGTTCCTGGGATTTGCGGGAATGCTGTAAACACATAAATTGCAGTTAGCCAGTACGTTCTGAAATTTTTTGTTAAAGCTCAGTTTGGGCAGAGGTGGTAATACTTTTCGCCGTTGCACTGAATGACCCACAAGGAAATGTATGGGCTTTTTAGGCACCTGCGCCGGGCAGGCCGGCGGCGCGTATGTTCAGCTCAACTTCTAGGAACTTTTTGTTTGTGGGCCAGTCCTCACTGCGTTCGGACAGTCGTTCCACGGCGAAAAGCATCACCACCTCCGCCCT
>NZ_KE384127.1:63625-105966 GCF_000424065.1 Selenomonas ruminantium subsp. ruminantium ATCC 12561
GGGGGAGTGCTTTTTCTGTAGGAGCGACTGCCTGAACGCAGTGAAGGCCGGCCCGACGCAGGCAGCAACTAGAAAGCACGTTGAAAGACGCGCCGCTGGCCTGCCCGGCGCATATAGCTAAACAGCGATTTCTGTCAGGGAGGGTCGTTTAGCGGAATCAGAAAAAGTACTCCCCCGTTCGCCCCTGCCCACGTATGAACAAGATACCTTTACCACGAACTGAACTCCACGACAAACTGCAATTTATTAAAGGCTGGTCCTGGAATATATTCATTTCCTTCAAGAGGTAACGGATGAGGTGGAGATAAATGGAAAAAGCAATGATGATTATCGTCGTGCTGGTCGGTGTCGGTCTGTTTTTCGGCATCGTACTGGCACTAGCGGATAAGAAATTTTATATGGCGGTGAATCCGCTGATTAACGAGGTGGAGGAAATCCTCCCCAAAGGGCAGTGCGGCGCCTGTGGTTTTGCGGGGTGTGCCAAATATGCTGAAGCCGTGGTCGAAGACCCCAGCGTTGCCCCGAATCTTTGCGTGCCGGGCAAGGCGGCTGTGGCGGCTAAAGTTGCTGAACTTACAGGCAAAAAAGCCGAAGTGACAGAACCTAAGTATGCTGCGCTAAAATGTCGCGGCACGAAAACCGCTGCCGCCATGGCGGCCCATTACGAGGGTGTGCCGGACTGTGCGGCGGCCAAACTCATTCAGGGCGGCCCAAAGGGCTGCAAGTTTGGCTGTATTGGTTTTGGCAACTGCGTCAAGGCCTGTCCTTTTGGCGCTATGAGCATGGGGGCAGACGGCCTGCCTGTGGTGGATAAGGATATCTGTACCGGCTGCGGCAAGTGCGTAGCAACCTGCCCGCAGGCGATTTTGACCTTGAAAGGTTTTCATGACCCTGTGGAGGTCTTGTGCAGCTCCCATGATAAAGGCCCGGCAGCCAAGAAACTCTGCAAGAATGCCTGCATTGGCTGTGGCCTGTGTATGCGCAATTGCCCGCATGGCGCCATTAAGATTGATAATTTTGTCGCGGTAGTGGACAGCAGCAAGTGCCGGGAATGTACGGAAGCAACCTGCCTCGCAAAGTGTCCAACAGGTGCGATTAAGTCCGTTTTAACAGAAAAAGCAGCCGCTAAGACTGCTTAGGAGGGTAAAGATGTTCTGGCGAAAACTATTTTTATTACTGGCAGCACTATGCTATGCAGCTACTGGTCAGCTGGTGGAAGCTGTACCGCAGGACGCATTTCACAGTAAGTATCATTTGGTGCAGGCTGTTGTCCTGTCACGGCATAATATTCGGGCACCACTGGCCAGTCCGGAGAAACTGGGAAAGATTACCACGCACGAGTGGCATGATTTTGGTGTAAATGGGGGGGAGCTTACCGCCCATGGTGCGCAGCTGGAAAAAAAGATGGGGGCGTACTGCCGTCTTTATTTCCAAAAGGAAGGACTGTTCTCTGCCGGTTATCAGCCTGAAGCAAGGGATATTCTCTTTTATGCAAATGCGTTCCAGCGTACCATTGCTACGGCTAAAGGCTTTGCCGCAGGTATGTTCCCCCAGGAGGTGCCGGTCAAGTACAAGGGCCATGTAAATGACGCTGACCCGGTATTCCTGCCGGGGCAGGGGGGGCATAAGGCGCCCTTTGATGAAAATCTGACAGCAGAACTTGCAGCATTGGGCGGAGATTCTGCCTTGACGCAAAGTGTGAGCGCTGGCGTGAAGACAGCGGCGGCACTTTTGGACAATCCGGAAATCAACACGGGCGAGTTTAAGGTGACTGTCCAGAATGGTGTCCATTTTGGCGGTTCTATCCGTCCGCTGATGACCGCCTGCGATGCCCTGACTTTGCAGTATTATGAGCTGGGCGACAGCCGGGCAAGTTTCGGGCATGAGCTGTCGTTTAACGAATGGCGGGATATTGCGGCGGTCAAGGATTTGGGGATTCATGTCTACCGGCATCTGCCCACCCTTTCCAGGGCTCTGGCACGGCCTGTGCTCTCCATTTTCCAGGAGGAAATGAACCTTCAGCGGAGAAAGTTCACCTTCCTGTGCGGCCATGATACCAATATTGCCTCGGTGATGGGCGCTTTGGAGGTCAAGCAGGCTGCCCTGCCGGAAACCATCGAGCAGGAAGCCCCTATCGGCTGCAAGCTGGTGGCAGAAGAATGGCAGAATAAGGAGGGGGAACGTTTTGTGGCCTTAAAGCTGGTCTATCCTTCGACCAGTCAGCTGCAGGGAAAAACGCCTATCGATGCAGATAATCCGCCACAGGCAGTGCCCTTGCATTTGCAAAATATCCATGCCAATCCGGACGGCCTGATGACCATGCAGGATTTCCAGCAGCGGCTTACGGATGCTATTACCAGTGATGCTGAACTAATGAAAAATTGACAAAGAACCGGACGTATGAGCAGTACGTCCGGTTCTTGGCTGTGTATTATATTTTAGGAGAGCTTTAACGAAAGCCTGAATATAATATAGCATTATTGAGAATGAAAATCAATAGTTTTTTGATATTTTTTCATAAACGAAAAGAGTTTCCAGGCTAAATTTTTATCCAAACCGCCGTAAAACCCCTAGCTTTAGCTATGGGGATATAAGGCAGACAACTGCTAACTTTCGTAGTATAATAGATTTAACCTAAAGAATACGAAAGAAAGGAGAAGCCCTGCTACGATAGAAACTGGACGAATCGAAAAACAAGGCCATGGGCAACCAGTTCTTAGCAGGTTGAGGTTGCGTGTATCAACCTGCGGTGATTTAAAGACCTCACCGCTGTAAAGATAACAAGCATTCGCATACACAAATACCGTGGGACACACGGGAATCTACGCTTTTGGAGATTGTGTAAGACGAGTTGACTTAGGCCAACTCGCTACGGTCGTTGAATTAAGAATCCCCTGCGTTTACACATGGGGAGTGTCAAGAATTGTCATGGTTTGTGTCCATGAAATAAGTACATTTTTTAGGAAAGATGTGGAAGATATAGCACCCCGGCAGAATTGACTTTTGCCGGGGTGTTTTTTGTCAGGAGTTGATTCGAACGATTTGATAAAATTTCGAACGATTCTTTATTATGCTAAAGGGGTTAAGAATGCTTATGATGAAAGGCTTGACGGGCGATATGTGGAAAAACGTGCGTGATTCGTTCGAACGATTCGGCATATTTTTGAACGATTCTATTGGTCAAAAAATGGTTGGAGAGCCTAAAATGGGGATGGTGTCAGCCTGCTGTTAAGGCGTTTCCCGCCCTGCGGTGTCTTTGCTTTGGTGGACAGGAAAGGCGGGGCTGCCTTCGCATTCCCGCCTTTCCTGTCCACGTCGCCAGAGACACTAACGTATCTCGTCCAAATTGTAGTACTATCCGCACGTAGCTATCAAAGATACGGACATAAATTGACCAGTCAATTTTGATATGGGTAAATATTTTTCAAAAGTTAATGCGCAAGGGGGCGATTGTGGCGGGACGTGCGGACGCACCTCCCGCGCGTTACTGCTCGGCATCCGCAGGCCGCAGCTTTGTCGGTCAAAATCTGCAGCAAGGCGGGCGGCACTAAGGGCAGGGGGCCGTCTCTGCACATGGACACATCCGCGTCCATTCTCCGCCCCCTTTCCCCCTACGGCCCCGACCAGCGGGGCCTACCCTCTTTCCCCCGTTTTCCTGCCCTGCGGTGCTGTGGCTCCTCGGTCAGGAAGGGGAATAAGGTGCTGCGGATTAGGGGGACAGGGGGCTCGGCAGCCCTCCCTGCGGTCGGGGCGACTATGGCGGCCAGCGAGAGCGGAGCAGGATAACTCGCGCCGCCATACCCCCTGCCCTCAGTGCCTATTACTGGTCAGAAGGGGGGGGAGAAGCCTGCTAGTCGTTCATGCGTAATCCCACCCATAGCGGTGTCCCGCTGCTTTGGTGGACATGGACGCTGGTGCCGACCTTGCGACCGGCACCAACTGTCCCTGTCCACGTCGCAGAAGAACACCGCCCCGCCCTAATAAAAGGCTATGCGTGGCAGGAAAGGTGGGGGCGGCGGACAGTCCGGCTCTATTCCTGCGGCGTTCCAGTCGTCAATCTCACGCGCCCGACGGGTGCTCAAGTCTTCGCACTATTTCCGCCGGGGTGTGAGCTTTCCTCCTTCCAGCGCTTAGTCATTCCGCCAGACAGACCGCCGCCGGTGTAACCCGTCACTGGCAACGCGTGTCCATTGCTTTTGGTGGACAGCTGCGCTATCCACGTCAGCACCGACACGGGGGCGATATCCTTTAGAGAAATTTGGACATAGGAAGGGAATATGATAATATAGGGCGAATAAGGTAATAAAATATTTCAAACTTAGCAGTTGTAAAACTGTCCAATAATTATTAAATCAGGTTATCTGAAATTAAATAGCAGAGACCTCCTCCGTTTCGTATAATGAAGACAACTAATTTTGTTTAGAAAGTATCTCTATGACCTTGGAATTGCTCGTATTTCACAGACGGTACTGTTTTTTTAATATATAGCATTAAACTAAAGAATGGAGTTGAGAACATGTCAAGGTTTTGTAAAAAATGCAATATCCATTTAGATAATGATGAAAGTATCTTTTGCCCAAAATGTGGAGAAAAATTAGTCGATGATGGTTGGCAATGTAAAAACTGCAATACAAAAAACAGAGTGGAAGCGTTATTCTGTCAAAAGTGTGGCTCTCCCAAAGTTCAACCAGATTCTACTAAGAATTCATGTTTAGAATCTTATAATAAAAACGGGATAACTCCTAAAAAAATTACAGCATGTATTTTAGGTGTAATATTAATACTTGTTATAGGGGGTCTTGCGAATCAAAAGTATCAAAAACATAAAGAAGAAGTAGAACATCAACAATATATGGAGTGGCAAAAGCAAAATGAGAAAGAGATTGAAGAAAAAAAGACAATTTTTTCTGACGACTATGGACTTACTACAATTTATTTTAATAAGGAAAATATAGATATTCTCGATACAAGAGCAATTTATTTTAAAGATATAGCCTTTAAACTTTCTACAGATTTAAAGGCTATACAACAAAACGATAGCATCGCAGAGTTTTTAGGTTATTCATCGGATGGTGAACATAGGCTTGTAATAGAAGTTCTTCCCCTAAATGACATTCTAAAAGAATATAAGAAATTAAGCGATATCCCTAAAAAAGATGAAGGAAGAGTTCAAGACGCAATGTCTAATTATATTAAAGATTTAGCTGAAAGGAGACATGCCAGAGTCCATCTAAAGAACTCGGAAGCTTTTAAATACAATAAAATAGAATATTATGTAACGCTATCGACACAACAGACAGATAAGTCTGAACGACAAACTGTTTATACATACTTAATACTAAATAAAAATGATGCTTATTTTATAACTGAAATATGTCCATATAATGACAATCCTTCTAGGGTCTCTAATTATTTTTGGGCAGCGGGAGTATTATATACTATTTGGTTAGAACAATGATTAATTGCAATGCTTAATTGAACAAATGAAGGAAGAAGGTGATACTTAATGTTACTTTTCTGGATTATATTTGTAATAGGGATGTCATACTATTGTAGAGCAATACGGGCTAGTTATAAACAAAAAAATTATGGCAAAATGTTTACTTTTACCATTTTGATGTTTATCTTCTTCGGCCTATCTATGGTCATAAAGACAATATCCCAGCAAGCTATTAGAGAATCGGTTAAGCGCTCTATGGGACTATAAAAGAAGGTGGCTATTTTGTTTTGTCACAAATGTGGTAAAAAGCTTTCAAATGATGTTGATTTCTGTATATACTGTGGTGCAAAAGCAATAAAACTAGAGGGAACAATTAGTGATATCACAACGCTACATGATAGCGAGTCTCCCCAAAAGAATACTGCAGAAATAGAAAAGGAAAATATTTCGATAATGAATGATTGTACTTCCTTAAATAATTCTAAACAGAGTTTAGATAATTCTGCACAAGAATCAATCAAAGATAGTGATATTACAACAGATGATTATTCGATTTGGTCTGGTATTGCATTTATCGGTGTAATGCTAATTTATGGCTTACTATTCACATAAAATTTTTCATACTTAATATGTACAAGAATCATTGAGAAATAAATATTCTTGCTGATGAACTAGCCTCCGGTAATACACGGTTTACCTTTACCATGAGAGGTAAAGTGGGAGACTGATTGGTCAAATGACTGGTCAGTAGCTTCTTTGTGCTATTTAGTATGAAATTTATATTGGACAATTTTTTACGTCAGTTTCAAGTGGGGGGCGGAAAAAAATCCTTGCATTTGACCGGTCAACTCCATAATATAGGAATTGAAAGAACTTTCCCGTGTAAATCCTAACTGAATACATATCGGAAATGACAAATTTTACGCTATCTGGCGCGAGACTGCGCTTAGATATATTTGGGTTGTCATTCCGCATAGAAGCCGCAGGGGTGATGACCTTGCGGCTTTTATGCGTTTTTATGAAGGAGGGAAAATTATGCCTACCATTCGTTCGAAACAGACCACTACGCTGAAAATCACCCGTGTAAAGGGCACGTCTAGCACAGGTAAGGACACCCATGATTACGTCAATCTTTCCGTCAATCCAGAGCTGGAGGACGGGGACGTGCTTTCCATTGGGCAGAAGCTCAGCAATTTGCAGAAATATCCCGTTGACGGTATTGGGCGCATTGACGCTAGTTCCTTGGCAGAAGAACATTAAGGAGGGCTAGACCATGAAAGAAACGCTTTTGATTGAGTTCGCGGTGGAAAACGGCAAAAATACCACCATTTCCATCCCCGACCCGCGCACGGATGTGACCAAGGCGGATGTATCTGCGGCGGCAGATGAAATCGTGGCCAAGAAGGCCGTCCTTTCTGCCGGAAATCCGGTGAGCGCCTTCAAACGGGCTTATGTCCGCACCATTGAGGAGACGGAGTTGGCGTAATTGCCGCTGAATAGACGTAGAGGAGGCCGCAGACTAGCGGCCTCTTTTGGTAAGGAGGGACGAGCATGCGCGTGAATTCGACGACGAACCTGAAAATTGCCTGTGTGATTGGCTGTGAAAATAACCGGGATGTTTGTAAAATTATTCATTTGCGGGTCAATCCCGAGGCGACGGACGATGACCTGCTCTTTGCCGGCAAGACCATTGCCGCATTGCAGACACTTCCCCTGCATAGTATTGACCGTGCAGATTGCTGTGATTTGACCGAATAAGGAGGGGCTGACCTGTGGTAGAAACAACGCTGATGATTATTTTTTGGCTGGATAATGGCAGAACCATGACCCTTTCCATCCCGAACCCGCGCAGCGACTTGACGCAAAGAGAGGTCAGCATGGCCATGTTTGAACTCTTGAAACGCGGGCTTATCCTGTCGGAAAACGGAGGGCGGGCAACCGCGGTCAAGCACATGTACCTGCGGATTGTGGATGAACAGCTCCTGCCATAAGGGGGCGAAAAGATGGAGCAGACCATACTCACCGCCGTTTCGGCTGTGGGCTTTCCCATTGTCGTGACGTTCTACCTATTGACCAGCTTTCAGAAGTCAATGGATAAATTCACCGATAAGCTGGGGGAGCTGATACAGGAACTTAGGCGGTTTGAAAAATGACGAAGGCGGGCGGCTGACCGGTCAATTTTGACAGTTAGGCGCCCATCTTTTTGCTTTCTACCCATAACTCCGTACCTGTATCCGTAGGATTGTTTCGACTATGCGGAGTTTGAGTTATTGAAAAAGATTTATGGAATTTTCATCATCCCTGCAATCGGGTAAAGAATCTATATAAGAATCTATAATTCTCACTGCATCGTTTAACGAGATAGAAAAAAACTCTCTATCTTCATTGTATCTATAATCCGATAGTAATTTATGAATAGTTCTCTCACATTCTGTATATTCACTCACTATTCTTTTATATGAGACAGTAAATTTGCCTGGTATATTTATCCCTCTTGAAATATCACGAGCTCTTTTGACAGGCTGTTGCTTTGTTTTTCCAATCTTTAATAGCCCTGGCATGAACTCATTTTCTAGTATGTATATGTACCCTTTACATCTCAATTCATCCCTATCATTTCTAGACGTTATAATATATTTATCTATACAATCATAATTATCAACTTCAATATAATCTGTAAATCCAATGCCGCCACCCCTAGAACCGGCTAAAGCATATATTTTTTTACTATTATATTTCATGAATACATTCCAACACATGGAATGTAACGCTGTTGCAAATTCCTTAGCTTCTATTTCGTTTTCAAAAGGATAATATTTTGTAACATTATATTTTTTTGATATTACAAAAATTTGTTTCCTTTTTATAGGTGGTTTTTTATCATCACGCATATTAATAATATTATTTTTTGTGATTTCTAGAGCATCTTTTATCTTTATTTTATAAAAATTTCTAGTTCCTTTTATTAAATAATCAAGCAATAAATCTTTTATGTTTTGTTTTGTCTCGTAAAAATTATAAATTATTTGCTGATACGCCATAATAAATTCTGCTGGCATACCTGTGCCGGCGGACATTATTTCTAGGATCTTATTGGGTTCATCTAGTGTAAAACCTAAGTTGATTAGGTCAGGAATTGCAGGGTTGATTAATATATACATATATCCAATATCATCTTTATAATTGTAATTTCGGGTAAAACTTGGCGGAGATATAACAAAATCATCATTTTCTTTTGTGTTTCTAGTTACAAACGACCTAGCTTCTTCTAGACTATTAAATCCTCGTTTTATGATGCTATGATTATTTTTAATAACAACTTTATACATCTTTTCTATTTTCTGATTTACTTTATATCCTTTATCAGTCCAATGACGCGCATCATATAAGGACTTAAATCCATAACAAAAGTTAAAATCGTAGCATTCGTCAGTCCAACTTATTAAATACATAATATCACCTTTATTGTTCTATAAATAACTACTTTGATATAATCATTTCCAATATGTTTGTTTTTATTACAGAAGTTTATCGGAATATCAATAATGAAGTTCATAACCATACTTTTATCTTCGCCATTGACCGCACAAATCCTTTTCCTTAAAAAAATAATCGTTTCCGCCTATAATGGGATATACTATTTTTTTAGAGTGACTATTTAACATGACAAAAAAGTATAACTCAGTGCATAGACTTCTGAACTGAAATCATAGAAGGACGAAGATGAGTATAAAGAAATGATGGAATAGATGCAGTCCAACAATCTGACCGCTAGAGAAATTGGCCGGTAATCCCTGGGGGTTGCTTGCTAACGTGGACGGCGCAGCTGTCCACCAAAAGCGACGGACACCTCGAATCTGTGACCGCTGTCCTGCCCCGCTTGACGGGTCCACTATGCTCTTGCGGGATAAGCGAACCAGTGACAAGGTTTTACTCCTTTTCCATCAGCAGCCGGACACAAACCAAATACGCATGACCGACGAGCAGCCTTGCTGCCCGCAGTGCCGTCCTTCTCCCTGTTGATTTTGACCGACAAGGGCACGGCCTGCGGATGCCGGATTGTAACGCGCGGGAGGCGCGCAGTACGTCCCGCAAGCAGTTGATGGATGGAAATAAACTTGAGGTGTCAGATTGGAACCTCAAGTTTGAAGACAAAAGTAACAGTGGGCGGCTGACTGGTCAATGTCAGCCCCGTCTGTGTACGATGGCGGTATTGGATTCGCAATTAATGTCGGATTTTACGACATTTTACATTGACAAGGCTGACATGCTCAAGTAAACTGATTATAAAGGTGGTGTGAAATCATGCACGAGAGATTAAAGGCGGCTAGAAAGGCGCTGCATTTGACGCAGGAGTTTGTGGCCAACCAGATGGGGATGGCACGGACGACAATTGTGGCCATTGAGGCGGGGAAGCGAGAAGTCAGCGCCAGCGAGTTAGCTGCTTTTGCAGAACTGTATGGTACCTCTATGGATGAGCTTGTGCATGGAAGGGCACCGGCAGAGGGAAAGACGGCCCGGTTCGCTCGGGAGTTTGCGGAACTGCCGGCTATGGATCAGGCAGAAATCATCAATCTGATGCAGTTCAAGAAACGCTATCGGGAGAGTATGGGTGGCTGATTTATTGATAATATGCTCTTGCGGGCCTGTATCCATCATAATAAGGAGATTGAATATTGCATATGAAAACAGATAGTGTTGTATCAAGCACTGAGCAATTACAGCTTATAAATACCATAAAGGCTCAAATCCGTCAGGCCCAGTACCAGACCATTCTGCAGGTCAACAGTCAGCTTATCTTGCTTTATTGGCAGATTGGTACGCTGCTGAATGAAAATGCTGCCTATGGAAACTCTTTTGTAGAAAGGCTGGCCGCTGAAATAAGAAGCGATTTTCCACGGATGAAGGGCTTTTCTGTGCGTAACCTTTGGTATATGAAGAAATTTGCTGCTATGACGGACAAAGAGATTCTGCAGACAGTGTCTGCAGAATTACCATGGTCGCATAATATTGTTCTGATGGAAAAGGTCAAGGATATGGAGCCGCGTTTGTGGTATGCCCGTAAGGCCATTGAAAATGGTTGGTCCAAAAATGTTTTGACGCATCAGATTGAGGGCCGGCTTTATGAGAGGCAGGAGACGGCGCCGAAGATAAGCAATTTCTCCAAGCTTTTGTCAAAGCCCCAGAGTGAACTGGCTCGGGATACCATGAAAGATCCGTATATTTTCGATTTTATCGAAATGCGGGAGGATATGCTGGAGCGGGATATAGAGGATGCATTGGTCAAGGATGTGACCAAGACCATGCTGGAACTGGGTAAGGGGTTTGCATTTGTGGGGCAGCAGTACCATCTGAATGTGGGTGGCGATGATTTCTTTATTGACCTTTTGTTCTATAACCTGAATCTGCGGTGCTATTTTGTCATTGAGCTGAAAACTGGTGACTTCAAGCCGGAGTATGCCGGTCAATTGAATTTCTACCTGTCAGCGGTGGACAGCCAGCTTCGTCACGAGTGGGACAATCCTTCCATCGGACTGATTCTCTGCAAAAACAAAAACAACGTGGTGGCGGAATACTCCCTGCGAGATATGAGTAAGCCTATGGGCGTCAGTGAGTACCGCCTGACACGGGAACTGCCGGAAGACTTAAAAACACAGCTTCCTACGGGGGCGGATTTTAACAAATAAATGAGGCGCTGTGGATAAAATGCTTTCGCATTTCATCACAGCGCCTTTTATTGATAAAATTAACGAGGCCAGTACATGATGACAAAGACACCAATCATGGCAATAAGACCACCAATGATGTCAAAGCGGTCTGGGGTTATATGGTCTATGCCCCAGACCCATAGGAGAGACATGACAATGAAAATTCCTCCATATGCAGCGTATATGCGGCCAAAATTTCCTTCAGGTTGAAATGTGGGTATCACGCCGTAAAGGATAAGTATGATAGCGCCCATAAGAGCAAAATAGATGCTTTTTCCTTCTCGGAGCCACAACCATATTAGATAGCCGCCACCGATTTCAAAAAGGCCGGCAATTAAGAAATAAGCTAGGGATTTCAGTATAATCTCAAACTTCCCACATGCAAAAACCTGACGGCTTCTTGAAAACTGTATACTAAGTTTATTATTAAACTTACCAGCATAAGTATTTGCTCTTATACAATACCAATCAGATACTGTATCAGCAGGGACATGCAGGCCACCGCTGCCCAGCAGCAAAGCCCCAGGAAAATGGGCTTTAAGCCATGCTTTACCAGTTCCCCGAGCCGGGTGTTCAGGCCAATGGCCGTCATGGCCATGACAATGGCGAATCTGCCCCAGGTGCCCAGTGCTTGCGAGAGTGCTTCCGGCAGAATGCCGGTGGTGTTGACAATGGAAGCCACTACAAACCACAGGATAAACCAGGGAAAAATCTTTTTGAAGTTAAAGCCAGCACCACTGCTTGATTTTTCCCGTGCCATCAGCAGGGCAAAAATCAGGCAGACCGGAACAATCATCAGAGCTCGGGTGAGTTTTACAATGGTGGCAAGGCCACCAGCTGCTTCGCTATAAGAATACCCCGCAGCTACCACGGAGGAAGTATCGTTTACCGCTGTCCCGGCCCACATGCCAAAGCCCAGGTCAGACATATTCATCAGATGGCCCAAAAAGGGGAAAATAAATACAGCCAGAACGTTGAAGAGAAAAATGGTGGAGATGGAAAAGGCGATGTCCTTGTCCTTGGCACCAATAACGGGAGCAATCGCTGCAATAGCTGAGCCGCCGCAGATGGCCGTACCTGCGCCAATAAGGGTGGTGGTATTGCGGTCAAGATGCAGCATTTTGCCTACCACCAAGGCTACCATAAATGCTGTTAGCAGGGTAAATATCATGACGGAAAAGGACTGGCTGCCAATGTCTAGCACATGAAAGAGGTTCATCTCAAAACCCAACAGGATAATGGCGTATTGAAGTATCTTTTTGCCTGTAAAGGCGATGCCAGGCTCTAAGGCCGTGGGGCGCTTTATTCCAGCCAGCAGCATGCCCAGCAGGATGCCAAATACCGGCCCGCCGATAATAGGAAACTGCTTGCCCAAAAGCCAGGCTGGTATGGCAATGACCAACGCCAGCAAAATACCGCGTATGTGTTCTTTTTTCATTTGTTAAGATGCCTCCTCGAATATCATTATGGAAACATCCTAACATTTGCTGGGGAAATTGTAAAATACTATGATTTGATGATTATCATAGGTTATAACCTATGATAATCATCAAAATTGCCGCAAAGGTCAATGAAATTCTCCAGGGCTGGCGTCTGATATTTATTGACATGGCAGACAATCCGAAAAGTCCGTGTAAAGGAAATGCCTGGAATGTCAAACTTGCTCAGCTTGCCTGCAGCAAGTTCATGGTTGGCAACCCGTTCTGACAGCACAGCTATACCAAAACCTGCCATGACCGCCTGCTTTATGCTTTCGGAATTATTGTAGGTGCCGATTATCTTAGGTTTTATACCCTGTTCCGTCATAATACGCGTAAAGAGTTCCCGAGTGCCGCTGCCTACTTCACGGGTAATGAAAGGCATTTGGGACAGGTCGGAAATAGTACGAGGGATAGGATTATGGGGAGCAGCCAGGAATACCAGTTCATCGGCCATAAAGGGATGTTCCTTCAGATAGGGAGAATGTATGTTTCCCTCTACCAGGGCC
Source organism: Selenomonas ruminantium subsp. ruminantium ATCC 12561 (assembly GCF_000424065.1). Taxonomy (GTDB): domain Bacteria; phylum Bacillota; class Negativicutes; order Selenomonadales; family Selenomonadaceae; genus Selenomonas_A; species Selenomonas_A ruminantium. The sequence goes on from NZ_KE384127.1 coordinate 76,761, forward strand.
AAATCCAATTCATCATTCAGCAGGGCTTTTTCCAAAGTAGCAGTATTGTGAATGTACGAGTATACCCGCTGCCTACAGATTTTGCGGAATCTGTCCAGCAATGGGATAAATATGCTTTCTCCCACAGACAGTGTGGCACCAATTCGCAAGGGCGAGCCGTCAGCAAAATCCTGCATAGCAGATTCTGACTGGTTAACAAGGCCGGCGATGTGACGGGCATACTGCAAGAGTTCTTCCCCAGCTACGGTCAAAAAAAGCTTCTTGCCCAGCCGTTCAAAGAGCTTCGTTCCATAATGCTCTTCCATCTCTCGAATGGCCTGACTCACCGAGGGCTGGGAAATATGCAGTTTTTCGGCGGCTCGGGTCATGCCGCCTTCATCGTGGACATAGAGAAAAATTTGGAAATGACGCAGTGTCATAAAGATGCTCCTTGTTTCGTGTTTACTTCAATACGGATGAGCTAATAAAGAACCCGATAAAAACATATAATAATTGCATAGGGCCTCCCCAAAACAGTTGTAATGAAACATAGTATAATGCGGTTCCTTGGTATCGTCACTTGCGAATACTCTCATCCTCTGACAGTGTATTGTGAAGTTGTCATTGTCTATAGACAGGATAAACAGCAGATTGCTTTTTTGTCAAGAGAGGCTTTATATCTTACGCGATGCCCCAGTATTATCAAGGGAGCGGCTCCATTTTCGTGATGGGAAAGATGAGTATAATCATAAGTTCCTCCTGATAGATGTTCTCAATATAGTTTATCGAAAAGGAGGTGGCAAAGCAAGATGTTTGTCAGATTGAGTAAATTTCGGCAGAAAGCGAAAAATCTGTGTCCAATCGCTGAATAAGGCATCAGTGTGACATTCAAGGATTAGACAGCATTTCATATAAAGTAAGAGTTGGTGCGTGGATAAAATGATTTCGCATTTCATCACAGCACCTTTTCTCTATTCAGGCAAAATAAAAGAGTCTCGCAGGTTACCAAGCTGCAGACTCTTTTATCGGTGAACCCAGTGGGCTACCATCATTACTTCATTTGTAGCTTTATTATACCACCTCACCTACGCACTGGCAAGAAAATTTGCGTAATCCGTCACGCCCCGGGCAAGGGCTCTTGCTATGTCGTCGCCGTGGCGGGTGAGGAGGTTTACGTCCTCACTGTCGATAAAGCCGGTTTCGACGAGGACGGCGGGCATAGTGGTGTTGCGCAGGACGCAGAAGGAGGGATGGGCTTTGACGCCGCGGTCTTTGTAGCCTGCGTCAAAGGGGGAGAGGGTTTTTACGAGCTGGTTTTGGATGCAGGCTGCGAGCCTTCCGCCCGCTCCTTGCAGGTCGTAGCAGTAGGTTTCTGCGCCCCGCCCGCCGCCGGCGTTGACGTGGATGCTGAGGAAGATATCGGCGGGCCAGTGGTTGGCCGCGTCCACGACGCAAGGGTAGCCGGGGGCTTCGCCGTAGAGGTTATGGCTTTGCAGGAGTTTGACTTCTAAACCTGCGGCCTCTAAGTATTTGCCGCAGAGGGAGCCATAGGTCAGGGCCAGGTCACATTCGCGCAGGGTCAGGGCTGGATTTACGCAGCCGGGGTCGGGGGCACCGCCGAGGGCGTGGCCGGGATTGATAAATATGCGCATGGAACGCTCCTTTCTCTCGTGTACCGCCTCGCCCAGATTGGCAATAATCATTTTGACGATTGTTTATGCTATCTATGGGCGAGGTGATATACTAGCTCACAATAAAGCCGTCTTCGGTCATTTCCGTCAGATAGGTGTCCTCGCCTTCGTATTCGTGGGAGTAGACGGTATAGGTGCCGTCGCCTGTCAGGCTTTCGCTGATGTAGATGCAGGCGCCCAGGGCGTTCATCAGAGCGTCCGTCCATTCGTCGAAGTCGTAGAAGGTGCCCGCGATATGGGGCATGGCGGGGAGAAAGGCGGCGGCAGAGTCGCTGTTTGGCGGTTCTGCCATTGCAGGGGCAGCGGTGCTTGTATCGTCGGAGGCGGGCGGTGGAGAGGGGGCTGCCTGCGTTCCGGCGGGTGCAGGCGATACCACATGCGGGGCAGGGGCGAGACTGCCGCCCGCCGGACTGACCGTAGTGGCCGGACTGACTGCTACGGGCGGCTGACCCGTCAAAGGTGTATCGTTTTGACCCGTCAGCGTATAGTAGAGTTTCCTGCCCTGTTTGGTCAGTTGCAGCAGCCCCGCCATCTCGAGTTCCTTGCGTCCCGCCACGATACTGCCGTGGCTTAGGCCGGTTTTGTCCCGCAGCAGGTATTCGTCCAATATGCCGCCGCCTTTTGCCTGAATTACCGCGAGCAGTTTTTCTGCTTTTGCTGATACCATATTTACGCCTCCCCGCACTTTTGGAACACCGCAAATTCCCGCACGCCGCAGGGCGGGCGTTTTTGGATGCCGTGTTCGTGGTCGCGTTTTTCCATGCCATCGGCAAAAAGCCTGCGGCCCTCGATGGTGGCAAAGTCGATATAGTCTTTGCCGAGCATACTGCAGCGGGGCAGGATTTCCCGCGCCACGTCCCAGGCAAGGCTGGCGTAGAGCTGCGCCCAAAGCCGTGCCATGTGGGGGTAGCCAAAATCCCCCAATGCCAGGGCAATATCCAAAATATCGCCGCCGGACAGGTCAAACTCGGATGCCAGGTCAATGCCGTGGGGAGCGATATGCAGGGGCACCCAGAGCATAAGTCCCTCGCGGGTGAGCCGCTGCGCCAAAAGCTGCTGCCAGTAGGCGGCAAGGGACGGTTTTCCCGCAGAAAGCTGCGCCGCCTGCTCCTCCCGCTTTAGGCAATCTTCGATATAGAGGGCCTGCGGCCCGTCCAGTCGTAATCTCACACTTCGTTCCATGAAAGACGCGCTCCTTTCTCGTAGGCGACGCGAGCCACGGGCCTGCCGTTGACCAGTGCCACCATCTTTGACCGGTCAAACCGGACGGGTATCCGCGCCCGCCGGTAGACCTCCAAAACCACGCATTCGCTGGCAGTTCTGCCGCTAAATAGTCCATAATCTGCTGTTTCTGAATCTTCTATGCTGCTCAATTTGACATCTCCCTTATTTTGTCGTCTCGCAAAAATGCGCGCGGAATCCGCAAGGGGAAAAGCAATCGCCTCCCGCACCCCTTCACGGGAAATAGCCAAAATCGTTGTGGTGAATCCCAAAAATTTTATGCCAGATGCAATCCGTTTTTCTGTGCTTTCGCTGTCTGTACCGCCTCCCCGCTTTGTTCCACCTGCGGCGCAAGTTTCTGCCCGATATGGATATTGGACAAGATGTAATACCCCGCGGGCTTGTTGCCCCCAAACGACTGGTGGCGGATATAGCCGTAATCCTCCAGCTCCCGTCGGGCGCGCTTGACCATCGTGACCGACATTTTCGTGCCGCCCGCCAGCTCCATGAGCGACAGCCGCAGCGGAAAATGCCAGAACGCCTCATTGCCCCGGTACATCAGATACGACCAGAGCGCCTGCGCATGGGTGGACAGGGGAAACGATAGTTGCCGCTTGTAAAAATAGCGGATTTCCTGCATCCAGCCGCCAAGCGTATCCATCAGAGTTCAATGGAGGGCAGGCACGCGTCCTGATGCGCGGCGCAAGTAGCCAGCCAGTCCTCTGCGGACCGCTTGTGAATCATGATGCGGTGACCGATGCGGATAGCCGGAAAGCCCTGCACATGCGACAGCCGCCGAATGGACTTTTCCCCAAGCCCTGTGATTTTGGCAAATTCCTGCACCGATAAAAGAATCTTGATTGTTTCTTCCATATTTTTTCCACACCTTTCCACTTATTTGGTCGGGATTATCCTACCCACGAGGACACAAATCAACGGAATCCGTTATAATACTAGAATTTGATTGATTGTTTCCTGATAATCCCCATCTGTTAGTTTATTATACTATTGTTTGTTCGTGTTGTCTACTAAAAGATTGGTATTTTAGCGTATTTTAATAGTATTTTTATGGTATTTTGTGCCAGACTATGGTAGAATAGGGGTGAAAGGAGGATTAGAGGTGAACGATAAAATAAAAGCATGTGCGGCAAAATCTGACCGGTCAATCCTCGCGGAACGCCCTGACCTGGCGGAACGGTTCGCCGACCTTGACGCCCAGGATGCCAGCGATAACCTGTTTCCCGGGCGGCTCAAATCCTTGCGGCAGGAGCTTTCCATCCGGCAAAGTGAGATGGCCAAAATCCTCGGCGTACCGCTGACGACTTATGCCAACTGGGAGCAGGGACGTTCCTTTCCCAGCGTTGACCGCCTGCCGCGCATCGCGGCCTTCTTCGATGTGACCGTGGACTACCTCATGGGAGCCAACCGGGACACCGTGAACCGCCGCATTGTTGAGCAGCTGGCCGCGCTCTCTCCGGAGCAGCGCCAGGCTGTGGAGCTCGTTTTATCCAGTATGAACAGCAGCAAGAAAAGCACCAAAAAAAACAGCACAATATAACGAGGCAAGAAAATGCCTCTCGCCTCATCAGTGAGGGGCACGAATAGCCAAACAGGCGGCGAGTAAAACTTCCGCCTCGTTGAAACGCCAAGAGGAAGTTTTGCCTACGGCAAAACTTGAACAACGGCGTTATAGACCGGTGTTTGGCAGGCGTTCTGCCCACTACTATTATTTATAGGTTATGTCTTCCAATTAGGTACGTCTTAGGGACTCTGGCAGGCCTTGTGCCCCAAGGGATAGCGACTATCCACAGGGCACAATGTGCCCGCAGTTGTACCCGCACTTGTACCCGAAGATGTATCCGTAATAGTACCAACCCTGCCGGTTATCCACCGATTAATCACAAGAAATTCACAAGTTATCCACAGATTTATCCACAATCTGGGGAGTAAATCCACATCTTTCCTGTATCTACTCAAGAGGAGTGACAGGAAATGACAACGCAAAGCAAGTCTACCCATCGCGGTGCCGGTGAGGGCACCATTTACAAGGATACGGCCCGCAATCGCTGGGTGGCACAGGTCACCGTGGGCTATGATGGCCGGACGGGACGTTTAATCCGGCGGTCAAAATCTGCCCGCACCCGCAAAGAGGCGCAGGCGGCGCTGGCCGCGCTCAAGGAAAAATATGCCAGCCAGACAGCTATCCTGGCCAGTCGTATGACCGTAGGCCTTTGGCTTGACCGTTGGTTTGACACGTATTCCAGGCCCCATATCCGTCAGAATACGGCGGCCGGCTATTTGCTCATGATTGATATTGCCAAGGAATATGTCGGCAGGATTGACCTGGAGGCGCTCTGCAGCTTTGACCTGCAAAATGTCATCAACAAGCGCCTTTACAACCATTACCGGGAGGCCCAGTATTTTCGTACGGTCATGAAAATGGCCTTTGCGCGGGCGGTCAAACTGAAAATCATCCCCGAAAATCCGGCGGAGGATTTGGAACTGCCCAAGAAACCACCCAAGCGGCCCTTTATCGCGCCCACCAAGGAGCAGCGGGAGGCGCTGATTGAGGCACCCTCCATTTATTACTGCTGGCGTCAGATGATGCTGGTGGAGTTTATGACCGGCCTTAGGCGCGGGGAACTTTTGGCCCTGCATTGGGAGGATTTGAACCTGGAGGAAGGCTGGCTCAAAGTTCGTCACGCACTGGTCAACGGCCGGAAGGAAGCGGGCATGGATGCGTATCCCGTCTTTTTGAGTGAACCCAAGACGGAAAAGAGCCGCCGCCAGCTTTATCTGCCGCCTGCCCTTTGTCGGGAACTTGCGGCTTACAAGGTTCAGCAAATGAAACTTCGCCTGCAGAACGGCCATTGGGAGCACCCGGAAATGGTGTTCACGGATAAGGACGGGGCCTATATCAGCCCCTGCGTCTTTTCCTCCCAATACGTCAAAGTCCGCAAAAAGCTGGGCATCAAGACCACGTTCCACATGCTGCGCCACGATATGGCCAGCCGCATGAAAGCCTCACACCGCTTTGACTTCAAGGATATTCAGGAGCAGTTGGGGCATAGCACCATCCAGATTACCATGGATATTTATACACATATTAATGAAGAAAAAAAGGCAGCCGTCAGCGACTGGCTTCAAAACGACATGGATAATGTCGTGGACTTCGGCGAATGTGACAAAAACCAATTACGTCAGATGAAATGAAAAAAGGGACGACCAGCGCAGAAAAATCTGCCTGTTCGTCCCGACTCATCTAACGAAAAATGTCCGAAAAACGGCTATCCGTGCCAAACATAATACTTTCCTGTTGCCCGCAAGTTGCCCGCAGACACCTCAAAAAACACAGCAAAAAAGACCCGCACAAAAACGCGCGAGCCCTTTAATCTCAATGGCAGAGAGGGTGGGATTCGAACCCACGGTGGCTATTAACCACACTTGATTTCGAGTCAAGCACCTTCGACCACTCGGACACCTCTCCAAGGTCGTTCATGATTGAACAACAAATATTATAACATAAGGAGGGGGTGAGTGTAAAGAAGTTTATTACAAATTATTGCCTGGCTTGTCTTGCCTGTTTCGGTGGGGAGGATATTCGAAGTTATATTAGGTGGGAGATTTTGTTCGAGACAGTTTTGGGGGAGCAGGAGGAGTTATTTTTAATGAAATTTTAATGTTCATTTAATGTGATTTACAGAAATAAGTTGTATAGTAGGTTTCGTAGTTAAGAAATGGTAATTTTAGGTTAGGGGTAGATAAAATGTTAAAGGTGAATGGTAAAAAGGTTTTGGCATTGGCTTTGGCAGGTATGTTCAGCTTTGGTATCGCAGGTACGGCGATGACTTCGGTTACGGAAGCTGCGGATAAGCCGGCTTATGAAGATGGTACGCACAATGAGTACAGCCATCGCATGAAAGAGGAAGAACGTACGCACAGACAGAATGTACTGTCGCTGAAGTATCAGAAAAGGCATGGCGAATTGTCGGAAGAAGAGTTCGACAAGAAGATGAAGCAGGAACAGAAACGTCATGACCGTGTGGTCAGCGAAATCAAAGACGATTACAATCATCATAAATAAGCTGCGCAGGGTGGTGCAGCAAGAGCCTTCTCCTTTTTGGGGAAGGCTTTTTTGCATGTCCAAAGGGCTTGTGTTACAATGGAAAAGTGATGATTTTTACGGTGATATCGGGGATTGGAGGGCGCTTATGTATAAATTGATCAACCGCTTGGTTATCTACCGTGAGGCGGATAAAGAGGGAATCTTGTCTGACTTGGCAGAAATCTGCCGCTGTGTGGATGCGGGCAGTTTTGACCGTGAGGAGATGGCGGGGAGAACGCTGGCTGTGGTCAATCGTTTGCTCGATGTGGCAACCCGTTATGGGTTTGATGGCAATTTGTGGCAGGCGTATCTCGCTTTTTTGCTTTCGGTGACGGAAGCGCCGTTCACGTTGGTCTGCGAAAAGCGGGGGGCGTCTTCGGGCAGTGTGCGCAGCTTTGCCGAAAATGACCTGACGATTTTCCGCAAGCTTTGGGAGTATGATTTTTCCGGGTTGGAAAGGGCTTTGGGGCTGGATTGTTTTTCCATTTTGACGGATTATCAGGCGGTGGCCAAGTCGGAGCAGATTTACAACAAGAGCGTCAGCGACAAGGTACGTGAACTTGCGGCGGCTATTGGCGGGGCTGCAGATGGGGCGGCACTTTTTACGGTGGTGACGGATTTTTATGCCAAATATGGCGTGGGCATGTTAGGCCTGAATAAGGCGTTCCGCGTATCGCCGGAGATAGGTATCACCGGGCAGCTGTTGGAGCCGATTACCACCACGGGGGACATCAAGCTGTCCGATATCGTAGGGTATGAGAGCCAGAAGGAACGGCTGGTCGCCAATACGGAGGCATTTGTGCAGGGGCGCAAGGCGAATAATGTGCTCTTGTACGGTGATGCGGGGACGGGCAAGTCCACGAGCATAAAAGCTATCTTAAATGAGTATTATGACCAGGGCTTGCGCATGATTGAGGTCTATAAGCATGAGTTCCAGTATCTCCAGCGGATTATTGCGCGCATCAAGAACCGCAATTACAAATTCATCATTTATATGGATGATTTATCCTTTGAGGAATTTGAAATTGAGTACAAGTATTTGAAGGCGGTTATCGAGGGCGGTCTGGAGGTCAAGCCGGACAATATCCTGATTTATGCCACGAGCAACCGCCGTCATCTGATTAAGGAGCGGGTAGATGACCGGGCCGAGTTTGTAGACCCGGATTTGCACCCCAATGATACAGTACAGGAAAAATTGTCGCTGTCCGACCGCTTTGGCCTGTCGATTGGCTATTTCAAGCCGAATCAGAAGGAGTATTTTGCCATTGTGGAGGCCATTGCGGCGCGTTACCCGCAGATTAAGTTGTCCAGTGAGGAATTGCGGGCCGGGGCTGTGCGCTGGGAGATGAGCCATTCGGGGCTGTCGGGGCGTACGGCGCAGCAGTATATCAATTCTTTGCTGGGGCGTGTAGATTGATTGAAGGTTGAGTGAGGAGTTTATATGATCAAATTGATTCTTTCCGATATGGACGGTACGCTTTTGGACGAAAATAATCAGCTGCCGGCAGAGTTTGATGAGGTGATGGCAGAGCTGCATAAGCGCGGCGTGCAGTTTGCGCCGGCCAGCGGGCGGCAGTATTATTCTCTGCTGAAGAGTTTTCCGCAGTATGAAGACCGGTTTATCTTTGTCAGCGATAATGGCACGATTGTGCGGCAGCATGGCAAAGAGCTGTTTTCAGATGTTATCGAGCACGATGTGGCGCGGGAAATCTTCAATAGCGTCAATGATGTGGAGGGCGTTTATAATGTGCTCTGTGGCAAGGAGACGGTGTATCTCTTGAAGGATAAGCAGCCGGAAGCGCAGATGGCAGAACTCAAGAAGTATTTCCGGGCGGTGGAGATTGTGGACAGCTTTGATGATATCGCCGATGAGCCGATTAAGATTTCGTTTTTTACGCCGGATGCGGACGCAGAGGAGAAAATCTATCCGTTATTTGCGCCGTATTATGATTCCATGCAGGTCGTGCTGGCCAGTGCGTATTGGGTAGATGTGACCAATAAGGGGGCCAATAAGGGCATGGCGGTGAAGGCGCTGCAGAAACGGCTGGGGCTGAAGCCGGAGGAATGCGCGGTATTTGGCGATTATATGAACGATTTGGAAATGATGGGGGCGGCTTATTACAGCTATGCCATGGAAAATGCGTATCCGCCGGTGAAGGAAGCGGCGCGGTTCGTGGCGCCGAGCAATGCGGAGCATGGGGTGATGAAGACGATTCGCGGCTTTATGGAACAGGGATTGTGTTGACAGCGAGGCTCTAAGGACGCCGAGAGGACAGGCAATATTTTTCCTCCACTTAGACAGGCTTGTCAAACGTTGCGGAAAAACATCGCCTGTTCTCTCGGCTGGAACTTGGTGATTGATTGGCTTACATCCAGGATAAAAGGACGCCGCGGGACAGGTTATATTTTTCCTCCGCCATAGACAGGCTTGTCAAAAGCTGCGGAAAAACACAACCTGTCCCGCGGCTGGGCTTGGTCGTTTGCTGTTGACAGCGGCGTGCTAAGGACGCCGGGGAGCAGGTAATATTTTCCTTCGTCATAGGCAGGCTTGTCAAAAGCTGAGGAAAACATCACCTGTTCCCTGGCTGGGCTGTACTGATATGATGTTTACATCTATATGCTAAAGACGCCCGCGGGGCAGGTAATATTTTTCCTTCGCCATAGACAGGCTTGTCAAAAGCTGCGGAAAAACATCACCTGCCCCGCGGGCTGGGTTTTGTGTACTTGAATTGGACTTGTAACGAGGTGGCGGGATAGGTCTGGATAAGTGTTTGATAGGAGTGTGAGTTTTTTGAAACAGAGAAAATATACGCGGTTTTTGGCGCAGGCGGCAGTGATTGCGGCGGTTTATGTGGTGCTGACGGTGGTGTTTGCGCCGTTTTCGTTTAGTGAGGTGCAGGTGCGGATTTCGGAGGCGTTGACGATTTTGCCGGTGTTTACGGCAGCAGCGGTTCCGGGGCTGACGGTTGGGTGCCTGCTGGGCAATATTGTTGGTGGCGCACCGCTGCCTGATGTGGTGTTCGGGACGCTGGCTACTTTGATTGGGGCTGTGGGGACGCGGATACTGCGCAGCTGGAAGCCTGCGGCGGCAATCTTGCCGCCGATTGTGGCCAATATGCTGATCATTCCCTTTGTCCTGCGTTATGCGTATGATTTGGAACTGCCGATTCCCTTGATGATGGCCAGTGTCGGCTTGGGAGAGGTGATTTCCTGCGGCGTGCTGGGGCTGCTGCTGCATAAGGCGCTGTATCCGCGCCGCAAGGAGTTGTTTCGCTAAGAGCTTTCTTGTGCAAGGACGCCCGCGACGGCAGGTAGTATTTTCCTTCGCCATAGACAGGCTTGTCAAAAGCTGCGGAAAACACCACCTGCCGTCGCGGGCTGGGCGTGGTAGCAGATGGGCCTTACATCTCGGTGCAAAGGACGCCCGTGATGGCAGGCAGTATTTTCCTTCGCCATAGACAGGCTTGTCAAAAGCTGCGGAAAACACCACCTGCCGTCGCGGGCTGGGCGTGGTAGGAGATGGGCCTTACATGTCGGTGCAAAGGACGCCCGTGACGGCAGGCAGTATTTTCCTTCGCCATAGACAGGCTTGTCAAAAGCTGTGGAAAACACCACCTGCCGTCGCAGGCTGAGGTTGATGTACTGGAGATAGGTTTACATCGAGATACTGAAAACAATAAGATAAAGATAGCATTAAGCCCGGTGGCTGCGGGTGCTTTTCCGTCGCGTTTGACAAGCTTGCGCAGAGGAAAAGTACCCGCAGCCACCGGGCGTCTTTATATTGCGATGTAAACCAAAACTAAATATGCAGCTCGACTACTTCTACGCCGCTGTTTTTGATTGCGGTGAGTTTGTTTTCTTTGCTGCCATGGCAGGTAATCAGGCAGTCCACCTGACTGAGGTCGGCGCTGTGGAAGTTGTGCTCGCGCCCGATTTTGTTGTTGGCAGCCAGTACATAGCGTTTTCCCTGGCAGCGGCGCAGCATGGTGTCGTTGATGGCGGTTTCGGGCAGTACAGAGGTGGTAATACCGCCGTCGGCGCTGATGCCGCCTACGCCGATAAAGGCTTTGTCGGCGATGATTTTGGTCAGGGTGTGCAGGGCGAATTCGCCGACCAGCGATTTACGGCGCCGGTAAATTTCGCCGCCGGTCATGATGATGTCCACCTGAGAATCATGGGGGTGATTTAGGGCAAAACCGTTATTGGTTACCACGATGACACGCTTTCCTTTTAAGTAATCCAGCATCAGCAGAGCGGTGGAACTGGAATTGATGAAGATGGTGTCGCCGTCTTCCACCAGTTCGGCGGCGTAGCGCGCGATAAGCTGCTTTTGCTCCTTGTTCTCGGTTTCGTGGTTGTCCGTGGGGATATCTTCTTCCCGCAGTGATTCTTCTAATAATGTGGCACCGCCGTGGAAGCGTTCAATTAACTTTTGTTTTTCAAACATAATCAAATCCCGCCGGATGGTGGTGGGGGAAACGTCCAGCTTTTTGGCTATGGTTTCCACATCAATAGTCTTTTCTTCCCGCAGTTCCTTTAATAAAGCCTGCTGGCGTTTGAAAACGACGCTTTTGCTATTTTTCATGGAGAAAACCTCCTTGTACCTTTATTCCTTATTATTGTGCAAATTTAGCAATATAACAATTTATTTGCTTGATTCTATTATAAAGTGAAAATAAGCATAAATCAAGAGCAAAAATAAACGTAAATTGAGCATTTTATGAATAAAATAGAAAAAAATAAGCATTTTAAGAAAAAATAATTCAAAAAGGGCTTGAAATAAGCATAAAAGTGTTGTATGATATGAACATCAAATGATTTAGACCAATAACGAACATAACAAAAAGCAAAAAGCCATAAAATGTTCGTTACGCTTATTTACATCATTAGGAGGGGCAAAATGAGCAAGATTAGTGAAATGACGAGAGAATCCTGGATTAACAGCACGTTCCCGGAATGGGGCACCTGGCTGGTGGAAGACATCGAGCAGGCGGTTGTTCCGGAAGGTCAGGTTTCCATGTGGTGGCTGGGCTGCACGGGCGTTTGGTTCAAGACGCCGGGCGGTGCCAACGTAACGGTTGACCTCTGGTGCGGCAACGGCAAGCGCACGCATGGTGATGGTAAGATGAAGGTTGGTCATCAGATGGCTAACATGTGCGGCTGCCGCACGATGCAGCCGAACCTCCGCAACGTGCCGTTCGTCATTGACCCCTTCGCATTCAAGCATGTAGATGCAGTGCTCGCCACGCATTACCATCAGGACCATATGTCCGCTGAATGGGCAGCACACGTCATCAACAGCGGCATGACCACGACGGACGAGAACGGCAAGGAAATCCCGGTTCCCTTCATCGGCCCGGAAAAGAGCGTTGAAACCTGGGTGAAATGGGGCGTACCTCGTGAACGCTGCCAGGTGGTAAAACCGGGTGACACGATCAAGATCAAGGATATCGAAATCATCGCCCTCGACAGCTTCGACAGAACCTGCATCGTGACCACGGACAGCACCGGCGAGGATCGAGAAGAACTCACCGGCAAGTGCCCGACGGACATGGACGAAAAAGCAGTTAACTACCTCCTCAAAACGCCGGGCGGCAACATTTACCACTCCGGTGACAGCCACTTCTCCATTTACTTTGCTAAACATGGCAAGGATTATGACATCGATGTGGCCTTCGGTTCCTTCGGTGAGAACCCGATTGGCATGCAGGACAAGATGACGTCCATCGATATCCTCCGCATGGCTGAAAACCTCCAGTGCAAGGTTGTTGTTCCTATCCATTGGGATGTATGGACGAACTTCCAGGCAGACTGTGAAGAAATCAAAGTTCTCTATGACTTCAAGAAGGATCGCAACGAATACAAGTTCCATCCCTTCTTCTGGCAGGTGGGCGGCAAGTACACTTACCCGCAGGATAAAGACAAACTTTATTTCCATCATCGCCGGGGCTTCGAGGATTGCTTCGAGCATCCGCAGAATATCCCCTTCCGTTCCTGCCTGTAATAACCAAAACCAGAAAGGTGATCGTAAATGTTCAAAGAATTTGTGGAGAAAAAACACTATTCCTTCCATGAAGGGTTCGATGATTGGCGTGATGCGGTTCGCGCAGCCTGCGCACCGCTTCTGGCTGACGGGACCATCGAGAAGGAATATCCGGAAATCATCATTGAAAAGGTGGAGGAGCTTGGCCCCTACATCGTCATTGCACCGAACATCTGCATTCCGCATGCTGAGCGCGGCCGCGGGGTAAACGATACGGCCATGTGCTTCATGAAGACGGAAAAGCCGGTAAGCTTTGACCCGAATGACCCGGACAAAGATGCCCGCATCTTCGTGGTGCTGGCAGCAACGGATGATGAAGTTCACCTCAACAATCTGATGGCCCTTTCGGAAACCTTATCCGATGAGGATATTGTGGCGAAAGTTCTGGAAGCAAAAACACCGGAAGATTTGCTGAAAATCGAAGGTTAAGAAAATGTTTTAGCAGGGAGGAGCCGGGGGCGGTTCCTCCTAAGGGGAAAAGAAAGAAGGGGAATCATTTTTATGGATATGTTACTTGCTGTTTGGGAGTTTTTCCAAAACAACATCTTGACGAAACCGGCCTTCTTTATCGGTTTTATCGTCTTTGCCGGTTATGCCCTGCTCGGAAAGCATTGGTATGAATGTCTGGCAGGTTTTATCAAGGGTACTGTTGGTTACATGATTTTGAACGTAGCCAGCGGCGGCTTGGTCGGCAACTTCCGTCCGGTGCTTGCAGGGCTCAAGGACAGATTTGAACTCTCCGCAGCCGTTATTGACCCGTACTTTGGTCAGGCAGCTGCACAGGCTTCGGTAGAAAATATCGGCCGTTCCTTCTCGATGATGATGATGGTACTGCTGATTGCCTTCACCATGAATATCCTTTTGGTATTGTTCCGTAAATATACGAAGATTCGTACGCTCTTTATCACCGGTCACGTTATGGTACAGCAGTCTTCCACGGCTCTCTGGCTCGTGCTGTTCTGCTTCCCGGGCCTTATGGACCCGCAGGTTGTCGTTATGCTCGGTATCCTCTTGGGTACTTACTGGGCTGTTGCGTCCAACCTCACGGTTGAACCGGTAGCTAAACTGACCGAAGGCGGCGGCTTTGCAACTGGTCACCAGCAGATGTTTGGTATCTTCCTCGTATCCAAGATTGCCAAGAAAATCGGCAACCCGAAAAATTCTTTGGAAAACCTCAAACTGCCCGGTTTCCTGTCCATCTTTAATGAAAACATGGTGGCAACGGGCGTACTCATGACCATCTTCTTCGGTACGATTATCACGATTCTCGGCCCGGACCTCATGCATCAGATTGATAAGGGCTTCGGTGCTAAGCAGAACTTCGGTTTCTACATTCTCGAAAAATCCTTGAACTTCGCCGTTTACCTCACTATCCTGCAGCTTGGTGTTCGTACATTCGTATCCGAACTCACCAATTCCTTCCAGGGTATCTCGGAAAAGCTCCTGCCGGGTTCCGTTCCTGCAGTAGACTGCGCCGCAACCTATGGTTTTGGTCATCCCAACGCAGTAACCTTCGGCTTCCTGTTCGGTGCTTTCGGCCAGTTCCTGGCTATCATGGGCCTGATTGTCTTCAACAGCCCGATTCTGATTATCTCTGGGTTCGTACCCCTGTTCTTCGATAATGCAACCTTTGCTGTATTTGCTAACCGTCTCGGCGGTATCCGCGCTGCAGCCATCATTCCCTTCTGCTCCGGTATCATTCAGGTACTGGGCGGCGGCTTTGCTGCTTACCACTTCACCACCGGTAACTTCGGCGGCTGGCATGGCAACTTCGACTGGGATGCTGTATGGCCGTTCATCGGTGTGATTATGGAAAACTTCCAGTACTTCGGTGTGGCAGCAGTGGTTATCTTCCTGCTGGCGATTCCGCAGATTATCTATCAGAAGAACAAAGATACTTACTTTGTCATTGCTGAGGATTTCGATAAGTATAAAGAAATCCTGGCAAAGAAACAGGGCGTGCCTGTTGATCAGGTCGTTATTGATTAAATTGAAATCCCATCCGGGGATTTACGCCCGCAGGCGCCCTTCCTTGGGCGCCGGGATTATCGCTATTGTTCTAGAGTTATATAAAAGGAGTGCTTGAAAATGGCTAAATTGAAAGTTATCGCTGCATGTGGTTCTGGTATGGGTTCTTCCCAGATCATCAAGATGAAACTCGAAAAGGTCTTCAAGAAACTGGGCCTCGAGGCAGAAATCTATCATACGAATGTTGGCGATGCCAAATCGCAGGCCAATAACTACGATGTAGTGTTCTGCTCCGAATCCCTCGTGGGTACATTCACCGGCACCAAGGCTAAGGTTATCGGCCTGAAGAACTTGCTGGCAGAAAAAGAAATGGAAGAAAAAATCAAAGCCAATATCGTTGACGCATAAGAAACGTTTGGCCGTAAAAGATAGCCAGAAAAAGTCCGTTGACGAGAACGCCAACGGACTTTTTTATCAAGTGCAGTTTGTTAGTGCGTGCTGAAATATTTTTTGTTACAGCTCAGTGGGGGCGGAGGTGGTAATACTTTTCGCCGTTGCACTAAATGGCCCACAAGTAAATGTATGGCCTTTTTAGTAACCTGCGCCGGGCAAGACCGGCGGCGCGTATGTTCAGCTCAATTTTTAGGAACTACCGTTTGTGGGCCAGTCCTCACTGCGTTCGGACAGTCGTTCCACGGCGAAAAGCATCACCACCTCCGCTCTAAGTGATGTTCGTATCAACTATCATTTTCGCGGTGACAAGCAGCCAGTACATCGATGTTCCCGTTACAGGAGCAACGAGTTTGTGGCAATAGGCTGAATCGCAGCGGAGAGAATGAACTGTTCCCGCCCAAAGTTATGCATGTATCATGTGGCTATGTTGTGATGACAAACAGCAAGTACCGCGATGTTCTTGTGACGGGAGCAACGAGTTTCGTAGCAACAGCCTAATCCGCAACTTAGGGCGAACGGGGAGTGCTTTTTCTGTTAGGAGCGACTGCCTGAACGCAGTGAAGGCCGGCCCCTGTAGGAAGCAGCTAAGCAAATACGCTGAAAGAAGCGCCGTTGGCCTGCCCGGCGCAGGTAACTGGACAGCTATTTTTTCCGAAGAGGTCGTTTAGCGGGAAACAGAAAAAGTACTCCCCGTTCACCCCTGACCACGTATGAACTGGATACCTTTATCACGAACTCGCCAACAAACTGCAATTTAGATGTATCTGTGGGGATTTATGTCAGAAAACATAGGGAAAAGGACGATTTTTATGTGTAAATATCAGTTAGGTTTATATGAAAAAGCCATGCCGGGAACGCTTAGCTGGGTGGAAAAGCTGCAGGCGGCGAAAGAGGCTGGCTTTGATTATGTGGAAATGAGCATTGACGAAACGGATGCGAAACTGGCTCGTCTTGATATGAGCGAAGGGGAAAGAGACAGCATTCGCGCAGCCATGCGGGCTGTGGGGGTGCCGTTCCGCTCCATCTGCTTGTCGGGGCATCGCAAGTACCCCTTGGGCTGCCCGGATATGGAGAAGCAGAAAAAGAGTCTGGCCATCATGGAAAAGGCCGTGAAACTGGCGGCGGACTTGGGGATTCGCACCATTCAGCTGGCAGGGTATGATGTGTATTATGAAGAAAGCACGGAAAAGACGCGGGCAGATTTCGTGAAGAACCTCAAAATTGCAGCCGAAATGGCCGGCAAAGAGGGGATTCAGATGGGCTTTGAAACCATGGAAACGCCGTTTATGGACAATGTGCAAAAGGCTATGGAATATGTTAAACTCGTTGATTCGCCGTATCTGGGCGTATATCCGGATTCGGGCAATATCACCAATGCGGCCCTTCTCTATGATGACGATGTGACCGAAGATTTGAAACGCGGCAAGGGGCATATCGTGGCGGTGCATTTGAAGGAAACTGTGCCGGGCAAGTACCGCGAGATTCCTTATGGCACAGGTCATGTGGATTTTGAAACGGTTATCAAGACCAGCTGGGAATTGGGCGTGCGCCGTTATGTAGCGGAATTCTGGTACTTAGATGGACAGGACTACAAGGCAGAACTCAAGAAGGCCAGTGAATTTATGCGCAGTCGTTTGGATAAGATGAATTAAGAGGTGTCATATAATGAAAGCAACGAAAAAAGTTATTGGTGAACTCGAAAAATGTTATTCTCTGGCCATGCTCCATTATCAGGGCAAGGACCATTTCCTCTGTGCTGCAGAAAAGGTCAACAACTGCTATCTCATCAGCCTTGACGGCGAGATTGAGGAAACGGTCTGGGAAGGCCCCGGCGGGGTTATGACCATGGTGCAGGTGCCGGGCACGGACGGACAGTTCCTGGCTACGCGCAAATTCTATTCGCCGAATGACTCCAAGGAAGCATCTATTGTCGTGGTTACACCGCGCGGCAAGAACGATTGGGAAGTGCGTACCCTCGTTGACCTGCCGTTTGTTCACCGTTTTGGCATTTTGCAGGCGGGCGGCAAGAACTACATCATTGCCTGCGCGCTGAAATCCGACCATGAATACAAAGATGACTGGCGTTTCCCCGGAAAGGTGTTCGTGGCTGAACTGCCGGATGACCTCTCCGGTTACAACGACGATAATCAGCTGGAACTGACGGTGCTTAAGGATAATATGCTCAAGAATCACGGCTATTATCTGCATGAGGAAAAGGACGGCTCTACTTCGGCTGTCGTATCCTGCGATAACGGCGTGTTCCAGTTCTTCCCGCCAAAAACTGCTGGCGGTGAATGGGAAGTAAAAGAACTCACGAGCGATGCAGCCAGTGATGCCCTGCTCATGGACCTCAATGGCGACGGTGTGGAAGAACTCTGCGCTCTGGCTCCGTTCCATGGCGATACCATAAACATCTACGAGCAGAAAGATGGCAAGTTTGAAGTGGCCTATACCTATCCGGAAAAACTGGAATTCCTGCATGCCATCTTCGGCGGGCAGGTCAATGGGGAAAATACCTTTATCATTGGGCACCGCAAGGGTGAGCGGTATTTGCTGGCATTTACGTACAAAGATGGCAAGTATGTGGCTGACAAACTCGATGAAGGCTGCGGCGCGGCGAATGTGCTGCACTATACCCATGATGGGAAGGAAATCCTCATTGGGGCTAATCGCGAGATTAATGAGATTGCCATGTATGAGTTGACGAAGTAAAGCTGTTGGGTTACATCATGGCATGAAGGCCGCCCGCGACAGCAGGTAATATTTTCCTTCGCCATAGACAGGCTTGTCAAAAGCTGCGGAAAACAACACCTGCCGTCACGGGCTGGTGCGTGGTGTTTGAGGTTGTGGTTTACATCTAGGTGTAAAGGACGCCCGCGACAGCAGGTAATATTTTCCTTCGCCATAGACAGGCTTGTCAAAAGCTGCGGAAAACACCACCTGCCGTCACGGGCTGGTGCGTGGTGTTTGTGATTGTAGTTTACATTAAAGCAGGCAGTAGAGTCAGGAAATAATACCTTTCGGCAGCGTTTGGCAAGCTTGTCTAAGCGGACGAAAGGTATTATTTCCTGACGGCTTGCCGAGTAGAAAATGTGTACGAGCACAAATTTTCTAAACCTATTGAAATGTCGCTTTTTGTGTTGTATGATATGTGTGTAAGTAATCCTAATGGATACCAATCGGTAATAATGTGTGCATAGCACAATGTTGGAGGGGAAGTTATGTTAGAAGAACTGAAAGAGAAAGTCTACGAAGCCAATATGCTTTTGCCGAAGCATCATCTGATTACCTTTACCTGGGGCAATGTTTCCGGGATTGACCGGGAGAAGGGGCTGTTTGTCATTAAGCCGTCCGGGGTGGAATATGATGTGATGAAGCCGTCGGATATGGTGGTTGTGGATTTGGACGGCAACAAGGTGGAAGGTGACCTCAATCCGTCTTCTGATACCGAAACGCATCGGATTTTCTATAAGGAATTCCCCAACATTGGCGGCGTGGTGCATACCCATTCCCGCTGGGCAACGATTTTTGCACAGGCCGGGCAGGGGGTGCGTGCTTATGGCACGACGCAGGGCGATTATTTCTATGGGGAAATTCCCTGCACTCGCGATATGACCGAGGAAGAAATCAAGGGCGCTTATGAATACAACACCGGCGTAGTGGCAGTGGAACGCTTCAAGAAATACGGCATCAATCCGGATTATGTACCGGCTGTGCTCGTCAAGAATCATGGCCCCTTCACCTGGGGGACGGATTGCTTCAACGCAGTACACAATGCCGTGGTGCTCGAAGAAGTGGCCATGATGGCCTTCCATACCCAGATGCTCACGCAGGACCGCGACCCCATGCCGCAGGTGCTGCTCGACAAACACTTCCTGCGTAAACATGGCCCGAATGCTTATTATGGGCAGAAGAAAAAATAAATAGCCGCATAAAAAAACAGCAAGCCTTTTGCATGGCTTGCTGTTTTTTATGCGGCTTCGTAGGAAGAGACGATAATCTCTGTGGCAGATTTTTTCATTTTTTCAACAATTTTTTCCAAACGCATAACTACGTTTGTATCATAGGAAATCTCACCGCACTGTGTGCAGACATGAGAAGGAACACCTTTTACGATAATAATACAACCATCAACCTCTACCATAAATGTTGTTAATTTATCTTCCACATCTCCGCGGCACATAAAGCAAGTCATACTTCTGGCCTCCTTCTAGTCTTCAAGTCGCTTTCCCATTTATCCGGTGTGGGGCTATAAGCTGTTATAATCCAAAGCCTACCTTCACCTACACCGCAAACTACATGCAATTTATTGCTTCCTAGTACCAGACAACTGGGGTATGGGTAATCGTCAGGATAATCTTCAATAATTTCTCCAGTCATAATTGCTTCTACGACATCACTGGTGTGAATACCTCTCTGAATCAGCCGTTGCAAAACATGATTTGTCCAACTAATATTATCTTCTTTGCACAACTTTTTTAGCATACTTTAGTATTCTCCTGCAAATCGTATCGTTCAAGTTTATTATAGTTATTATAACGCTGACAAAAACTCCCTGCAAGCCTAAAATTGCAGGGAGCTGGTTGTTTTACCGTTTCATATTAATCATGGTTTCGAGCATTTCATCACTTACGGTGATGACCTTGGAGTTGGACTGGAAACCACGCTGGGTGATAATCATATCGGAGAATTCGTTGGCGATGTCGACGTTGGACATTTCGAGAGCGGAGGGTGTGATGGAACAGCCGAGGTCAGAAGCACCTTTCACATTTGGTGTGCCGGAGTTGTTTGAGGTTTGATACAGGCTGCTGCCCGTTTTGGTAAGACCGGCGGCATTAGAGAATTGGGCGATGGCCACCTGAGCTTCCGGCTGTATGACACTATTCGTATATACACCTGTAATCACACCGGAACTGTCGATGGAAATGCTCTTGAGTGTACCTGCAGCATTGCCGTCTGGTGTTGCATTAATGGTATTGATGTCTGCGTAGGAGGTTACTGTGCTGTAATCGAGGACAATACTCTGTGGACGAGTGGAGCCATTAGGTGCGCTGACTGATGCTGTCAGGGAAATAGTCGCAGCACTAGTTGTGCTGACAGCTGTAGGCGTGTAGCTGAGAGTTGTTGCATCATACGTATCACGATTAAGTGCGGTAGGAGTGCTAAAACTAGTCGCTTCACGTAAAACACCATCTTCGTCAAAGGTCAATGTATCTCCTCCAAGACTGTATGTCGTTTTAGAACCATCTGCTTCGGTAACTGTGTCGGTAGAACCTAATAATACAGACCAAGCAGTACCTGTTTTTGTGACAGTATTACCATTAGTATCTAGATATTGCAACGTGCCAACATCAGCTTTTTCTAGCAAAACTGTAGCCGTATGTACAGAACCAAGGCTATCATAAAAGTTAAAAGAGGTTGTTACCGGCAGAGAACGTCCTACTGTATAAACACCTGAAGTATATGTGGTTTTTGTGCCATCACTAAAAGTTACTGTAACAGGCTGTGTAGCGGAAGCTCCAACATAATCTCCAGAGTTAGTGCTGGTAGAAGTTTTCGTAGTAGGGGGGGTCGTAGTGGTGTCGGTATATTTAAAAGAATATTGTGTAACGACCGGGGGATTGGATTTTAGGTTATAGCTGTAAGTGGTTTTTTCTGTAGCTTTTGCAGCCATCGCCTTACCAATCTGAATGGATATGTCTGTAACTGCGCCGGAAGTAGACACCACGCCGTCCGTTCCCATCCATCCCTGTACTTTCATGCCGTTGCCGGGCATAACATAATTACCGCTTTCATCAAATTCAAAGGCGCCATTGCGCGTGTAATAAGTTTCGCTGCCGTTTTTTACAACAAATAAGCCATTGCCGGACAGGCACAAATCGGTATTTTTGCCGGTAGATTGTACGGCGCCATCTGTAAACAGCGTATCAATGGTGGATACCCCTACGCCCAAACCAATCTGTTTAGGGTTGGTGCCACCGAGATTCCCCGTAGGTGCAGAGGCATTGGCTGTGGTTTGGCTCAAGGTATCGGCAAAGGTCACACGGCCGGATTTGAAACCTGTAGTATTTACATTGGCAATGTTATTGCCAACAACATCCATTCGGGTCTGATGACCTTTTACACCAGAAACACCGGAATACATTGAACGCATCATGATAAATCACTTCTCCTTTATCCCATAAACTGTTGCAACTAAGCGACGTTCCTTGTCAAAGGCCGTAATGCGAATCCCTGCATAACGGCGAATCATAGTTTTTTCCTATGGAAAGAATGTTTTTATAAACCTATACTTTTCTGAAAAGCAGTTTTCCTTCCCAATCTACAATGTTTATCGGAGAGAATGCGATTTTTCTTAAGTAAAAAATTTATTTTCGCAAAAATTCTTTTTTTGTGAAATGTTAACAAGAAGCGTAACAGCCATAAGTATTGGTATTTGCGGCTGTCACGCTTCTTGTTTTATCTGTTTACACTTCACGTAGAACGTGGATATGGGCATGTTGCAGGCTTTGGCTGCTTGCGTGAGGCTGCATTTTCCACTGTGCCACAGGTCATATTGACCATAAAAATTTTCCGGCAGCGGCTTTCGTGGCCGGCCAAAGCGTACACCGCGTTCCTTGGCTGCAGCGATTCCCTCCGCCTGCCGCTGGCGAATGTTGCGGCGTTCATTTTCTGCCACAAAGGACAATAACTGCAAAACCATATCGCTGATAAAGGTTCCCAACAGGTTCTTGCTGCGCCGTGTATCGAGCAGCGGCAGGGCGATAACCACGATATCCGCGCCCTTTACCTGCGTAATATAGCGCCATTCGTCCATAATCTCTTTATAGTTACGGCCTAAACGGTCAATGGATTTGACATACACTACAGAATCCTTAGTCAGCCTGCGCACCATTTTGCGGTAATTGGGGCGGTTGAAATCTTTGCCGGAAATTTTATCCATATAAATATTGGCTGCCGAAACTCCTGCCTGTTTCAACGCCACTAACTGACGGTCTGGATTTTGTTCCTTTGTACTCACTCTTACATAGCCATAAATTTTTGACATAAATCTACCTCCTAAAAATATATATGGTCTATTGTAAAAGATTTATTGCAAAAAAGTATAGGT
The DNA here is from genome assembly GCF_000424065.1 of Selenomonas ruminantium subsp. ruminantium ATCC 12561. Lineage (GTDB taxonomy): Bacteria > Bacillota > Negativicutes > Selenomonadales > Selenomonadaceae > Selenomonas_A > Selenomonas_A ruminantium. The sequence continues at coordinate 99,332 of NZ_KE384127.1, forward strand.
TTATAAAAATGTACTTCCCATAGGAAAAAACTATAACGAGGGAGATGCGGTATCCCACTTCCATAAGTGGAGGAATATCTTGGAACAGATGGTGGAGAATTACCCGCCTCGTTGAAACGCTAAGAGGAAGTTTTACCTACGGCAAAACGGGAACAATAGCGTTATAACATACCGTTCGCATGGATTCGCAGTACGGTATTTGACAGGGAACGTCGCTTATCTTTGATAGTGTATGGGGTAAAGGAGAAGTGATTCATTATGATGCGTTCGTTATATTCAGGAGTTTCGGGGCTTAAAGGGCATCAGACGAAGATGGATGTTGTGGGCAACAACATTGCCAATGTAAATACTACTGGCTTTAAGTCCAGCCGCGTAACTTTTGCAGATACCCTTAGCCAAACCCAAGCCGGGGCCTCTGCGCCAAGGGGAAATCTTGGCGGTACCAATCCCAAACAGATTGGCTTGGGGGTAAGTGTGGCCAGCATTGATACCATTTTTACGGATGGCTCAGTGCAGGCTACGGGGAAAAATACCGATTTGTGCTTGTCCGGCAATGGTTTGTTTGTTGTGAAAAAAGGGGATGAAACGTACTATACTCGTGATGGTGCTTTTGAATTTGATGCAAATGGCAATTATGTCCTGCCGGGGAGTGGTTTGAAAGTACAAGGCTGGATGTTTGAAAATGGCAATATTTCTACGAATAGTGACCCCACCGATATTGTGATTCAATCCGGAAAGTCCATGAAACCAACAGCCACAACGCTGGCTACCTATGCCAATAATGTAAAGGCAGATAGTGCCGTGATAACGAAGGTAAATGGTTGCGATAAAACGAATTGGACTTGCACGAATGGTATGCCCTGTGATTTGGTGTTGACTGGAGATATCAAGGTGGCGGGAACTCCTGGTACCACTTATAAGCTTGATGATGTTTATTCCACTACCGTTAAGGATTTATCTGCTTCAACTGCACTTGAGGTAAATAAATATCATTCCCCGGTAACGGTCACACTGAATGGTGGCACAACACATTCGTTTGAAAATACCTCTACGGATAAGACCTGGCGTTATGGATATGTTTTGGATAGTACGACAGGTGCTTCATCTAATGATAAAGTTACAGCGAAAAAGGGCATTGTAGATGTTACATTAGAAAAGGACTATGGTGGTGGCAATGTTCGTACAACGACTGGCGTGGATGGAACAACGTATACCTATGGTGACCTTGTAACGATTGAAAATACGACTATTGGTGATACGGTTACGCAAATGGATGCCAGTGAAACTTTAGTGCTGACTTTAGCTGATGGTACCACTCATGATGTATCGCCCGTAGGCCCTCCACAGTCGTATGTTATTGGTACGGATACATATACTTATGGTGGTGTTACATCTAAAGTCGTAGGAGCAAAAATTACGTTCACCCCAGATAAGATGACCGTTACATCTAGTGAAGGTGATGGCACCTCCTTGCGCTTTGGCACAACTACAAATATTAATGAAGGTTATGCACTGGAGGCCGTAACTGGAAGTGCTACCGCCACAGCGACTTCACCATTGGTATTAACGCTTAAGGATGGCAGGACGATTTCTGTAACAAGCAGCAGCACGCCGCCGGGACCTTATGCTGTTGGTGATAACTATGCAGATGCATTTACCACTACCCCGGCACAAGTACCGAGTGGGACAAAAGTGCGCATTGAATTGAGTGATGGTACTTTCCATGACGATATGATTCCCACAGGTACTACATATACCGTTGGTGGTTCTTATACCTATACATCAAGTGGTGGTACTGGTACGCCAGTGACGGCTACAATTGTACAGTATGCTCCCTTGACCGAAATAACTAATGTTGAGAAACAAACGAAAATAACCGGTGTTAAGTATAATGATAATACTCTGGTAGAAGAAATTATTCCGGGAAGTGTTACGGCCTCCGGCACGGAAGCTTTATCACTCACATTTTCTGATCAGACTACGCAGACAGTGACATCCGGAACCTATAATATAGGCCATAGCCTGCCAATTACGACAATCCTCAATGTATATGACAGTGATGGCGGTGTCCATGCTGTTCCGGTGTATTTCACCAAGACCGCTACAGGTAGTGGCGTTACTGCGAGTGATGGTAATCAGTGGACGATTAATCTGGATGGTTCCAATGTGGCGGGAACAACCAACACGATTACGGATTCCAGTGGCACAATTACGGTTGACATGAAGCCCGTTACAGTTCAATTTTCAACCTCCGGGCAAATGTTGACCGGAAGTGGCAATATCGAGTTGACCATGACAAATGGTGCAAATCATACCCAAACGGTGGCAATTGATGTTTCACAATTGACGCAGTTTGTTGGTGACAGCACCTTTAATGGTACAACCGATGGTAATCCGGCAGGAACGTTGAAGTCTATTTCCATAGATAGCTCGGGGATTATTCAGGCTACTTATACAAATGGTGTGAGACAGGCTGAAGGACAGATTGCCGTGGCGCAGTTTACAAATGCAGCCGGCCTGACGAAGACAGGAAGCAGCCTTTATCAGGCATCTAATAACTCCGGAACACCCAATGTGCAAACAGCAACTGCACTGGGGTGTGATATAACGCCTTCCGCCCTCGAAATGTCCAATGTCGACATTGCCAACGAATTCTCTGATATGATTATCACCCAGCGTGGTTTCCAGTCCAATTCCAAGGTTATCACGGTAAGTGATGAAATGCTTGAAACCATGATTAATATGAAACGGTAATATAGCAATCCCCCTGCAATTTACTATTGCAGGGGGATTGTTTTAGTTGAACGTATACGGTTTATCGACTTTATGGTAGTGCGTATGGAGGAGTTCGTGGGCTTTTTCGCTTAGGGGCTCGCCGAGGAAATCGTGGTAGAGGGTCTGGATATCCGGGTTTTCGTGGGATTTGCGGATAGGCAGGTTCTTGTCGATTTCGTAGAGGGCGGCCATGCGTTTTTTGCGGATGGCGTTGGTGGTGCCGATGGGCTGGCCGCCGCCGCCGATACAGCCGCCGGGGCAGGCCATGATTTCGATGAAGTCGTAGGGGCTGGTACCCTTTTTGACCTGTTCCATGATGGTGCGGGCGTTTTTGAGGGTATGGGCAACGGCGATGCGCACGTCACGGCCGGGCAGGCTGACGGTGCATTCTTTGATGCCGTCAAAGCCGCGCACGTCCAGGAATTCGAGCTTTTCGAGGGTCTTGCCGGTGACTTTTTCGTAGACGGTGCGAAGCGCCGCTTCCATGACGCCGCCGGTAGCGCCGAAGATGGCACCGGCGCCGGAGGAGAGGCCCAAGGGGCTGTCAAAGTCGTTTTCGGGCAGTTTGCCGATGGACAGGCCCACGTATTTGATGAGTTTGATGAGCTCGCGGGTGGTCAGCACAATGTCCACATCGCGGCAGCCGTCGCGGCCCATTTCGGGGCGGGCGGCTTCAAATTTTTTGGCGGTGCAGGGCATGATGGAGACGGTGACGATTTCCGCAGGCGTTAGCCCTGCTTTTTCGGCGTAGTAGGTTTTGGCAATGGCGCCGAACATGCTCATGGGGGATTTTGCCGAAGACAGGTGGTCGATGCAGGAGGGGAAGTGCTTTTCCATATAGCTGACCCAGCCCGGGCTGCAGGAGGTCATCATGGGGAAAACTCCACCGTGTTCGAGGCGATGGAGGAATTCGTGGGCTTCTTCCATGATGGTTAAATCCGCGCCGAAGTTGGTGTCAAATACTTTGTCAAAGCCCAAAAGTTTCAGGGCGGTGACCATCTGGCCTGTGACGATGGCGCCTGGTTCCAGGCCAAAGGCATCGCCTAAGGCCACGCGGACGGAGGGGGCCACCTGCACGATAACGTGCTTATTTTTGTCCTGTAGGGCATCGAGTACCTTTTGGGTATCGTCTTTTTCGACGATGGCGCCAGTGGGGCAGACAAGGCTGCACTGGCCGCAGAGAATGCAGTCGGTTTGTTCCATGGGCTTGTTAAAGGCGGTGGTCACGGTAATGTCGCTGCTGCGTCCGGCGTAGGTCAGGGCAGCAATGCCCTGTACGTCCTTGCAGGCGCGGATACATCTGCCGCAGCGAATGCATTTTGCCGGGTCACGCACGATGGCGGGGTTCGTCTCAATGCGCGGTTCTTCCTTGACCACGCTGGGCAGGTGGGATTTCAAGATGTTGAAGCGGCTGCAGAGTTTTTGCAAATCGCAGTTTTGGTTGCGGGGGCAGCTCAGGCAGTCTTTGTGATGGTTGGCCAGCATAAGCTGGAGAATGGATACCTGCGTATCGCGGACAATCTGGGTGTCGGTATGGACGTCCATGCCTTCCCAGACTTCGGTGGAGCAGGCGGCCAGGAGTCTCCTTTTGCCGGTGACTTCCACGGAGCACAGGCGGCAATGCGCTTTGATGCGCTGGTCTTCATGGTAGCACAGGTGAGGAATGTCGATGCCGATTGTCTGGGCGGCCTGCATGATTTTCGTGCCTTTGGGCACTTCGATGGGGATATTGTTGATGGTCAGATGAATCATTTCGCTCATGCGTGCGTACCTCCAAGGTCAAAAACTTCTGGGAATTTAATCATGGCCGATTGCAAGCTGTTTTGGGCGGTTTCGCCTAAGCCGCAGAGGGAGGACATGCTCATGACGCGGGCGATGGTGGCCATGGTCTTGATGTCTTCCGGTACAGCGGTGCCTGCTGCCAATTTGTCGAGGATAATCTTGATATGCAGGTTGCCTTCGCGGCAGGGGGTGCACTGGCCGCAGCTTTCCTCGGAGAAAAATTCCTGATTCATGCGCAAAAAGTCGAGTACGCTTGTGCGCTTGTCGATGACGAGGATACCGCCGGAACCGACCATGACACCTGCGGCCTGCAAATCTTCGTAGGTGTAGGGGGTGTCCAAAATGGAACTGTCTGCGACTTTGCCGGAGGCACCGCCAAATTGAATGAGCTGAATCTCCCGGTCGTGCTGTATGCCGCCGGCGAGGTTGTAGACGATTTCCCGAATGGTGGTGCCAAACGGGATTTCAAAGACACCGGGCTTGTTGACGTTGCCGGCTACGCTGATCATTTTCGTGCCGATGGATTCGCCCATGCCGCAGTGCATATAGGTATCGCTGTCCACCAGGAGATGGGGAACAAGCGACAGGCTTTCGACGTTATTCAAACAGGTGGGGCGGGCAAAGAGGCCGCTGACCTTGATAAAAGGCGGTTTCATGCGGGGGCGGCCGGCCTTGCCTTCGATGGAGCGGATAAGGGCGGTACCTTCGCCGCAGACATAGGCGCCGCCGCCGGAATACAGGTGAATGTTGAAGTCAAAGCCCTTGCCCAAGATGTTTTCACCCAGGAAACCGTAGTTTTTGGCCTGACGAATGGCGTTTAAGAGCAGGGGGCGGAAACAGGCGTATTCGGCGCGCATATAGATGTAGCCGTCGGTGGCGCCGCAGACGAAGCCGGCGATAATCATGGCTTCGATGAGGTTGAAGGGGTCGTTTTTGATGAGTTCGCGGTCTTTGAAGGTGGTGGTTTCGCCTTCGTCTGCATTGCAGATGACGACCTTGTTTTCGCCGCGTACAGCACGCGCCTGACTCCATTTGCGGCCCAAGGGGTATTCGGCACCGCCGCGCCCTTTGATTTTGGCATCGGAAAGCAGGGTACAGATATCCTCCGGGTCCATGTTGACGGCTTTTTTGAGGGCGGAAAAACCGCCGATATTCATATAGGAGCCGATGGAGGAGGTGTCGTAGGTACCAAAGTTTTTGGTGAGAAATTTTATGCTCATAATCTCCTCCTATATTATTGTAAGGAACGAAGCAGGGCTTCGATTTTTTCCGTGGAATCCAGATGGTCATAGACATGGCCGTTGATGCGCACAGAGGGGGCGCGGTCGCAGGCACCATAGCAGGTGGTGCGCTCGAGGGTAAAGCGGCCGTCATAGGTGATTTCACCGATTTTGATGTCCAAAAGGTCCTGCAGGGTGGACAGCAGGCGTTCCGTGTCGATGCGGTTCACGCGGCAGGCCGGTGAGGAGCACACTTGTATGGGGTATTTTGCCCGTGGGGTTGAAGACAGTTCGCTGTAAAAATTCAGGCAGTCGAATACGTTGGTCACAGGAATCGAAAGCCGGTCAGCTAAGTAGTAGGCCGTTGGTTCCGGCACATAGTGCCGTTCATGTAAATCCTGAACGTCCAGCAAAATGCCCACAATCTGCGTTGGGTCGTTGTCGTGGGATTCTAAGACCAAGTCAATCTTGGCCTGTAAATCCGCTGGCAGCGGATATTCTTTGGTCTGAGTCGTTAACATCGCAAAACCGTTACTGAAAACTTATAAAAAGCCATAAACCTTCCGTAGAAAGTTAACTTTTATGTTCCATTCCTCATTCACCGCGTCCGCTTTTGCCGTCCTGAAGAACAGACTACTCTCACGTTTGATATAACGCTCCAGAGGCTTAAATTCCCGACTAACGAATCGGTACATATCTGCATTGACTTGTTGGTGTCAGCTTGCAGATTTAGATAGCTCCGCTTCCCCATAGCGTTTGAGATTCAAAGATGCTTGGAAGTCACGGCCTATCACATTGCCACAGACGGGACAGACATATGTCCTGTCTGACAGCTTCAGGTCTTTATTTACATATCCG
>NZ_AUJE01000014.1 GCF_000424065.1 Selenomonas ruminantium subsp. ruminantium ATCC 12561
TGGACGATAATCCGATTTCCGACAAAATCCCAGACAAATACAAGCTGCTGGGAAAAATCAGCGAAGCAGAGAAAGTCGTGGAAAACAGCCATGTACAGAACGTAATCATCACGGCCCCGGGGATGGAGCGTGACAAATTACAGCAGCTCATAACCACTGTCCAGCCCCATGTACGCAATCTGTCTTATGTGCCGGATTTAATTGGTACACCAATGGCAGGGGTAGAGGCTCAGTCACTGTTCGGTGAAGAAATTCTCATGCTGCATATGAAGAACAATCTTGCCCTGCGGCGCAACCGGATTTATAAACGTTTATTTGATTTGATACTGAGCATCGTAGGCGGCATTGCCATTAGTCCAATACTGCTGTTCCTGGCATTATGCATAAAACTGGATTCCAAAGGCAATGTATTCTACAATGCAGACCGCATTGGCAAAGATGGCAAGAATTTCAAGTGCTATAAATTCCGTTCCATGTATATCAACAGCGATGAAATTCTCAAAGACTATTTGGACAAGAATCCGGAAGCCGCTGCGGAATGGAAGGAATATGCCAAACTTCGCGACTATGACCCGCGGGTTACTAAGGCAGGCACATGGTTGCGTAAGTACAGCCTCGATGAACTGCCGCAGATACTCAATGTCATAAAGGGCGATATGAGTTTGGTCGGCCCAAGACCATACCTGCCCAGAGAGAAAGAAGATATTGGCGAGGAACTCAGTACCATAACCATGAGTATGCCGGGAATCACTGGCTATTGGCAGGTGAGCGGCAGAAATGACGTTAGCTTTCATGAAAGGGTGACTATGGATTCTTGGTATGTAAGAAACTGGTCTATATGGCTTGATATAATGTATTTTGCTAAGACATTCACGATAGTTTTTAGAGGCAAGGGCGCATATTAAATTTGAATTGTAGTTGATGGGTTTTTTGAATATCTTTTAGAAATACTATAAGCGAGAAATTATGCAAAAAATTAAAATTTTACATGTTGGTGAGTATGTTCAAGGCGGTGTGGCAACATACATTAAGACGCTTGTTGCACATGAAAATTCCAATATAGAGAATTATATATTATGTTCAGATTATAAATCTGAACATAATTGGAGTTTATCAGAATGTCAAGTTAAATACTATGAGTATAAACGTAGTGTAGCTAATATACCAAAAGCAATATATTTCATATATAAAGTAATAAATTGCGTAGCACCTGATATTGTTTATTGTCATAGTACATGGGCAGGTTTTTTTGTACGAGTTCCTTTGTTGTTTACTCGTAAGAGATTTAGAGTTGTGTATAATGCTCATGGCTGGTCTTTCTTGCAGACTGTGTCTAAATGGAAATGTTGTATATACGCTTGGGTAGAAAAAACATTATCTGTAAAAACAGATCATATTATTAATGTGTCTAAAAATGAATATGAGGAAGCGATACGTTGGGGAATCGATGAAAGTCTAATGTCGATTATTTACAGCGGAATTTCGGAAGAGAAAGAAAAAAATTCAATTCAAATAAATTGGCCTGATGATAAAATAAATATTTTATTTGTGGGCAGATTTGATCAACAAAAGGGGATAGATATTCTTTTAGAGGAGTTTAACAAATGTAGTCGTGCAGATTTACAACTAACAGTTATTGGTGAAGGTGTTTTGAAAGAAAATAACTACAAGGTAAAATATGGATATGATAATGTCAAATTTTTAGGATGGGTTTCTCATGAGGAAATTTCTGCATATTATAAAGCTGCGGATGTTGTAGTTATGCCCTCGAGATGGGAAGCTTTCGGGTTAGTAGCAATAGAGGCAATGAAATATGGAACTCCTGTAATTGCTAGTAACTGTGGTGCTTTAAAAGAAATAATACAACACAATAAAAACGGATACTTGTTTTCTTTAAAAAAAGGAGAGTTAACAAGTATATTGCAAAAATTGTCAAAAAAAGAATTGATACAGCTAGGTAAAAATGCTAAATTAACGTTTTTGCAACGATATCGGGCGGAGCAAATGATAAATAAAACTGAGGAGTTATATATGGAAATTAACTTTAGTAAAAAATAGGTAGTATATCATGTTTGAAAGTTGTATAAATGATATGGTATTAGAAGGAGAATAATTAATGATGAATAAAGATAGAGATACATTGCAAAACCAAATATTGTATGTACAAAATTTAGAAGAAAAAAATGATGAATTTGAAATAGATATGAGTCGTATAGCAAGTTTATTTTGGGATCGTCGTGCTTTTGCTGCGAAGTGCTCTTTGGGACTTGCAGTGTTATTTTTAGGGACTAGTTTTATTCTACCAAAAACATATGAATCTACAGCTATAGTACAAACGTCGATGGCCGCAAATACGGGGGGAGCATCTGCGCTATTGGCAAGTATGAGCGGCGGGAGTGGTAATGCGGTTGTAGATAGTTATATAGCACTAATGAAAAGTCGTACAGTGATTGAGCCAATTATAGCTAATATGGATTATGATGATGAAGAAACAAAGAAACGGGCTATTGCTAAATACGATAAGTGGGTAGAAAAAAATCTTAGAATAGAGAGTACTACTGGAACAAATTTGATTTCTGTTACGGCTAGTGCAAAAACTCCAGAAAAAGCCCAGGAAATAGCACAGTCTGTTATAGATAATTTTTTGTTACTTCAAACAGATTTGAATCAAAAACAACAATCATTGTTAGTAAAATTTTTGGATGAGCGTATAAAAGAAGCTTATAAAGATGCAGCAGAGGCTGGAAAAAAGTTTTCTTTATATCAAAAAGAGCATGGAATATATGCTCCCTCTGAACAAGCTAAAATTGCAATAGGCCGTATGGATGCTTATGCAAATAAATTAGTTGATTTAAAGACAAAACAGTTGGCAACTAATACTGAATTGTCTATTTCAAATGAGCAGTTATCTAATCTAAATATTGGTAGTATTAAGTATCAAATTAATGATAATTCAACTATACGAGAAATGAGACAAAATATTGCGAATAAAGAAGTTGAATTGGTTTCTTTACAATCGAGGTATACGGATGATAATCCATCGGTAAAGAGAGCTGAACTTGAATTAAATAAAATGCGAGAAAGCTTATCCCAAGAAGTTAATGCTATAGTATCCTCACAAACGGCTGCAATGAGTCCGCAGCAATCGGCATTGATAGGGAAAAAACTTAATGCAGAAGTTGAATTAAAGGTTGCGGAAATAAGTGAACAAGCGATTAAGGAAAAACAAAATGAGGAGCAACATAAATTAGATGATTTTCCAGAAGAAGTACGTAATTATATGGATTTACAACAAGAAGCCGTTATGAAGCAATCGATATATTCTAAATTAGTAGATAGAGAAGAAGAGGCGAAAATGAAGGCGGCACAAGATTCAATGGATATACAAGTCGTTGATCAGCCCAATTTGCCATTGGAAGAGATGCCAGCATCACCTAAAAAAGGAAAAAATGCTTTAATAGGTTTTGTAATAGGCCTTTTAGTGACATTGTTTAAGGTAATGTATGTTTATTGGAGAGAATGTAAAGCAGATACTAAATCTTGTTAAATATATTTTGTTTAGGGGGTAATTAGTTGGTGATTTTATGATGTGTGATATTGAGGTGAAAGTCTGAATGCTAAATAAACTAAAAAATAAATACATCTTTAGAAAGGCTATGCTGTTGTTTGCGAAGATGCTTTCTTTGTTGAATATGATAATTCCTAAAAATGAAAGACAGATGCTTTTTTACGATTCGGCTCGTACATTTTTAGATGATAACACAGAAGCATTATATACATATCTTATCAATCATGGATATGAAAAAAAATATAAGATGATTTGTTGTGTACCAAATCAGAAAAAGGAATCGCCATTTGCAAATTATAAACCTGTAGGAGCAATTAGAGGTATTTTAGCTTTTATGACATCAAAGTATGTATTTTTTTCATTTGGTGATTTTAGGATCAAACCAGCAAGAAATCAAGTGGTTGTTAATCAATGGCATGGAATGCCTGTTAAGAAAATAGGTAAGTATACAAAAGATCCTAAATATCTAGAAGAGAGATTAGACAATTTTACATATTTGCTGGCATCTTCAGAAATGTATAAACCTATTATGGCAAAAGCTTTTGGGTGCGATTTGGATAAGGTCAAAGTGCTCGGAGCTACAAGAATTGACTATTTTTTTTCGAAAAAAAACACATTGAATAGTTTTAATATAATACGGAAAGACTATAATAAATTAGTGATTTGGATGCCTACTTTTCGCAATTCTATAGATGATAGATTTCACGATGGAGGAGAGGATAACGAAACTTTATTGCCAATTTTTTATACGTATGATAGCTTGAAGATGTTAGATGAATATTTAAATAAAAAAAACATTCTTATGGTTATAAAAATACATCCAATGGCAAAGTTTAAAAAGGGAATTTACAAAAGAATAAAAATAATAACTAATGATGAAATAACATCTCAAGGGGTTCGGTTGTATGAGTTTATAAAAGAATTTGATGCCTTAATTACTGATTATTCATCTATATATAATGAGTTTATTATTTTAAACCGTTATATGGCTTTTACAATTGATGATCAAGAGAATTATTTAAAAAGTAGAGGTTTTATATTTGATGATATTAATGAGATGCTTCCAGGTCCCAAAATAAGTAATGTAAAGGAATTTTATTCCATGTTGAATGATATACAGAATGATGTCGATCTATATAGAGAACATAGAAAACGTGTAAAAAAACTTGTAAATAAGTATGATCGTAACCATTGTGAACGACTAGTTGATTTTCTGGGATTATAGTTTTTGAGGATGATAAGGTTGAAAAAAATACGTGTTTTGATTATCACACATGCACCATGGAGAAATGATACAAGTGTTGGTAATTCTTATTCAAATATATTTAATGGATTAAATGATTCAATAGAATTCGCACAGATATATATAAGAGATGGAATGCCTGAAAATGATATAGTACATAAATATTTTCAAATATCCGAAAAAGAGTTAATTAAGAGTGTAGTAAATAGAAAGGAAGTTGGTAAATATTTTGTAATGGATGATCCAATGGATACGCAACCAGTTGAATTTTCTAATACATATAATTGCATGAGAAGATTGAGATGGAATATATTTCTATTGTGTAGAGATATTATTAGTTCCATGGGGGGGTGGAAATCTAAGGCTTTGAATAAGTTTTTAGACGAGTTTCAACCAGATATTATATTTGGCACATTGGGATTTATTCCTGTAATAAACCAATTGATGGTGTATGCTAAAAATAGAACAGGAGCAGTTTTAATACCTTATCCTTGGGATGATTGGTATAGTATTAATAAAAATTATGTATCGCCTATTTATTATATTAGAATTTTTTTAGAACGCTATTATATAAAAAAAACTGTGACTAATAGTGCTTTTTTATATGTTATAACCGAAGATATGAGAGACAAATACAATAAATTTTTTAAAAAAGATTGTAAGGTTTTAAGAAAAGGTTATGATTTTGATATTGAAAAAAAATATGAATTGTTAGTAGATAATCAAATTAAAATGATTTATACGGGAAATATTGGGGATGAAAGATGGAAAGTATTATCTATGATTGCAGAAAGTATAGCAAAGTTAAATGGAAAGTATGATAGGAAATTACATTTATATATTTATACATTAAGTCCTATTAGCAATGAAATGGAAGCGAAACTGAATATTGAAGGTGCGTCTACTTTAATGGGGGCTGTTCCTTCGAAAAAAATTCCTGAAATAACTGATAAAGCGCATGTTTTAGTCCATGTAGAACCGGTAAATAAAGTGAAATTAGAAAACAGCATGCTTTCATTCTCAACAAAAATTGTTGATTATATGTATCAGAAAAGGTGTATATTGGCAGTTGGTGGTCAGAATGCGTCAATGAAATATTTAAAAGCTAACAATGCTGCGATAGTAGTAAATGAATTAGATACTATTGATAATGTTTTAGAGAAAATTATATTACAACCTGAATTGTTAAGTGATTATGCAAATAATGCATGGGAATGTGGTAAAAAGAATCATAGTATTAGCGAGATACAGAAAATGATAATTTCTGATTTTAAATTGAGTATGAAAAATAGGGCTGATTAAAGATGAAAGTGACAGTGATTATACCTATATATAATGGAGAACATTTTATACAAAAAATGTATTCCTTATTAGTTGCACAAACATATAGGGATTTTGAAATAATATATATTAATGATGGCTCGAGTGATAATTCGTTAGACTTATTAAATAAAATATCACTAAATGATAGCTCAGTTAGTGTTTATTCGCAATCTAATAAGGGGATTTGTGCTTCACGGAATGTTGGGATAGATAATGCTAAGGGTGAGTATTTAATATTTTTAGATCAAGATGATGGGATAGAAAAAGATTTAATTGAAAACTATGTTAGAATTATTGAAGAAAAGAATGTAGATCTAGCATCGTTTGGAAAAATTCATTACTTTATAGAAAATAGTAATGTCTGTTCAGTTGAACCACAAAAAATAGATGAAGAGCTAGTGACTGATAAATCGAGAATGATGGAGTGCCTTTTTAATATAGATAATAAAAAACGCTTGATGACGATTTGGAATTGTATATACAAAAAAGATATAATTGATAAGTATAATATTAGATTTGATGAACATTTTAAACATGGTGATGAAGATGGAATGTTTAATATTGAGTATACTTTAAAATGTCAGAGAATATATTTTTCAAGCAAATCATATTATCATTATTATATTAGAAAAGGAATAAGCACTATAACTAAATATAATAAAGATTTGTTAAGTGATTACTTGTATTATGCAGATAAGGTTTCTAAATTAACAGTGGATTTTGATAAAAATGACCTATTAATTGTTAAGCTGTATTTGCTGAGATTTTACTCGAATGTATATTGTAGATTTTGTAGATTTAATAACAGTATAAAAGATAAAGTTAATTTTTTGATAAAATCAGGCACTTCTCGAGGTTTCGTGTTTGCAACGTCGTTAAGTGTGCATTCTGATACTTCGAGAATACCTAAAAAATATATTTTTTGGGATTTATTTAGTTTTATATATAAAAAAGAACAATACTATTTTGCTGTTTTTTTGCTTGAATTTTTATATAGAATAAAAAGTAATTAATAATATATTAATAGTTCAATTGATTAAGGGTGAGTAGGTTGAAAAGTAATATATTGAAAATTGGTTCAGGAAAAATTTCTGAAATAGAGTCAACGTTAAGAGCAGCTGATATTTCTGGAAAAATTCTTTATATTTCAGATCCGTATGTTGATTCGCTATACGGTGCTTCTGTTCGTCCTCAGATTGAAGCTGTAGGAAAGATTAAGGAGCAATCTGTTGATTATAATACGATAGCCTATTCTATGGAAGTTGCTGAAAGAGTGATCGCAACGGATATTGACTGTATTGTTGCGATGGGCGGTGGAAAGACTCTTGATGTGGGCAAGTATGCAGCTTTTGTTTCAAAACGTCCATTTTTATCGATTCCGACAACTATGGCTCATGATGGTATTGTTTCTCCAATAGCAGTATTAAAACGACAGGATGAAAAGCCTAAGAGTTTAGGATGTGCTATGCCATCAATGATTATTTTGGATACAAAGCTAATGGCTACATGTCCAAAACACCTTATCAAAGCTGGAATAGGTGATACTATTTCAAATTATATGGCACTGAAAGACTGGGATTTTGCGGTATCGCATGGCAAAGATGAGATGAATGGTTATGCCTATATGATGTCTCGTACATCCTTAGATGCTCTTATGAAAACACAATTTGATCATATTTGTCCTGAATTTATAGATGTTCTTGCTAATTCTCTTGTGCTTTCTGGAATTGCAATGGATTTCGCAGGCAGTTCTCGTCCGGTTTCAGGATCGGAACATCTCTTTTCGCATGCTTTAGATTATTATTGTGAAAAGCAAAACTTACATGGATTTAATGTTGCTTTGGGCACAATTGCTGTTTTAAAGATTATCGGTGATGATCCTACTGAAGTTATAGATTATCTTAAAAAATTTGAAGTGGATGTGAATCCTGAGCATATGGGAATTTCAGAGGACAGTTTCGTTTATTGTATGCAGCATGCAACAGAAATGCGAAATAACCGATATACATATCTTCATGAAGCTGATTTAGATTCTGATAAATTGAAAAATGTATATAAAGAACTTGTGGAGGAATTGTAAAATGGATTCGTATGTAAGCAATAATAAAGCACTTATCTTAGCTGCGGGATTAGGAACTCGTTTGGCTCCTATTACAAATGATAGACCGAAATCACTGGTTCCGGTAAATGGTAAGCCAATCCTGTTTAAGCAAATTGAAAATTTAAAAGAAAATGGTATATATGATATTACTATTGTCTCGGGATATAAAGCAGATTATTTGCAAAAAGCAGTACATGAGAAATTTCCAGAAGTAACGATAATTGAATCTAGAGATTATGCAACTACTAACAATATGTATTCTGCATATATTGGAATAAAGAGTATGTTTCCAAATGGCTGCACTAAACCATTTTATATGATGAATGCAGATGTATTTTTTGATACTTCTGTAATTACGGCTTTGGAAAAAAGTTCTTTGGATAATCTTGTGGTTGTTGACTTGGGAAGATATATTGATGAATCAATGAAAGTTATGGAGGACAAAGGTCGTTTGATTGCTATATCAAAACAAATAAAGCCTGACGAAGCATTAGGGTGTTCCATAGATGTTTATAAGTTTGGCAGTGACGGTGGAGAAGCATTTTACAAGCGATGCTGTGACTATATCGAGAGAAAAAAAGAGTTCAAAATGTGGTCGGAAGTTGCCTTGAATGATGCTTTTTCTGATGTGATATTCAAAGCTTGTCCACTGGATGGTCGATGGCTTGAAATTGACAATCATAACGATCTAGCTGCGGCAGAAAAGCTTTTTGGGGATGAAAAATGAGAGATTATTTTGGGAAGGATTCATCCAAGCTTAAAAATAAAAAATTATGGTTATTTGACATGGATGGAACCATATATGAAGAAGGCCATGTGTTTGATGGTACATTTAATCTTTTGGATGCAATTGTAGAGCAAGGTGGTCGTTATGTTTTCATTACAAATAATTCTTCGAAGTCTGTTATTGACTATATCCAAAAAGTTAATCAACTAGGGATTCGTGCAGATATTGAAAACTTTTTTACATCTTCACAAGCGGCTATTTTATACTTGAAACAAAATTATCCAGGAGCAAAAGTTTATTGTCAAGGAACTAAAAGTTTTGTGGAGGAACTAGGTAATGCAGGTATTGACGTGACAGAAGAGGTAAAACCTGTGGATATTGTACTGATTGGGTTTGATATGGAACTAACCACAGAAAAAGTGCGTAATACCTGTGAGATTCTTAGTACACAAGATGTAGATTATATTGCTACAAATCCAGATTGGGCTTGTCCCGTATCTTTTGGTTTTATTCCTGATTGTGGTTCTATCTGTTTAATGATTAAAAATGCAACAGAAAAGTGGCCTAAATTCATAGGAAAGCCTGAACCAACGATGGTTCAGATTGTTATGGAGAAATTTGGTATTGAATCGAATGACACGGTGGTTGTTGGCGATCGTTTATATACTGATATAGCAGCTGGTTTGAATGCTGGTGTACAAGCGATTTGTGTGTTAACTGGGGAAGCTACTGTTGAAAGAATAATAAACAGTGAAAACAAGCCTTCATATACATTTGAAAGCGTGTATGATATTGCCAATATACTAAAAAAGTAATATATCATACATTAAACTGTTGACTTGACAATTAAATGGCAGGGTACTAAAGTATATGGTTAATAAAATGGTGAATAAAGTATGCTAGATTTATTTGCGAAAATATGTGGAGTGAAATAATGAATAATCTATATTTAATTATATTATTTGTAATTACCATAGTTTTATTTTCGATAGAGTATTATAAATGTAAATATGATTTAGCTAATCCAGTAGTTGGAGTTTTTTTATTTTTTTCGATTTCTCTTTTGTTTGCTACTAGTGGAAATGACTCTTGGGGGAATTATATAAGCGGAGAATATTTATTGATAATAATATTAGGGTATGTAGGCATAATTGCTGGTGGAGAGATCGGAGCAAGGATAAAGAAAAAAAAACGTATAAACCTCAATTTAGGAATAACACGTATTGAGCTGTCAAAGAAAAAACGTATTGTGGTTATAGGCTTGGCGTGTGTTTTGACTATATTGTATGTTAGAGATATTATTCAGTTAGGAAGCAGCTTAAATGCTGTTGGATTTGGTGTAATTGCTGCTGTGCGGGGCGATGAAAATGTGTCAGGCAATTTTTATCTAAGGCAGGGAATAAAATACATAATGGCTGCTGCTTATGTTAATAATTATATATTTGTAAATAATTGTATGTCGAATAAGTTTAAAAAAACGGATATTATGTATATTTTGCCATTTATCTGTGGTTGCGTTTGTTCTATTTTTACTGGTGTTAGAACTGAAATTTTTAGATTGGTAATCTCGTTTTTTGTGTATTTTGTTGTTTTAAATAACGAAAAACATTCATGGCAAAGGAAAAATAAAACAATAAAAATGATATTGAAACGTTTTGCAATACCTATGTTGGGGCTTCTGTTTTTGTTTTTTGCATTGCGTTCTATAGTGAAAGCTTCTACTAATTTAGCTGAGAATAAAGCATATGGATTTATTCAGTATCTAGAGTTTTATATCGGTTCGTCGTGGATAGTACTTAATGAGAAAATCAAGTTGGGGTTGGATAATCTAAAATCAAATTATTTTGGGGAAAATTCGTTTCCTAGTGTTTGGAAGGACTTAACTGATTTTGGATTAGTAAGTAATTTGCCTATGTGCAGTAATCGAGAATTTTATATAGTAGATCCAGTAACTAGAGTAGGAGGAAATGTTGATACTATATTTGGGCGAGCACTGATTGATTTTGACATTTTGGGTATGATGTTGTTCGTTTTTATTGTTTTTTTGTTATTGTCATATTATTATAATGCTAATATAAAAAATACATATAGAGGGTATCAACGTGATAAATCTTTAATAATTTATAGTTTTTTATATTATGCAGTTGCGTTTTCTTTCTATGCAAATATTATAAATTATCTTATAACAGTATATTTTATTTTAACGATAATAATGATAGTATTGCTATATTGGTACTATTTTGGAAAGTCAAAAATTAAAATAAAATTTTAATCAATTTAATATGGGGGAGGCGTATGATGAATAATAATATAAAAATCAGTATTGTTGTGTTATTGTATAAAAAATTTGATAACCTTAAGTATAATTTTCAATCTATATCAAAACAAAATTATCATAACTATGAAGTGATTTTACAGGATGATGGATCTGATAATTTTGATTTAAAATATATAATGGATCTAGCTTCAGAAATACATATAGATGTTAGCGTAGAATCTAATCATAAAAACTGTGGGACAGTAAAAAATTATAACAAAGCAATTTTGCGTTGTTCTGGTGATATTATAGTCCCATTATCTCAGGATGATGTGTTCTGTGATGAACATTCGTTAGAATATATAGTCAATTTTTTTGAGGAAAATCAAGTTGATGTATGTTTTGCAAAAAGAAAAGGAAAAATTAGTGGTAGGGTATATCCTGATAAAAAAGATATTGAGTTAATGAATAAATGTGACAATAATCTTTTGTGGGGGAGGTTGGCCGTAAACAATTTTATTTCTGGTTCTGTATTGTATTGGAGAAAAGACTATTTAATAAATAATCTATTTGATGAGAGATATATATTAATGGAAGATTATCCTAAAATAATGGATTTAGTATATAAGAGGAAAAAAATAGGCTTTATAGATGAAAATATTATTATCTATGGTGAAAAAGGTGTGGTGGGAGGAGGAAAAGTAAATAAATTATTAAATAAAGATAAACTTTTGCTAATTGAAGATTTGATTAGGGGGGATTATATAGGTGAAATAAAAGGGATAAACTTGTTAAAAAAGTTTTTGGAACTTAAGCTATATTTGGTTGAAAATAATACTAATTGGGGATTGAGTGTACCAATTAGGTTATGGTATGTAAATATTATATTTATGTGCTGTAAAATAGTTAGTAAAATATTTGGTGTATCCAGTGATTATATATTAGCAAAAATTTTATTAAAACAAAAATAAATTTCACAGTATATGCTTAATGCGTGAGTTGTAAAAATTAAAGTTTTAGGAGGAAAAATGCAAGTAATTAAATATGTATTCCAGCCCCATGGAGATGACCGTGGGCAATTAATTGCCTTAGAGGAGTTTAAGGACATTCCTTTCAAAATCAAGCGTGTCTATTATATGTACGACACTGCAGAAGGTGTGGTGCGGGGACATCACGCGCATAAGCAGTTGGAGCAGATATTGGTATGCATTCACGGAAGCTGTAAGATTCGGCTGGACAATGGGAAGGAAAAGAAGGTTGTTCCGCTAGAAAAGCCGTATGAAGGGCTGTATGTAGCCAATAATATGTGGCGAGAAATGTTTGATTTTTCTTCTGACGCAGTCTTGCTGGTATTTGCTTCAGAACTTTATGATGAACGTGATTATATCCGTGATTATGATGAGTTTTTGAAGTTTGTTAAGGAACATCCTGAGAAGTGAATGGGAGATGGTGGTTTGAGCAGGGTGCCGGAGTTAATTGGTCATAAGGTGATTTTGAAGGAACTTTCGCCTGAGTTTTTTTCTGAAGTTGTTGATTGGCGTAATGATAAAGAACTCAATAAGTTTCTGAATCAGCCACAGAAATTGACCTTGGAGGCAGAGACAGCTTGGTATCAGAATCGGTATTTGCAGGATGATACGCAGGGTCTGATGATTTTTATTGACAAGGAGAATGGAACACCTTTTGCCACTTTAGGTTGGACGGATATGGACAGGGAGAAGCGGCGCTGCATATTGGGGAGGTTGCTCTTAGGCAATTCTGAATATCGCAATCATGCAGGCTTCTTGGAAGGCTTTTTCCTATTGTCGGATTATCTTTATCAATCTGTGGATATGATGCACATCCATGTGGTTAAGGATAACCGCAAAGCGATTCGTTTGAATAAAATGCTTGGTTTTGTGGAAAATTATGGTGAAATACAGTATCCACATGAGCTTTTTGTAAACAATTTGCATCAGCGGGAATATTACCGCACTAAGGAGATGTATCAAAAGGTTAGAAAATCCTTGTATGAAGATTTACAGGAATCTTTATTTTAAAGTTTATTTTGGAGGTATTTACAATGGAACAGAAATTTATTGAAGAATTAACAGAAACCATCGATACGGAAGAAACGCTGGCTATGGATACGGTGCTGGACGACTTGGAAGACTGGGATTCTTTAAGCTTTGTTAGCTTTATTTCGATGGCAAATACGAGCTATAACAAAAAGGTGTCTGCTGAACAGGTACGTGAAGCCGTAACGGTGGCTGACCTTTATGCATTGGTCAAAGGTTGATGGAGTATGGGGCAGGTAACTTTTGATTTTACCGGCTGTCGTTTTGTGGTCACTGGTGCGTCTTCAGGTATGGGCTGTGCTATAGCAAGGGAACTAGCCTTGGCTGGTGCCGATGTATTAGCTGTTGCCCGCCGGGAGGAAAAGCTGCGAATTTTGCAGGCAGAGTTTCCAGAGCGTATAACGATTGCAGCTGTGGATGTCTGTGATAAAGAAAAAGTGGGCGAGGCAGTCTGTAATTTTGTGCAGGCGAAAGGTAAATTAAATGGCGGTATTCATGCAGCTGGCATTTTAGGGATAACGCCCTTGAAGCAGCATGACAGTAAAATGGCCCGAAAAATAATGGATGTAAGTTTTTGGGCGGGTATGGATTTTTTGCAAATTTGTACCAAAGCAGCTGTGTCTGAAAAAGGAGCAAGTTATGTGCTGTTTTCTTCAGTAGATGCTATTGCTGGAGAGAAGGGGAAGTTTGCATATAGCAGTGCAAAGATGGCCGTCAACAGTGCGGTGAAATCCATTGCTAAGGAAATAGCCCGCCGTGGTCAGCGTGTCAATTCTATTTTGCCCGGCTGGGTGCAGACCAATATGACCAAAGAAGCGGCAGAGCTTACGGACATGGCATCGATTATGGAGCGTGAACTCTTAGGTGTAGGCAAGCCGGAAGATGTCACGGGACAGGTGTTATTCCTGCTTAGTGACCGGGCTACATGGATTACGGGGACCAACGTTGTAGTAGACGGTGGTTATCTGGCATAAGGAGTTTTTATTTTGAAGGCATATATCAGAGGGCTGGCATACGCTTTGCCCGAACAGGTTGAGGAAAATGAGAAAAATCGTTTGACCAAGAAGACAGGCATTCTGCGGCGGCATATTGCAGCAGAAGGGGAACTGGCTTCGGACTTGGCGGTACAGGCTGCAGAAAAGCTGTTTGCTAAGGGGTTGGATAGAAGCAAGGTAGATTTCCTGCTTTTTTGTACGGAATCTCCGGATTATATCCTGCCGCCGACAGCCTGCCTACTGCAGAATCGATTAGGCTTGTCTAAGCATATTGGAGCTTTTGACTATAATTTAGGCTGCTCTGGTTTTGTTTATGGATTGGGCATAGCTAAAGGATTCATCGAATCCGGACAGGCTAAAAATGTGCTGCTTATTACAGCGGAAACCTATAGCAAGCATATTCACCCGCAGGATCACAGTACTGCGCCTTTGTTTGGTGACGGTGCCAGTGCCGTATGGATAGAAGGTTTGGAAAGTGAAACTTCTGGCATTCGGGCACTTCATTATGGTACCGATGGCAGCGGGGCAGAAAACCTTATTGTTCCTGTTGGCGGCATGCGTAATCCCTATGGCGTAGACAAAAAGGAAACTACTGACCAATACAACAATATTCGGGATAATTATCACTTGCAGATGGTTGGTTCGGCTATCAGCGAATTTTCGTTGGAAGTCGTACCGGAAACCTTGCAGAATGTCTTGGCGGAAGCTGGACTAGCCAAGGAAGACGTAGATTACTATGTATTCCATCAGGCAAACAACTTCATGCTCAAATACCTGCAGCAAAAATGTGACCTGCTTGATGTGCCCTATTGGAATGACGTAGCTGAATATGGCAATACCGTGTCCAGTTCCATTCCCCTTGCGCTGGAAGATATGCTGAAAGCTAATGCAGATAAAATCCTGCAAAATGTGGTTATCATGGGCTTCGGCGTAGGCTTGTCCTGGGCTGGGGGCGTCATTGATTTGACGAAAGAAAAATATTTATAACAGCCCCAATATTTATAGCGGACTAGCGTAAGGGTATTAGATAACTTCACATTGAAATCAGTAATTTTTGGGAGGAAAACGATTATGGAAATCTCGTTTGCAGATTTACGTCCGATGCATGATGAAATTCGTGCTGATTTGGATGCGGCTTATAAGAAGGTTATGGATAACAGCTGGTTTATTCAGGGCAGGGAACTGGAAGCTTTTGAAAAAGAGTTTGCCGAGTATGTAGGTGTGAAGCATTGTATTGGCGTGGCTACAGGCTTGGATGCGCTTTATCTGGTCTTGAAGGCTTATGGCATTGGCGCAGGCGATGAAGTTATTGTGCCGTCTAATACATTTATTGCTACGGCATTAGCTGTTTCCTACGCAGGTGCAACGCCGGTGTTTGTGGAGCCGATATTGGAAACGTTTAACATTGATGCGTCCCGAATTGAAGCCGCGATTACGCCGAAAACCAAGGCGATTATGGCTGTACAGTTACAGGGACGTTGCTGTGATATGGATGAAATCAACCGTATTGCGAAAGTGCATGGTTTAAAAGTTATTGAAGATGCTGCTCAGGCGCATGGTTCTAAGTATAAGGGAAAGATGGCAGGCGCATTAGGCGATGCGGCAGGCTTCAGCTTCTATCCCGGCAAAAATCTTGGTGCATTGGGCGATGGCGGCTGCGTAACTACGAATGATGATGAACTGGCGGCAAAGGTGCGTGCTTTAGGCAACTATGGTTCCGATTATAAGTACCATCATATTTATAAGGGAACAAACAGCCGATTGGATGAAATGCAGGCAGCTTTCTTGCGGGTAAAATTGCCGCATTTGGACAAATGGAATGAAAATCGCCGTAAGATTGCGGCAAGATATTTGGCAGAAATCAAGAATCCGCTGATTAAACTGCCATTGGCAACATCTGAAACTTATGAGCACATTTATCATGTGTTTGTAATCCGTTGCGAAAAAAGAGATGAACTGGAGAAATATTTGGCTGATAATGGCATCCATACAGTGAAACATTATCCAATTCCCATGCATATGCAGCAGGCATATGCAGAATTAAAGATTTCCGAAGGGACACTTCCAATCGCTGAAGAAATCAGCCGGACGGTGTTAAGTATTCCGATGTACTATGGAATGACTGATGTGCAGGTAGATTATGTGATTAATAAGCTGAATAAGTTTAGCAAATAAAATGATTGACATAGGGAAATATATGTTACAGACAGAGCGTAATTCTGCTATTGAACTTTTAAGAATTTTTGCAGGTTTAGCGATTATAGTTCTCCACTTTAATTTTTGGAACTTGCATGTAGTGGATTTAACTACAGGATTAACACAAAAAGTATTGCTAATACTAGAAGCAATATGTGTATGTGCGGTTAATGTGTTTATTTTGATTAGTGGTTATTGTAGTGCAAATAGCAGAAAAGTAAATGTTAGTAGATTAGTAAATCTTATAATACAAACAAGTGCCTTTAGTTTTATATTTGCTGTATTAGGGAGTATTATGCATGATTCATGGCAAATAAAAAGAATAATAGGTTCGTTGTTGCCAGTCAATTACTATGTGATATTATATGTTGCTTTAATGTTCATAGCTCCGTTTATAAATATAGTTATGGATAGGTTGAGTAAAGCATGTATGAAAAAATTTATATGGATAGTTATGTGTGTATTTTCGATATATCCTACATTAATAGATGTGTTGGAAGAAGTATTAGGCAAAACTTTTATGGGGCTAAATTCTATTTCTATAAAAGGATCTATAGAAGGATATACTGTAATCAATTTTATGCTTATATATACAATGGGTGTTTATATAAGAAAAAGTGATTTAGTAAAAAAAATAAATAATAGTATATTGAAAATATCAGTAATATCTTCTATAGTTGCTATATTCATTTGGCATGAAATTTTGCCTAAATCAGCCTATAACTATAGTAGCCCATTAGTGATTTTAGAAGCGTGCATAATATTTATGATATTTGCTAAGATGGATTTTAAACAGAGGTTTATAAATTTTGTTGCTCCAGCGTCATTTACATGCTTTTTGATTCATGGATATTTTTTAATCTGGATTGGAAAATATGTTCCGATTGAAGATTCGTTTTGTTATGTTATGTTATTATTGTCTGTATGTCTAGTGGGGATATATGTTGTTTCTGTGGTGGTTATGATGATTTGGAATTTTATGTCCAAACATCTATTCGCAGTTGTAGTAGATAAACTCCCAATCATAAAAGTTGAGGAAAAATAAATACAAGTTTGTGTTAGGAAAATGAACAAATTTAAACTTTTTATAGAAAACTTTCTGGTGTATGGCCTTGGCAGCGTTATTAGCAAGGTGATTCCGCTGATAATGCTACCAATTATCACCAGACTTATGCCTGACCCTGCGTTTTATGGTTTGTTTGACTTATCCAATACGATAACTTCCTTTGGAACAGCGATTGCAATCCTGGGAATGTACGATGCCATGTTTCGCTATTTCTTTGAAAAAGATGATGAAGAATATAGGAAGGATATTTGTTCTACGGCGTTTATTTTTACTTTAGGAACATCGATTGCGATATTCTTGCTGATGATTCTGTTTGAAAAGGAAATCGCTGTTTGGGTATTTGCAGATGAACAATATGGCCTATTGGTATATTTAACAGCAATTGCTACTTTGCTCGGAGCGACTAACGGTATAATTTCAGCGCCAACTCGGATGCAGAATAAGCGAAAAGTCTTTTTGGTAACGAACACTTTGTCACCAATCATTGGCTATACAGTATCTATACCGCTATTGCTTGCTGGACATTATCTTGTTGCTCTGCCCTTGGCGGGAATTGTGTCTTCTTTCCTTCTTGAAGGTGCTTTTGCCTATATGAATCGGCAATTTTTTTCTTTCAATAGATTTCATGGTGAATATTTACGAAATATGTTGAAGCTGGCCGTACCATTGGCACCGACTTTTCTAGTTTATTGGGTATTTAACTCTGCTGACCGTTTGATGATTTCTAATATGATTGGTGTACAGGCTAATGGTATTTATTCCATTGGTTCCAAGCTGGGGATGGCTAGTCAATTTATTTACCAGGCATTTGCTGGTGGTTGGCAATATTTTGCTTTTTCGACGATGAAGGAAAAAAATCAAGTAGAATCCAATTCTAAGGTTTTTGAGTATTTGGGGATTATATCCTTTATTTCCTGTATGTTTATTTGTACCATCAGTAAAGAATTTTATGAACTGATATTTACAGGAGAATATGTCGCAGGCTATATCGTTTCACCATATTTGTTTTTGTCACCGTTATTGTTGATGCTCTATCAGGTGATTGCTAATCAGTTTTTGGTGGTCAAAAAAACTTGGCCGGGAACGGTTGTGTTGACATTGGGGGCATTATCGAATGTAGTATTCAACTATTTGTTGATTCCTATATTAGGTGTGGAAGGTGCTGGCATTGCTACGTTGTGTGGCTATGTATTGACAGTATTTTTAGCTTCGGCATTGCTTATAAAGATGCATTTATTAATCATATCGAAAAAGTTTCTAGTCTCGGTTGGTATTATGGCGTTGTATTTCATTATCTGGCGTTGGTGCTTTATCAATGAATTGGGGATGAGTTTAATTTCTGCTGTGTTTTTGTCTGTAATATTATTAGTATTGTATAGACATGAATTTGGACTGCTGATGAAGCGATAGCTTATCCTTTAGAAGGGAGTGCTTTTATTGATAAAAAAAGGAATAATCTTGGCAGGGGGTTCGGAAACACGTTTATAGCCATTAACGAAAGTGGTTTCCAAAGTAGTGTATCGATTTAAGATCATACTTAGCAAAGGAAAGTCGTATCTTTGTTTTTTCGTGTATATTTATGTCGCTAGCGACAGCGATGGAATGGAGCTTTATATGTCAAAAAAAGATATTATAGTTGAGTCTTTCTCCAATAAGACTTTAGTTATCACCGGTGGAACAGGCTCTTTTGGTTCTACAGTGTTGAAGCATTTTATTACTTCTGATTTAGGTGAGATTCGTATTCTCAGCCGAGATGAGAAGAAGCAGGACACCATGCGGCATACGTTGCAGGCAAGATATCCTGAATATGCTTCGAAGGTGAAGTTTTATGTAGGAGATGTGCGGAATATTTCTTCTGTACGCGACTGTTTGTATGGTGCGGATTATGTTTTTCATGCCGCAGCCTTGAAAGAAGTTCCGTCCTGTGAGTTCTTTCCCATGGAAGCGGTGAAAACGAATATTATTGGTACGGATAATGTGATTACGGCGGCAGTGGAAAATGCAGTAAAGAGGGTTGTTTTCCTGTCTACAGATAAGGCAGCATATCCCATCAACACGATGGGCGGAACGAAGATGTTGGGAGAGAAGGTCGTTGGTGCCCGGGCGCAGGCTGCTTTTGACCGTAGCGGTACGGTTCTTTGCTGTACGCGCTACGGCAATGTTATGTGCAGTCGTGGTTCGGTTATTCCTCTGTTCATTGACCAGATTAAGCGGAAGGCGCCGATTACCATTACCGACCCGAACATGACCCGCTTTTTGATGAATCTGGATGAAGCAGTGGATTTGGTGGCGTTTGCGTTCATGCATGCTGAACCGGGCGATTTGTTCATCCAGAAGGCGGATGCCAGCACGATTGGTGACCTTGCTGATGGTGTAATGAAAGTCTTTGGTCAGACGGAGAAGAAAATCATTGGCTCACGCCATGGTGAGAAGCTTTATGAAACCTTGATGACCCGTGAGGAACGCCTGCGTTCTACGGATATGGGCGATTATTTCCGTATCAGCCCGGATGCGCGTGGACTTAATTATGACAAGTTCTATGTGCAGGGGGATGTCCTTACCGAAGGTGATGAGGCGTATACTTCCCATAATACCAATCGACTGGATGTAGATGGCGTTGTGCAAAAGATTATGACGACAGACTATGTGAAGGAAGAGCTGGAAGGACGTCCACATGCTGTGGAAGCGTAATGGAGGGCATCATGGAAGCAAAATGGCAAAATAATGGCAAAATC
Organism: Selenomonas ruminantium subsp. ruminantium ATCC 12561; assembly: GCF_000424065.1. GTDB lineage: Bacteria > Bacillota > Negativicutes > Selenomonadales > Selenomonadaceae > Selenomonas_A > Selenomonas_A ruminantium. The sequence continues at coordinate 20,269 of NZ_AUJE01000014.1, forward strand.
AGGCTGATGATTATTGTGGGCACGCGTCCGGAAATCATCCGCTTGGCTGCTGTAATCAAGAAGTGCCGCAAATATTTTGATACGTTGTTGGTACATACAGGACAAAATTACGACTATAACCTGAATGGGGTATTTTTTAAGGATTTAGGCCTGGCAGATCCGGAACTGTATTTGAATGCGGTGGGCAATGATTTGGGCGAAACGATGGGCAATATTATCGCATCGTCCTATAAGGCTATGGCAGAACTGCAGCCGGATGCGGTTCTGGTGCTGGGCGATACGAATTCCTGTCTGTCCGTTATCGGTGCCAAGCGTCTGCATATCCCCATTTTCCATATGGAGGCCGGCAACCGTTGCAAGGATGAATGTCTGCCGGAGGAGACGAATCGGCGCATTGTGGATATCATCAGTGATGTGAATTTGGCTTATTCCGAGCATGCCCGCCGTTATCTGGCGGACTGCGGCTTGCCGAAGGAACGCACTTATGTAACCGGTTCGCCCATGGCTGAGGTGCTGACCAATAATCTGGAGGCAATCAAGGCATCGGATGTGCATGCCCGCCTTGGCTTGGAGAAGGGCAAATACATTCTCCTGTCTGCTCACCGCGAAGAGAATATTGATACGGAAAAGAATTTTACGAGTCTCTTTACGGCTATTAATCGCATGGCCGAAAAATACGACATGCCGATTCTTTATTCCTGCCATCCGCGTTCCAGGAAGAGGCTGGAGGCTTCCGGATTTACGCTGGATTCGCGTGTAATTCAGCATGAACCGCTGGGCTTCCATGATTATAACTGTTTGCAGATGAATGCTTTTGCGGTTGTTTCGGATTCCGGTACCTTGCCGGAGGAAAGCAGTTTCTTTACTTCTATAGGACAGCCGATTCCGGCAGTTTGCATCCGCACCTCGACAGAACGGCCGGAAGCGTTGGATAAGGCCTGTTTTATCCTATCCGGAATTGATGAAAAGGGATTGCTGCAGGCTGTAGATACGGCGGTAGAGATGGTAAAGGCTGAGAAAAATGGTGGCGCTATACCCGTGCCGGATTATACGGACATCAACGTGTCGGATAAGGTCGTAAAACTCATTCAATCCTATGTTGGCGTGGTTAATAAGATGGTTTGGAGAAAAGACGTATGAAGATACTGGTAACAGGCGCGGCAGGCTTTGTCGGCCGTAATCTTGTAGAGAACTTGAAAAATATTCAGGCTGGAAAGAATAGAACGCGGCCTAACATATCCATTCAGGCGATTTATGAGTATGATCGTCAGAATACGGTAGAGGATTTGGAGCAGTTTTGTGCTGACTGTGATTTCGTCTTTAATCTTGCAGGGGTAAACCGTCCCAAAGACCCGAAAGAATTTAAGACAGGGAATTTTGGTTTTGCCAGTGTCCTGCTCGATACGTTGAAAAAACATAATAACAAATGCCCTGTGATGCTGAGTTCTTCATTGCAGGCAACGCTGGCTGGCCGTTTTGGAACGTCGGAGTATGGTCTGAGCAAGCGGGATGGGGAGGAGTTGTTCTTCCAGTATGGCGAGGAAACAGGTGCGCCTGTTTATGTGTATCGTTTTCCCAATTTGGTTGGCAAATGGGTGCGTCCAAACTACAACTCTGCAGTAGGAACCTTTTGCCATAATATTGCCCATGATTTGCCGATAACGGTAAATGATCCGTCCGTAGAACTGGAAATGCTGTTCATTGATGACCTGCTGGAAGTTATGTATGATTTGCTTGAAGGTAAGGCAGTGCGCTGTGAGTATCCCCAAACAGGAGAAGGGATTGACGGCATTGTGTATGATGGTTTGACGGCAAAACCAACTGAATCCGGACGTTATTGCTATGCTCCGGTTACGCATAAGGCTACGTTAGGGCAGATTGTGGAACTTCTGCATACCTTCCATGACCAGCCGCAGAATCTTATCATGCCAGCAATTTCGGAAGGCAGCCTTGCCAAGAAACTATATAGCATGTATCTGTCCTATCTGCCAAAGGAGAAAGTCGCTTTTGATTTAAAGATGAACTGCGATGATCGTGGCAGCTTTACGGAGCTGCTGAAGACCGCTGAGCATGGTCAGTTTTCGGTGAATATCAGCAAACCGGGAATAACCAAAGGACAGCATTGGCATAACAGCAAGTGGGAGTTCTTTATTGTGGTTGCTGGTCATGGCTTGATACAGGAACGAAAAATCGGTACGGATGAAGTTATCGAATTTGAAGTTAGTGGTGAGAAAATACAGGCAGTTCATATGCTTCCGGGATATACCCATAATATTATCAATTTGTCCGAAACGGAAAATTTAGTGACGGTTATGTGGGCTAATGAGCTGTTTGATTCCAATAGACCGGATACGTTTTTTGAACCGGTTTGATTTTTATAAAGAAATGACACTGTTATAAAGTAAAGGTTATTTCGTGACTTTTGCCATAATATTGGGAGGTGCTTTTTTGATTAGGAAGGGATTGATACTGGCAGGCGGCTCCGGAACTCGTTTATATCCGTTAACAAAAGTGGTTTCCAAGCAATTGATGCCTGTCTATGACAAACCGATGATTTATTATCCGCTCAGTACGTTAATGTTGGCGGGGATTAAGGATATCCTGATTATAACCACGCCGCAGGATAATGAATCCTTCAAGAAGTTGTTGGGGGATGGTAGTCAGTTAGGGATAAGTATTTCTTATGCGGTACAGCCCAGTCCGGACGGCTTGGCGCAGGCTTTTATCATTGGCGAGGAATTCATCAATGGGGAAGGTTGTGCGTTGGTGTTAGGAGATAATATCTACTATGGCTCAGATTTGGCACAGTCAGTACAGCGGGCTGCTTCTATGGAAGAAGGGGCAACAGTCTTTGCTTATTATGTGTCCGACCCGGAACGTTATGGCGTAGTAGAGTTTGATGAACATGGTCATGCGCTGAGTTTGGAGGAAAAGCCGGCTCAGCCCAAATCCAATTATGCGGTAACTGGCCTGTATTTCTACGACAAAGATATTGTGGACGTGGCAAAATCCATTAAACCTTCGGCTCGTGGCGAATTGGAAATCACGGACGTCAACAAGGTATATCTGGAACGCGGTAAGCTGCAGGTGGAGAAGATGCGCCGTGGTTATGCATGGCTGGATACCGGCACGCATGAATCCCTGCTCGATGCGGCGTCTTTTGTACGGACGATTCAGGCGCGGCAGGGGCTGAAGATTGCCTGCTTGGAAGAAATTGCTTACCGTATGGGCTATATTGATGCGGCACAGGTGGAGCGCTTGGCACAGCCATTGTTGAAGAATGAATATGGCAAATATCTTATCCGCATGATTCGGGAATAAAGGAGTTTTTGGTGGGCATGAAAGTTATTGAAACAAGTATACCGGGTGTGCTGATTATTGAAACGGATGTGTTTGGTGACCATCGCGGTTATTTTACGGAAACGTATAACAAGCCGAAATATGAGGCGCTGGGCATAACGAATGATTTTGTACAGGACAATATGAGTTTTTCGGCACAGAAGGGCACTTTGCGCGGTTTGCATTGGCAGAATCCGCCTTATGCGCAGGCGAAGTTGGTTTCCTGCTCCAAGGGCAGAGTTATCGATGTGGCTGTGGATATCCGTAAGGGCAGCCCAACTTTTGGCAAGTGGGTTTCGGTGGAACTTAGTGCAGAAAATCATCGGCAGTTCCTAATTCCCCGTGGCTTTGCTCATGGTTTCCTGACGTTGACGGATGATGTGGAGTTCCGCTACAAATGCGATAATGTTTACAACAAAGCAGCAGAAGGCGGCATGCGTTATGATGCGCCGGAGGTAAATGTGGACTGGGGCTCTTTGCTGGCTGGCATTGAACCGGTGCTCAGTGAGAAAGATACGACCGGGCCGACTTTGTCCGACAGTGATAATCAGTTTGTGTATGGGGAGAATTGTTAATTATGAAAATTGTTGTAACAGGTGGTGCCGGTTTTATCGGCGGCAACTTTGTTTATTATATGTTGAAAAAACGTCCGGAAGATACGATTATCTGCCTGGATAAGTTGACCTATGCGGGCAATATGGAAACCATGGCTGAAGCCATGAAGAATGACCGTTTTAAGTTTGTACGTGCAGATATTGCTGACCGTAAGGCTGTATATGAGTTGTTTGAAAAGGAAAAGCCGGATGTTATCGTGAATTTTGCGGCAGAATCTCATGTAGACCGTTCGATTGAAAATCCGGAAATCTTCCTGCAGACCAATGTTATCGGCACGAGTGTGCTGCTCGATGCCTGCCGCAAGTATGGGATTAAGCGTTATCATCAGGTATCTACGGATGAAGTTTATGGGGATTTGCCGCTGGACAGACCGGACTTATTCTTTACGGAAACAACGAACCTGCATACGTCCAGCCCGTATTCGGCTTCCAAGGCTTCGGCAGATTTGTTGGTGATGGCTTACCATCGCACGTACAAAGTGCCGGTGACCATTTCTCGCTGCTCGAACAACTATGGCCCCTTCCATTTCCCGGAGAAGCTGATTCCGTTGATGATTATCAATGCGCTGGCGGATAAGAAGCTGCCGGTCTATGGTGACGGCCTCAATGTTCGTGACTGGCTCTATGTGGAAGACCACTGTGCGGCCATCAATCTTATTTTAGAGAAGGGCAAAGTCGGTGAGGTTTATAACATTGGCGGCCATAATGAGCGGGCTAATATCGATGTGGTTAAGACAATCCTCAAACAGTTGGGCAAGAGTGAAGATTTGATTGAATACGTTGGTGACCGCAAGGGCCATGACCGCCGTTATGCCATCGACCCGACCAAGATTCATAATGAACTGGGCTGGCTGCCGGAAACGAAATTCGAAGACGGCATAAAGTCTACGGTGCAGTGGTATCTGGATAACCGCCAGTGGTGGGAGAACATCATCAGTGGTGATTATCAGGATTATTATGAGCGCATGTATGGACAGGATTCTAAACATTAATCAAGGATATTGTAAAATAGTGGCATAGATTCCCAGGTTTGTGTATAATAGTATAAGGAAATTATAAAGCAAGGGGATTTTGACTATGCAGAAGATTAGAAAGGCAGTAATTCCGGCAGCAGGGTATGGTACGCGGTTTTTGCCCGCGACCAAAGCAACGCCGAAGGAGATGCTGCCCATCGTCGACAAGCCGACCATTCAGTATATCGTGGAAGAGGCCAAGGCCAGTGGGATTGAGGATATTCTGATTATCAGTGGTCATGGCAAGCGTGCTATTGAAGACCATTTTGACAGTGCTCCGGCGCTCGAAATGGAATTGCGGAAAAAGGGTAAGGATGAGTTGTTGAATATGGTGCTGGAAACGGCAGATATCAATATTCATTACATCCGTCAGCGTTATATGCGTGGGCTGGGCGATGCGATTCTCTGTGCCCGTTCCTTCATGGGAGACGAGCCGTTTGCTGTGCTTTTGGGTGATGATGTGGTTTACAATCCGGAGAAGCCGGCACTGGCACAGCTGATTGATATTTATGAAGCTACTGGCGGCTCTGTTTTGGGCTGTCAGAACGTGCCGGAAGATAAGGTTTCTTCCTATGGTATCGTAGCGGGAACGCAGACGGACAACAGCCGTCTGATGCGGGTTTCGGATATGGTGGAAAAACCGGCAGTAGAAGAAGCACCCAGCCGTATGGCTGTTTTGGGCCGTTATATCATCAAGCCGCAGATTTTCGATATTTTGGAAAGCACGCAGCCGGGCAAGGGCGGCGAAGTGCAGCTTACGGATGCACTCAAGGTGCTGGCTCGTCAGGATGCGGTTTATGCGTATGACTTTGAAGGCAAGCGCTATGATGTGGGCGATAAGCTGGGCTTTTTGAAGGCTACGGTGGAGTATGCTCTGCGCCGTGAGGATTTGGGTGGGCCGTTCAAGGCTTATTTGAAGGAATTTATGGCGAAGTAAAAAATTAAATCCGTTGAATCTGAGGTGTAAATCTTGCAGAAAAAAAATAAAGCCAATCTGGCCTTGGGCCTAAGTGCGGCAGGTTTTCTGGGGACATTTGCCCTGCCGGAAGGTTTTGTTGCCGGTATGGTACATCACGGTTTTTTGGCGGCGACGATTGGCGGTCTGGCAGATTGGTTTGCTGTGACCGCCATTTTTCGTCGTCCTTTGGGCATATCCTACCGCACAGATATTTTGCGGCGCAACCGGCCGCGTATTATGGAAGCATTGGTCACCTATACCAGTGATGACCTGCTGAGTACAGAGAATATCATGGCTGTGCTGGAAAAACAGGATACGGCGCAGCTTTTGACGGCGTATTTCATTCATCGTGGCGGGCGCGAACGTGTACAGCAGGTGGTGGATGAGGTACTGCTGAAGGTCGTAAATGACCTGAACGCGGAAAAGATAGCCGCTGAACTTGCTCCGGCGATACGGCAGGGGCTGAATTCCTTTGCCTTGGAAAATATTTTGCCCGATGTCCTGCAGCAATTGGCACAGAAGAAACATCTGGAACGGCTGCTGGTGAGTCTGACGGCTATTGGGGGACAGGTTCTCGAATCTCCCGCTTTGCAGCAGGCATTGCTGGAGCATATCCGTATTCTGAGGGAAAGCTATGAACGCGATTCAGCAGGGCGGGCCTTTGTACTGGCTTCGCTGGGGCTGAGTGATGAGAAGATTTTAAACTTGCTTATTGGCCGGATAAAGGACAGAATTGCGAAAGTGCAGCAGGCCGGGCTTGCAGAGAACAGCGATTTGCAGCGGGGACTGTCGGTTATGCTCTACAGTCTGAGCCAGGATGAGCGTCTGCGGGATTTGTTGAAGGACCGCAAGGATAAGCTGTTGGAGCAGGTGGATTTGACTGGCCTGATTGCCCGCTGGCTGGAGGGGAATATCAAGGGGGATAATCCGTTCTGGTTGCCGCAGATGCATGCTTATGTGGACCGGCTGATTGACAAGTTTATCGGTTCGGCTTCATTGCAGGCCAAGTTTGATAAGGCGGTTAAGGAGTTTTTGCGCACAGAACTGGTAAAACATCATGATTTGATACCGGGACTTATTCGTGAGCATCTGAATGGTTTATCCGATGATGAACTGGTGACGTTCGTGGAGGACAAGGTGCAGGACGATTTGCAGATGATTCGCATTAATGGTTCTGTGGTCGGTGCTTTGGTGGGCATGGGGCTGTATGTCCTTATTGCTTTGGCAGAAAGGATGTGGGGCTGATGACGCGTGGATTGAACAAGGCAGATAAGACCTTGTGCATTGTCTTTGTGCTGTTTCTGTTGTCCTTGGGGCTTCATTTAAGTTATCCACAGAATCTGCTGGCGGATTTGCTGCTGTTTTGCAGCGAAGCGGCGCTGGTGGGCGGTATTGCTGACTGGTTTGCTGTGACGGCGCTTTTCGAAAAGCCGTTGGGTTTTCCTTATCATACGGCGATTTTGCCAAGGCGGCGGGAAGCATTTATCGAAGCTTCGGTGACGTTGGTGCAGCAGGAGTTTTTCTCCCGCCGCAAGATTTTCCATCATTTGGAAAAGATGCATCTTATGCCGATGCTGATTTCCTGGCTGCGGGAACCGGCTATGGAGGCGAGGCTTATCCAGCAGCTGGTCGATTATATGCGGGACTTTCTGTTGCAGCAGAGCAAGGCGCAGGCGGCGATTATCGCGGCCAAGCTGCGGGAGTCGTTGGCCAAAGTTGAACCGGAGGATTTTTTTGCGCTGTGGGGAACATGGTTGCAGAAAACCGGTAAAGACAAAGAGTTTTTGGCGAGAGTCGCCGCTTATTGGCGGGGACAGGTTTCTACAGCGGAGGCTCGTCAACAGATTAAGGCGATGCTGGAAGCCTATGAGCAGGAAAAAACCAATGATAATGTCTTGGCGCAGTTATTGGCCGGTTTTGCGCAGGCGGTGGATTTAATCAATTATGAGGAAGCAGCAGAGCTTATTCAGCAGCAGCTTTTGACCATGCTCGATGAGCTTGGCCGCAGTGATTCCAAACTGCAGAAAGAAATTCTGAACTTGTTTTATGAAAAGGCGGTCGAACTCAACAAGGAGCCGCAGTTCCATCAGCTGACCCATGAGTTAAAGGACAGTCTTTTGCGGGATTTGCCTTTGGAATCTGCGGTGGAGAATATGTTTGATCAGCTGCGCATTCACTTTTTGGAGGATAAGGCCCGTGATGTTGACCCGCTCGCGGAGCATCTGCCTGCCCTGCGCAACCGCCTGGAAGAGTTAATCAGCGAGGAGTATCAGCGGACTTTGCATTTGATTGAGCAGGATGCTGAACTCAATCATGCGGTGGGCAGTTTTTTGTATGATGTGATTGCCCGTACGGCACTCCATGCCCAAACTCTGGTGGGGGTGATTGTGACCGATGTATTGTCACGCCTGACGGATGAACAGTTAAATCATCTGGTCTATGACAAGGTGGAGCCGGACTTGCTTTGGATACGCATGAATGGTTCCATTGTCGGTGCGGGCATTGGGCTGGTGTTATTCCTTATTTTGCAGGTGACGATGTGAGGTTTTGCGCAAAGTCCATTGTCAAAGATAAGATTTTGTGATAAAATTAACGCCATATTAGTAAATAGTAAGGCAATGACGAAGAGGAGTAGGGCTGGACCTGCGGCAGAGAGAGAAAACGGCTGGTGGAAGTTTTCGTGCAGGAGGCGTGAAGGTCGCTTCGGAGCTTTTGGGCTGAATTTTAGTAGGCGCAGACGTATGGCCGCGTTAAGGCTTTGAGCTGGCAGGGCTTTCCTGCCGGGAACATTGGTGGTACCACGAAAGTATGCGCTTTCGTCCTTTGGGGCGAAGGCGCTTTTTAGTTTATTGAGGAGGACAATGATGAGCGAAGAAATGGCACAGGAAAACAACATTCCGAAGGTTTACGACCCGCAGTCGTTTGAAAAGAAATGGTATAAGTTCTGGGAGGATAACAAACTCTTCCATGCTGAAGTGGATAAGAGCAAGAAGCCGTACAGCATGGTTATCCCGCCGCCAAATGTCACGGGGCAGCTGCACATGGGCCATGCGCTTGACAATACGCTGCAGGATATCCTGATTCGTTTCCGCCGCATGCAGGGCTACAATGCCGTCTGGATTCCGGGCTGTGACCATGCCGGTATCGCAACGCAGGCTAAGGTTGAAGCGTCCTTGCGTGAAGAAGGCACGAACCGTTATGAACTGGGCCGCGAAAAGTTCCTTGAACGCGTTTGGGACTGGAAGGAACAGTATGGCAACCGCATCATGTCCCAGCTGCGTTCTTTGGGGTCTTCATGTGACTGGGACCGCCAGCGTTTCACGATGGATGAGGGTTGCTCTGCGGCTGTGCGTGAAGTGTTCGTAAGCCTGTATGACAAGGGGCTTATTTATCAGGGCACGCGTATTACCAACTGGTGCCCGAACTGCAACACGGCCATTTCGGATATCGAAGTGGAACATGAAAATGAAAACGGCCATCTTTGGCACCTGCGCTATCAGGTAGAGGGCGAGGACCGTTATGTGGAAATCGCCACGACCCGTCCCGAAACGATGTTCGGTGATACGGGCGTAGCGGTGCATCCGGAAGATGAACGCTATAAGGATATCGTGGGCAAGACATTGATTCTGCCGATTGTGAACCGCCGCATTCCGCTGTTCGCTGATGAATATGTCGACAAGGAATTCGGTACCGGTGCTGTTAAGGTTACGCCGGCTCATGACCCCAACGACTTTGAAATGGGGCTGCGCCACAACCTTGAACAGATTAAGGTCATCAACAACGATGGTACGATGGGCGAAGGTGCTGGCAAATACAACGGTATGGACCGTTACGAATGCCGCAAGGCACTCGTCAAAGAGCTTGAAGAACTCGGCGTACTGGTATCCGTTGAAGAACATGAACACGCTGTTGGTCATTGCTCCCGCTGCCATAGCACGATTGAACCGATGGTATCCAAGCAGTGGTTTGTCAAGATGGAAAGCCTTGCCAAGCCGGCTATGGAAGCCGTTAAAGACGGCCGCATCAAGTTCGTGCCGGAACGCTTCAGCAAGATTTATCTGCAGTGGCTGGAAAACATCCGTGACTGGTGTATCTCCCGTCAGCTTTGGTGGGGCCACCGGATTCCTGCCTGGTACTGCGATGACTGCGGTGAAACCAGTGTTTCCCGTACGGATTTGACGGAATGCCCGCACTGCCACAGCAAGCACATTCATCAGGACGAAGATGTACTCGATACCTGGTTCAGTTCCGGCCTCTGGCCGTTTGAAACCATGGGCTGGCCGAATGAGACGGAAGAGCTCAAGCATTTCTATCCGACGGCTACGCTCGTAACCGGTTACGACATCATCTTCTTCTGGGTAGCCCGCATGGTGATGATGGGCCTGGAATTCGGCAAGGATATTCCATTCCATCATGTATTCATTCATGGTCTCGTGCGCGACAGCCAGGGCCGCAAGATGAGTAAGTCTTTGGGCAACGGCATTGACCCGGTAGAAGTTATCGAAAAATACGGTGCCGACACCCTGCGTTTCATGCTGATTACGGGCAACACGCCGGGCAACGATATGCGTTTCTACTGGGAACGCGTGGAAGGTGCCCGCAATTTTGCCAACAAGATTTGGAACGCTTCCCGCTATATGCTCATGAACCTCGAAGGCTTTGACAAGAACTTCAAGCCGGCTGAGGAAGATTATACGCTGTCCGATAAGTGGATTCTGTCCCGCTATGCGCGCACGGTGCGTGACGTTACGGAAAATCTGGACAAGTTCGAACTCGGCGAAGCTGGCCGCATGATTTATGAATTCATTTGGAATGAGTTCTGCGACTGGTATATCGAGCTTACGAAGGCACGTCTTTACGACAAGGAAAATGTCCGTGCCCGCAATACGGCGCTTTATGTGCTCTCCACGGTGCTCGAAGGCACGCTGCGCCTGCTGCATCCGTTCATGCCGTTCCTCACGGAAGAAATCTGGCAGAAGGTTCCCCATGATGATGCCCTCAAGAGCATTATGGAAACCAGCTGGCCGGAAGTTAAGGCCGAGTGCATCAGCGACGAAATCGAAGCTGATATGACGGCCATCATGGAAACCATCAAGACGGTCCGCAATATGCGTGCTGAGGTTGGTGCGGCTCCGAGCAAGAAGAGCGAGCTGATTCTGAACTTCACGGACGAATCCCTGCGCGCTGTATTTACGGAGAATCAGAGCTATCTGGATAAGCTGGCATCTTCTGACCCGATTACCATTCTGCCTGCCGGTGCTGACAAGCCGGAAAATGCGATGGCCGGTATGGTAAACGGCGTGGAAGTATTCCTGCCGCTCAAGGGCCTCATTGATGTGGATAAGGAAACGGCCCGCCTCACGAAGGAACTGGAAAAACTCGACAAGGAAATCAGCCGCCTGGCCAAGAAACTGGGCAACGAAGGCTTCCTCGCCAAGGCTCCTGCTGATGTGGTAGCCGGTGAGAAGGAAAAACTGGCTGGTTATGAAGAAAAGAAAAAATCTGTGGAAGGCCGTATGCAGGATTTGGCCAAACTGAAATAATCGTTAGGAGAATCCTATATGAATTATCAGGAATCGCTGGCATATTTAGAAAGTCTCAATATATTTGGTATTAAACTCGGTCTGGAACGCATTCAAAAACTGCTGGCGCGTTTGGAACTGCCGCAGGAACGGTATCGCACGATTCATGTAACCGGCACCAATGGCAAAGGTTCGGTGTCCGCCATGCTGGCGGGCATCCTGCGCCATTCGGGCATCCATACGGGCTTTTACAGTTCCCCGCATCTCGTTTCTTATACGGAACGGATAAGGGTGGACGGTCAGGCCATCAGCGAGCAGGAATTTGCCGACTGCCTGAGTTCCATCAAGGTCTATATCGACCAGATGGTGGCAGACGGGGAAGAATGTCCGACCCAGTTTGAGGTGCTCACCGCACTGGCTTTCTTCTACTTTGCGATCAAGCATGTAGAATATGCCGTTATTGAAGTGGGACTTGGGGGGCTTCTGGATTCCACCAATGTTATTGTGCCAGAAGTGTCGATTATCACCAATGTCACATTGGAACACGCTGACCGCTGCGGAGGTACGCTGGAAGGTGTGGCCCATCATAAGGCAGGTATCATCAAAGATGATGTGCCGGTGGTCACGGCTGCGCAAGGTGTTGCACTCGATATTATCCGTCAACAGGCGGAGGAAAAGAATGCGGATATCTTTGTGGCAGGTGAGGACTTCAGTGCCGAATTTATTAGCTGTGAGAGCAATTTCCAGCGCTTGGAATTTTCTTCCGGTCTGTTGGGAGCGGTAAAGGAACCCTATACGCTCCATCTTTTGGGCAAGCATCAGATTGAAAATGCTGCGGTGGCGGTGATGGCTGCCAAGCTTATCCACAATCTGGACGACCGCATCACCAATAAGACCATTGATGATGCGCTGTCCCTGGTCAGCTGGCCAGCCCGCTTTGAGCGGGTGGAAATGGGCCGTCAGAAAATCATTATTGACGGCGCTCATAATCCGGCAGGCATGGTTGCCTTGCGGGAAAGCCTTGACCTTTATTATCCGGCAGAGGAACGCGTATTGCTTTTGGGGATTCTCAAGGATAAGGATATCGACACCATGCTGGATATTCTCCTGCGTCCGAACGATACAGTGGTTGTTACCGTACCACATTCGGACAGGGCCAGCGACCCGCAGCTTTTGGCCGGGAAAGTGGCAGCACATGTACAGCATGTGGAAGCCATTGCAGATAACGATGAGGCGATGAATCGTGCCTTGGAACTGGCCAATGGTGAGAAACTGCTGGTTATGGCAGGCTCCTTGTATCTGGTGGGTGAACTGCGGAAAATGCTGCTGGATAAAAAGGGGGGAGAAGCATGAGTGAAGTGGATTCTCCTGAAATGCAGCTGGTCAAACAAAGACGCCGGGAAGCCGCTAAGGAAAAATGGCGTGATAGGTTTAAGAAATGGTCGTGGCAGTTTGTGCTGGCCGAGGCCTTTTTACTGCCTCTGCTGCCATCGGCGGCTACGGCAGCTTTGCTTATTGCCGTTGTGCTGACCATCCTGCGGTTTCGTACGGAGGCTGAGTTTAAGTTCCGTCAGCTGCCCTTTGATGTGCCGGCGGCACTCTTTGTCCTGCTCAGCGGCCTTTCCATCATGGCTTCACCGGATAAAGGCTTCAGTTTTTACAACTGGTATAATCTGGTGGGCGTTTATGTGCTGACCTATTTTGTCGTGGGGCAGAATATGCGCAGCGTGCAGCAGGTTAAGGAACTGCTTATCGTCACGGCGATGGCGGCAGTCCTTGTCGTGCTCTATGGTTTTTACCAGTTTATTTTCGGTATTGACATCAGTGCGATGAAATGGGTGGATGGTGATGCCTTCCCCGAGTTGAGGAAACGCGTATTTTCCACTTGGGAAAATCCCAATATTTTGGCGGGGTATCTGGATATTATCATCTGTCTGGTCTTTGGTTTGTTTGTCAAAGCGGATTCGCAGAAGAAAAAGATTGTTCTGGGCGTTATGCTGGCGGCAGGAGCTGCCTGTCTGGCGATGACCTATGCCCGCGGGGCGTGCCTGGTTATTGCTGTTATTTTTGCCCTTTATGGAATGTTAAAAGATTGGCGCGTGCTTTTAGCCTGTGTGGCGGTGGCTGTGGGCTTGCTCGTGGTTGACCCCGTGCTCTATGAACGTTTGAGTTCAGTGTTTACGAAGGTAGATACCTCGTCGGAAATGCGGCTGGCCTTTTGGGAAAGCACCATTGCGATGATTCAGGACCATCCCTTTTTGGGCATTGGCTGGGGCGCTTACTGGATGGTGTATCCGGAATACGATTTTTACCTGCAGGGAGCCGATATCCGCATTGTACATGCGCATAACTGGTATCTCAATTATGCGGCAGAAATCGGCATCCCCGGTATGCTTTCCTTTGTCTGGCTGTTTTTCGGTTCGCTGTTCCTGACCCTGCAGCAGAGATTTCTGCCGCCCCAGCCGGAAATTCCTGCGCCCACGCCGTTTGACTATAACGAAGGCGCGGCAGCTGATGTGGAATTGAAAAAAGTTGCTGACAGTGTGCAGGTTGAAGAAGCGACGCCGGAAGTTTCGTTATGGCAGGATTTTTGCCGTTGGACGGACTGGCACATTTTAGATGGTGCGGCTTTAGGTTTAGGATTAGCGCTTATATCTGTTGCTTTAAATGGCTTTACAGACGATTTGCTCTTTAATATTCCTTCATCGATGTTGCTGTGGATGTTGTTTGCTTTTATCGCGGCAGTGGCTGAATTAAATCAAGCAGAGGAGGAAACTCCAGATTTGACAGCTGAAGTGCCGGCGTCTCTGCTGAGTGAAATCTCCGCAGATAACAAAGCGGAAGAAAAGATGCCGGAGCCAGAAACGAAGATGGAAGAGGAAGATGTGCCGGAAACGGATTCTGCCAGCGAAGAGCAGCAAGATATTCAGCCGGCAGCTGAAGCAGATGCTGAAACGGCTCCTGAACAGTCGGCTGAGACTGGAACTGAAGATAAGGAAACTGAAACTGAGGTAACAGAAGATAAAGCTGAAACTGAGGAAAAATCTGAACCGCAGAGTGAGGCTGAACAAGCTGATGAAGAGAAACCGCAGAAAGATGGAAACGCGGAGGAGGCAGGAATAGATGAAAAGTCCGACAACCATATCAAAGGCGACCATTGACCGCTTACCCTTGTATTTCCGCACTTTGCGCCTGGCACAGGACGAGGGGATAGATATTATCTCCTCGGATGAGCTGGGCCGCCGTCTGGGTATTACGCCGGAGCAGATTCGTAAGGATTTGGCATCTTTTGGGCAGTTTGGCAAAAAGGGCGTAGGCTACTATGTCAATGAACTGAAGCGTAATGTGGGCGGCATTTTAGGTTTGGATAATCACTGGAATATCGCGATTATCGGCATTGGTCACCTGGGGGCAGCTTTGGCGAACTTCCATAATTTTGTCACGCTGGGGTTTAATCTCGTGGCGCTTTTCGATGAAGACCCGGAAGTGATTGGCACAACGGTTAACCATGTGAAGGTGGAAGACATTGCCAATCTGGAGCAGATTGTGCAGGAACGGCAGATTCATATCGGCATCATTGCTGTTCCTGCGGCTTTTGCCCAAGGGGTAGCCGATAAACTGGTCGCATCTGGCGTCAAGGGGATCTGGAATTTTGCACCCATCAAGATGGAAGTGCCGGATACCATGCATATTGTCAATGAGGACTTGTCTGTAGGGCTTAGCAGCCTTTCTTATCACATTACCCGCAAATAATTTTTACCGAAAAATAAATGAAGAAGGAATTTTGCTTTTTCTATAGAACTGTGTTATTATAAGGTTAGTTAATTAGGATTAGGAATCACTGAAATTATTAATAAACGTGAAAAACTACTGGAAGGACGATTGAAGATGGGGCCATTTGGAAAAATTGCGGACAAGTTTTCAGGCTTAGTTGATGTTATCATGCCGTTGGACAATGAATACGATGAGGAATTGGACGAAGTAGAGGAAGAACTGGCTGACAAGAAGCAGCAGAAAAAGCAGGTTTCAACCCAAAGCAGCCAGAAAAGTGCTATGTCTGGTGTCAGCTATACGGAAGAATATAAGGTTTCCAATGGCGAGTCGGTGCGGGTTGAACGTCCGTCTTATAGCAGAGAAGCAGGTGTCTTCCGGCAGAAAAAGTCCCAGCCCCAGCTTACAGTGCATACGACTAAGCAGCCGCAACTCAAGATGCAAATTTATGCTCCGCGTAATTTTGATCAGGTGACGGCAATTGCCGATGACCTCAAGGCCGGTAAGTCTTGTGTGGTCAATTATGAACAGATTGAGGCTATGGAACAGCGTCGCATTTGTGATTTCGTAAATGGCGTTTGCTATGTTTTGGATGGCTCAGCAAAGCGCATTTCCAATCAGATAATGCTCTATGTACCCAATGGGGTAGATGTGACAGAGGCCATGACGATGGCACTGGCGGATTGATAGCTGCCCGCAATAATAAAGTTTTTAAGTTAGGTCAGGCAGTCTCTTCGGGGATTGTCTGACCTATTTGCTATGAAATCTTAGTCAGTCAAGCCAATAGGCGCAGAATGGCTTAGATTTCGTGTAAGGGCTGATGAAAAATTGTGAGATTTTTCATCTTGCTTATGTGGTAAAAGGATGGAGATAGTAATGGCACAGAACAATGAAATCTTGGAAGGCGTATTAAATGAGTTTGCAAAGTTGGCAGCAATTCCCCGTAAATCCGGTCATGAGCAGGCAGTCAGCGATTTTCTGAAAAAATATCTGACGGAGCTTGGCTTTGCCGTAACGCAGGACGAGAAGAATAATATTATTGCCGATAAGCCAGCTTGTGCGGGCTTCGAAAATGCTCCGTTGACCATTCTGCAGGGTCATATGGATATGGTCTGCGTGGCAGCAGAAGGTGTCGCCTTCGACCCGCTTAAAGATGCCATCAAACTGGTGCGGGATGAAAAATTCCTGCGCGCTGATGGCACGAGCCTGGGGGCTGATGACGGTATTGGTGTCGCCGAAGCCATTTACATTATGAAGAATGCCAAGGATCACGGCCCGCTGCGCATGATTGTCACTGTAGACGAGGAACAGGGGATGACCGGTGCGATTCATCTTGATGCCAAGCATCTGCAGGATGCCAAGTTCCTGATTAACTGCGATTCGGAAAACTATGATGAACTGACAGTAGGCAGTGCCGGTAGTGTTAACCTCGACTTCTCGCGTGAAATCAAATGGGTGAAGCCGGAAATGTCGGCGGCTTGGCAGATTGAGGTCAAGGGCCTTTTGGGTGGCCACTCAGGTGAACGCATCGGTGATGGCCGCGGCAATGCTATCCGTACTTTGGCTATGACGCTTGCTGCACTTTCTGCTGAAGGTGAAGTGGAACTGGCTGCGTTTAACGGCGGCAAAGCACGTAATGCTATCCCTGATGATGCTCGTATGACCATTGTTACAGATTTGGACAAGGCTGCTATCGAAAAGGTGCTCAAAGACCAGCAGGAACGTTTTAATAAAATGTACGGCAGTGTTGACCCCAATGCGCAGTTCGTGCTGAACAGTGCTGATGTGCCGGAACAGGTAATGAATGCCGGCGATATGACTCGTTTGATTCGTCTGCTGACGATTCTGCATACGGGCACTTTTGCGATGTCTACGGTGATTCCGGGCCTTGTGGAAACTTCTGCCAACCTTGGTGTAGTGGAAACGACGGATACGGAAGTCAAGGTGCAGTATTTCCCGCGTTCTGCTGTAGACCAGAAGCTCGACGAATTCCGCTTTATGGCTGAAGAATGGGGAGCGCTCACCGGCTTTATGGCGCATATCGGCACGCAGTCTCCGGGCTGGAAGGAAAACAAGGACAGCAAGCTGGCCAAAATCATGGCTGACACCTTCAAGAAACAGAACGGCAAGGATATGAAGGTGGAAACCATTCATGCAGGCCTTGAATGCGGCTGGCATTTCCGTAAAAATCCGCAGCTTGATATGGTGTCCATCGGTGTAACGACCATGGATATTCACAGCCCGAAGGAACGTTTGTTGCTTGAAACGGTTAAACCGCAGGTGGATTTGATTGTGGAAACTTTGCATGAAATTGCAAAAATGTAAGAGAACATAAAAAGGGGCTGTGAAGTATCCCTTTTATACAGAAAGTGCGTTGACATAAATTATCAACGCACTTTTTGCAAATTGCAGTTTGCCAGTACGTGCTGAAATTTTTTTGTTACAGCTCAGTTTGGGCGGAGGTGGTAATACTTTTCGCCGTTGCACGAAATGACCCACAAGCAAAGGAATGCACTTTTTAGTTACCTGCGCCGGGCAAGACCGGCGGCGCGTATGTTCAGCTCAATTTCTAGAAACTGTCGTTTGTGGGCCAGTCCTCACTGCGTTCGGACAGTCGTTCCACAGCGAAAAGCATCACCACCTCCGCCCTAAGTGATGTTCGTATAAAACGGCATTTTCGCGGTGACAAGCAGCAAGTACATCGATGTTCTTGTGACGGGAGCAACGAGTTCGTGGCAATAGGCTAATCCGTAACTTGGGGCGAACGGGGAGTGCTTTTTCTGTTAGGAGCGACTGCCTGAACGCAGTGAAGGCCGGCCCCATGTAGAACGAGACTAGGATAATACGCTGAAAGCAGCGCCGTTGGCCTGCCCGGCGCGAGTAACTGGACAGCTATTTTTTCCGAGGGGGTCGTTTAGCGGGAAACAGAAAAAGTACTCCCCGTTCGCCCCTGACTACGTATGAACAAGATATCTTTACCACGAACTGAACTCCCCGACAAACTGCAATTTCACAGCTTCTTTATATTAGGAGATTCGTAAATGGAAGAAAATAAAATTCTCTGGCTGGCTGTCAATGCCAAGTATTCTCATACCTCGCTGTCTGTCCGTTATTTGCGGCAGGCAGTGCCGGGCTCGGAAATTATGGAATTGACGATTAATCATCAACTATTGGCCATGCTCGGGGAAATCTATAGTGCCCAGCCTAAGGTGCTGGGGATTTCCTGTTATATCTGGAATATCGAACTGGTCAAGAGCCTGCTGAAACTTTTGCCTGCGGCTTTGCCGAATACCATCATCATCTGTGGCGGGCCGGAGGTTTCCTATGGCGTGGCTGAGTTCATGCAGGACTTTCCCATGATGGATTATGTGTGCCGTGGGGAAGGTGAAGCTGCCCTGCCGGAGTTGGCGAACTATTTGCAGCAGGCCGATTTTGACCGGTCAAAAGTCAACGGTCAGCTTGACCAGTCAGCGATTCCAGGCATTGCTTGGCGCAGTTTGACTGGTCAAATCAATGAGGGGCAGGATGTGACGGTGGCCGATTTTGCGGGCAAGGTGCCCTTTGCCTATCGCGCGGAAGAAATGGCGGATATCAAGGAGCGGATTCTCTACTACGAAACCAGCCGCGGCTGTCCGTTTTCCTGTGCCTATTGTCTTTCCTGTGCGACGGCAGGCGTGCGCTTTTTGCCGTTGGAGCGGGTGTTTAAGGAACTGGATTTCTTTGTTGCTCATGATGTGCGGCAGGTGAAATTTGTTGACCGCACATTTAATGCCAAAAAAGCACATTTCCTGCCCATCTTGCAGTATTTACTGAAATTGCCCGCTGATTGCCGCACTAACTTCCATTTTGAAGTGGCCATTGATTATCTGGATGAAGAAGTCATGCAGGTGCTCGCGCAGCTGCCCAAGGGGCGTGTCCAGCTCGAAATTGGCATACAGTCCACCAATCCTGCGACGCTAAAGGCTGTTTCCCGCGTAAATCATTGGCAGGATATTGCCGACCATATCCAAAAGATAATGAGTTTCCATAATATGCACCTGCATGTGGATTTGATTATCGGCCTGCCGGGGGAGGGCATGGAATCCTTCCACAAGTCCTTCAATGATGTTTATGCTTTGCAGACGGATATGCTGCAGCTGGGCTTTTTGAAATTCCTCAAGGGGGCTGCGATGATGCAGCTGATTGAGACTTATCATTATCAGTATATGCCCATGGCACCTTATGAGGTACTGCAAAACGATGCGTTGAGCTACGGCGAAATTCGCTGGTTCCACAGTTTTGAACAGGTCTTTGAACTCTATTATAATGCAGGTCGCTGTCGTAAGACGGCTAACTACCTGATTCAGGAATGTGAGCGAGGGGATGCCTTTGCCTTTTGGCAGAAGTTCACCGACTGGTGGGAGGCGCAGGGCTTCCACAAAATCGGCCATAGCACCAAGAATCTCTATGGCTATCTGCGGGATTTTGCGCTGGCGGCGTATGCTTTGCCTGCTGATTTGCTGGATAACTTACTGCGCTATGATGCCCTGCTCTCCGATGGCGGCAAAATCCGCCCGGAGAACCTCAATTGGAACCGCCTGCAGTATCAGGATATTACCGCTGATTTTTGGAAGGGCGCCCCGAGCCGCGTGCGGGCTTACCTGCCGGATTACGAGTTCACCAACTGGCGGGATGTGAACAAGAAATACCATATTGAGGTCTTTGGCTATAATGTGATGTTGGCCAGTAAACATTTGACAGGACAAAAACGGATAGCTCAACAGACTGCCCTGTTGTTTGACTATACCGCAGACGAGCCAGTTTGCCAGCGGGTTGAACTGGAGATTGAAGTTGCTGCACAAGATGGTGTATAAGAAAGTATATAAGAAAGTATATAAGGTATTGAAAGGTTATAAATGGAACAGACAATATATCGGGCATTTTCCGATTATCTAAAAGACCGCTACGGCGAGAAGGTTTATAAGCTGCCGATTGCGTTGCCCGTTACGTGCCCAAATCGAGACGGCACCTGTGGCAATGGCGGGGCAGGCTGCACGTTTTGCGGGGAGATTGGCACGGGGTATGAGAATCTGCCGGCTTCAATGACGATTACGGAGCAGATGGAGGCCAACAAGGCGCATATCGTGCCGAAGTACAAGGCGAAGAAGTTTATTCCCTATCTGCAGAATTTCAGCAACACCTACACCACGCCGGAAAAATTGGCGGCCTGGGTGGATGAAGCCGGAGCGCCGGAAGATGTGGTGGCGGTATATATCGCCACCCGTCCCGACTGCGTCAGTGACGAGCATTTGGCGGTGCTGCAGGAACAGAAGGAGAAACACAATATTGACATCTGTGTGGAACTGGGGCTGCAGAGCACCAATGTCCATACTTTGGTGGAGATTAATCGCGGCCATACGCTGGCAGAGCTTATCGATGCCATTTTGCGCATTAAGAAATTCGGTATGCAGTCCTGTGTTCATCTGATTCTGAATCTGCCCTGGGATGACGAGCTGGATGTGATTGAGGATGCGAAGATTTTGTCGGCGTTGGGCGTTGACCAGGTGAAGCTGCATGCCTTGTATATCGTCAAGGGCACAGCTATGGCAAAAGATTATGAGGCGGGCAAAATCAAAATGATTACCCTGCCGGAATATGAAGACCGCGTGATTAAGTTTTTGGAACACCTCTCGCCGGATATTGTTCTGCAGCGCATTATCGGCCGGGCACCGGAGGAAAATACCCTCTTTTCCAACTGGCATACGGGCTGGTGGAAAATCCGCGACCACATCATCAATGTAATGCGGCAGGAGGGACGCTATCAGGGGCGGCTGTGTGATTATCTTAATGGCAAGGCTGTGCGAAAATTGTGCTAAATTATATGGATTTTTATGTATAGAGCAGGAAATTCAGCGTTAAAGGTGTAATTAACTATGTAGTGTAGTGAATCTATATAAGTGTGGTGGTTGACCGATGTTTCATTCAATAAAATTTCAAATACTGGCCATGTGTATGACCTTTATGCTGATACTGGCTTTGGGGATGGGCTCGGTCAGCGTGATGACCATTGACCGGTTGACGGGAGAACATGAGGCGGAGAACCTTAACCGCGTAGCGGAGAATCAGCGGGCGGTTATCAACACGCAGCTGATTCATGCCGAGGATGTGACCAAGTTCGTTGCCAATGAGGTAAAGCTGCAGGTTGCAGCGGCACCGGGATTGCCGGATAAGGAAATGCGGGAATTTTTGAGCCGCAGTGCAAAGCAGGCGTTTCAGAATGCAGTAGGCAATATGGATGTCGTATGTTCCTACTATGTCTATTATGCCGATGAGCTTAATGGCAGCGAGGAAAATTTGTGGCGTGTGCGGCCGGCCGAAGGCGAAGATTTTGAGGACAGGCCGCTCGGTCTGGTTTCGTCCTATGCTGCGGATGATGTGGCGCATACCAGCTGGTATAAACTGCCGGTAGAAAAAGGTCATGGGATGTGGGTACCGCCTTATTACTACGATGTGCAGGGGCGCTATCTGCTGTCTTATGTAACGCCGGTTTACAAGGATAAAAAACTCGTCGCGGTAATCGGTGTGGATTTGGATTTTCGTCAGCTGTTGTCACGCATAGAACATGTTCCGTCCTACAATTCGGGGCAGGCTTTTCTGACGGATTTATCCGGACGCATTCATTATACGTTGGAAAATCCGGATGGCATTGAGTCAACCCGTGGCGGTCAGCTGATTTCCAGTACAGGTAAATTCTTTGTGCCCAATACGCACAGCAAGGAACTCATGCGCTACAACTGGAGCGGCAAAGAATACGATATGGCGGTGGTCAGTCTGCGCAATGAGCTGGCTCTGATGGTGGCAGCACCTGTACATGAAACCTATGCAGAAGCCATGTATAAAATCATTCAGCTCTGTGAAATATTCCTGCTCCTCGTGGTGGTTTCGGCAGTATTTTGCTTTTTGGTGAGCACGCGCATGACGAAAAAACTGACGCGTCTTACGGAAGTATCGTATGAGGTGGCGGCCGGCAAGTTTGATGTGGCTGTGCCTGAGGGCGGCAACGATGAAATCGGTGATTTGTGCCGGGCTTTTGCCAATGCGGCCAGTCAGTTGAAGCGCAATCAGGAGGAAATGGAGAAGCGAACCTACCATGATGCGCTGACGGGCTTATTTAACCGCTTTGGTGTGGAGCGGGAACTCAAGGGCTGGTGGACGGACGCCAAAACGGCGGTGATGATGACACTGGATATTGATGATTTTAAGTTCATCAATGATTTGTATGGTCATGCCATCGGGGATGAGGTGCTGAAAAAACTGTCCCGGATTTTGCTTTCCTATTTCGGTGATGTGGGCATTGTGGGACGCAATGGCGGTGATGAATTCATCGTCATATTGAAGGATATCTCTGTGGTAGAGGCTGAAAAACGGATTGCCGATTTCTGCAGCCTGCCAAAGAGTTTTACGGTCGGTGAGCGGGGCAAGACATTCTCGGTTTCTGTGGGCGTCTCGATATATCCCGATTTAGCTGAAGACTTGACTGCTCTGTTCCGGCAGTCGGACGAAGCACTTTATGGCGTGAAGCTCAAGGGTAAGAATGGCTATGTGATTTATGATGCGGAGCTGGAGCAGCAGGTTATGCGGACAAGATTGGGCTTTAATCTGCACAATGTCAGCTGCAATCTGCCGGCGGCTATTTTGATTTACAAGATTGACCCGCAGAATACCTTGCTTTATGCGAGTGGTGAGCTCTTGCGGCTGACGGGGGATGAAAGCTTGGATGCCCTGCAGCAGCGGACGGATGGTTCTGCCTTGGCTTTAGTGGATGAAAAGGAGCGAAATATCTTCCATAAGGAGAGCGAAAGCGAGAATACGAAAATATTCCGCTATCATCTGCAGAATGTGCAGCGGGGAGCGGTGGAAGTGGAAATCTGTCATCGCTTGGAGCTGCATCCTCTGTATGGAACGATATGTTATGCCGTAATGTTGGAGCGGGAAAAGTAAATACAGCAAGAGCGGATGCCAAATATCGGCATCCGCTCTTGTTGTATGGATAAAATTCAGTTATTGCTGATTGTTGTTGCGCCGGGCTAAAATGCGAATGACCTTGGCGCCGGTGTTGTGGATTTTGCGCAAGGGCGCAACTTTTGTCTTTACCTTGGGTTTGATTTCCTTCGGTGCACCGAAATCTCCACGTTTTAAGACCGTGGTCTTGGTCTTATCCGGTTTGAAGAAATTGCGTATAGCCTGACCAAGTTTATCCGGCTCGGCATCCTCCTGACAGAGGAAGACATCCAAAGCTACATATTTGAGCTGAGGATAGACATGCAGGGTAATATGCCCTTTGTCCAGTGCCAGAATGAATACAGCGTGTTCGCTGTCCGGAGATTCCGTAACACAGCTGCTCAGCTTCATTTGCAAATCCTGTAAAATGGTCTTGAGCATATCCAAAATGAGTTCTTTATCGGTTAATTGATTGTTTTGACAGTTAAATAAATCCGCGGTCAAATGCCGGGCAAGTATTTTCATGTTTTAATCCGCTCCCTTCCCTATGACATAACCTATATTATAGTGGATAAGCAGGGGGCTAGTCAAATTTATTCTCGCAAAGAGAGGAGGATTTCTTGCGTTATAGAGCAAAAATTGATATTCTATTAGAAGTTGATTGAATGGGAGTGTGCAGATGGTTACAGTAGAAGCAAATGCCAAGATAAATTTGACGCTGGATATATTGGGCAAGCGTCCGGATGGTTTTCATGAAGTGGCTATGGTCATGCAAACCATAGGTCTTCATGACACGCTGGTGATGGAAAAAACGGAACGGGATATCGAGCTGAGCATTAACGTGCCCTGGCTGAAGGCGGATGAAAAGAATCTGGCCTGGCGGGCGGCAGAGCTTATACGGCAGGAATACGGCCTTGAGGGAGGCGTGCGCATTGAACTGACAAAGCGTATCCCTGTTGCGGCAGGTCTTGCCGGCGGCAGCGCAGATGCAGCGGCTGTGTTCAAGGGCATGAATGATTTATATGGACTGCAGCTCGATGAGGAAAAACTCTGTGAACTGGGGGCGCGTCTGGGCTCGGATATTCCCTTCTGCATTATGGGCGGCACCATGCTGGCTACGGGGCGCGGAGAAGTGCTGACGAGGCTTTCTGATATGCCGGAAACCTGGGTGGTGCTCGCTAAACCGCGCATTTCGGTGTCCACGGCCTGGGCTTATCAGAATTATGATGAACAGGGCGCAGAGCGTCATCCGGATAATGAAGCCATCAAGCAGGCCATAGACTGCGGCAATCGAAAAGCTGTAGCCGGGTTATTGTGTAATGTGCTGGAAAGTGTTACTATAAAGAAGTATGACGTGATTGCAGAATATAAGCAGATGATGCTGGACAAGGGCGCGATGGCCAGCATGATGTCCGGCAGCGGCCCGACTGTCTTCGGCCTGGCAAAAAGCCGGGAACAGGCGGAGGCCATTGCCGATGTTCTGCGGCAGGAAACCAATGCGGATGTCTTTGTCACCCGTACATTTCAAATGAATCGAAGAAAAGCGTAATTTATAAAAGAGGTAGGCCTGATATGACAAACAGATTAGCTCCAATTAAGCTTGATAGTTACCAGCCGCTCCGTGAGGTTGTGTGTGAATCCCTGCGGGAAGCTATTCGCAGCGGGGTATTGAAACCTGGCGAACGCATTATGGAAATTCAGCTGGCTGAGGAGTTGGGGGTCAGCCGTACTCCGGTGCGGGAGGCTATCCGCAAACTGGAGCTTGAGGGCTATGTGGTGATGATGCCCCGGCGGGGAACGTATGTAGCCAGTATGTCCATCCGTGACATTAATGAGATTTTTGAAATCCGCACCGCCTTGGAATCGTTATCCAATGGGCTGGCTGCTGACCATATCACCGATGATGAGCTTGAACATTTGCAGCGTCTGCTCGTGATTATCGGTGGTTATATCAAGGAAGGCAATATCGAAAAAATCGTGGAAACGGATATTGAGTTCCATGATTTACTCTATCATGCGGCCCGCAATGAACGTTTGGTGGGCATTATTTCCAATTTGCGCGACCAGCTCACGCGGTTCCGTACCCTCTCCATGTCCTATCCGGGGCGTCTGGAAGAAACGCTGGAGGAACACCGACTGATTGTGGATGCCATAGCCAGTGGTGACCGTAAGGCTGCCAGCCGCGCGGCAGAGCGCCATATGGAAAACTCGGAAAAGACACTCTTAAAGGCTATGGAAGCCCTGGAAAATGAAAAAAAAGCCAAGGCGAAAAAGGCCAAGAAATAAAATTTTAAGGAGATATTGAAACAATGTCTGATTTAGTAACTGTAATCCTTGCTGCCGGCAAGGGCACCCGTATGAAATCCAAACTCCCGAAGGTTCTGCACAAGGCTGCAGGTAAGTCCATGGTGCAGCACGTCATTGATGCCGCTAAGGCTGCTGGCGCGAAACGCAATATCGTAGTCACTGGTTTTGGCGGTGAAATGGTGCGCGAAGCTTTGGGCACGCAGGCTGAATTTGCTGAACAGAAAGAACAGCTGGGTACAGGTCATGCTGTATTGCAGACTGCAGAACTCTTGAAGGACGAGCAGGGAACGGTAATGGTACTTTGTGGTGATACACCGCTTCTGACCGGTGATTTGCTGAAAAAGCTCTATGAATCCCATGTGGAAGCCAAGGCAAAGGCTACAGTGCTCACGGCTATCATGCCGGATGCTACGGGCTATGGCCGCATCATCCGTGCCGAAGACGGCAGCGTGCTCAAGATTGTGGAGCATAAGGATGCTACGGAAGCAGAACGTGCGGTGAAGGAAGTAAACTCCGGCATCTATTGCTTTGATGCCCGCGCGCTCTTTGCCTCCTTGCAGCAGGTTACGAATGACAATGCACAGGGTGAATATTACCTGCCGGATGTGCTCGAAATTCTCCAGAAGCAGGGTGAAAAAATCTGGGCTGTAGCAGCCGATGATTATGAATCCACGCTGGGCATCAACTCCCGCCTGCAGCTCTCCGGTGCTGAAAAAATCCTGCGCCGCCGCAAGAATGAAGAACTCATGGCTGATGGCGTTACGATTATGGACCCGGACACCACTTATGTGGATTGTGATGTAAAGATTGGCCGTGATACGGTTATCTATCCGCAGACTTGGATTGAAGGCAATACGGTTATCGGTGAAGACTGTGAGGTAGGCCCCTGCGTCCGTCTGCAGGATGTCAAGATGGGCAATAAGGTTATGGGCCAGTTCGGCTACTACCATGACTGCGTGATTGATGATGGCGTAATCCTCGGCCAGTTCAACCACATCCGTCCGGATTCTCACCTGATGGCTGGTGTCAAGATGGGCAACTTCGTGGAAGTCAAGAATTCCGTAATTGGCGAAGGTTCCAAGCTGCCGCACTTGTCCTACATTGGCGACACGGATATGGGTTCCGGCGTCAACATGGGCTGTGGTACCATCACGGTCAACTACGATGGCAAGAATAAGTTCCGCACGAAGATTGGCAATGATGCTTTCGTAGGCTGCAATTCCAATTTGGTGGCTCCTGTGGAAGTTGAGGACGGTGCATATATCGGTGCCGGCTCCACGATTACCAAAAAAGTGCCCAGCAATACACTGGCTATCGCCCGTGCCCGCCAGACAAATATCGGAGGCTGGGCAGATAAGCGTAAATAATCATAAATAAGGGCTTTATGTAAGCTGCAAACAGTGATATACTGTTGTAGATAGAATGTGACTCAGGTCACTTCCCCATGATGTGTTAACTTTAGGAAAAGAAAGATTTGGAGGACTTGTACAAAATGGCTTTAGACACTGGAAACTTATGCATCCTGACCGGTAACGCTAACCCGGAACTGGCAAAAGAGATTGCGGACCACATTGGTGTAAATCTTTGCGATGCATATGTCGGTCATTTCAACAACGGTGAAACCCAGGTTATGATTAGCGAAAGCATTCGCGGCAAGGATATTTTCATCATCCAGCCGACTTCGTACCCGGTAAACGACAACTTGATGGAACTGCTCATTATGGCAGATGCCTGCAAGCGTGCTTCTGCCCATAGCATAACGGCAGTTGTTCCCTACTACGCTTATGCCCGTCAGGACCGCAAGACCCGCGGCCGTGAACCCATCTCTGCTAAGCTCGTGGCTAACCTCATGACCACGGCTGGCGTTACCCGTGTTGTCACTGTAGACCTCCATGCTGGCCAGATTCAGGGCTTCTTCGATATTCCTGTGGACCATCTGGCAGCAGCGCCTGTAATTGCCAACTATTTCCGCAGCCAGAAGCTCGATGATGTGGTGGTGGTTTCCCCGGACCTGGGCGGTGTAACCCGTGCCCGTGTTTTGGCTGACCACCTCCATGCACCCATTGCTATCATTGAAAAACGCCGTCCGAAACCGGGCTGTGCTGAGGTAATGAACCTCATCGGTGAAGTGGAAGGCAAGACGGCCATCATCATTGATGATATCGTAGATACGGCAGGCTCTCTCTGTGAAGGCGCTAAGGCACTGGAAAAGCGTGGTGCTAAGCGGGTATTTGCTTCCTGCTCGCATGCTATCTTAAGTGACCCGGCAGTGCAGCGCATCAATGAATCCTGCATTGAGAAACTGGTTATCACCAATACCATTCCTCTGCCGCCGGAGAAGCATTCCGATAAGATTGTAACGCTGTCCTTGGCAGATGCTATCGGTGATGTTATCATGCGCATTCAGGGCCGCCGCTCTGTAAGCCAGCTTTTCCGCTAAGCTGAGCAAAGCAAAAAAAATTAGAGCCTTCCCCAAAGGGAAGGCTCTTTCTGTAGGAGGGGATTATCAATGTCACAAGCATTGATGGAGGTTTTTGCTCATTATTTTGATTTTTGGGAAGAATTAAGTGATGAAGAGAAGGAATGGGTCTACGCCCATACGCGCAATGCCAGCTATCCAAAGGGAGCTTATGTTCATCAGGGACCTTTGGATTGCATAGGTGCACTCTTACTCAAGTCGGGGCAGCTGCGCGTATATACCATGTCTGAGGATGGGCGCGAAGTAACTTTGTACCGTCTTTTCGCCGGTGATGTAGGCATTATGTCGGCGGCCTGCGTTCTGGATGACCTGACTTTTGATGTCTATGTTGATGCAGAAGAGGATACAGAGGTTCTGCTGACTGAGGCACCGGCATTCCGCCGGCTGGTTGAAAACAATGTTCATGTACGCTGTTATGCCTATCAGTTGACCACCCAGCGCCTTTCGGATATGCTTTGGAAAATGCAGCAAGTATTGTTTTTGTCTGCTGACCGGCGTTTTGCCATTTTCCTGCTGGAGGAAAGTGCACAACATGGTTCGGATGAAATTCATCTTACCCATGAGCAGATTGCGCGTTATATGGGGACGGCCCGGGAAGTGGTCAGCCGCATGGTGAAGTACTTCAATCAGGAAGGCTGGATAAAAAATTCCCGGGGCTGCATAAAGATTATCGACCGTCAGGCCCTTGAGCAGTTGAAAGGGAAGTAAATTTTGGGGCTGCAATAAAGCAAATCAGTGCGATAACAAAGCCTATAGCACTGGTGGTCTGACCGCTGGTCATAAAGCCGAGTACCTTTTCGGCATAGTCGCCGCGTAAGAATTCCAGTCCGAAGCGGGCGGCACAGTAGAGCATGACATAGAGGGCAAAACACTGTCCTTTGGCGTGCTTGACTGTGGCGCGGAAGATGAGCAGCAGGGCAAAGATGACGATATCGAGCTGTCCTTCCCAGATTTCCGCAGGCCAAAGCGGCTGGCTGCCATAAGTGTGGGCAGCCAGGGTCGTTGCGGGATAAACAATGCCAAAGCTGCTGCCGGTGGGAGCGCCGAAGGCATCGCCATTCAAGAGATTGGCACAGCGGCCAAGTGCCTGTCCCAAGATGATGGCAGGAGCAAGCACATCCATCATATGCAGGGTGTCCAGCTTATGATGGCGGCAGTAAAAAACGCCTGTGAGGACGCCCAGGAAGACGCCGCCCTGAATGGCCATGCCACCCTGCCAAACATTGAAGAGTTCGGTCAGGTGGTGGGAGTAGTAATCCCAGTCGAAGAAGAACACATCCCAAAGG
This sequence comes from Selenomonas ruminantium subsp. ruminantium ATCC 12561, assembly GCF_000424065.1. Lineage (GTDB taxonomy): Bacteria > Bacillota > Negativicutes > Selenomonadales > Selenomonadaceae > Selenomonas_A > Selenomonas_A ruminantium. The sequence goes on from NZ_AUJE01000014.1 coordinate 49,538, forward strand.
CGGGCGCCTAAGAGTCCGGCAAGACCACAGTAAATGCCCAGGTCGACAAGATGTTTTTCTGCTCCGCGGCCATCCTGTTTGGCCAGGAAATAACCAACGCCGGTAGCCAGCATAATCGACAGGGAAATGACAAGTCCGTAAGCGCGGACGGGGAAATCACCGACAAAAAATAAATACTGATGCATAACGAAAACTCCTAAAATAAGTATCTGTCCCTCATTATTATAAACCATGAGGGGCTTTTTTACTATAGACAGTTATGCTATAATGATAAGTTGTATGAAACGAACAAAATTTATTCGAGGTGTTTTTCATGGAATTAAGCATGGATATTTTAGTGAAACGGTTTAAGGATTATGTGAGTTTTGATACGCAATCCGATGAGGATAACGACAAAGCTTGCCCTAGTACGCCGGGACAGATGGTGCTCGCGAAGCACTTAGCTGAGGAGCTGAAAGAAATCGGGCTTAGTGAAGTGGAACTCGATAACCATGGCTATGTGATGGCAACCCTGCCGGCTAACGGCATGGAAGATGCTCCGGTAGTCGGCTTTATTGCCCATGTGGATACGAGCCCGTCTGCCTCGGGCAAGGATATCAAGCCGCAGATTGTGAAAAATTATGATGGCAAGGATATTGTGCTCAATGCGGAAAAAAATATTATCTTCTCCACCAAGGCTTTCCCGGAAGTGCTGAAGTATCAGGGGCAGGATATCATGTTCACGGATGGCACGACGCTTCTGGGGGCTGATGACAAGGCTGGTGTGACGGCAATTGTCAGCGCTATGCAGTATCTCGTACAGCATCCGGAAATCAAGCATGGCAAGATTCGCATCGGCTTTACGCCAGATGAGGAAACGGGCCGCAGCGCTGACCGTTTCGATGTGGAAAAGTTTGCAGCTGATTTTGCCTATACCATTGATGGCGGTGAACTGGGCGGTTTGGAGTATGAGAACTTCAATGCAGCCAATCCCACGATTGTGTTCCACGGCGTCAGCGTGCATACCGGTGATGGCAAGGGCAAGATGATTAATGCTCTGTCGATGGCTTGCGAATGGCAGCAGATGCTGCCTGCCGGTGAGAAGCCGGAGTACACGGAAGGTCACGAAGGTTTCTTCCATGTCTACAAGATGAGCGGTGATGTGGAAACCTGCACGATGAGCATGCTGATTCGTGACCACAACCGTGAGAAGTTCGAGGAACGCAAGGCCTATCTCGACACCATGGCCGCATTCTTCAACAAAAAGTATGGTGAAGGCCGCGTGGAAGTGAAGCACCATGACGTGTACTTCAATATGCTGGAAAAGATTGAAGACGGCAATATGTATGTGGTAGAGCTGGCTAAGGAAGCCATGAAGGCTGCCGGTGTAGAACCTGATGTACAGCCGATTCGCGGCGGTACGGATGGCGCCCGTCTGTCCTTTATGGGGCTGCCGTGTCCAAATATCTTTACCGGTGGCGCCAATTTCCATGGCCGTTTTGAATACCTGCCATTGGAATCTCTCAAAAAAGCCGGGGAAACGGTGCTGCAAATCGCCGTGGGCGCAGGCAAATTGAACAAGAAGTAAGGAGAATATATGGCATTATTAGAAGTATTGAAGGCGGGCAATCCCGTCCTGAAGCGGGTTTCTGTACCTGTGGAACGCGTAGATAAAAAACTCAAAAAACTGATGGACGATATGGCCGAAACCATGTATGAAAACGATGGCGTGGGGCTGGCTGCACCACAGATTGGACAGAACATCCGTCTGGTGGTCATCGACTGTCAGGACGAGCATGGCCTGTTAGAGCTCATCAATCCGGTGATTACCTTCAAGGAAGGCGAGGCTGTCGATACCGAAGGCTGCCTTTCTGTACCGGATATTTATGGTGAAGTAAAGCGGGCGGCCAAGGTCAAGGTGGAATTTATGAACCGCCGGGGCAAGCGCCAGCATCTGACGGCCACGGGACTTTTGGCCCGCTGCATTCAGCATGAACTTGACCATTTGGAAGGCCAGCTCTTTATTGATATTGCCACGAGTGTTCATAGGGGGAATCAGTCGTGAAGAAATTTCGCGTAGTATTTATGGGTACGCCGGAATTTGCGGTGCCCTGCTTGGCCGCTCTCCACGAACAGTGCGAGGTCATGGCGGTTATCACCCAGCCGGATAAGCCCAGAGGGCGCGGGCAGAAGATGATGCCGTCGCCGGTAAAGGCTTGGGCTGTCGAGCATGACTTGCCTGTTTATCAGCCGGAGAAAATCAAAACGGAAGAATTTACCGCCAAGTTGGAGGAAATGAAACCGGACCTTATGGTGGTTGTGGCTTTTGGACAGATTCTTTCTCAGCGTATTCTGGACATTCCTGAATACGGCTGCATCAATGTCCATGCATCGCTTTTGCCGCGCTACCGCGGGGCTGCGCCCATGCAGTGGTGCGTGATTAACGGTGAAGAAAAGACTGGCGTTACCACGATGTTTATGGATGCTGGTTTGGATACCGGGGATATGCTCTTAAAGGCAGAATTCCCGATTGGTGAAGACACCACGCTTGAAGAAGTGCATGATGGTCTGATGGACATGGGCGCTAAAGTTCTTATGGACACGCTGGAAAAACTCTCTGACGGTACGCTTACGCGCACGCCGCAGCCTGCTGAATCCAACTATGCGCCAATGCTCACAAAAAACACTGGTCAGATTGACTGGTCAAAAACAGCGCAGGATGTGCATAATCTTGTGCGCGGGCTTAATTCCTGGCCCGGTGCATATACGCAGCTGGACGGGGCCAAGTACAAAATCTGGCGTACGCGCCGTACAGGCGAAAAGGCCAGCGCGCCGGCAGGTTCTATTGTAAGGGCAGATAAAAAGACAGGCCTCTTTGTGGCTGCCGGTGATGAAGTTCTGGAGATTGTGGAATTGCAGGCTCCCGGCAAGAAGAAAATGCGGGCAGCGGACTATCTGAATGGTCATGGTTTTGCCGATGGGGCAAAATTTGCCTGATTTGTTTGGAAAGCAAGGGGGAGAGTTGTTGGAGGTTTCAATGACGGATTCTACCCAAAAGAAAAAATATAAATTGCCGGGCAGGCCGAAGAAACGGCTGTTTATCGGAATGCTGGCACTGACTACGGTGTTGGCTTCGGTGGTGCTTTATGGCATTTGGTATATTGCCCGTTTAGGGCTGGCCGAAATAGCAGAGCCACTGCCTATGGTGGTCGGTGCGCTGTTTGCCCTGCTCAGCGGCGGGGCAATGCTCGCCATTTTGAATATGGTGCTGGCGGTCAAGGGCTGGTTTTATTTGCCCTTTTTGCAGCGGCAGACCTATGAGCTGATCAATGTGCTCTTTCCCGTGGCCGTATATGTTGCCAAAATTTTTGGCGTGGGAAAGCGGAAGTTGGAAGGCTCGTTCATTGCTACCAGCAATCTGCTGTTTAACCGTTTGGGGCTTAAGGTCCCGGCAGACCGATTGCTGGTAGTAACGCCGCATTGTCTGCAGCTGGCGACCTGCCCGCATAAAATCACGCGTGACCCGCAGAATTGTAAGCGCTGTGGCGGCTGTGATATCGGTTCACTGGTGACGTTGTCGGAAGAAATGGGGTTTCATTTCTTTGTGGCTACCGGTGGTACTTTGGCCCGGCAGGTGGTGTATAATACCCGGCCGCAGGCGGTGCTGGCCATTGCCTGTGAGCGCGATTTAATGAGCGGGATTCAGGATGTTTATCCCCTGCCGGCCGTTGGGGTGCTAAACATTCGTCCGAACGGCCCCTGCTATAACACCCATGTGGACATGGCCGAAGTCCGTGCCCAGCTGGAAAAAATCATCATTCCCAAGGAGCAAGATAATGGATAAAGCGCGGGAAATCGCGATTAAGATATTAAATGAAGTGCATGAGGAAGGAGCCTATGCCAATGTGGCTTTGGCCCGTCATCTGCGCAAGGCTGACCTTAGTGACCAGGACCGCCGCTTTGTGACGGAACTGGTTTATGGCGCGGTCAAGGCTGGGGATACGTTGGATTGGATTCTGCGCCGCTATGTGAACCGGCCATTGAAGAAAATCCCGCCCATGGTGCGGGATATCCTGCGGCTGGGGCTTTACCAGATTTTCTATCTGGATAAGGTGCCCGCTTCGGCAGCCTGCAATACGGCGGTGGAGCTGACCAAGAAGTACAGTCATGCCGGTACCGTAAAATTTGTCAATGCCGTTCTGCGCACCGCTGTGCGGGAGCCGGAAAAGGCGGCTTTCCCCGAAGGTAAGGGCAAGGCAACGGAAGGCTTAGCACTAAAGAGCCAGCATCCTTACTGGCTCGTGAAGCGCTGGGTCAAGCAGTTTGGTTTTGAAGAAGCGGAAGCGCTCTGCGCCTTTGATAACGGCCAGCCGGTCTTATCGGTGCGCACCAATACGCTGAAAACCAAGCGAACAGAACTCATGATGGCCCTCAAAGAAGCTGGCGCGGAAGTGCAGGAAAGCCAGTGGACGCCTGAAGGCATATTGGTTACGGCGCATGGTGCCTTGGATAATCTTGCCCCCCTGCAGGAAGGCCTGTGTCAGGTGCAGGACGAAAGTTCCATGTTGGTTGCTCATGTGGTTGACCCGCAGCCCGGTGAACTCATTATCGACTGCTGCAGTGCTCCGGGCGGCAAGACCACCCATATGGCAGCGCTTATGGATAATAAAGGCCGCATTGTGGCCGGAGATATCTATGAGCATAAGCTGGAGCGCATTGAGGAAAATGCCAAACGTTTGGGCATTGATATCATTGAACCTAACTTGCTCGATGCCCGCGAAGTGGGCGAGGAATACGAAGATATGGCCGACCGCGTGCTCGTGGATGCACCGTGTTCCGGTCTGGGTGTTCTGCGGCGCAAGCCCGATGCCCGCTGGAATAAGTGTGCTGAGGAGATTGCGGCTTTGCCGCCACTTCAGGGGGAAATCCTTGATAGTGCCGCCAAGGCACTTAAAGCGGGCGGCGTACTCGTTTACAGTACCTGCACCATTGACCCGTCAGAAAATGACGGGGTGGTGGAGGCCTTTTTGACCCGTCATCCGGAGTTTACGCTGGAACAGACCGGGGATTTTTTGCCGGTGAAGCGTCCGGATAAGATGGTACAGCTTTATCCCCAGCGGGATGGCACCGACGGTTTCTTTATTGCGCGTCTGCGCAAAGCGAAAGGATAAGACATTGACGAATATATTTGGACTGACCTTAGCAGAGCTGCAGGAAGTCTTGGCGCCCTTTAAGGTACAGAAGTTCCGTGCCAAACAGATTGCCGAATGGCTTTATCAGCGCGGAGCAGTGGATTTTTCATCCATGACCAACTTGTCGAAAGCATTGCGGGAGCAGCTGGCGCAGAATTTCATCATTGGCCGTCCGAAGATTAAGGCGCGGCTGGATTCACAGGATGAAAAGACAACGAAGTTCCTGCTCGAATTTGCCGATGGCATTGCCATTGAAACGGTGCTGATGCGTCAGCCTTATGGCAACAGCATCTGCGTATCCACACAGGCAGGCTGCAATATGGGATGCGCTTTTTGCGCCTCCACCTTGCACGGCATGGCACGGAATCTGACCTGTGGCGAGATTCTCTCGCAGGCAGTTGTGATTAATGATATGCTGCGTGAGGAGTCCGGCAGCAAGGTGGATACCATGGTGATTATGGGCAGTGGAGAACCCTTGATGAATTACGACGAAGTTGTGAAGTTCTTGCGCCTTATCCATGAGTCCTACACTTTAGGATTAGGTTATCGCAATATCACGCTGTCCACATCCGGTATCGTACCGGGAATGTATCAGTTGGCAGAGGAAGGTCTGCCGATTTCCCTGTCGGTTTCCCTGCATGCACCAAATCAGGAACTGCGCTCGGAAATCATGCCCATCAATCGCAAATATCCGCTGAAGGATGTGGTGGCGGCGGCCAAGAATTATGCTGACAAGACCAAGCGGCGGGTGACTTACGAATACATCCTGATCGACAAGTTAAACGATGGGGAGCAGCAGGCCAAAGAGCTTACAGCGCTTATGTACGGCCAACTGGCCAGCGTCAACCTCATTCCCATCAATCCCGTGGTGGAGCGCAATCTTCTGCGTCCATCCAAGGCACGGATTGACTGGTTTGAGGGGTATTTGGCGAGCCATCATGTGAACGTGACCGTGCGCCGGGAGATGGGCACGGATATTCAGGCGGCCTGCGGTCAGTTGCGTAATAAGCATTTGCAGGATTAGAGGTGTTACTCTATGGGCATTGGCAAATTAGAATCATTTTTGGAAAATCGTATCGAAGGATTCTTTAATAAGAAGTTCAGCAGTGATTTGGAGCCGGTAGAACTATCTAAGGCGCTGGAAAAGGAAATTGCCCGACAGGGCAAGGGAAAGGCTCAGCGCATGGTGCCCAATCAGTATGTGTTTTTCCTCGCCAAGGAAGACTATCAGCGGCTTTGTGCCCGGCGGATTATCGACGAGCTTTATACAGTAGCCGAAAAACAGGTTATCCTGCAGAATTATCTTATGCAGGGTAACCTGAAGGTGCTTTGTCAGGCCGATGAGGAAAAACAGCGCGGTATCTTCGAGTTAAAAGCCTGTTTTTCAGAGCCGGAGGATGATACACAGACGAAAAACTGTGATGAGCAAAATACGTTGGTACTGGCTAAGCCACGCTTGGGCAGCCAGCAGCCATTGAATCTGCCCAAGGAAATAAAACTCGCTGCTCTGAAAGTTATCGAGGGCCCGGATTTGGATGCGTATCTGGAATTGGGTGAAGGGCAGATTTACATCGGCCGCCGGGATAAAAATGAGTTTATTCTCACCGACCCTAAGGCTTCCCGGCTTCATGCCTGGATTGCTTATGAAAATCACCGTCATATCCTTTATGACGCACAAAGCACTAATGGCACTTTTGTGAACGGTGAGCCGGTGGAATCCGTATGTCTGTGCTCCGGTGATGAAATCCAAATTGGAACAACGGTTTTAGTCTACGAGGTGATTTGATGCAAGGTGCGGCAATGGCCATTAAGGTGGCCAGAGTGGCTTTGGAATATGGTATGCTCTTGTGGCTGATTTACTTTACCGTCAGCCTGTCGCGCAGAATGTTTGGTGAGGTTAAGCAGGAACTGAAGCAACAACATAAGCCTGCGGTCAAACAGAATGAAGCGCTGCTTACCGTAGTGGAGGCCAGCGAGGAAGAACTCCAAGGACGGCGTTTTGCTTTTCAGGAGGAAATAACCATTGGCCGGGGCGCAGAAAATGATGTGCGCATTCCCGAAAATTTTGTTTCCCATCGCCATGCCACGATTTTTCTTCATGGTGCCCAATATGTCATTGAGGATTTGGGCAGTGTGAACCATACGTATGTCAATGGTCAGCCTTTGGAAGGCCAGACTTACTTAAAACCCGGTGATGAAATTCGTGTGGGCATGGTTACCCTAAGGTTCGAGAGGTGAACGAATTGCAGCAGGTTTATAAAGCTACTGACGTAGGCTTAGTGCGTAAAGGCAATGAAGATAATCTGGTGGTTTTTGATACGGTTTATGCAGTTGCAGATGGCATGGGCGGCGAAGCTGCCGGAGAGATTGCCAGTCAAATGTTGGTTGATACCATAAAGGAAAAACTGGCTGGCAGAGATAATATTGGAGAAAGGGAACTTTGTCAGGCTGTCCAGGACGCAAATATGGCTATTCGTCATTATGTTTGGGAACATCCCGCCTGTGAAGGTATGGGCACTACGGCAACGCTGCTGCATATTGATGAGCATTGTTGCCGGGCTTTTTGGGCTCATGTAGGCGACAGCAGGTTATATCTTCTTCGTGGTGGTGCAGAGACTTTGGAACAGATAACTCGTGACCATTCGTATGTAGAGGATTTGGTACGGGAAGGAACGATTACTCACGAAGAAGCAAAGAGACATCCACAACGCAATATGTTGACCCGTGCTGTAGGTGTCATGGAAGAGCTTGTTGTGGATAGCGGTCAGCTGACGATTCATGATGGAGATATTTTCCTGCTGGCTACAGATGGTTTGATGAAGCATGTAGAGGACACTGCAATCACACATATCCTGCGGGAAAATGCGGAAAACCCGGCGCAAGCACTGTTAAATGCAGCTTTGGCTGCTGGCGGCAGGGATAATATTACCGTTGTGGTGGTGAGTCTCACATGAAGAATTGGGGACTTTTAACTGCTCCGCTGGGCATTTTCCTCTGTGGTATGGCTGTTCTGTATTTAAAAATGCAGGGGGCTGTACAAAAGGTGACCAATAACACCTTGCAGGACCCGTTGGTTTATGCGCCGTACCTGTTGGCAACTGTTTTTCTGACGATTGTTATTCAGATGGTGGTTATCCGTCGTCATTTGGATACGTTCATCCTGCCGATCATTCTGATGCTCGTGAGTATTGGCTTGGTGGAAATTGCCCGCTTGAAACCGGTTTTGCTGCTCAGACAGATGCAGTGGTTGTGCATAGCCATGTTGGTGATGTTCATCGTTATTCGTCTTTGGCCGAAAATAAAACGCATGCTCAATTATCCATACCTATTGGGGATTGGCTGTGTGTTTTTGTTGGGACTGCCACTCCTTTTCGGTACGGAAATCGGTGGCAGCAAAAACTGGCTGGTACTTGGGCCGGTATCCTTGCAGCCTTCGGAATTCGGTAAGATTATTCTGTTGTTCTTTTTGGCATCTTATCTGTCTGACCATCGGCGGGTTCTGACTTTGCCTGCGCATAAATTCCTGTTCCTGAAGCTGCCGCCTCTGCGTTTTATCGCGCCCCTTATTTGTATCTGGGGCTTGGCGGTTCTGATGTTCGTGGTGGAAAAGGATTTGGGTTCAGCACTGCTCTTTTTTGGCATGGCGGTGCTTATGACTTATATGTCTACAGGCAGCAAGTCTTATGTGTTTTTGGCCATGGCCTTTATGGGGATGGCCGCTGCTGTCAGTTATGCTATGTTCGGCCATGTACGGGTGCGTTTTGATATCTGGCTTGACCCTTGGGCTGACCCCAATGGAATGGCTTATCAGGTGGTACAGTCACTCTTTGCCATTGGCACGGGCGGACTTTGGGGCACGGGCTTTGGTTTCGGCCATCCCGGCTTTATTCCTGAAGTGCACACGGACTTTATTTTTTCTGCTATCGTGGAGGAAATGGGGCTTACAGCAGGACTTATGCTTATCATCTGCTATGCGCTGCTTTTCTGGCGGGGGATAAAAGGAGCACTGAAGCTGAAGAATGCCAGCGAGGCTTTGTTGATGGCGGGCTGTGGTGTGCTCATACTGTTGCAGATGTTTATTATCATTGCCGGTGTTACCAAATTTTTGCCGCTTACAGGGATTACTCTGCCGTTTGTAAGCTATGGCGGCAGTTCCATGGTTTCCAGTTTTATTCTGCTGGCCATGTTGTTATCATTAACCAAGGAGCAGAAAAATGTCTGATTGGAAGTTAAAACGACAAATTGTACAGGTCGGTGCCTTTCTGCTCGTCATGGTGGCGGTACTTTCTCTCTATATCGCTTACTTAGCGGTTTGGGAAGGGCAGGAACTGGCGGAAAATCCGCTCAATATGCGGGGAGCGGCAGCCAAGGCCGATATTCGCCGGGGCACTATTTTTGACGCTCATGGACGTGTTCTGGCACAAACACAAGGTGATGGTACCAGAACGTATCCTTTGGGCCAGGTGATGGCACATATTACCGGTTATAATGGGGAAAACATTGGCAGTGCGGGGCTGGAAGGTCATGCCAACAGGGAACTGTTGGGGTTGACAGCGGATATGAGCCGTTTAGGGCCAGCTTCGCAGCTTTTGCAGACGGACAGCGGCAATGATGTTAAGACTACAATTGAAGCTGATGCCCAACAGGCTGCTTATGATGGCCTGGCTGGGCGAAAAGGGGCTGTTGTGGTCTTGGATGCAGATACAGGCGCTGTCCTGGCTATGGTCAGTTCTCCGGCCTATGACCCCAATAATGTAGAAGAAAATTGGAAAGCGATGTCGCAGGAAGCAGATGGACCGCTCCTAAATCGTACAGTGCAGGGGCTTTACCCACCGGGATCAACCATTAAGCCTATGATTGCTGATGCAGCACTGACAGAGGGGGTAACCAATGAGCAGGAAACTTTTGACTGTCCTGGTATTTTGGATGTTGGCGGTGGCCATAGCATTCGGGAGAGTCATGGCGAAGTGCACAATCGGGTAGACCTGCGCAAAGCCTTGACGGAATCCTGCAATGTGACCTTTGGTACATTGGGAATGCGCTTAGGCGATGATAAGCTCAAGAAGGCCTTTATCCGCTTTGGCTTTGATCAGTCAATTGGTGGGGAAATCGTTATGACCAGCTCGCATTTGCCGGATTTTGGCAATTTAGGCGGTGGAGATCAGGCGCAGACGGCTATTGGACAGAGCACACTTTTAGTAACACCGATGCATATGGCGTTGCTGGCTTCAGCTTTTGCCCATGGCGGAACGGTGATGAAGCCTTATCTTGTGCAGGAAGTCATTACCCCTGGTGGTTTGGTGGTACATAAGGCTAACCCCGAAAAATGGCTGACGGTGACTACGGAGACCATGGCAGCGAAGGTGCACAGCTATATGGAAGATGTGGTCACCAAGGGAACGGGCAAAGCTGCGCAGGTCGGCGGTGTGGAAGTAGCCGGTAAGACCGGTACTGCCGAAAATCCTCATGGAGAGGATCATGCCTGGTTTATCGGTTCAGCGAAACTGCGCAATCGCAATATCGCTTTTGCCATTATTGTGGAAAACGGTGGCGGCGGCGGCAAAGCAGCAGCACCAATTGCCCGAAAGATAATCCTGAGTTTACAGAACTAATTATAAAATGAGCCTTGGGGAAGGAGAAATTCAATGAACCAGCGTGTCTTGGACAATCGATACGAATTGCAGGAACTCATTGGCGGCGGCGGAATGGCCGATGTGTATAAAGCCAGGGATATATTGCTTGACCGTACTGTGGCGGTCAAAATCCTCCATGAACAATTCAAGCGGGATTCTGAGTTTATTCAGAAGTTTCACCGGGAGGCACAGGCTGCGGCCAAGCTGTCTCATCCCAATATTGTCAATATCTATGATGTTGGGGTAATGGGCGATGACCATTATATCGTCATGGAATACGTGCCGGGCAGCACCTTGAAGGACCGTATCAAACAGGAGGGTCATTTAAGCGTAGAGGCTGCCCTGCGGGTGGCAAAGGATATTGCCAGCGCATTAGCCCATGCTCATGCCAATAATCTGGTGCATTGCGATATCAAACCGCATAATATCCTGATGATGCCAGATGGCAGCGCCAAGGTAGCCGATTTCGGCATTGCCCGGGCAGTGACAGAATCCACGATGACCTATACGGGAAATGTCGTAGGGTCTGTTCATTACTTCTCGCCGGAGCAGGCCAAAGGGACGATGATCACGCCCCGCTCGGATGTTTATGCTCTGGGCGTGGTCCTCTATGAAATGCTGACTGGGCAGTTGCCGTTCACGGGGGAAACACCGGTAAGCATTGCCATGAAACACTTGCAGGAGCAGCCCCGTTCGGTGCGGCAGCTGGATGAAACCATTCCGCCTGTAGTTGAGGCTATCGTTGCCCAGGCTATGCAGAAAGATGCCAATATGCGTCCGAGCAGCAGTGAACTCATGCAGGATATCGCACAGGCGCAGCAAATGCTGGGAGGATATAGTGCGGGGGTTGCTGACCCTTATGCTACGCAGGTTTTGCCCCGGGTAAAAGAATCCATGCCTGTCAGCCGGGGAGAGCGTTATACGCAGCCGTCATATGTTGAGAAAGAACCGGAAGAAACGTCGGTGTTCAAATCCAAGAAATTTATCGCCGGTCTGGTGATGGTACTCATGATGGGGTTCTTTGTCGGTGCATTTTTGAGCTTTGGTAAGTTCTGGAGCACAGCAGAAGTAGAAGTGCCGGATGTTACCGGCAAGCAGATGACTTTAGCCAAACAGATTTTGGAAGATAAACGCTTGCGGGTTAAAGTGGACGAAGAGTTCAGTGCAGAGGTTCCGGCAGGCATGGTTATTTCTCAGGATCCCGAAGGCGGCGCCAAGGTCAAGGAAGAACGTACGATTACCATTAAGGTCAGCAAGGGCGGCGAAAATATCGAAATGCCTGATGTGCGTGGCTTGAAACAGGCAGATGCTGTGGCTAAAATAGAAAAAATGGGGTTGAAGGTAGGCCGGATTTCAGAACGGACTTCTGATGAGGAAGAAGCTGGTGTCGTCATAGCTTCTGATCCGCGGGCAGGTACCAGAGTGACCAAAGGCGAAAGTGTTGATTTGGTCATCAGCAAAGGCCAGCGTAAAGAAAAGAAGGCATCTGTTCCCGATGTAACGGGCCTGCCGCTGGAATCTGCACGTAAGACTCTTACCAGTGCTGGTTTTAAGATTGGCAGTGTGGAGAAAAAAGCCAGCAAGCAGGCGGCTGGCACGGTTATCAGCCAGAGCCCTGGAGGCAGTGCGGAAGCACTGGCCGGTGAATCCATTCATCTGGTGGTTGCTGAAACGGGCAAGGTTGAAGAAGAGAAGAAAGATAAACAGACCAAACAGGATAATACTGATGGCAAGCAGGAAGCGGTGACACCTAAGCCGAATGAAACGAGCAAAAGCCGCTGAGATGGTGTTGATTGATTAGGGAGGAGCATTTATGCATTTAGAGGAAGGCCGGGTAATCAAGGCCTATAACAGCTTCTTCTATGTACAGACGGAAACGGAGCTTGTTTCCTGCAAGCTTCGTGGTAAGTTTAAAAAGACCCGCAAGAGTCAAGGGGTAGTGCCAGGAGACAAGGTGCTTATCGGCAGATTGCCCGATGGCACAGGCGTGGTGGAAGAACAGCTGCCAAGGGCGAGCCTGCTGCGCCGTCCGGCAGTTGCTAACGTAACACAGGTGATTTTGACCTTTGCTGCCGCTCAGCCGGATTTACATCCGCTGCTTTTAAACCGTTTTTTGGTGCTGGCCGAGTGGTCGGGGCTGAAAAATATCCTGATTTGCGTCAATAAGACGGATTTGTACAGTGGTGACAGCGCAGCCTTTTTGCAGCTCTATGAGCAGGCAGGCTATCGGGTTCTGCGTGTGTCGGCCAAGGAAAATCTGGGTATTGATGAATTGCGGCAGGCACTAGCCGGCGAGACGACGGTTTTTGCCGGACCGTCCGGTGTGGGTAAATCCTCGCTGCTCAATGCAATTGATGCGAATTTATCCTTAGCGACAGGGCAGGTCAGTGATAAAATTAAGCGTGGGCGGCATACCACCCGCGTAGCTGAGCTTTTGCCCTATGAGCAGGGCTTTATCGTGGATACGCCGGGCTTTAGTGCAATGGAACTGGGCGAAATTCCCCTTGACGAACTGGCAGGCTTTTTCCCGGAATTCCGACCCTATTTAGGGCAGTGCCGCTTTGCTCCCTGCAGCCATACCCATGAGCCGGATTGCGGCATCAAGGCTGCCTGGGAAGCTGGGGAGATTTCGCAGGAACGCTACGAGGCCTATCAGACCATTTATAAGGAAATACAGGAAGCGCAACAATTGAAACGAAAGAAGGAATACAAATGATTAAGATTGCACCCTCCATTTTGTCGGCAGATTTTGCTCATCTGGCTGATGAAGTAAAGAAGGTTACAGATGCCGGTGCTGAATACATCCACATTGATGTTATGGACGGCAGTTTTGTGCCGAACATCACTTTGGGCTCATTGGTTGTTAAATCTTTGCGCCCGACCAGCAAGGCGATTTTTGATGTACACCTGATGGTGGAACATCCGGAAACGCATATTGAAACCTTTGCCGAGGCCGGTGCGGATATCATCACCTTCCATTGGGAAGCTGCCCGTCATCATCACCGCATTATTCAGCAGATTAAGGCCGCTGGCTGCAAAGTGGGTATTGCGCTGAATCCGGGCACGCCGCTCGCCATGATTGAAGAAATCTTGCCCGATGTGGATATGGTGCTCATTATGACGGTAAACCCGGGCTTTGGCGGACAGAAGTTTATCGAATCCCAACTCGAAAAAATCCATATGCTCTATCATACGATTAAGGATATGGGCTTTACCTGTGATATCGAAGTTGATGGCGGCATCAATGCTGAAACCAGCAAGCTGGTGCAGGAAGCTGGTGCCAATGTTTTGGTAGCTGGTTCGGCTGTCTATGGTGCTGAAGATGTAGCGGCAGCCATCAAGGCAATCCGCGGTTAATTAAGGAGAGGTAAGAAATGGCAAAAGAAAAAGCAGTAGTTCTGCTCTCCGGCGGCCTGGACAGCTGTACCTGTATGGCTGTGGCCAAGGAAGCTGGCTATGAAGTATATCCCATCAGCTTTAACTATCATCAGCGTCATAGCATTGAGCTCGAAGGGGCGAAGAAAATCGCGAAGTTCTACGATGTGCCCAAACATTTGATTATCGAAACCAATATGGAGGCTATTGGCGGCTCGGCGCTGACCGACAGTCATATCGAGGTGCCGGACGGGGATGTGAACCGGGATGATGTGCCCATTACCTATGTGCCAGCCCGCAATCTGATTTTCCTGTCCTATGCTATGGCCTATGCGGAAGTTGTAGGGGCAACGCATGTTTATATCGGTGTAAACTCCATCGATTATTCCGGCTATCCGGACTGCCGCCCGGAATTCATTCAGAAGTTCCAGTCTCTGGCTGATTATGCGACCACGGCTACGGCAGTTAATGGCACGAAAATCACGATTGAAACGCCATTGCAGGATTTGTCCAAAAAGGAAATCGTACAGCTTGGCTCGAAACTCGGTGCACCCTTGCAGTTTACCCATAGCTGTTACAAGGGCGGTGAAAAGGCCTGCGGTGTCTGCGACAGCTGCAAACTGCGCCTGCAGGGCTTTGCTGAAGCTGGCGTGGAAGACCCTGTGGAATATGAAACGAGGAATTCATAATGCAGGACGTACAAAACCGCCAGGATAAACGCGGTATTGCCATCCAGAAGGTAGGCATTAAGGAAGCTCATCTGCCCTTTTTGATTAAGACCAAAGAGGGGGGCTATCAGCAGGTGCTCGCCAGAGTGCGCTTTACGGTAGCTCTGCCGAGTCAGTACAAGGGTACGCATATGAGCCGCTTTTTGGAAATCCTGATGCCCTGGAGCAAAAAGCCGCTGGCGGAAACGGAAATGGAGGCTATGCTCTCTGAGGCTTTGGAGCGTTTGGAAGCCCATTCGGCCGAAGTAGAGCTTTCCTTCAAATACTTTGTGGATAAGGTGGCACCGGTAAGCCGCCGCACTTCGGTGCTGGATTTGGACTGTTGCTTCACTGGCCGCAAGGAGCAGGGCAAGCCCATGGAATTTCAGTTGGGCGTGGAGGTTCCGTTTACCTCGCTATGTCCCTGCAGCAAGGAAATTTCCAGCTATGGTGCCCATAATCAGCGTTCAGTAGCCCGGATTCAGCTGCGCTTCAAGGAGGGCTATGACTGCATTTTCATCGAAGATTTGGCCGAATTGGTGGAACGGCAGGGGTCTTCGCCAATTTATCCGCTACTGAAGCGGGAGGACGAAAAGTTTGTCACCGAAGCCGCTTATGAAAATCCCAAATTTGTGGAGGATATTCTACGGGATACGGTGCTAGTGCTGCGGGATATTGAAGGCCTAGGCTGGTTTTCCGTGGAATGTGAGAATTATGAGTCCATTCACAACCACAGTGCTTACGCAGCACATGAGGAAGAACTATAACTATCCCAAGGGACGGTTTGCATGAGTAAAGTTTACAAACGGTTTATCGTACTTATCCTGCTGGTGGTTGTTATCTCCGGCGTGGTTATCTATACAACCGTTGATATCAATACCCTGAAAAATCTAAATCGTTTTCAGCCCTGGTCAATTGGGCTGGCTGTGCTGGCGGTAGGACTCGGCATGTTCTTTGACGGCAGCCGTCTGATGCATATGGTCAAGATTTCCAATGAGAAAATCAGTCTGTATCAGGCCGTGCAGGTGGTCTTTGGCAACTATTTTCTGGCACTCTTAACGCCGGGAGCAACCGGCGGGGCTGTGGCCCAGCTGATGTTTTTGCGCCATGCGGGCGTGCCTACGGGGAAAGCGACCGTGCTCGTTATCGTGCGTACGCTGTTGTCCATCTTCTTTTTGGTGCTCTGTATGCCCTTTATCTTTCTGCATGATGAAGGGATTGTGCCGGGCATTTCCAATCATACCCTGATGGCGATTACCCTTACGGCCTTTGTGGTCATTATCGCCATTGTGGTGGGGGCGCGTCAGGGGACGCTGGATTACTTTGTCATCCACTTTACCCGTCGCATGAAAAACAGCCGCCGGCGCAAGGTTTTTGCCTTTTATCGCGATACGAAATGCGCGATTGCCCTGCTGTTGCAGTCGCCCTGGAAAATGCTGCTGGTCTTTGTCGAATCCGGTTTGAATCTCTTGTGTATTTATGCCATTGTGCCCTGTCTGTTGCTAGGATTGGGTGTTACCGATGCCGATTGGTATACCGTGATGGGGCGTATGATTTTTCTCAATATGCTGCTGTACTTCACGCCGACTCCCGGTGGTTCCGGTATAGCAGAGGGCGGTTTCGTGCTCTTGTTCAGTGAAACAGTGCCCGCGGGGACTGTGGGCATTATCGCCGTCTGTTGGCGCCTGATTGCCGAATATATTCCCTTCCTGATTGGGCTATATTACACATTAACGGTGTTCGGCCGCGACTTCCTGAGCCGTCAGCTGAATAAGTAGGTGAATTTATGGCAAAAGAACTACGTTCCGGCTATACCACCGGCGCCTGTGCGGCTGCCGGTGTCAAGGCCGCCCTGCTCTATGAACAGGGAGAAGATTGGGATAGCATAGAACTCCGTGCCCTTGATGGCACGGAGCTTCTTATACCTGTAAAAAAAATTGTCAAAGATGAACGGGGCCTTACCGCTGAAGTGGTGAAATTTTCCGGTGATGACCCGGATATCACCAATGGCGTATCGGTATTTACCACAGTTCGTCATTTAGAGGCAGCGCCGCCGGAAATTACCTTTAAGGCAGGTCTGGGCATTGGTACGGTGACGAAGCCCGGGCTGTCCGTGCCAGTGGGGCAGCCGTCCATCAATCCCGGCCCTCGGCAATTAATCCGCAATGTCGTAGCTGAGGTATTGGGAACGGACAAAATCCCTTTGGAAGTCACGATTTCCATTCCGGCCGGTGTGGAACTGGCGAAACAGACCCTTAATCCCATTTTGGGGGTTGAAGGGGGGATATCGGTTATCGGCACGACGGGGGTTTTGCGGCCAATGTCTGAGGAAGGCTTTAAAAATTCCTTGGTGCCGCAGATTGATGTGGCCAAGGCGGCAGGTTTTGATGCGCTGGTTTTTGTGCCCGGCA
Source organism: Selenomonas ruminantium subsp. ruminantium ATCC 12561 (assembly GCF_000424065.1). Taxonomy (GTDB): domain Bacteria; phylum Bacillota; class Negativicutes; order Selenomonadales; family Selenomonadaceae; genus Selenomonas_A; species Selenomonas_A ruminantium. Next base: position 66,835 of record NZ_AUJE01000014.1, read on the forward strand.
AGATTGGCGAGCGGCTGGCAGGCAAATGGCAGCTGCCTGCGCAGGCCATGGTGCAGACCAGCAACTTTATCGGTTTTATGCTCGAAGCGGCGCAGCAACGGGATATCAAACGGGTGTTGCTGTTCGGTCATATTGGCAAGCTGGTCAAGGTGGCGGCAGGCTGTTTTTACACCCATAACCGCATTGCCGATGGCCGTTTGGAAACCATAGCGGCCTATGGCGCAGCCGAAGGGCTTAGTACCCGTGATGTACAGGCGGTTCTAAACGCCAATACCACGGAAGATGCTTTGGCCGTGTTGGACAGGGCAGGTTTGAAAGGTGTGGTATGTCAGCGCTTGGCTGAACGTGCCAGCCTGCGCGCCCAGCGTTATCTGTTTCAGAAGATGCAGATAGGTACGGTGATGGTGGCCATGAGCGGGGAGCTTTTGGGTATGGACGAAACAGCGGCAAGCATTTGCCGGGATTTAGGCGGGGAGGTGCCAAATGGAAACGCAGAATAAAATCGTGGTCGTGGGCATTGGCCCCGGCAATCCCGATTATATCGTGCCCAAGGGACTTAAAGCCATTGAGCAGGCAAAGTTCCTCGTGGGAGGCAGAAGGGCTCTAAATCAGTTTGCCGCTGACGGGCAGGAAACCTGTCCGATAACAGCAGATATTCAGGGCGTGATGGATTTTATTCGCGCGAAGGTGAAACTGGATAATGTCGTGGCAATGGTATCTGGTGACCCGGGGTATTATTCGTTGCTTGATGCTTTGCGGAGGGAATTTCCGGCTGAACAGATAACGGTAATCCCCGGTATCAGTGCCATGCAATATGCCTTTGCCCGCCTGGCCCTGCCCTGGCATGATGCCACGCTGGCCAGCTTTCATGGGCGTACGCCGACAGCGCAGGATATTGCCTACAAACAGGGAAAAATATTGGGCCTGCTCACCGATAGCAAGTATAACTCCCAAACCATTGCAGAGATTTTGCTGCAGGCAGGCTGGCCCAAAACGCAAACCATGCACATCTGCAGCCACCTGTCCTATGATGATGAAACAGTCGTTACGACAACGCTGGGAGAGGCAATAAAACTGACTGCTGTCGCGCATTGTATTTTGATTATCGTTTAAAATATCCCCCTGGGGGGCTTGTGCAGAAATCGTATGAGCTGTTATCATCGAAATGAGATTGATTTTCGATGATAAGGAGTTTTGCTGTGCGATTACAACAAGAAGACAGACATTATTTGGGCATAGCCATGCCTGCCGCCTTGGAAGGACTCTTTATGGTATTGCTTTCCTCGGTGGACATCATCATGGTGGGCGTGCTCGGAACGGCGGCTATTGCGGCGGTGAGTATCTTCACCCAGCCGCGCATGATGCTCTTGTGTGTGGTGCGGTCGGTGGCTTCGGTGCTCACTTTGCTCACTGCCCGCAAGTTTGGGGAGAAGAAATTACAGGAAGTGCCTGCGCTCTTGGCGCGGACACTTTTTTGTATGCTCATTCTGATGGGCACGCTCCATGTGCTTTTCTTCCTGCATTTAGAGGGGATTCTAAGCTGGATGGGAGCCAAGGAGGAATATATGGCGGCGGCGCTAGCTTATGGTGATATTGCTTTGGGCGGCGTGTTTTTGACGACGGTATCCACCATTCTGCAGGCTGTGCAACTAGGTTATGGCCATACCAAACAGGTTATGAGTGCCAATGTACAGGGCAATGTGGTCAACATTATCGCCAATGCCCTGTTGATTTTTGGACTGGGCCCCTTCCCGGAAATGGGCGTAGTTGGTGCCGCTGTTGGTACAGTTATCGGTACAGGCTGGACATTGGGCGTTACGGGGTATCAACTCAAAAACAGCGAGTGGTCAGGCTGGGGCAGTTTTTTGCCGACCCGCGCGTATTTTCAGGAATTTTTGCCAGTCTTTGGCGGCGTGTTCAGCGAGCAGGGCTTTGAGCGTATCGGTATGGTGCTTTATACGCGCATGGTCGCAGAACTCGGTACGGCGGCCTATGCCGTGCATGCCATCTGCATGAACTTCTGCGATTTTTATTACTGCTTTGCAGGCGGCTTGGGCAAGGCCAATATGGTGATGGCCGGTCATGCCCATGGGGCAGGCGATTGGAACTACTGGCAGCGGCAGCTGCGGGCAGGACTCAAATGGAGTTTTGTGTTCTCGCTGATTTCCTTTGCCGCCACTTATGTACTGCGTGAGGAAATCTTTGGCATCTATTCCCATGAGGCAGAACTTCTGCCGCTAGGGGCTTTGATTATGATTTTTGTAGCGGCGGTGAGTTTCCCCGAAGCCCATGCCATGGTCTGCGCAGGTGTCCTTCGGGGCAGCGGCAAGACGAGTCAGGTCGCTGCCTATTCCTTTGTGAGCATCGCCTTCCTGCGGCCGCTTGTCACCGCTTTTTTCTTGCAGGTACTCGATTTGGGGCTGGCAGGTGCGTGGCTCGCCCTGGCGATTGACCAGTCACTGCGGGCGTCCTGTGCATCATTTTTGCTCTGGCGCCTATGGAAAGCCCGCCCGCAAATTGTCTGTGACTCTTGACACATAAGGGGAGAGAATGATAAAATTTTATTTGTCTTATTGTGTATTGAGAGTGGTTATTAATTATTAATTATTAATACCGATTGAATCAGGTGTCGGAAGACTTAATAGAGAATCCGGTATATGCCGGAGCGGTCCCGCCACTGTAACAGGGAGTCATATTGCATAAAAGTCACTGGAGAGGGGAAAGCCTCTTTGGGAAGGCGCGATATGATGATGAACTGAAGCCAGGAGAACTGCCTGATTGACAATCACCGCAAGAAACAGTTTACCGTTTCTTACACCCGCGAGCGATGGGGATGGGGATTTTACTGGAGTTTGTTACGGTGAGCCTGTCTGCATTTTTATGCGGACAGGCTTTTTTTATTTTTTTTAGGAACTGGTAATAGAACAGTTCCTTAGGGAGTGTGGATGATTTTGCAAAAACTTGTAAGCAAATTGTCGCAAATGCTGGTAACCCTTGTGGGCGTCAGTTTTCTGACTTTTTGTTTGACCTATCTGGCACCGGGCGACCCGGCGGCGATGCTGCTTGAAGCCGGTGACACGATTGTTTCGCAGGAAACCCTGGACAAGACCAGGGCGGAGCTGGGGCTTGATAAGCCGTTCCTCGTGCAGTATGTCAACTGGGCGGGCGGTGTGCTCCATGGGGATATGGGCATGTCTTACTCAGCTAAGAAACCGGTAACGGATAAACTGCTTGAAGGCTTTGCCGGAACCTTGACGCTGGCGGCCGTGACGATTGTGTTTGTCCTGCTCATATCCCTGCCACTGGGGATATGGTCGGCTGTGCATCGCAATGGCTGGCAGGATTATCTGGTGCGGACGGTTTCGTTTATCGGCGTATCCATGCCGACCTTTTGGCTCGGTCTTATCTTTCTCTATGTGTTCGGCCTGAAGCTGGGCTGGTTCCCGATTGCCAAATCGGCGGTGACGGCACAGGGCATTGTTCTGCCGTCTCTTACCTTGGCGCTTTACATGTCGTCCAAGTATATTCGTCAGGTGCGCACGGTATTTTTGGAGGAACTGCAGCAGGATTATGTGGTGGGCGCAAGAGCCCGCGGCCTTTCGGAACGGGCAATCCTCTGGAAGCATGTTCTGCCCAATGCCATATTGCCGCTGATTACGCTCTTGGGCATGTCCATTGGCTGGCTTTTGGGCGGCGTGGCCGTAATCGAAATGGTGTTTTCCTGGCCGGGTATCGGCAACATGGCGGTGCGGGCGATTTCCATGCGGGATTATCCGCTGATTGAGGGCTTTGTGCTCTGGATTTCCATTGTGTACATGGCCATCAACGCCTTGGTGGATTTGTCCTATGTCTACCTTGACCCGCGTCTGAAGAAGGAGGCCCATTGATGACGGTTTTTCGGGAAAATAAGTTATTTGCTTTTTATACGGGGCTTGTCGTGCTGATTGTGCTCTTAGCCATCTTTGCGCCATACCTTGCGCCGCAGGACCCCATGGCGGGAAATATGAAATTGGTTCTGCAGACGCCGTCTGCGGAACATTTCCTTGGCACGGATAAACTCGGACGGGATATCTTCTCCCGCATCCTATGCGGCACGCAGATTTCGCTCTTTATGGCCCTGTGCCTTGTGGCCCTGATTGCCATGGTGGGCACATTGGTCGGCGTACTGGCCGGTTTCTTTGGCGGCTGGCTCGAAACGATTCTCATGCGTTTTGCGGATATGATGCTCGCATTCCCCGGTATCGTGCTGGCCATCGCCATTGCCGGTATCTTAGGCGGCAGCGTCATCAATACCATTTTGGCACTGCTCGTTGTCAGCTGGGCAAAATATGCCCGTCTGGTGCGCAGCCTTGTTCTGCGTTTGCGCAATCAGGACTTTATCCAGGCGGCCAAGATTCAGGGGGCGAAAACCAGCAGTATTCTCTGGCGTCATATCCTGCCCAATGTTATGCCCATGGTGGTCATCACTGGAGCAATGGATATCGGCACCATGATGATGGAAATTGCGGGGCTCTCTTTTTTAGGCTTTGGTGCACAGCCACCGACGCCAGAATGGGGCCTGATGCTCAACGAGGGCCGTCAGTATATCCAGACGGCACCCTGGCTTATGATTTATCCGGGCCTGGCCATCTTTATTGTCGTAGCTATATTTAATCTGTGGGGGGACAGCCTGCGGGATGTTCTCGACCCACGGCAGGAATAATATATTTTTTATAAAGGGGTAGATGTTTGCGATGAAAATGTTCAACACGAAGAAGTTATGGAAAGCCGTCAGCCTCGGCCTGTGCGGTGCAGCATTGACCGTTATGCTGGCTGGCTGCGGTGCGGATAATAGCAGTAGCGCCGACAAGGGCGTACTCAAAGTCGGTGTGACGAACTTTGCCGATACGCTCGAACCCACGCAGAATTTCTTTGGCTGGGTGGTTATGCGTTACGGCCTCGGTGAATGCCTGACGAAGTTTGACGATAAGATGAACGTACAGCCCTGGCTGGCCGAAAGCTGGAGCATCAGCGATGACCATACGACCTGGACGTTCAAAATCCGTGAGGGCGTAAAATTTTCCAACGGCAATCCGCTGACGGCGGAAGCAGTCAAAGCTTCCATTGAACGCGCTTTTGCCAAGAACAACCGCGCCGCTACGTTCTTCAAGTACAAGGAAATCAAGGCCGAAGGTCAGACCCTGACCATCGTGACGGAAAAGCCCATGCCGAATATGCCGGGCTTCCTGGCTGACCCGCTCTTCATCATCGTGGACACCAGCGCCGAAGGCAGCCGCGACTTTGCCAAGGAAGGCCCCATCTGCACCGGCCCGTACATGGTGGAATCCTTCGTGAAGGAAAAAGCCGTGATGAAGAAAAACCCCAACTACTGGGATGGCGAAGTGCCGTTTGAAACCGTAGAAATTCCGTCCATTGACGACCCGAACACCCGCGCTATGGCGCTGCAGTCCGGCGAAGTGGATATGGCCGTGAATATTGCGGCTGGCGATATGGATACCTTCCGCGGCAACGACAAGTTCTTCGTGGATGAAATTTCCTCCCTGCGTGTCGTTCTGGCTCGTCTGAACCAGAAGGGCATCCTGAAGGATGACAAAGTGCGTGCTGCACTTATCTGCGGCTGTGACCGTGAAACCTATAACAATGTCCTGCTCAAAGGCACCTTCCTGCCGGGCAAGGCTCCTGTACCGCCGTCCATGGACTATGGCTTTGACCAGCTGACTGACCCCAATGCCTATAATCCGGAACGCGCAGAAAAACTGCTCGATGAAGCAGGCTGGAAGGATACGGATGGCGATGGCATCCGTGACAAGAATGGCCAGCCGCTGAAGCTCGACTTCGTTGTGTATAACAGCCGTGCCGAACTGCCGCTCTACGCCGAAGCTGTACAGTCTGACCTCAAGAAACTCGGCTTTGACATCAACATCAAGACCGTTGACTATAACCTCGTTGATCAGATGGGCATCAAGGGCGAATATGACCTCCTGATTTCCAACATCACCACGGCCAACACCGGTGACCCGGAAATCTTCCTCTCCTGGTACTGGAAGACCAACAACAACGGCGACAACCCGCAGAATGGTTCCGGTTACAGCAACCCGGCACTCGATGCTAAGTTCAACGAACTGGCCGCTGAGTTTGACAAGAGCAAGCGCCGTCAGCTGATTATCGACATTCAGCAGATTCTCTTAAACGATGGTGCAGCGCTGTTCCTGGGTTATCCGCAGACCAACATCATCAGCAACAAGGTTCTGTCCGGCGTGAAGATGTATCCTTCCGATTATTACTGGATTACGAGCCTGATTAAACCGGCGAAATAAGTAAAGGAAGCAAAGATGCTTTTAGATGTAAAGAATTTATCGATTGCCTATCAGGGCAAGCCTATGGTGTCCAATGTCAATTTTGACCTGCAGGCAGGGGAGATTATGGCCATTGTCGGGGAATCCGGCAGTGGCAAGACCTCTGTGATTCGGGCGATTTTGGGCTGTCTGTCCGGCAATGGACAGGTAGAGGGTGGCCAAATCAACTTTGGCGGCCGTGATATTGCCCATTTGAGCAATAAGGAATGGCTCTCCATTCGCGGCAAGGACATTGCCATGATTTTTCAGGACAGCGGCAATATGCTCAATCCTGTGCAGACCATTGGCAAGCAGTTTGTGGAATACCTCCAGCTGCACAGCTCCATGAGCAAAAGCGAGGCGGTAGAAAAAGCCTGTTCACTGCTTACCCGCATGAATCTGCCCGACCCGCAGCGCGTGATGGAATCCCATGCCTTTGAGCTCAGCGGCGGCATGCGCCAGCGTGTCGGCATTGCCATGGCTTTGGCCTTTGCGCCCAAATTGCTGCTCGCTGACGAGCCGACTTCGGCCCTTGATGTGACCACGCAGGCACAGATTGTGGACGAGCTCATGCAGGTTGTCCACGAAGCAGGTTCGGCCATGATTATCGTCACCCATAATATCGGCGTGGCGGCGCATATGGCGGATAAAATCATGGTCATGGCCGGCGGCAAAGTGGTGGAGTACGGCAGTACGGCAGACGTTATCGAGCGCCCGCAGGCAGAATACACCCAGGCACTTTTGCGCGCTGTGCCGGAGATTGGAGGCACACGCTATGTCGGATAAAGAAATCTTGCTGTCTACGGATAAAATCTGCAAGGAATTTACCAAAAGTGACGGCATGAAGTTTACCGCCTGCAAGGATGTGAGCCTGCAGCTCTACCGTGGTGAAACGCTGGGGCTGGTCGGTGAGTCCGGCTGCGGCAAGTCCACCTTTGTGCGCACGATTATGGGCCTGCATCCGGCCGACAGCGGCAAAATCTTTTTTAAGGGCGAGGATATCACGCGCCTTTCCGGTGAAAAACGCCGGGCAATGGCCAAGAATATCCAGATGATTTTTCAGGACCCTTCTACGGCCTTTAATCCCAAGATGCGGATTCGCGATATCATCTGTGAGCCGCTGCGCAACTTTGCCAAGGTTTCCGATAAGGAAGCCGAGGCTAGAGCTGTGGCGCTTTTGGAGCAGGTGGAACTGGCGCCGGAAATCGCCCTGCGTTATCCGCATGAACTCTCTGGCGGCCAGCGACAACGCGTGGGCATTGCCCGGGCGCTTATCCTGGAACCGGAGGTCATCATCTGCGACGAGGCAACCAGTGCCCTGGACGTGTCCGTACAGGACAGCATCGCCAAGCTCCTGGCCAAGTTGCAGCGGGAAAAGGGCGTCAGCTATATCTTTATCTGCCATGACTTAGGCCTTGTAAGTCTCATCAGCCATCGGGTGGCGGTTATGCAAAACGGTCAGATTGTTGAAGAACTGGCAGGGGATAAGATTGCGCAGGCACAGCACCCCTATACGAAAAAATTGCTCAGTTCGGTGTTTTCCGTGAAAAAAAGGGCCTAAAAAATATTTTTTAGGTATTGAAGCCAGGATTTTTTTATGGTAAACTACTTAGGTATGTGGACGGTCCTCTGAGTAGGCATGAGCTTGCCACGAACGTCTGATTAAGGAGGAAAAAACAAATGAACATCATCGAGACTCTGGAGAAAGAACAGCTCCGCAGCGACATTCCCGTATTTGCACCTGGCGACAAAGTTCGCGTACATGCAAAGATCGTCGAAGGCAACCGTGAGCGTATTCAGGTATTCGAAGGCCGCGTAATCGCTCGTCAGGGCGTTGGCGTTCGTGAGACTTTCACCGTTCGTCGTGTATCCTACGGCATCGGCGTAGAACGTCTGTTCCCGGTTCATTCTCCGCGTATTGCCAAGATTGAAGTTGTTAGCCGCGGTGTTGTCCGTCGTGCAAAACTTTACTATCTGCGCAACCTTACGGGTAAAGCTGCTCGTATCAAAGAAAAACGCTAATCTGCGTAACGGTAGGGACTGCTTCCGAGCAGTCCCTATTTTTGCGTAGGATAGCCAAAACACATTAAGAGGAGGACCCTTTTTATGAGTTCATTAGGCGAAGAAGCAAAAGACTGGCTTGTCTCCATTGTCATTGCGGTGGTGCTGGCCTTCTTTATTCGTGAATTTATCGTGGAGCTTTACATTGTAGATGGCCCGTCCATGCGGCCGACCTTGCAGTCGCAGGAACGGCTCGTGGTCAATAAGTTCATCTACAACTTCCGGGAACCCCAGAAAAATGATATTCTCGTATTCGAATATCCCCGCGACAGAAGCCGTGATTTCATCAAGCGCGTCATTGCAACCGGCGGTGATACGGTGGAGATTAAAGCTGGCAAGGTCTTTGTCAACGACCAGCTGCTCAATGAAGATTATATCTTGGAACCCACCCGCAGCGAATATCCCAAATCCACGGTGCCCAAGGGAACCGTCTTTGTGATGGGCGATAACCGCAACAATTCCGAGGACAGCCGTTTTGCCGACGTGGGCTTTGTGCCGTTTGATTTAATCAAAGGCAAGGCCATGTTGGTATTCTGGCCGGTAGGACAGTTCAAGACACTGCCGTAACGAGGGAGGCATAGACGATGAAGTTTATTTCCTGGAATGTCAACGGCCTGCGGGCCTGCCTGAAAAAGGGATTTATGGAGTCATTCTGCAAGCTGGACGCCGATGTGTTCTGCCTGCAGGAAACGAAGATGCAGCCGGACCAGGCCATCTTAGATTTGCCCGGCTACAAGCAGTATTGGAACAGCGCTGAAAAGAAGGGCTATTCCGGCACGGCGGTGTTCTCCCGCATTGAGCCGTTAAACGTCACCTATGGTCTGGGCATTGAAGAACACGACCATGAAGGCCGGGTAATCACCTTGGAATTTCCGGAAATGTTTTTGGTGACGGTCTATACGCCCAATTCCAAGCGGGAACTGGAACGATTGGATTACCGCATGGAATGGGAAGACGCCTTCCGCGATTACCTGTGCCAATTGGATGCGCAGAAACCTGTGGTAGTCTGCGGGGATTTGAATGTGGCCCACCAGGAGATTGACCTTAAAAATCCCAAGACCAATCACCATAATGCCGGTTTTACCGATGAAGAACGCGGCAAGTTTACCGAGCTTTTAAACGCGGGCTTTATTGATACCTTCCGCACCTTGTATCCGGAGCGCACGGGTATCTACACCTGGTGGTCGTATCTTAGAAAAGCCCGGGACAACAACGCCGGATGGCGCATTGATTATTTTGTCACCTCCACGCGGTTGAAGGAAAAAATCAAGGACGCGACCATTCACAATGAAGTTTTTGGCAGTGACCACTGTCCTGTGGGATTGGAAATAGAAAATCCTTGACATGGGAACGGCCATAGGATAAAATTTATACGTTATGTTGAGCTTTTGGGGGATACAGTTATGTATCCTTCCTTGCTTTATAGAATTAGGAGGCAGATTACACTAAAATGAGTATGACGACCAATGAAAATTTGAGAAACATCGCCATTATCGCCCACGTTGACCATGGTAAGACGACCCTGGTTGATGGCATGCTGAAGCAGAGCCATGTGTTCCGCTCCAACGAGCAGGTTGCAGAGCGCGTTATGGACTCCGGCGATATTGAGCGTGAGCGCGGCATCACGATTTTGTCCAAGAACACAGCTGTTATGTACAACGGCGTAAAAATCAACATCGTAGATACCCCGGGCCATGCTGACTTCGGCGGCGAAGTGGAACGTGTTCTCAACATGGTTGACGGCGTTGTTCTGCTCGTTGATGCCTTTGAAGGCCCGATGCCTCAGACGAAATACGTGCTGCGCAAGGCTCTCGAACAGAAGCTGAAGCCGATTGTGGTTATCAACAAGATTGATAAGCCGAATCAGCGTGTAGATGACGTTTATGATGAAGTTCTCGAACTCTTCATGGAACTCGACGCCGATGATGACCAGCTCGATTTCCCGGTAATCTATGCTACGGCTCGTGACGGTATTGCCAAGTACAGCATGGACGATGACAACGACAACCTCGAACCGCTGATGGAAACCATCGTGAAGGAAATCCCGGCTCCGCATGGTGACCCGGACGCTCCGCTGCAGATGATGGTTACGACGCTCGAATCCGATTCCTTCGTAGGTCGCGTAGCTATCGGCCGCATCATCCGCGGTACGGCAAAGCCGAATCAGGCTGTAGCCATCATCAATGGCGACCAGGAAACGAAAGCCCGTATCGGCAAGGTATTCACTTACCAGGGCTTGCAGCGCGTAGAGAGCGAAGCTGCCGGCATGGGTGAAATCGTTGCCCTGACCGGTCTTGGTGATGTATCCATCGGTTACACCGTTGCGGATGCTGAAAATCCGGAAGCGCTGCCGACCATCAACATCGACGAGCCGACCCTGTCCATGACCTTCGGTGTCAACACGAGCCCGTTTGCCGGCCGTGAAGGTCAGTTCGTAACCTCCCGTCACCTGCGTGACCGTCTGTTCAAGGAAATTGAAACCAACGTGGCCATGAAGGTTGAGGAAACGGATTCTGCCGATGTATTCAAGGTTTCCGGCCGTGGTGAACTTCACCTGTCCATCCTGATTGAAACCATGCGCCGTGAAGGCTATGAACTGCAGGTCGGCAAACCGGAAGTAGTTTACAAGACCATCAACGGCCAGCTTTGCGAACCGATTGAAAACCTGACGATTGAAGTACCGCAGGAATACATGGGCGCTGTTATGGAAGGCCTTGGCACCCGTAAGGCTGAACTCACGAACATGACGGAGACGGCCGGTTACATGCGCCTCGAATTCACCATTCCGGCCCGCGGCCTGATTGGTTTCCGTTCCGAACTCCTGACGAGCACGAAGGGTAACGGCATCATGAACCATGTGTTCCATGGCTATGCGCCGTACAAGGGCGATATCCCGGGCCGTACGCGCGGTTCCCTCGTTGCTTTCGAACAGGGCGAAACGACCGGTTATGGTATCTTCTCCCTGCAGGACCGTGGCGTAATGTTCATTGAGCCGGGCGAACAGGTTTATGAAGGTATGATTGTTGGTGAAAACTCCCGCGATAACGATATCGACATCAACCCCTGCAAGAAGAAGAACGTATCCAACATGCGTACGTCTTCCTCGGACGAAGCAATTCGCCTGACGCCGCCGAGAATCCTCTCTCTGGAACAGGCTATCGAATACATCAACAACGATGAAATGGTTGAAGTTACGCCGGAACACATCCGTCTGCGTAAGACCATTCTGGACCGTACGGTGCGTGGACGTAATGCGAAGAACGCACGTAAGGGCTAAGATTTAGGTTAGGTTTACATCTATATGCTAAGACGCCCGGAGGGCAGATAATATTTTCCTACGCTTAGACAAGCTTGTCAAACGCTGCGGAAAAACATCATCTGCCCTCCGGGCTTATTGCGTAGCTGATTGTCACATGCGCGGAGTAAACAGCGTACATAAATAGTCTGTCTTTTTTATTTAACTTATGTTACAATGTAACATAAGGAGAGGTATATGCTAAAGAAGTATTATCATGGAACAAACAAGACGGCCGCAAAAAATATATTAGAAAACGGCATTGATTTAAATGTTGGGCGGTCAAAAAATGATTTTGGAAAAGGATTCTACACGACTGAAGATTACAAACAGGCTGCGCGATGGGCTGGAGATACAGAAAGTTCTGCGGTTGTGGCGTTTTATTGCGATACAGATAATCTTAGTGGAGTTTCTTTTTCAGGATTTACGAGTGAGTGGAAAAATACAATCTATAGTAATAGAGTAGATGGTGCAGATATACATATCGATAAGGATTATGTAGAAGGGCCGCTTGCGGATGGTAAGGCTAGGCAGTTGGCTGCAAGGGTAAAACACGGGGAAATCTCTAAAAATGATTTCTTTCGCCAGATTAGTCAAGCTAATATCGGCAGCCAAATCGTATTTAAAAGTCAGAAGGCAATAAGCGAGCTAAAAAGAGGACATATAATAAATGGAAAGGAAGATGAATGACGATGGAAAGGAGATCGGTTATTGAAAGGTATATTGGTAAAATGTCAGACAGAAATATGGCTTATCGGCTTACATTAATCGAGCTCGTGCGTCGTGGGTATAAAAGAGTCGAAGCTAGAAAAATGATTACCAAGTCGCATCTTGGCGATAGGATGTTCAATGATCCGGTAGTATTCTGGCATTATGACGAACAACGCTGGGCTGACTGGGTAATCCAAGATTATGATATGTTGCATGCAGGAGAAGCGATAACTGCGTGAACTGCTATTTGGGGGGTACATCAATGAATAAGACGCCCGGAGGGCAGATAATATTTTTCCTATGCTTAGACAACAGGCTTGTCAAACGCTGCGGAAAAATATCATCTGTCCTCCGGGTTTTTACAGCGAAAAAATAGCAAAATAAAGTTGTATATGGGCGTAATGGTGAGAAAAACCTTGAAAATTTGCGGAAATGCAGGTATTATAGTATAGATATCGAAATAGACAGGGGGCAGGAATTGATGAAGAAATTTACGAAATGGCAAGGTTGTGGCAATGATTTTGTTTTGTTTGACTGCCTGCATGAAGATATAGAGGACTATGCCGAACTGGCCCGCAAGGTCTGTGACCGTCATTATGGCGTGGGGGCAGATGGCATTTTGGTTGTGCTGCCTTCTGCTGAAGCGGATTTCCGTATGCGGATTTTTAATACCGACGGGAGCGAGGCGGAGATGTGCGGCAATGGCATTCGTTGCTTTGCCCGCTATCTCTATGACTTCGGTCTGACCAAGGAGACGCGCTTTACGGTGGAAACGGGCGCCGGGATTTTGGTGCCGGAGATTGTTCTGGATGGCGGTACGGTCAAGGGCATTAAGGTGGATATGGGTGAGCCGCATCTTTTGGGTGAGGAAATTCCCGTTATCGGCTTTGACGGTCAGCAGGTGGTTGCTCAGCCGATTATGGTTGAGGGCAGGACATATCAGTTCACTGCTGTGTCCATGGGCAATCCGCATTGCGTGATTTTCGTAGACGATGCGGAAAACTTCCCGATTTATGAACTCGGAAGCAAGTTTGAGTCCCATGAACTTTTCCCGCGCAAGACGAATACAGAGTTTGTTGAGGTCAAAGACCGTCAGCATGTGCGCATGCGTGTCTGGGAGCGTGGCGCGGCAGTTACGCTGGCCTGTGGTACCGGCTCCTGTGCAACGGTTGTGGCGGGTATCCTGAATGATAAGCTGGACAGAGCCGGCGAAACGGAAGTGGAACTCGACGGTGGAAGGCTCCGGATTCATTGGGCGGATAACAACCATGTATTTATGACTGGCCCGGCTGAACTGGTGTTCAGTGGTGAGCTGGCCGATTTGGAGGCGTGATTATGCTGAAGAGTATGACCGGTTTTGGTGCCGCTACTGTGGAAAATGATGATTACAAAGTGACCGTGGAATTAAAGGCGGTTAATCAGCGTTTTTTGGAATTGAACTTCCATATGCCCCGGCAGTTTGGGCAGTGGGAGGAAAATCTGCGCCAGCTTATCCGGCAGGCAGCGGCTCGCGGCAAGGTGGATATCTTTGTCAATTACGTTGACAAACGGGAGTCCAAGAGCACCATTCGCGTGGATAAGGGGCTGGCACTGGCCTATCAAACGGCGATGAATGAACTTAGTGATACCCTGCATCTGCCCCGTCCGGATAGTGCGGCGATGTTCGCGGGCTTTCCCGATGTCTTGCAGGTGGAGCAGAGTGCAGAGTTAGACGGCTTGCAGCCGGTGCTTGAAGATGCCCTGCAGCAGGCACTCAAGGCATTTGACGATATGCGTCAGCGGGAAGGCGCGCATATTGCCGAGGATTTTGAACAGCGTTTGGTGAAGCTGGAAGGTATGCGTCAGCAGTTAATCACGCTTGCTCCGGCTATCGTGGAAGAACGCCGTCAGCATTTGCAGGAAGTTCTGGCCGAGGCCCTTGCCGGGAAAGATTTTGACGAGACGCGCATCATTCAGGAAACGGCGCTCTTTGCTGACCGTGTAAACTACACCGAAGAAGTGGTGCGCTTAGAGAGTCATATCGCCCAATTCCGGCAGATTATGGCGGCTGGGGAGCCGTCCGGGCGTAAGCTGGATTTTCTGATTCAGGAATTTAACCGGGAAACAAACACTATCGGTTCCAAGGCCAACAGCAAAGACGCTGCGCAGTTGGTCGTGGACATGAAAAGCGAAATCGAAAAGATTCGCGAGCAGGTGCAAAATATCGAGTAAAGGGGAGATACTGATGGATATCAAGCTCATCAATATCGGCTTTGGGAATATTGTATCGGCCAATCGTATTGTGGCCATTGTCAGCCCTGAATCGGCGCCTATTAAGCGCATTATTCAGGAAGCCAGAGATGGGGAGCGGCTTATTGATGCGACGTATGGACGCAGAACAAGAGCAGTAATCATCATGGACAGCGACCATGTCATTTTATCGGCAGTACAGCCGGAAACGGTGGCACACCGCGTTGAAGATGATGATGACGATGTAAAGACGGAAAAAGAGAAAGAGGACGAAGAATAAATGCGTAAAGGATTATTGATGGTCGTTTCCGGGCCGTCGGGAACGGGCAAGGGCACTGTATGCAGTGAACTTCTTGCGCAGGCTGAGGATTTGGCCTATTCGATTTCCGCCACGACCCGTCAGCCCCGCGCTGGTGAAGTAGACGGCAAGAACTACTACTTTATGGACAAGGCGGATTTTGAGCAGAAAATCGCGGAAGGCGGCTTTTTGGAATACGCCAATGTTTATGGCAACTACTATGGCACGCCACTGGGCAAGATTGAGGAACGCCTGGCCAAGGGCGAGGATATCCTGTTGGAAATCGATACGCAGGGTGCCTTGAATGTGATGAAAAAATGCCCGGACGGGTTGTTTATCTTCCTCGTGCCGCCTTCTTTGGCTGAACTGGAACGCCGTATCCGTGGCCGTGGTTCGGAGACGGAGGAATCCCTGCAGAAGCGCATGGGTTCTGCCTGCAAGGAAATTGAAGACGGCAGGAAGTACAGTTATGTGGTCGTCAATGATACCGTAAAACATGCCGTGCAGCGCATTATGGCGATTCGTGCCGCTGAGCACTGCCGTGTGGATAGAAATCAGGAAATTTTTGAGGAGTTGGCAAAGTAATGAAAGTAATGAGCAAACCGGAAATGAGCATGGTAAACCCGTCTACGGATAAACTGATGTCCCGTGTGGACAGCCGTTATGGCTTGGTGGTCTGCGCCTCCAAGCGTGCCCGTCAGCTGGTGGATGGCGAAGAACTCAAGGAAATCGAAATGAAATCCACCAAAGATGTAACCAATGCACTGGAAGAAATCGCGGAAGGCAAAATCGCCTACAAGATTTCCAAGGCTGACCTCTAAGATGGGCAGCTTAACCGGCAAGAAAATTGTTTTGGGCGTGACGGGAGGCATCGCCGCTTACAAGGCGGTGGAGATTGCCTCCCGTCTCCGTAAGGCGGGAGCGGAAGTCCATGTTGTTATGACTCGTGAGGCCACAGAGTTTGTTACCGAGCTGACCTTCCGGGAAATTACCGGCCAGCCCGTGACCGTGGATATGTGGGCCAAGGTCACGAATTTCAACGTGGAGCATATTGCGTTGGCCAATTTGGCCGATATTATGCTGATTGCTCCGGCTACGGCCAATATCATTGCCAAGACCGCTGCGGGTATTGCCGATGATATGCTGACGACTACGATATTGGCAACTAAGGCACCGCTTATCCTGGCGCCGGCCATGAATACCAATATGTATGAAAATCCCGTAACGCAGAAAAATATCGCGGAATTAAAAAGCCGGGGCGTGCAGATTATCGAACCGGCCTCCGGGCATTTGGCCTGCGGTGTGGAAGGCAAGGGCCGTCTGCCGGAACCGGCAGAAATTGTCCAGTTTGTTCTGGATTTTGCCGCTGGTGAACAGCGTCTCAAGGGCAAAAAAATCATCGTTACGGCTGCCGGAACCATTGAACCCTTGGACCCGGTGCGCTTTTTAGGCAACCGCTCTACGGGCAAGATGGGCTATGCCATTGCCGCTGAGGCGGCCAAACAGGGCGCAGAAGTCCTGCTTGTTTCCGGCCCAAGCAACCTGCCTGACCCGGCGGGGGTGCGTACGATACGCATTCAGACGGCGCTGGAAATGCAGGCGGCAGTGCAGGAAGCCTATGCTGCGGCAGATGCTGTCATCATGTCGGCGGCAGTGGCGGATTATCGACCCAAAACAGTAGCGAAAGAAAAAATCAAAAAGAGCGATGATGAACTGGTCTTGCATCTGGAACGCAACCCGGATATTTTGTATGGTCTGGGGCAGCACAAGGCGCGGCAGATTCTCGTGGGCTTTGCGGCAGAAACCTGCAATGTGGAGGAATATGCCAAAAAGAAGCTCGTGAAGAAAAATCTCGATTTCATTGTCGCGAACGATGTATCCGCCAGTGATGCAGGTTTTGCCGTGGACAACAACCGGGTGCAGATTTATACCCGTGATGGCGGCTGTGAAAAATATCCTTTGATGAGCAAGCAGGAATTAGCCGGGATTATATTGAATAAGATAGCAGAGCTGATGTCCTGATGCAATAAAGGAGGCGCGCTATGCCCAAAGTGACCCGTGAAGATATTCCCAACTGGTTTCAGCGCAAGACCGGTTTCAACGTAGATGTGGAAGAACTGAAGAAAGCGGCAGAACTTGACCGCATAGCCTGCGCCGACGAGCCGATGAAGATGATGCGTGACCTTTGGGGCATAACGCCCAGGGACTGCGAAAAGATACTGGGCGCACCCAGCCGCACGGTGGAAATGTGGTTTCATAAGAAGGCCTCGCGGCCGCCCTCCTGGGTCGTGCGCCTTATCGTGGAAAAATGCGCGGAACTGCATGAGCGCAGAATGCAGCGAAAAAAATAAGGTATTAAGGGCTGACAGGTCAGTTTGACTTGTCAGCCTTTAGGGTGTGTTCAGATGGATTTTGTGCATAGCTTGGTAAAGAGGTGTATAAAATGGCTTTATTAGGAACCTGTGTAGTACCGCATCCGCCCTTGATCCTGCCGGCTGTTGGCAGAGGTGAGGAACAGAAAATCAGCGCCACCATTGCAGCTTATGAAGAAGCGGCAAAATGGGTGGTCAGTCTGCAGCCGGAAACCATCGTAATCACCAGCCCGCATGCCAAAATGTATGCCGATTATTTGCAGCTGTCCTCCGGGGCCGGGGCTAAGGGCAGTTTTGCTGGCTTTGGGCATGCGGAACTGCGCTTCGAAGCCGATTATGATGAGTCGCTTGTCGGGCATATTGCCAAACTGGCCGATTCAATCAAGCTGCCGGCAGGCACTTTGGGCAAGCAGGATGGCAGTCTTGACCATGGCACCATGATTCCGCTGTATTTTTTGCAAAAGGCAGGTTTTGCAGGCAAGATTGTCCGCATCGGCCTGTCGGGGTTATCCCGTGACCATCACTATGCGTTGGGTGTACTGATTGCCCGGGCGGCTGCTGAATTAAAACGGCGGGTGGTGCTGGTCGCCAGCGGGGATTTATCCCATAAACTGAAGGCCGATGGCCCCTATGGTTTTGATCCGGCCGGCCCCGTGTTTGACCAACGTATGGGAGATTGCTTTAAGACCGGTGATTTTCTGCAGCTCATGACAACGCCGGCGGAACTGGCGGATTCGGCAGCCGAATGCGGCCTGCGCTCGTTCTGGATTATGGCAGGGGCTTTGGACAGGCATCAGGTGCAGGCAAAGCTGCTTGCGCAGGAAGGGCCGTTTGGCGTAGGCTATGCGGTGGCGGTTTTTGCACCTGGGGAATATGATGAATCCCGTAATATTGGCGAGCAGGCGGCGAAGCTGTTCCGCGAGGAAATTGAACGGCGGCACAGCCAGGAAGACGCATATCTGGCTTTGGCGCGTTATTCGCTGGAACATTATGTGCGGACGGGCAGGCGGGCGGCACTGCCGGAAAATCTGCCAGCGGAATTGACCGGTCAAAAAGCCGGGGCGTTTGTCAGCATCAAGAAGGACGGTCAGCTGCGGGGCTGTATTGGTACGATTTTGCCGGTGCGAGAGAGTTTGGCTGAAGAAATCCTCTATAATGCCGTGTCTGCCGGTACCGGCGACCCACGTTTTTCGCCGGTGAGGGAAGATGAATTGCAGGATTTGCTTTATGATGTGGATGTCCTGTCTGTTCCCGAACCGATTGAGGGGATAGAGCAGCTGGATACCAAGCGTTACGGCGTAATCGTTGAAGCGGGCAGTCGGCGCGGACTGCTTCTGCCGGATTTAGCCGGTGTGGACACCGTGGAACAGCAGGTGGAAATTGCCCGCAAAAAGGGCAATATTGGCCCCAATGAAGCCGTGAAATTATGGCGGTTTACGGTGACCAGACATATTTGATTAGTTAGGAAGTGTAAAGTATTGCAGGAAAATGTACTGACGAAGAAGATAAATGATGCCTTGGCACAGGCCGCAACGCTGGTGGAGGAGAAGGAGGTTGCAGCAGCAGCGGACATTCTGCGGCAGGAGATTGAGAGCGTGGAAAAGCTCAACCTCTACAATGATGGACAGGCAGATTATTATGATTTCAATACCCTGATGGAAATGGTGATGTTTCAGAGCCAGCATCCTGAAATGCAGCCCGTGGCGGATATTGAAGAACCCTTGAACCGCCTGTACGCCATGTATGGCTCTCTGCTCCTGGAACAGGGGAAACTGGATGAAGCCGAAGAGGCACTGGCCATTGCCATGGATTGGAACCCCATGAGTGCCGATATCGCCTTTGAGCATGCGGAGATTTTCAAGCAGAAGAAGGATTGGGAAAAGCTCAAAGAACTGACGACCGCGATTTTCCCCATTGCCTACAAGCGCCGGGAAATTGCTCATTGCTACCGCAATTTAGGCTATTACTTCGTGGAAAAACAGATGTGGGATGAGGCGGTTGGCTGCTATCTGCTCAGCATGAGTTTTGCCGATGCAGAAGGCCGCTATCAGGCCGAACTGGAACTCAAATATATCCATGAGGAAACGGAAGGCCAGGCCCAGCGCCCCTCCATTGGTGCCATGCGTTCCTATGGGGAAAAGTACGGTTTTCCCATTGGCCCCGATGCCAAAATCATTGAAACGGCGATGCAGTATGGCAAGGCGATGCTGGCCAACAAGAAGTATGAACATGCCAATTACTTCTTGGATATCGCCTACAAGCTGACGGAAAGCAAGGAATTAAAGGAGCTTATCGACAACATCAATAAGGCCCTCAAATAAGCAAAAAAGCCTTCCCCTGGTGGAAAAGGCAATAGGATTATTTATTCTTATAGGCAAAATACGTCTGGCGCATTTCGGCGCGGGTTTTGGCAGCTGGCCAAAGCTCCCCGAGTGCGCCTTTTCGCATGGCGGCGCCCAAGTGGTCATAGAGGTCGGGGATTTCCGGTTCGAGCCGGGCAATCAGTTCTTTAACCTCCTGTCTTACCGTATGGCCGTCATGGGGGCAGGGGCTTTTTACCGGGTCAAAGCCATGAATATTTATGGCATCAATCAACTCGGATTCGCGGAAGTACACCAGCGGGCGGATTACGGTCAACTTCGTGCGGTCAAGGTAGGTGACCGGTGTGAAGGTATGCAGCTGTCCGGAGTACAGCAGGCTCATCAGAAAGGTTTCAACGGCATCATCATGGTGATGGGCGTAGGCGATTTTGTTTACGCCGTGTTCCATGGCATAGCGGTTTACTGCGCCACGGCGGAAGAACGCACAGGTGTAACAGGGATTTTTGTCCGGCGTCGTGGCGATGGTACCGGCGATATCCACATCAATGATTTCGTAGGGAATGTCCAGTTCCGCCATAAAGCCTTTGGCGCGTTCAATATCAAAGAGCGCAGGCCGGCCCTGTGCGTCCTTGAATTGCGGATTGATGGTGAGGGCAGACAGCTTAAACTGCTTGTTCAGGCGTTTTTTGAGAATGGCCATGGCATAAGCTAGGAAAATGCTGTCCTTGCCGCCGGAAATGCCCAGCAGGATATGGTCGCCGTCATTAATCATGTCAAATTCCACTACAGCGCGCATGAGTTTGCTGTAGTAGAGCTGGGGAATATTGAGATTCATCGTGTTCTCCTTTAGTCGTTAATGTTTATGATTCCTGAGTAAAAGCAAAAGGTGGCTGCCCAGCATAAAGGGAATGCCTAAAATAAAGATTCCCGCCGCTACGGGCTTACTGGTCGCCAGCCAGGGCGCTGTGCCAAAGGTCAATGCTCCAGCAAAATTGACCATAGCCAAATAGAAAAAAGCTTTCAGGCGGTAGACCTGTCGAATTTTTTTCAGGCGGTAGAGCGAAAGGGTGAAGATGGAAATACCGATGGTTTGTACCAGCGTATAGGCCAAAATTTGGCCCAGTGATATCAGCATGAGGAAACTCCTTTATTTATGGTTGAGATGATACATGGCGGCGGCAGCCTGTCCTAAGCAGATACCCCCATCATTGGGCGGCAGCAGGCTGTGGCGCAGAACCGTAAACCCGCGTTCCTGCAATCTGGCGGTGGTCAGTTCGGTCAGCAGATGATTTTGGAATACGCCGCCGGACAGGGCTACGGTGTTCAGGCCGGTATGTACGCCGGCTTTTTGGCAGGCAGCACCGATGAAGGCGGCCAGGCAGGCATGGAACAGGTACGCCAGTTTGCCGCAGTCCTCACCGGCCAGCCGCTGCTGCAACAGGAGGGCAAATATCTTGTCCGTGTTAAAGCTTATGGCAGGGACAGGCAGATTGCCTGAATGTTCATCATGCCATTTCTGCGCGGCGAATTCCAGATACATACTGGCTTCTCCTTCAAAGGTAGAATTGTTGCGAATGCCTAAGAGGGCACTGACTGCATCGAAGATGCGTCCGGCGCTGGTGCTCTGGATGACGTTGATATCATTATCCAGCATAAAGAACATGGCATTAAGGTCGCTGTTCTGGCAAAGGTTTAACTGGTGAGTAATTTTCTGCGTTTCTTCTTTATCCTGCGTCAAATCGTAGATCAGGGAAATGGCGATGCGCCAACCTTCGCGGCTGGCTTTATCGCCGCCTGCCTGCCGGAAGGGCGTGATGGAATCGAGCCGCTTAAAGCCGGCATAATCCGCCTGTAAAATCTCGCCGCCCCAGATGGTGCCGTCAGTACCGTAGCCGGTGCCGTCAAAGGAGACACCAATTACCGGTTCATCATAGTCATTTTCGGCCATGCAGGAGAGAATATGGGCATAGTGGTGTTGGACGGGAAAGAGGGGCAGCCCCAGTTCCTTGGCAATGGTTACGGTATTGTAACGGGGGTGCATATCACAGGCCACGATTTGCGGCTGGCATTCGAGCAATGCAGTCAGCCGCTGAATCGTTTCGCGCAGGGCCTGCATGGTGCGCAAATCGCTCATATCGCCCACATAAGGGGAGGGATAGAAGATGTTGTCACTGCCCACGCAAAAGGTGTTTTTGAGCTCACCGCCAATGCCGAGTACCGCGCCATGCCAGTCATTTTTCAGCATAAAGGGCAGGGGCGCATAGCCGCGGCTGCGGCGAATCATATAGGGCTTGCCGTCCAGCCAGTCCATCACCGTGTCATCGGCGCGAATGCGAATCTTGCGATTGTGCGACAGCATGAGGTCACAGAAACCGTCAAGTGCATCAACAGCGTTCTTATCGTCACGGCAGATGGGTGCACCTGCCGGATTGCCGCTGGTCATAATCAGCGTGTCCGGCATGGTCAGCCCATCGGGATAAGCGAAC
The DNA here is from genome assembly GCF_000424065.1 of Selenomonas ruminantium subsp. ruminantium ATCC 12561. Classification (GTDB taxonomy): domain Bacteria; phylum Bacillota; class Negativicutes; order Selenomonadales; family Selenomonadaceae; genus Selenomonas_A; species Selenomonas_A ruminantium. Next base: position 88,943 of record NZ_AUJE01000014.1, read on the forward strand.
AATAACATATGTAATGGTGCATAAGGCAGCATTATGCCGATTTTGGGATTGCCGGGCGCAACGACATCTTGGATTTGACCGGTCATTTTGCGCTTGAGCAGCAGGATGGGTTTTTGATGGCCCGTGAGGATTTCTTCCTGCCCGTCCTCGACAAAACATTCCCGATTGATGGCGGCCATATCGCGGGCCATAATGGCAAAGGGTTTTACCGGACGGTGTTTCAGCTGGCGCAGGCGCAGGATAGCCTGTTCATTGGTGGCATCACAGCAGAGGTGGAAACCGCCAATGCCCTTGATGGCCACAATGCCGCCATTGATAATCGTTTGGCGGGTGCGGGTGATGGCCGCAGCCCCGCGCACATTTTCCTCGCCGATGATGTAGACTTCTGGCCCGCAGTCATTGCAGCAGACCGGCTGGGCATCATAGCGGCGGGTGGAGGGGCTGTCGTATTCTGCCTGACAGCTGGGGCACATGGGAAATTCGCCCATGCTTGTGCGCTCCCGGTCATAGGGCATGGAATCGAGGATGGTCAGCCGCGGCCCGCAGGCGGTGCAGTTGATAAAGGGATGGAGATAGCGCTTGTTCTGCGGGTCAAAGAGTTCTGCCCGGCACTTATCGCAGGTGGCAATATCCGGCGAAACGAAGATGGAGCCCTTTTCCTTGGTGCTTTCGATAATCTGAAAATCCTGATAATGTTTGTCTTCGTCAAGGCGCTGACGCGTCAATTTTAAGATGGACGATCGCTCCGGCGGCTCCTGTTCAATAGCCGTGAGAAATTTGTCCACAGCTTTCTCGCTGCCCTGAGCATAGACCTCCACATAGGGACCTTTATTGCAGACGCTGCCCAGAATTTGGAATTTTGTCGCCAGCCGTGCGACAAAGGGCCGAAAACCCACCCCTTGGACGATGCCAAAAATTTTGCTTTGAAAAAGTGCCATGCTTATAACTCCTTTATTATAGGGGATAGATTGTGAAAAAAACAGGATGGTTTTATATTTGCTATTATAGCATGGTCTTTTTACTTGTCACGAATATTATTCATGGGGCTGGATAAAAAAACAATGATAGTGATATAATAAACCATATCTTTTTACATATAATGACTGCTTCGCATAGAGAATTTTACATAAAGGGGATTTGATATTTTGCAGATGCTTTATGATACTTGGACGGTTTTTTGGCGTGACTGGGTGGTGCTTAAGCGGCGTCTGGCCAAATTTATTTTAGCTCGTATGGTAGCACCCATGCTTTATCTAGTGGCTTTTGGCTGGGGCTTGGGACGCAGTATAAATGTTGGAAGCGGCAGTTATTTGGATTTTTTGGTGCCGGGGATACTTGCCCTAAATTCGATGAATATCAGTTTTAACAGCATTACACCAGTACATGCGGAACGTATTTATCATAAAAGTCTGGAGGAGTATATATTAGCACCGATTAAACCTGCATCTTATGTTTTGGGAAAGATACTGGCTGCGGTGCTGCGTAGTCTTCTGTCCAGTACCATCATCTTATTGTTGGCTTATGGTTTTGGAGCGCAGATTAACCTTTCATTTTGGCTGTGGGCTGTTCTCATATTGAATGCGATTATTTTTGCTGAAGTGGGATTTATTGCTGCTATGAAAATCAGTACCTATGAGGAAATGAGTCAGGTAAATACCTATATCTTACTGCCAATGTCCTTTTTATGTGGTACGTTCTTTACAACGCAGGCATTGCCAGCCGCTTTACGTTGGTTTATCGAGCTTCTTCCACTGACCCATACAAGCACATTGTTGCGGAGCCTTGCAGCAGGAAATGATTTGGCGTATAGTTCTTTGTTGATTTTGCTGTTGTATGCGGCAGCCGGCTTTGTTATAAGCCGACGAGTATTTCCGGGTACGTTCAGTTCATAAGGATAACGAATGTAAAACAATAATGCGAACACGGTCGTGCTGACTGGTCAATTTTGACTGGTCAGCCGCTTGCTATTCGTGCTATACTAATAAGGTTACAAGTTTTCTATGTCTATTGGAGTGAACGGACAGAATGATTGGTTTTTTACGGGGGCAGGTAGCGGCGTTGAAGACGGATTACTGCCTGTTGGATGTAAATGGTGTGGGCTATCGGGTTTTTGTGGCTGGTTCTACCCGGAATAAATTACGGCTTAAAGAGGAAGCTCAGCTGTTTACTTATATGAATGTCTATCAGGACGGCATTACCCTCTATGGATTTGCCAGTGAGGAAGAATACGATATTTTTCAGTTGCTTATTGGCGTGTCGGGCATTGGCCCGAAGGTGGCTTTGGGGATTTTGTCGGCTATCACTGTGGAGAGCCTTTGCAAGGCAATCCAGAACAAGCAGGCCACGGTGCTGACCAAGTTGCCAGGTATTGGCAAGAAGTCGGCAGAACGGCTGATTTTGGAACTGAAGGACAAGGTTGCTTTTGCGGCAGCTGATGATGTGGAAGAAATTCTGACACTGGATATGGAAGGGCCGGTTGGCGACGATATGATGAGTGAAGCGCAGGCGGCTTTGGTGGCTCTGGGTTACAGCCAGGCCGAAATTGCGCCGGTGCTCAAGAAGGCAACCAAGTGCAAGACAACGGAAGACGTCATCAAGCTGGCTTTGAAGCAGTTGAATAAATTTTAAGGAGGGGTGAGGCTTGGCTGAAGAAGATTTTTACGAGATGGATATTGATGATGGCCGCATTGTGGCCATGGACGAGCAGCGGACAGATGATTGGCAGTACAGCCTGCGCCCCCGCAAGTTAAGCGAGTATATCGGGCAGGACAAGGCCAAGAAAAATCTGGAGATTTTCATTCAGGCGGCCATGAACCGCGGCGATTCGCTGGACCATGTTCTGCTCTATGGGCCTCCGGGGCTGGGTAAGACCACGCTGGCGGGAATTATCGCCAATGAGATGGGGGTGAACTTCCGTCAGACTTCCGGCCCGGCTATTGAACGGCAGGGGGATTTGGCGGCGCTGCTGACGAATTTGCAGGAGCATGATGTGCTCTTTATCGATGAAATCCACCGCCTGTCCCGTAGTGTGGAGGAAGTGCTGTACTCGGCCATGGAGGATTTTGCGCTGGATATTATTATCGGCAAGGGGCCAAGTGCCCGTTCTATCCGGTTGGATATTGCGCCCTTTACGCTGATTGGCGCCACGACTAAGGCAGGTTCTTTGGCGGCTCCTTTGCGTGACCGTTTCGGGATTATCTCGCGCCTGGAGTATTATACGCCGGAGGCTTTGGTGACGATTGTCAAGCGGGCGGCAGAGATTTTGGAAATCCCCATTGAGGATAAAGGTGCGTTGGAAATTGCGCGCCGTTCCCGGGGAACTCCGCGTATTGCCAATCGCCTGTTAAAGCGGGTGCGGGATGTGGCGCAGTATGAAGGCATGGAGGTTATTACCGACGAGATTGCCGATAAGGCGTTGTCCCTGCTCGAGGTGGATAAGGCCGGTCTTGACCATACGGACAGGCGCATGCTTTTGACCATGATTAAGAAATTCGGCGGTGGCCCGGTGGGGCTTGATACATTGGCGGCAGCTATCAGCGAGAGTACGGATACTGTGGAGGATGTGTTTGAGCCGTTTTTGATTCAGCTGGGCTTTATCAACCGTACGCCCAGGGGCCGAGTGGTCACGAAGGCCGGTTATGAGCATTTGGGCATTGCTTATCCGGAATAGGAGTATATGGTGATGAAGTTACTATTACATATGTGCTGCGGGCCGTGTTCCTGTTATCCGGTGAAAAAACTGCGGGCAGATGGCATTGAGCCGGTGGGGTATTTCTTTAATCCCAATATTCATCCGTACAAAGAGTGGGAGATGCGTTTAAATACAGCCCGCGAGTTTGCGGAAAAGGTCAATATGGAATTTTTCGCCGATGAACAATACCGTCTGCGGGATTTTTTGAAGCAGGCCCTGCCGGCGGAGGCTTTGCCCAATGGCCGCTGTACGATGTGTTATACCTGGCGGCTGGAAGAAGCGGCGAGGTTTGCGGCCGAACATGGCTTTGATGCCTTTACGTCCACGCTGTTTTACAGCATTTACCAGCAGCATGATTTAATGAAGCGGACGGCTGAGCGTTTTGCCGCGCAATATGGTGTGCAGTTTTATTATGAAGATTTCCGTCCCGGCTGGCAGGAGGGCATTGATATCAGTCAGGAATTGGAGCTTTACCGTCAGCCTTATTGTGGGTGTATCTTCAGTGAAGAAGAACGGTACAGCAAGGCTATTCGCAAGCAGCGCAAGAAGGACAACAAGGCGAAAAAGCGTGCCCGGCTTGAAGCTGAGGCAAAGGCGCGTGTAGGGGAGGACGGATGATGAAAAAGCATTTTATTGCTCTTTGCAGTTTGTTTTGCCTGTTATTATCGCCGGCTGCTTTTGTGGAAGCGGCCTGGCAGCCGGAGCTTTTGGTATCGCTGGGGACGGCGGGAACGACCCTGCGCCTGTCGGGAAATGTTCCTGTGGTGTTGAAGCGGCTGGACAATAAGAAAGTGGTCTGGCAGGGAAAAGCCAAGGAATTTGCTACGCTAACCTTCACAGACAAGGGCTGGGAACTTAACGGCAGAAAACTTAAAAAAGCGGATGCCGCGGCCTTGGAACTGACGGTGGAGGACGAGCGCAATCTGTCTAAGCTGGTCAGTACCTACGATAATAAGTCCTATCGTGGTGCCTTGCGCCTTATACCGCGCAAGGGAAGTTTGCAGCTGCTAAACCGGGTAACAGCGGAGGAATATCTGCAGGGCGTTGTGCCGGAGGAAATGCCGGCAGAATGGAATCCGGAGGCGGTGAAGGCACAGGCGGTGGCGGCCAGGACGTATGCCCTGCGCCAGCGCAAGCGTCATGCCAAAGAAGGCTTTGATGTCTGTGCAACAACCCATTGCCAGCAATATGGCGGCGTGGCTGTGGAGCGTGCAGCGGCTAGTCGGGCGGTAAAGGAAACCAGCGGCGAGGTTTTGGAAAGTCATGGCGCACTTGTTGATGCGCTCTTTCATACGGATTCGGGCGGCATGACGGAGAACAGCGAAGACGTATGGGGCAGCCGCATTGACTGCCTGCGGGCGGCTAAAGAAGTGCGGACGGAGACTTATCCGTGGGAGAAGAATATCACTGTGCAAAAGTTCAGTGAGCTGCTCGCCAAGCGTGGGAAAAATATCGGCACGCTGAAGAAGATTGAACTGTCCCCCATAAAGATTGGCAAAGCCTCGAAAGACCGCACGGTATCGGGGCGGGTCAAGCAGGTGACGTTTGTCGGCAAGAACGGCAAAGCCAGTATAACAGGCAATGATTTGCGCAGTATGCTGGGGCTGAAAAGTACGCTTTTTGGTATGACTATGAACCGCAATGTATTGTTCATCAAGGGCTATGGCTGGGGCCATGGGCTGGGGATGTCCCAGCATGGCGCTAAGGCCTATGCAGATAGTGAACACTATGATTATAAGCAGATTTTGCAGCATTATTATCGTGGTGCAGAGTTAAAGAAATTATATTGATTGAAGGATTGAATGATGTTATTACTTTCGGATTTTGATTATGAACTGCCAGAAGAACGGATTGCACAGGTTCCCATGGAGCCGCGCAATTCCTCGCGTTTGATGGTGCTTGACCCCGTGGAAAAGACCATGGAGCATCGTCATTTTTATGACCTCAAGGAATATGTGGAACCGGGCGACACGCTTATCTTCAATGATACCCGTGTTATGCCGGCACGCCTTATCGGTCATCGTGACCAGACAGGGGGCAAGGTGGAAGTCTTCCTTTTGCGCCGGCTGGATGCAACTCATTGGGAAACCTTGGTCAAGCCGGGCAAGAAGGCTAAGCCGGGCTACCAAATCAATTTTAGCGATGAACTGAGCTGCGTGGTGACCGACCATACAGATTTTGGTGGTCGCATTGTGGAGTTTAAGTTTGAGGGGATTTTCGAGGAAATTCTTGACCGCTTAGGGGAAACGCCCCTGCCGCCTTATATCCATGAAAAACTAGAGGATAGTGAACGCTATCAGACGGTTTACAATCGCGAACAGGGGTCGGCGGCTGCACCGACAGCCGGACTGCATTTCACCAGGGAACAGATGCAGGAACTCAAGGACATGGGCGTGAACTTGGGCTTTGTGACGCTCCATGTAGGTTTGGGTACGTTCCGTCCGGTCAATGTGGAAGACATCCAGAAGCACGATATGCACAAGGAATTCTACAATGTACCGGAGGAAACGGCGAAGCTCATCATGGATACAAAAAAAGCCGGCCACAGGGTTATTGCCGTGGGCACGACCAGTATCCGCACACTGGAATCTGCTGCGGACGGCCTCGGAGAAATCTCTGCCAAGAGTGGCTGGACGCAGATTTTCATCTATCCGGGCTATGATTTCAAGATTGTCGATGCCATCATCACCAACTTCCACCTGCCTAAGTCCACGCTGATTATGCTGATCAGCGCCTTTGCCGGACGGGAATTTGTGCTCGATGCCTATAAGACGGCTGTGGAAATGAAGTACCGTTTCTTCTCCTTTGGTGATGCTATGTATCTCTCAGTACAACAACCCAAGGATGAACGGGATAGAGAACTGGCAGCACTCGAAGCTTCCCATCAAAAAGATGAATAAATACCAGAAAGCACCGACGGTCAAGGACTGCCGGTGCTTTTGTCGTTCATAGAGAGTATTCAAATCTATGTATTTGGCCATTGGTAAATTCAAGCTCGATAATCCTGCCGTTGCGTACACTGATACGAGACACTATGGCATTAACGAAATCTTTCAGTATGGTAGCCTCTGTTTGAGTGGCGAGCTGTTCAAAATCAATGCGTCCTTTCTGCAATGCAGTATTCATGAAAAATTGGGCAGCTTTTTGTACAAATATCTCCTCGGATAAATTGGTGGCAAAGATGGAGCTCTTTTTTGATGCGCGTAATATTATCTTCAGGCCGCCTACGGGCGGTTTTCTCGTTCACATAAATTCTGGGCAAGGGAGGTGATTGCTTGCGGAAGCTGACCGATTACACACCGACAAAATTCATGGCGAAGGATTCCCACTACGATGCCGATGCCGCCGACTATGCGGTGGGCTTCATCGAATGTCTGTGCCATACCAAGGGGACATGGGCAGGAAAGCCCTTCGATTTGATTGACTGGCAGGAGCGAATTATCCGGGATCTGTTCGGAATCATCAAGCCCAACGGCTACCGTCAGTTCAATACGGCATATGTTGAGATTCCGAAGAAACAAGGAAAGCAGTTAGCCTTGGACACCAAAATTCCTACGCCGGGCGGCTTTACCACGATGGGAGGCTTGCAAATCGGAGATACCGTTTTCGATGAGAACGGCAAGCCCTGCCGTGTGGTAGCCAAGAGCGAGGTTGACGATACAGAGCAAGCCTATCGGCTGACTTTCCGTGACGGCTCCTCCATTGTAGCCGGAGAACGGCATCTTTGGAATGTGGAATACATCGTGGGCAAGACCAAGCCTTTTCTGTGAACAACGGGCGAGATTTATCGGCGCACGATGAGACATAGGGAGCGGAACAAGCATGATGTGCATGAGGCACTTCGCTCCGTTATTCGCATTCCCGTTGGAAAGCCCCTTCAAACGGCAGAGCGTGATTTGCCGATAGATCCATACCTGTACGGATACTGGCTGGGGAACGGATGCGCCACCAAGCCGGAAATCACCGTGTGCGATGGAGATTTGCAGGCGGTGATGGCAAATATTCCGTATCGTGCCTACAACACTATCTGTCAGCCGGGGAGTGTCCGTGTATATTATCACGAACTTCGGAAAATCCTCTGCCGACCTTTCGTGATAAGGTTATCCCAGCGGCTTATCTTCGAGCCTCCGAAAATCAGCGGTGGGAGCTTTTGCAAGGGCTGATGGATTCCGATGGATGCATTGGCAGACGCAAGGTGCAAAGCGTTTATGTCAGCACCGTAAAGCAGCTTGCCGAAACTGTCAGGGAACTTTTATGGAGCCTTGGAATCAAGAACTCCATGACCGAATCTCCCTCGACACGCTACGGAGAGCCAACGGGTGAAACGCTTTATACCATTCGGTTTACCACTTTTACCGACCAACCAACATCAAAGTTGCATAGGAAAATCTGCCGGAAACGGGAGCGGGTGAAGAAAACTCGCTCCTGTTTTCATTATCTGGAAAATATCGAGCCGCTCTACGGGAAAATCCCAATGCAGTGCATTCAGGTGGACAGCACCAGCCATTGTTATTTGGCGGGAGAATCTTTCGTTCCGACTCATAATCTTGCCGCAGCAGTCGCTCTTCTCCTTTGTTGCGGGGACGGCGAGGAACGAGCGGATGTTTACGGTTGTGCGGCAGACCGCCAGTTATCCTCCACCACGGACATCACGGCATTTGTCCTGGTGTTCCCACCGATGGATGCCGATGACAAATACGCCGTTCTTCCTCATTTTTGGATTCCAGAGGACAACATCGACCTCCGAGTGCGCCGCGACCATGTTCCCTACGACCTTTGGGAGCGGCAGGGATTTCTGCAAACCACGGAGGGGAATGTGGTGCATTACGGCTACATCGAGAAATACATCGAGAGGCTTGGGGAGCGGTTCAACATACGGGAGATTGCTTTTGACCGCTGGGGAGCGGTGCAGATGGTGCAAAACCTCGAAGGGATGGGTTTCACCGTTGTTCCTTTCGGTCAGGGCTTTGCGTCTATGAGTCCACCCACCAAGGAATTGATGAAGCTGGTCTTGGAGCAGAAAATCGCCCACGGCGGGCATCCCGTTTTGCGGTGGAACATGGACAACATTTTCATCCGCACCGACCCTGCCGAGAATATCAAGGCTGACAAAGCAAAAAGCACGGAGAAGATTGACGGGGCGATTGCCCTCATCATGGCTCTTGACCGTGCGATTCGTTGTGGGAATGTGAATGGGGAGAGCGTGTATGAGAATCGGGGGCTGTTGGTGTTATGAAAAATTTTGATATTAAGCAGGAAAGTCTACGGGGGAGGAGAATATTGTATACTGTAAGCGTATAGTGGAAGGGGGGCTATTCGTAATGTACATCTTAGCGAGTCTCGTATTCCTGATAACATTGATTGCCTTTGTGGTGTTTTGGTAGAAAAAGCGTAAAGTTCGCATTGCGGAAGGTGCTGATTACATCAACGACCACAACTATCAGAATGTCAGCAAAATCAAACGAATCATTGGCGTGGTTTGTATCATTTCTTTTGTTATTGGTCTTGCAATACAGCCTGAACGCACGCCGGAAGAGAAAGCATAACAGGAGATGAAAAATAAAATATAGAAGGAAGGTCATTTTATGAAAAAATTTAAATCAAGTGTATGGTTAGGCCTGATTCTGGTTTTATTGTGTTCGGTTATTTTAACTGGATGCGAATCCGAGGCAGAGAAAAAACAAAAAGAAGATCTTGCAATACAGCAAGCAACTGAAAAATATGAAGGTATGTATAATAATTTGGTCGGTGATTTGAGCGCAAAATATGATTCTAAATACGATATACATGATTCAAAAGCATTAGATGATGCGTACTCAATTGCATTAGCTTTTGAATATGATGGTTCAGCGAGTAAGGATAAAAACCACGAAGAAACTATTGAAGAAAGAGCGGATAAGAAAGCAAAATCAGATGTAAGAGCGGCACATCCTGATTTAGGAGTATTGCTTAATTATGCTAAAGCTTTAGCTATGCGCGATACTGACCATTATAAACCAATGACTAGGACTAATGCAGAATTATATAAGATGGCATTAGATGAAATAAATAAAATACCAAAAGATTATAATGGTCAATTCGCTGAATGGATTATCAAAGACAGACAAAGAATACAGGCAGATTATGATAAAGCTGTAAATTTAATGAATGCAGCTCAAGCAGAATCTAGAGCAGAAAAAGCAGATAAACAATTAAAAGGAATACTAAAAATGCCATATGAAGAATGAAAAAATTATATGGATTGGAGAAGACAAATGGAAATAGTTGGATGGTTAGCATTAGCAGTTGTTTCCTGGGGGCTAAAGTCTTGGCTTGATAGCAAGGAAAAAGATCGTATAGCTAAAATACAGAAAGCAAATAATGAACATGAACAGGCTAATATTTATGATATCCTTAATGATGTGTGTGTTGCTAAAGAAGCGTCATATTATTCATGGAATATTAGCTCGACAGGATTTGAAAAAATATATTTTTTTGATGCAGAAACACCATATTTTGCAATCCTAACAGATGATATGCGTTATAAACTTAGTTTGAAAGATATTACCTCGCATGAAGTGGAATATACATATCATATCCAAACTAAAAAGGGTTCAAGTGGAGTTAAGAGAGCTATAGTTGGCGGTATATTAGCTGGTGGGGTAGGAGCTGTGCTTGGTGGTGTAACAGCTGGCTCAGATAGTGAAAGTCAGAAAATCATAGATAGTGTGTCGGTGAAATTAGAAATTGATAATTTACAATTTCACACAGTTTATATTCCATGCATTTCTATAGAGGTCGCTAGGGATGTTGAAGGGATAATACGAGTCATAAAACATAAATACGAAAACAGCAAGCAACAATAGAATAGAAACTATGCAAGTGCTACAATCTCGAGACAAGTCAGACAGCATTAGCGCACAAAATATGGGCAGTATTTCTGCATCTCCAATGCTCGGATTGCTTGCTCAAAATATCTTCTGAAATCAAATATCATGAACGCCACTCGAAATGGTGGTGTTTTTTCGTGGAAAAAATCAAGGAGCGTGATACCCATGAATTTCTTTGCAAAACTCTTCCGCTCACGGGATAAGCCCCAAAACAGCTACCACTTCAGCGGTTGGCCGTTCGTATTCGGCAAATCTGCCGCCGGAGCCAAGGTCAACGAGTTCATAGCCATGCAGACCACGGCGGTTTATGCCTGCGTCCGCATCTTGGCGGAGTCCATTGCGGGGCTTCCGCTTCATGTATATGAATATCGAGGGAACGGGAAAGAGCGTGTGCCGGGGCATCCGCTCTATTTTCTTCTTCACGATTCGCCCAACCCTGAAATGACCTCTTTTATCCAAAACGCCGTAAACCCCCTAACTTTAGTTATGGGGATATAAGGCGTGTCCACCGAATTTACGTAAGTAATTGAAGGTGGAGAATTACTTTTTAACTTGTGTTGTATTATCTTTCTTAAAGTTGTATAATACAAATATGGGAAAAAAAAAATATCATTAAAGCCACAATATCGTATATTCATGTAAGTACCATATCGTGTTCTGTCCCAAGTACCGCAGAAAAGTGTTGGTCAATGGCGTTGACACCAGACTAAAGGAGCTGGTCAAGTCAATCTGTGAAGAAATCCAAGTCGATGTAATCGAAATGGAAATCATGCCAGACCATGTGCATCTTCTACTGGAGGTTCACCCGCAGTTCGGTGTTCAC
>NZ_AUJE01000015.1 GCF_000424065.1 Selenomonas ruminantium subsp. ruminantium ATCC 12561
TCACAAATTGGAAAAACAGGGAATGACCCAAAGTATGTCCCGTGTAGCCCACTGCATTGACAACGGGCCTATGGAAGGATTCTGGGGCATCCTAAAGCGAGAGATGTACTACGGCAAACGATTTACCAGCAAACAGAATCTAATAGATTCGATTGAAAACTACATTCAGTATTACAACTACAAGCGTGTGCAACGTAATCTCGGAATCCTAACACCGATAGAGAAACACACCTTGTATTTAGCCGCATAAAAAGACCGGCAGACGAATCTACCGGCCTAAGAAATCTTATAATTTTTTATTGTCCTCTTGACGGGGAGCGGTTCAAAGGGCAGGCTGGCAAAATCCCAGCCGCTTTCCTTATACCATTTGTCATACATCCAGGAACCCTTGCAGACAATGCAGTTGCCCTTCTGCGGGGGGATGCGCTGAGAATTCAGCTGGTCCACACCGGCCCAGGTATGCCCGCGGGCCACATCATACTGCACCGAGAATTTATAGCCTTTGAAATTCTCCTTGATTTCCGGCTGCATTTCGATATAGGATTTTCCCGGGTCGCTGCCGCCGTAACCGGTGGGGCTTTCCCCGCCCTGATTGTTTTTCATATAGGAATTGTATTCCAACGGATAAGCCTCTTTATAGGCTTCTTTGCCCACATGGGCATAATTTTCATGGGATATCTTGGCCAATTTTACGCTGTCATCATTGGGCGCTGCACCCAGACGCACCACCACGAAGCCGAAGAACAGCGCACAGACGGCCACAATCCCTGCTAGAATCTTTTGCAGCTTACTCAACTTTTATCCCCCCTTCGAGATGGTTGCTTCCATGAGCTATGCGGCTGTGACATTTCAAACAGTCCGCTCCGGTGTCCTTGTCCACGCCCACGGCCATATGCACGCCGCTCATGGTCTGTTCATGGCAGCGCAGGCAGTTGCCATTCACAGTCTTTTCTCCACCCGCAGACAAATCAATCCGCGCCGGATAGTCGCGCAGTACCGCATGATAGGTATCCACCATGCCCGTACGGCCCTTCTCAATCATATAGATGGCCATATTGTCATGGGGAAGATGACATTCCACACAATCCTGTTTGCTATGCGTTGACTTGGCAAAGGATGCTGCTTCACCCTTCATCGCATGGCAGGATCCACAAAACGCCACCGACCCGGAAAAAGACATCATGCCCGCTCCGATGGCACAAACCACCAGACCAATCGCGAATCCGCCCGCCAGACAGCCCAGGGTATGTTTGGTAAAAAATGCTTTCCAATCCACTGCCGCTCCCCTCCTCTCGACTTTGGCCCCATTATATCATTATTCAGAATACTTTGAGGTTGCTACAGCAACTTCCCTGAAAAAAAATTGCAAAAAAAAGCTGAAAAAGCCCACTGCCTGCTTGCAGTTTAACTTTTCCAGCCTGTAAATCTTATCCTTATTGGAAATTCTGTACTTCTTCCACCGTGGGAATCGAAGTCTGTGCCCCCTGACGGGTTACGGCAATCGCGGAGGCTTTGGCACCAAAGTCGATGGCTTCGGCAAAGTTCTCACCGGTAAACCGGCTCATAAAGGCTGCCAGGAAGCAGTCGCCGGCCGCCGTGGTATCCACAGCCTTGACCTTGTATGCGGGGAATTTTTCAACCTGCTCTGCACTTACGAGCAAAGTACCGTCCCCGCCCAAAGTGACCAGCACATGTTTTACGCCTTTGGCAATCAGCGCCTGCGCAGCCGTGACCACTTCTTCTTCCGTTCCCGTGGGCAGGCCCGTGAGCAGCGCCAGTTCCGTTTCATTGGGCTTGGTGATGTCCACCTGTGCCCAAAGTTCATCCGGCAAATCCTTGCGTGCCGGCGCCGGGTCAAGCACGACGGTTTTGCCATGCGCCTTCGCTAGTTTAGCGGCAGCAATCACAGCAGGCACAGGAATTTCAAGCTGCATGACTACCGCATCTGTCTGCGAAAAGCGTTCTTCCTGCTCCAGCACCATTTTTTCGTCCACAGCCGCATTGGCACCGGCAATTACGCTGATGCTGTTCTGCCCACTGTTTTCGATTTCAATGAAGGCCTTGCCGGTTTCCACACCGGCAATTTTTTTGATGCCGTCTGTGTTTACGGAAACCTGTTCCAGATTTCTAAGCATCTGCTGGCCAAAGGTATCCGTGCCGACAGCACCAATCATGGCGGTATTGGCCCCGAGTTTGCCCAGCGCATAAGCCTGATTAGCCCCCTTGCCGCCGGGTACAAGCTTCATGCTGCGTGCCATCACGGTTTCCCCAGCCTGCGGTCTTCTGTCCATATAAACCGCAAAATCCATATTCAAACTGCCGACAACCAATACCTTATCCATGAAAATCCCTCACAATTACCTTATTTCTATGTTTTCTCCCACGAGGCCTATCCAGGCACCGTCCTTATCAAGGCCGCTGTCCTTATGCGCCAGCAGCCATTTATTCCGCTGCAGGAGAAGTTGATTCTCCCCGTTTTTCTCCAGCACAACGTCCAGCGGTTCATTCGTGCCACGGGGCAGCGCCACGCCCATGCGGAACTCCTTGCCGGAAACGCTGCAGGGCGCAAAGTGCAGGGTGGTGGCATAAAGCTCCACCGCCGTACCTGCGGGCACAAGGAAGGCCTCCACCTTAGCGGTATCATAGGTGAAATTTTTCCAGTCAATATCCTGCTGACAGCCCAGCAGCAAAATCAAATCCGTAGCGGCCATATCCACTTCCGAAGAACGGTGATATTCCAAGCCGTTGAGCTTGTTATTCCAGCCGCTGCAATGCCCCAGTTCCACCGGCATTCCGCCAAAGACCTCATCCCGCAAACGGGAAAATACAGGCAGCTGCTCAAACTCCGGTACCGATGGTTCATATTCCACCTGACCTTGTGCCACAGGCTTCCGCTCCCCTATGCAATTGCTAAAATCCTGCAAATCCAAGGGAAGCACACGGCCATATTTACGAAAGGCATCAGCCATTACAGTCTGCAAGTTTCATTTCCTCCCCTTCTTCTAAGCGGGCTTCCTTATGGAAGTACCAAGCGATAAAGGCAAAGCATACGACATTAACGATGAAGGACAGCTGCATGGAACCCGTGATATCGGATACATACCCCTGCAGAGCCGGCACGAAAGCGCCGCCGATAATGGACATCACGATGATGGCGCCAGCCGTTTCCGTGTATTTCTTTTCCACAGCATCCAGCGTGCGGGCATAAATCGTTGCCCAGCAGGGGCCAAAGAGGAAGCTGGCAAAGACTGCACCATAGAGAGCTGCCATGCCCGGAGCAAAGGCCACCACGAAGATATCCAGCACACCGATAGCAGCATAGAGAGCCAGAACCTTGTTGGCCGAGAATTTCGTCATCAAGAAGTTAGCCACAAATTTGCCGATAAAGAAGAAGATAAAGCTTACGACCATGTAATTGGCGGCAGCACGTTCATTGATGGACGGGTCCAGATGCAGAGCCAGACGAATCGTAAAGGACCAGACAGCCACCTGCATGCCCACATAGAGGAACTGTGCCACAATACCGCGTTTGAAGCGGCCATTGCCTGCCAGATAAGAAAGCGTCTTGCCAATGCTGGGCACACCTTCTGTCGAAGCACTCTTAACCTTGCATTTCGGATAGGCCGTAACCGCAAACAGCACAAAGATACCGAGGAGAATGTAAATCATGATATGATAGGGTTCCAACGTATGCTGCAGCATTTCCATTTTATAGGCAGCTGCCTGCACGGCATCCATGCTGGCCAGCTGTGCAGCCATGGATTCGCCTTCCTGGAAGATGAGGTATTTGCCTAAAAGAATGCCGGCAATGGAACCAATCGGCTGGAAGGTCTGGCTGATGTTCAAGCGCAGCGTAGCCGTTTCCTGCGGGCCAAGCATTGTGCTATACGTATTGACCGAGGTTTCCAGGAAGCCCAAGCCGATAGCAATGGCAAAGATGGCCACGAGGAACATCGTATACGTTGCCATATGCGAAGCGGGGAAGAACAGGCTGCAGCCGGCAATGTAGAAGCCCAGACCGCAGAGAATCGCCGTCTTATAGGTCGTATTGCGAATGACCATGGAGGCCGGAATCGAAATCAGAAAATAACCGCTGTAAAACGCACTCTGCACCAAAGCACTGGCAAAGTCGCTCAAGGCAAACACGCTCTTAAACTGCGTGATGAGCACATCATTTAAGCTGGCTGCCGCCGCCCACAGAGGCACCAGACAGGAAAGGAGAATAAACTGAAATACCGGAATCTTGCTGATATAACCATTGTCATACTGTACAATATCGTTGCGATTACCAAAGAGCATTGGTATACCTCCTAAAATTTTCATTAGCCAGCGGCAGGCGCCGCCGTACTACCACGAACCACAAAGTCCGTGTACATCTGCGTTTTCGTATGGATGCTGCCGGGATTCTTGGCCAGCTGCAGAAGCTTCTGCACGGCCAACTCACCGAGTTCCTTTGTATGCACCTTAATGGTCGTAAGCCCCGGCGCAAATACCGCACTGAACTCAATATCATCAAAACCGATTACCGACACATCCTCCGGAACCCGAATATGATGCTTCTGCAAGGCCTGCATTACCCCTAACGCCACCATGTCGTTGTAAGCCACAAAGGCTGTAGGCAGTTCCACGCCTTTAGCAATAAGCCCGTCAAAATATTCGTAGGCCCCGGTAATGGATACCGGCAGGCTAAATAAATACTTTTTCTCCACAGAGAGATTATGCTTGGCCATCCCCTGTTCATAGCCTTCATAGCGTTCATCGCCATTGGGAGAGCTTACATCCCCCTGCAGATAGCCGATTTTCTCATGGCCCAAAGAAGCCAGATAAGACACCGCCCGCGACACGGAATGACGATTTTCCATCAATACCGCGTGGAAGGGCAGGTCGGCAAAATTGCAATCCAGAAGCACCAACGGAATATCCGTCTGCGCAAAGATCTTCGCGTCATTTTCATTAAGCTCGGTCCCCACCAGCAGGATAGCTGCCGAAGGGTCTTCCAAAAGCCGTTCCACCTGCTGCTCGTAATCATCATCATGGCGATAGATGTTTACCAGTTTCGCCTCCATGCCATTTTCGCGGCAGGCAGCCGTGACGCTTTCCAGAAGATTATTAAAGAACGGGGCGTCCGACAAAATCTTACCCGAATCGTGATAAATCACCAGCTTGATGCTTTTGATTTTGTTCTCCGTGATATAGCCGCACTCTTTGGCAATGGCCAAAATCTGCATGGCCGTATCGTGATTTACGCCCTTCTTGTTATTGAGGGCATTGGACACGGTTGCGGGAGAAAAACCGGACAGTTCGCTAATCTTCTTGATATTAACCTTCACGCTTTGTCAACTCCTATTAAAAGACAACTCCTGCCCGCAGGATGACATTGGGATATGGCGTGAACTCGCCGGTACGAATAGCGAAGCGAACCTTTTGCGACAGCTTCTTCAAGTCATCATGGGGCATATATTCATATTCGATATTCCCCAGCTTTTCCTTGATGTACTTGTGCAGCTCCGGGTTATGTTCGTGGATTTCCTCTGCCAGATAGCAGCCTTCCACAGCGGCTTCTGAAAGCAGCGCATCCATAACCTGACGGAATGTGGGCACCCCTTTGGTCACAGCTAAATCAATCACCGTGACTCCCGGAGGGATGGGCATTCCCGCATCCCCGACCATAAATAAATCCTTATGGCCGAGGGCAGCTACACAGCCGGATAACTGGGCGTGTAATATTCCTGACTTCTTCATTATCCATTACCTCCCCGATAAACGTCAAGCGGACTATATAAATATTTGGCCATTTATTTATATAATTTTTATATTTACAAATGTCATTATAATTACATATCTAAAACAAGTCAATAGTTTTTCTTATTTTTTTATATTATTTTCGCTATAAATAGCATAAAAATCGTTTTTTGTTCGCCAAAGTAATAGAAAACCAAAAAATTCCTGTAAATATTTTTATAAATATTTACAGGAATTTTTTATGTTTTATTATTAAATGCTATTTACATCTGCTTAACCGGCACCGGCCCACGAGAAAGGGCGATGGCGCCCGTACGGGCAATTTCGATGATTTCGTATTCGGAAAGGACTTCGATAATGCCGTCAATCTTGCTCTGTTGACCCGTAAGTTCGATAACGACATTTTCCTGGCTCACATCCACGATACTGGCGCGGAAGATATTGACGATATCGATAAGCTCGGCACGGTTGCTCTTATCCGCCCGAACTTTAATCATCACGAGTTCCCGCTCAATGGAATCCACCTCGGACAGGTTGACGATTTTGATGACGTCAATGAGCTTGCCCAGCTGCGTAACCACCTGGTCCAGCTCATTTTTCGATTCCACCGACACCACGATATTGATGCGGGTCACATCCGGCTCTTCGGTGTAACCAGCGGAAATGCTTTCGATATTGAAGGCCCGGCGGCTGATCAGCCCCGATACATGGGTCAGAACACCAGGTTTATTGTCTACGAGAACCGCGAGTAAATATTTTTTCATCATTTTTTACCTCCCAGTACCATCTGGTCAAGCCGCTTGCCGCCCGGAACCATCGGCAGGACATCTTCCTCCTCCGGAATCAGCACATCGATAAGGGCAGGGCCTTCTTCGGCCATGATTTGCGGCAATACCGTATCGAGTTCTTCCTTCTTGGTCAGACGGTAGCCTTTAAGCCCCATGGCTTCCGCCAGTTTCACAAAATCCGTCTTGCCCTTGAGTTCCGACTGGGAATAATGATGATTGTAGAACAGACGCTGCCACTGGCCCACCATGCCTAAGATGCAGTTATGGACAATGACCACCTTCACGTCGATATTGTTGTCCGCAATGGTGGCAAATTCCTGACAGTTCATCATAATACTGCCATCACCGGTAAAGAGTACGACTTTGCTCTTTGGTGCACCTATCTTAGCCCCCATAGCTGCAGGCAGACCGTAGCCCATGGTGCCCTGACCGCCGGAAGTCAGGAAATGACGGGGCTTGAACACATCAAAGAACTGCGCCGCCCACATCTGATGCTGCCCCACATCCGTGACCGCAATGGTATCCTTATCGGAAAGCTCGCTGACTTTCCGAATAAGTGCTCCCGGCTTAATCGCATCGCCTTGTTCCACGAAGCTGAAGGGGTGCTCCTTATGCATTTTGAGGACTTCTTCCTTCCAGCCCTTGAACTTTTCGGCAAAGGATTCTCCAACCGCCGCCAGCTGCTCATTAAAGCGGGGCAGTGTCCAACGCAAATCCCCCAATACCTTCAAGTCAGCCGTAACATTCTTGTTGATTTCCGCCCGGTCAAGCTCAAAGTGAACGATTTTCGCCTTGGGCGCAAAACCATCCACCCTGCCGGTCACGCGGTCGCTGAAGCGCATGCCGATGCACAGCAACAGGTCGCATTTCTGAATGGCCATATTGGATGCATAACTGCCATGCATCCCCGCAAAGCCCAAAAATCCCTCGGTATCAGCTGGCACGGAGCCCAAGCCCAAAAGCGTTGAAGTCACCGGCACGCCTAAAACCTGCGCCAGCTTCTGCACCTCGGCCGCCATATCGGAACTGATGATACCGCCACCGGCAAAAATCAGCGGGCGTTCAGCCTTGCGTACGGCCTCCACTACTGCCGCAATTTCCTCTTCATGACCATCATAGACACCGGAATAACCGCGCAGGTTTACCTTTTCTGGATATTTATAGTCGATTTTGGCGTCAAAGACATCTTTGGCTACATCAATGACTACCGGCCCCTTGCGTCCCGTACGGGCGATAAAGAACGCCTCTTTAAGCACACGCGGCAGTTCTTTTACATCTTTGACCAGATAGTTGTGCTTGGTAATCGGCGTCGTGATACCGAAAATATCGGCTTCCTGGAAAGAATCCTTGCCAATATAGGGATTGGCCACCTGCCCTGTGATGCAGACCAGCGGCACCGAATCCGTGCACGCCGTGGCAATGCCTGTAATGAGGTTCGTTGCCCCCGGCCCGGAAGTGGCAAAGACAACTCCGACTTTCCCTGTAGCCCGCGCATAACCGTCCGCCGCATGAATGGCCCCCTGCTCATGCCGGGTCAATATATGCGGAAATTTCATCTTGTAAACCGCATCATACAGTGTCAGCACCGCTCCTCCAGGATAGCCGAACACCACATCTACGCCTTCCTTTTTCAGGCTTTCCAATACCGCCTGAGCTCCATTCATCATCAAATCAAGCCCTCCCCATCGTCTGCGTAGCCATGACAAAACACAACTTCGCCGTCTCTAAGTTTACATTTCAAGTCAAAGTCATAGGATTATTATACACTATTTGTATACAATATTACAATATGAGAATACCATAAGTATTTATCCTATAAAAGCAAGATAAAAAATACCGGCTAACTTATTCGTCAGCCGGTATTGAATTTCCTGCTATACCTTAAATTTCGCTACTTGTTTTTTAAGGTTTTCCGCACCTTCCATAGATGCGTTCATCTTATCTAAAATATCGTTGGCTTTCTGCGCCACATCGGTAACCTTTTCGGCCACGGTGGTGTTGCCCACAGCCCCTTCATGAGTGGCCTTGGCGATTTCTTCCATGGACTGGTTCATGGTTTCCACGGCGCGGATAAGTTCCTGCGATGCCGTGTTGCTCTTTTGGGCAAAATCATTCACATAATCGGCATCCTCCTGATAGCGGATAGCCGTTTCATTGATGAGTTCGTAATCCTTGCCGACCTTTTCATCCATGAATGTCAGCAGGTCAAAAGCACCATCAGAGAGGTTCTGTACCGAGCCGGTCACCTTGCCGGTCAGCTCCTTAATCTTTTCGGCGGTGTCATGGGACTGTTCGGCCAGTTTTCTAACCTCGTCAGCAACTACAGCAAAGCCGCGGCCGGCATCGCCAGCTCTGGCCGCTTCGATAGCAGCATTGAGCGCTAGCAAATTGGTCTGTTCGGCGATTTCCGTAATATCCTGCGTGAGGTTATTGATGTTATCAACAACCTTAACGGATTCGATGGCTTCTTCGAGGGATTTTTTCGTACCTTCATACATCTGTTCTGCTTCTTTGCTGGATTTTTCCATGGTTGCCTTTAGAGAACTTGCCCGCTTGGCGATTTCCACCGTATAGCCCTCGCTATCGGCAGCAGCCTTAGCTGTAGCATGAATCTTATCGCGGAGATGATCAGAAAGGTTCTGCATGCTCACGGTGGAGGCAGCGGTTTCTTCCATGCCGGCAGCCATTTCCTCGGTTACCGCCGACATATCCTGCGTGCTTTCATTGAGGTTGCCGACCAAAGCCTGAACATCCGTAACCATGTTGGCGCTGTTTTCCGCCTCGTCATGGACATTTTTCAGCACAGTGCGCAAGGATTTCTGCATTTTGGCCAAAGCCTGCACCATCATGCCCACTTCATCCTGACGGGCAGCCAGTTGCTGCGGGATATCCTGGGTCAAATCCCCATCGGCAACAGCGTTGAGCTGTTCGATGGAAGCCGAGAGCGGTGCGGCGATGTTCCGGGCAATCAGGAAGCCCACGGCAATCCCCACCAGCAGGCCTGCCAGAATAATGCCCAGGAAAATCTTGATGGTCAAATCGTAATTGGCGTTGTTTTCCTCAAAGAGCACCTTGCCCTGCAATACATTATCCGGGGTCAGCACCGCCATATCCGTGGCAATAACACCGGTGGCGGAGAGGTTTTCAAAAAGCTTTACCTTATCCTCCTGGGTATTGCCCAGCGATTCGCAGTCCTTGACCTTGGAGGCTACCGTCACGAGGTTCTTTTCCAGGCTGGCGATTGTTTCCTGCGCCCGAGGGCTTTTATCGATTTCCTTGACCTTTTCAATGTCCCCCTTGATGGAGTCCAATCGCCCGCTGATGTCCGCCAGGATGATCTTGCGGCTGTCGGCAGAGAAATCCTGCTGCAAGAGGTAAGCCACATCCACATCAATGCCCCGCAGATGATTGTTGGCATCATTGAGGTACTGGGTGGTCATCAGGTTGTAATTATACATATCATCCAAGGACTGTTTGGACTTGTGATTGGAATAAATCCCTACTGCTGCCACCACACAGGTGATAATCAGCATAATCGCAGAAAGCAGCAGTATCTTGGTTCTTACACTCAAATTTTCCATGACTGTATCCCCCTTCCCTTATTTGCGGAACTGCGCTATGTTTTCCTTGGTAATGGGGGTAAAGTCCACAGTGATGTTCTCCGTGGGAGTCGTCCCCTTCAGACAGGCGTCGGTGAGCTTAAAGGCACCCTCTGCCAAAGCATCCGCATCCTGCTTGACCGTCTGGCTCATTTCCCCACTAGCGATAAGCTTCAGGGCATCATCCACCGCATCAACGCCGGATACCAGACAGCCATTCAAGCGGCCTGCATCTTTAAGAGCCTGCACGGCACCAACAGCCATGCCATCATTTGCTGCAACCACGCCGTCAATCTGCGGGAACAGCTTTAGCCAGAGAGCTACGTCTTTGAGGGCATCTGCTGTGCGCCAATTAGCCGATTTGCTGGCCAGAAGCTGCACATCCGGGCGCTTGTCCAGGCAGGCCTCCTTAAAACCTTCCCAGCGCTTTACGCTGGCATCAAATCCCGTTTCGCCTTCGAGATAGACCACCTTGGCATTGGGCGGCAGATTCTTGGCCATGTATTCGCCCTGCATTCTTCCAGCCTGCTTCTCATCCGTCATGCAGGAAAAGAATTTGCCGCCGTTCAGGCCACGATTGGTAATAATAATGGGAATACCGGCCTCATTGGCCTTCTCCACCATGGGCACCAGCGCCGTAGCATCCACCGCTAGCAGCACAATGGCACCGGGCTTAGCCTCAATTGCTTCCTTCATCTGGTCAATCTGCAAGCTGACATCGCCCTTGGCATCCCGGAATTCCACAGGAATCCCCGCAGCCTGGGCTTTGTTGGCAAAAGATTTCCGGATCATATCCGTAAATCCATTTCCATCCTGATGGCTCAAGTAAAACACCGTGCTTGAAGCACTTCCACCGCCGCCACAACCGCTAAAACACAGCATAGTCATGGCAATCAACATCAACCCCAGTAGTGCACGAAAATTTTTCATCACACCGTCACCTCTTTATCTCCCATAATAAATATAGATAATTAAACGATTTCCTCATGTTCCTCTGTGAGTTCATGAGCTAATTTTATTAAAACACGGGTAATCCGTGCTCCGTCCACTTCTTCCACGTAGAAAAGGTTGCCCTGTGCCGCGGCCATCTGGCCGACTTTCGGCTCGCTGCCAATCTGGTCATAGAGCCAGCCCCCTACGCTGTCCACATCTTCATCTTCAATGGTGAGTTCCAATATATCTTCGAGTTCTTCCAACAGCATCTTGGCATCCACCGAGTAAACATTGTTTCCCCGCGCTTCTGCCGTAGGCCGTTCCTCGTCAAATTCGTCCTGAATATCACCGACGATTTCTTCCATGATATCCTCAATCGTGACCATACCTGCTGTACCGCCGTACTCGTCCACCACAATGGCCATCTGGCTGTGGCTGCCCTGCATGGTCTTCAACAGAACGTTGACATCCATGCTCTCCGGCACCACCAGCGCCTTGCGTGCCAGCTTGCGAAAATTGGGACGCTTGCCGCTGGCCATAGCCTTCATGAGGTCTTTTACATGGAGGAAACCGATAATATGGTCTTTATCCTCTTTGCAGATGGGATAACGGGTCATTTGCTCCGAGAGAATGACATCCATATTGTCCTGCCAACTGTCTTCGAGATAAATGACCACCATATCCGTGCGGGGCGTCATGATTTCCCGCACGTTGAGTTCCGTGAAGTCAAAGACATTGTCCACAAAGTCTGCTTCGGTATCGTCAATCAGCCCCTGCCGATGGCTTTCCTCCATGAGCAGGCGGATTTCTTCTTCGGTATGGGCCGACTCGCTTTCACTGGCGGCCTTAAAGCCCATGCGCGCCGTCACCCAGTTGGCGACATGATTTAAGAGCCAGACAAAGGGATACATGATTCTATGAAAAATCAGCATGGGCAGGGCCACCGAAAGCATGATTTTTTCCACATTCTGAATAGCCATGGTCTTCGGCGTAAGCTCGCCCAGCACGATATGTCCCGCCGTGATGATGGAAAACGCCAGCACCAGCGACAAGGTATGTCCAACCATATCATCAAGACCAACTAAGTGCGTCACAGGTAAAATAAGCTGCGCCACCACGGGTTCACCGACCCAGCCCAGACCCAGCGACGCCAGTGTTATGCCCAACTGCGTGACCGACAGAGACGCATCCAGATGGTCGGTGAGCCGCTTGGCATAAACCGCCCGCCGGCTGCCCTCCGCAATCAGGGTTTCCAGCCGGGAGGAACGGATTTTCACGCAGGCAAACTCTGCCGCCACAAAAAAGCCGTTCATAAAGATTAAAAACGCGACCAGTACTAACTGCAATAGTATCGGCACAATGTCCAAAAGTTATTCCCTCCAAATTTTTTCGTTTACTTGCTTTATTTACCTAGTCTACTTCGCCGTTGCCTTGCGTTTTCCCTGCCGGTTAGTGTGTTTCTTGCTTTTATTTGCCGTCTTTTTTTGCCCGCTTCCGGTGCCCTGTTTTACCGAAGGTTTCTTTTTCGACGGTGCAGGCTTGTCGCCGCCCTTTACGGGCTTAAACGCTATGCCCAGTTTCTTTTCAAGCTGTTCCAGCTTGTAAGCTTCCTTGTTGTCAGCCAAAGTGATAACCGTTCCCTTGGCACCGGCACGGGCCGTACGCCCTGCCCGATGCAGATAAATTTCACTGCTTTCCGGCAGGTCGAGGTTGAATACATAGTCCACATCCGGAATATCGAGGCCGCGAGCCGCTAAATCCGTGGACAGCAGGAGCTTAATGCGCCCGGCCTTAAAATCGGCAATAGCCTTCTGACGGGCCTGTTTGTTGTTGTGCCCCAAAAGCGTCCCCACCATGAAGCCTTCATAACGCAGCTGCGCCAAAATACGCTCGGCATCAAAGACCTTATTGATAAAGACCAGACCGCGCTTCACCGCCAGACGGCGGGCCAGATGGCGCACCGTTTCCACCTTGCTGCGGAATGGCGTCATGCGGTAAAGGTCTTCCCGCAAAGCCTGCACCGCGGGGTCAGCCTCAACCTTGACCACTTCCGGATGCTGCAGGAAATCCGCCCTTTCCAAGGCTTTTTTCGGTGCCGTAGCCGAAACCATCACCACCTGCCGGTCTTCGGGCAACAGGCGCACGACATCCGCCGTATTGGTCATATTCTGATCATCAAACAGCCGGTCAAATTCGTCGAGCACCAGCATTTTAACCTTGTGCAGCTTCAATTTATTCTTTTGCGCCAGCTCGATAATCCGCCCGGCAGACCCCACAATCAGCTGTGGCTTATCTTTCAGCTTATCCATCTGACGGGCAATATTGGCCCCGCCGATAAGCCCCTGCACCTTGATGCCGAGGTTTGCCCCCTGCGCGAGGTCGCGAGCCACACTTACAATCTGCATGGCCAGCTCATAGGTTGGCGCCAGAATAACGGCCTGTACATCGCGGGATTCCGCATCGATTTTCTGCAAAACCGGCAGCAGGTAGGCCAGCGTTTTACCCGTACCAGTGGGGGCCTGCGCCACCAGATTGCCGCCGCCCATTACTTTGGGAATGACCGCGTCCTGTACCTGCATGGGGGATTCGATATTCTGTTTCGTTAAAACAGCGGCTAACGCTTCGCTGATGCCAAAGTCTATAAAATTGCTCATTTTTTGATTACCTTTCTCTTGTTCGTGGTGATTGCTAATGCTTGCTCAGAGCGGGGACACGATTGGGGAGCTGCACTAAATGGCTGGCATGATTATTACATGAATCTAGTTACACGCGCCGGTCACCACGGCGCATTGACATCGCTCTGTCCAGTTTTTTACGTTTGCCAGCCAGCGGAGCAGTCGTTCCGCTCCCCAATCGTGTCCCCGCTCCTGCCTCTTTAGCGGCCGTTGCTTGTTTTTTTGTCGCGTTCAGCGACTACTTTATTGAAAATGTGCTTTCATGTCCCAAAGCACTTCTAACACGCTCCATAGATTCTGACAGCATTATACCATAAAAGACTAGCTTGCGCACAAAACATCGTATTAAAATTAGCTAGCATTGACTTGGGGTAGGGGGCATATTTTGTTCATGCCAGACATTTAGTGCCACCCGCAAAATATGCCCCCTTCCCCAGCCACAACGTACAAAAAGCAGGAATCTCCACCTTTCACCACGAATAAAAATATGGTATTTTATATATGCAACAAAGGAGGTCTATCGAATTGAAAAAAATACTTACGCTGCTTTCCATCGCTCTCTGCCTGAGCCTGCTGCCCAGTAATTTCAGCACCGCAGCAGCCACCCCGGCAACGCATGGCAAGAAAATCATCTTTATCCCACTCGACAACCGCCCCATTACGGACAAGGAAACCCGTGAAGTGGCCGAAAAAGCCGGCTATAACATCGTCGTTCCGCCCGAAACCTTGCTCGGCAGCCGTGAACAGCACGGCGACCCGGACGGACTTTGGCAGTGGCTGCGGGAAAATGCTCCCGGAGCAAAGGCCGCGGTTGTTTCTACCGACGCCATGCTCTATGGCAGCCTTGTCGCTTCCCGCAACCATGAATTAACGCAGGAGCAAATCAACGACCGCGTGAGCCGTTTCCAAAAACTCCATGAAGATTTTCCCCGCCTGCCCGTTTATGGCTTTGGCACCATTTTACGGACGCTTTTAACCGCCAACCATTCTGGTGCAGGCATGGAGCCGGCAATTTATCAGCAGAACGCAGTAAAAATCCGCGACTACAGTGCACTCCGCGATAAAACCGAGATGGGCAAGGCTTCCAAAAAAGAACAGCGGGAAATGCAAAAACTCGAACAGGAAATCGCCCCGGCGGTAATGGAGGACTGGACACACCGCCACAACCTCAACTTCAACGCCAATAAGGACCTGCTGGACCTCACCCAAGCAAATAATTTATCCTTCCTGTTTTTAGGCGGCGATGACGGTGCTTTTTATTCCCAAACCCATTACGAAATCCGCCATCTGCAGGAGTACAGCAAAAACATTGGCAAAACGAAGGTGCAGATAACGTCCGGCGCCGATGAACTCGGCATGGTCATGCTCTGCCGGGCTATCCTCGATGATAAGCGGGATATTCCCTTTGTCTATACCGCCTACAACACCGGCAAGGGGCGCGACACCATTCCCGCTTATTGCAACGAAAAAATCGGCGACGACATGGACAACACCATTATCGCCGCCGGCGGTATGCAGGTTCCTGTACCAGAACGCGCAGAACTGATCATGGCCATCAACACGAATCCGGATGGCAAAACCGGCAGTGCCAATAACCCGGACAACACCATTGTCCCCCGCAAAGGCACTATGCCCTTTGTCCATATGGTCAAGGATTTTGTAGATAAAGGCTATCCCACAGCCGTAGCGGATATCGCCTATGGCAACGGTGCGGACAACGCCTTGATGAATGAGCTGCACAAGGCCGATTTGCAATTCAAGCTGCTGGCCTACGGCGGCTGGAACACCGCAACCAATACCACCGGCTTCCTGCTCGGCACCGGCCTGCTCGCCAAATGGATGGACAGACCGGCACAGGAAGAACTGATGCTGGCCCGTTATTTGGAGGACTGGGGCTATCAGGCCAATGTCCGCCAGAGCCTTGGCAGCGCCGTATGGAGCCAGCCCGGCTACAATCAAGCAACCGGCAATCTGGACGGCGCCCGCAGCTTTGCCGCAACACAGGGCACGATTCTCTTAAAAGATTTTGCCCAGCAAAACATCAGCCTGCCCGCAGGGCTTTCCTTGGAAAAATTACAGATTACCCATCCCTGGAACCGCCTATTTGAATGTGAAATCTTCTTTTGACAAATTGCAGTTTGTCGGCAAGTTCGTGATAAAGGTATCCAGTTCATGCGTTGTCAGGGGCAAACGGGGAGTACTTTTTCTGTTTCCCGCTAAACGACCCCCTCGGAAAAAATAGCTGTCCAGTTACCCGCGCCGGGCAGGCCAACGGCGCTGCTTTCAGCGTATTTGCTTAGCGGCTTCCTACAGGGGCCGGCCTTCACTACGTTCAGGCAGTCGCTCCTAACAGAAAAAGCACTCCCCGTTCACCCCAAGTTGCGGATTAGCCTATTGCCACGAACTCGTTGCTCCCGTCACAAGAACATCGATGTACTTGTTGCTTATCACTACGAAAATGACGGTTTGTACGGACATCACCACCTACGCCTAAACTGAGCTGTAACAAATAAGTTCAATCTCGCAATAACATCGATAAACTGCAATTTATAAAAACTCTGTTGACGTTTTCATGTCAACAGAGTTTTTTATTTTCCATTTATGAATCCAGCAGCGGCATTCCTTTGCTATCATCGAACGTCGCCGTACACCGCGGATAATTCGTGCATCCCCAGAATGCCCCGTTCTTTCCGCGAATCAGCCGCAAATGCCCTTCCCGGCATTTCGGACATAAGTATTTATCATCAGCCGCCTTGTTTTCCTTGGCGGCTTTTTCGAGCGGGCTTGCCGAATACTTTGGCTTATCGCCCCAGTTCTGCCACTGGCGCGGGGCAGGACGGCTGGCCTCGTAGCTGGCCATATCCGCCGCCATCTGCGCCTCGTAATCAACTGCCGCGAACAGGGAATTCAAATCCGCCATATCCTGTGCACTCGGGCCTGCGCCTGTTTGAGCATACGCCATCGTTGGATCAGGTCTTGGCTCCGTCCGCACTGCCCCGCCGCTTTGCCGTGCCAGCTGGCTGGCCGATACTGCCGCGGGGGCCGTACTGCGGAAACTGCGTGCCATTCTGGCCTTGGCATCCTCCAAGTCCGGCTGACCATCTTTGTCGTTGCAGGTCATACGGCATTTCGGGTAGTTTGAACACCCCCAGAACAGGCCGTTCTTGCCTTTGCGCTGGGTCAACACGCCGCTATGGCAGCGCGGGCAGACATTATCCCCCGTGACTTCCATCTGGGCATTGCCCGCCTTAGCGCAGAGTTTTTTGGTAAATTCAATCTGACCGGTCAAAAATTCGGCTAAGGTGCCGTCCCCTTCGGACATGGAATGAAGCTTATCCTCCCAGATGGCCGTAGAATCGGGATAGGTCATTTCGTCAGGCAGGGCATCAACCAGAAGATAGGCCGCCGGCGTGGGCACAAGGTATTTTTTCTTGCCCTGTTTCTGCATGAACTTGCGCTTGACCAAATCCTCGATAATGGTCGCGCGCGTAGCTTCGGTACCGATGCCGTAGACGTCCTTTAACTGCTTTTTGGCTTCGGGATTCTTCACATACTTATGGATTTCCTTCATGCCCGCAAGCAGCGTGGACTCGGTAAAGCGCACCGGCGGTTTGGTGGCCCGCTGAATAATATCGCCCTTTTCATAGGTGACATTATCCTTTTTCTTCATCACGGGCAGGGTGCCGTCGCTTTCCTCACTGTCGTTTTCGTTATCGCTGTCCTCGTCAGCCGCCTTTTTCTTCGCGGATTGGTACATGATTTTCCAGCCCAAATCTCGCTCCGTGCGGCCACTGGCCGTGAACAGTTCCTCCTTATACGTAACCTCCACCTTGGTCTGGTCGTAAAGGTGCACCGGATAGAACTGCGCCATATAGCCACGGGCAATCAGGAAGTAGAGATTACGCTCCTCGGTGGTCATAGTCTGCATGTTCGCCTTGACCGTAGTGGGAATGATGGCATGATGGGCCGAAATCTTCTTGTCATTCCAGGCCCGGCTTTTGCTTTTCGTATCTACGCCGTTCGTCCAGCCCGCCAGCCGTTCGTCTCCGGCCTGTGCCAGATTGGTGATGATTTTCACAGCATCGCCAAACTGATTGGTTGGCAGATACTCACAGTCGGAACGCGGATAGGTGGTGAGTTTTTTCTCGTAGAGCTTTTGCGCCGTATCGAGTACGACCTGCGGCGCATAGCCAAACATCTTGCCCGCCAAAACCTGCAAGGAGGACAGGGAAAAGGGCAGGGGCTGCGGCTCCTGCTTTTTCGTCTTTTGGTAAGCCGAGATTACGCCTTCGCGCGGCTCCTGCTGAAATTCTGCGAGCTTCGCCTCGGCGATTTTCTTATCAATCAGGCGGTTTTCGCTGTCCAGCCCCGCCATGGTATCCTTAGGCTTCCACTGCGCCGTGAAACGGCCATTTTCATGGGCAAACTCGGCCTTGATTGTATAGTAATCGACGGGCTTAAAATTTTCAATCTCCCGTTCCCGGCGTACGACCAAAGAAAGCGTCGGCGTCTTGACCCGGCCAATGGGCAGCACCAGTTTATCATGCCCCGCCCGCCTTGCCGCCAGCGTATAGGCCCGCGAAAGGTTCATGCCGATAAGCCAGTCTGCCCGCGCCCGCGCTAGTGCCGACTGCTTGAGATTAAAGAACTCGCTGTTCTCCCGCAGATTGGCATTGGCCTTCTTGATGCTCGCTTCATCTAAGGCGTTCAACAAAATTCGCTTGACCGGCTTTTTATTACCTAGATAGTCGAGCACCTCATCCACCAACAGCTGCCCTTCACGGTCAGGGTCGCCGCCATGGACGATTTCATCACAGCGCTCAATGAGTCCCTTGACGATAGCAAACTGCTTTTCGCAGGATTTATCGACAAAAAGCTTCCACTCCTGCGGGATAATCGGCAGGTCTTCGGCCCGCCATCTTTTATACTTCGGGTCGTATTCATCCGGTTCTGCCTGGCGCAGGATATGGCCAAAGAGCCAGGTCACGACCCCTTCCCCGGTTTCGAGATAACCGTCGCAGCGGCGCACAGGCCCCTTTAAGCATTTGGCAATTTCCCGCCCCATGCTGGGTTTTTCGGCAATATATAAACGCAATTTTCCTTACTCCTACTCAAAAAATCAACCGATACAAACCATAGATAACCAGCCCCAGCCAACAGATGACAAAGAGCGTTGCCGTAAACAGAATGGCCGGCATATAGCGCAGCATTTTCCCGGCCTGCGCTTCTGCCTGATAGCGCACATGTGAAGGCAGCATATTCGTAAGCCCCATAACCGCCGCCGGCACAATCACCGCATCATCAATAACTCCCGCCAAGGGAATGGCATCGGGTATAAGGTCAATCGGACTGATCAGATATATAATCGCCGCTATCAGCAGCCCCTTCAAATTCCGGGGCGTATCCCGATGCTTAAGCGCCACCAGCATCACGAGCAAATCATAGCGGAACAGCTTCAAAAACGTAAGAATCCTGCGCATATTAACCCCTCTTTCCGTAATCTATTTTCTAATGTTACCACAAACCCAGTCATACTTCAAAGCAAATTGACAGCCATAGGCACAGGTGCTTGCTTTGTGGCAATGAGCGCACTGCCGCAGGCTGGCTCACAAAGCTGCTCCACTAAATACCTCGCTGAAAGCCGCGCCGTGGTAACCGGCGCAAGCAGCTAAACAGGCAAAAGTCCCCATGTGAGTCATTTGCGCGACTGCCACAAAGTAAGTACCTGTGCCCCCTCGCATGAACATTGATAATAGAAACAAAGCACCCCTTCGCATGAGCAGTACGAAGGGGTGCTTTGCTGTGTATTATATTTTAGGAGAGCTTTAACGAAAGCCTGTATATAATATAGCATTATTGAGAATGAAAATCAATAGATGATTGAGATTTTTTTCAAAATCTTTTACATGAGCAATGTCTGAATTTTTTTATCCAAAATCTCCAGATTGTTACTAGAGATAATGAGTATCTCCGTGCCCCTGTCAACTTCGCCCTTGGCCTTCTGCGTACAGGCATGGGATACGGCATTGGTATTGATGACGAGGATATCCGTACCGGCAAGCTTATCCCGGTCAAAATTCTTGCTGCTGCCAATAATCTTAAAGCCGGGATGGCGCTCCGCCACTTTTGCCTGCCAGGCATCTGTGCCCCCGATGACCGCCACCTTCAAGGGCAGGTCAGCAAAGCAGTCCACGGGAACTTCCTCGACTTCTTCCTCTGCTTCTTCGGCAATTTCTTCCACAGGCTGCGGCTCTATCGGCTCATGCCGGCGCAGACGCTCTCGAATTTCTTTTAAGCTGTCCTGCAGGCGAATATTTTCCACCAAAATATCTTCGTACTTTTCCTTATAATTGTTGCGTTCAGCCTGCACGACAGCCAGTTGATTTTCCAAGTCCAGGCATTTACCTTCCAACTCCGCCAGCCGCTTCAACGCACTTTTAGGCGGTTTTGTCTGCGCCATATTCTTCATCTCTCCTCACGCTTTTGTGCCCCATTCAACCAACGCCAATCACTTGACCGATTTTCTTCCACATACGCCATACAAAAGCACTGCCCAAATAGGCGACCACCACGCCAGCCAGCACATCTGTAGGGTAATGTGCGCCCAGATAAAGGCGGGAAAAGGCCATCACGACCGCCAAGGCCATGACCAAAACACGCTCCCAGCCGCGATGCAGACGCCAAACGATAAAGGCCAGCGCAAAAGCACAGACTGTATGCCCAGAAGGAAAGGAAAACGAACGGGGCAAAGGTCCTAACAACATAAGGTCGGGAATTTGCAAAAAAGGGCGGGGACGCATGACCACATGCTTTATGCATTCCCCCACACCACCACAGAACAGTATCGAGATGAGCAACAGAATTCCCTGTCCCCGGCTGCTCCGCCGAAAGGCCAGCAGCATCGCCATAAACAGCCATACGGCACCGAAACTGCCGATAGCGCTGACAAACAGCATGACCGGCGTCAGATAATCGTTGCGTATATATTCCTGTATTCCCAAAAGTATTGCTTTATCCATCGAAAAACCTCCATTGTCCTAGTATAGCATAACCAGACCGGATTCTGCTAATCAAGCCCACATTTTCTTATAACAGAGTGTATATAATAATTGACAATAGTATACCCTCCTGTTATAATAAGTTACAAATTTACAGCTAATAATCATTCTCTCTATCACAAGGAGGAAAGCGATGAGTAAAAAATATTTCCCTTTGTCCGCTGACAAGCTACACGAAGTCATCCAGAAATTCCCTACCCCCTTCCATATATACGAAGAAAAAGCCATTCGCGAAAACATCCGCGCCTTGCAGTCCGCTTTTAGCTGGGCACCGGCCTTTCACGAGCAGTTTGCCGTCAAAGCCCTGCCCAATCCCCGCATTGTGCAGATTCTTCACGAGGAAGGCGCCGGTACCGACTGCAGCAGTCTGGCCGAACTGTTGATTTCCGAAGCCGCAGGATTAAAGGGCGAAGAAATCCTGCTGACTTCCAACGACACGCCCGCCGACGAATTCCAAAAAGCCGTAGAGCTTGGTGCCATCATCAATTTGGACGATATCACTCATCTCGACTATTTGGAAAAGCATGCCGGACTCCCCAAGGTGCTCTGTTTCCGCTATAATCCTGGTGATGAAGTGGAAGGCAACGATATCATCGGCCAGCCCACGGAAGCCAAATACGGCCTGACTCACGAGCAGATGCTGGAAGGCTACCGCCGTGCCAAGGAAAAGGGCGTCAAACGCTTCGGCCTGCACACGATGGTCGCTTCCAATGAGCGCCGTACCGAGGCCTTTCTGCTCACGGCCCGCCTGATGTTTGAACTGGCCATTGAGCTCAAGGAAAAACTGGACATCACAGTTGAATTTGTCAATCTCGGCGGCGGCTTTGGCATTCCCTATCGCCCGGAAGAAGAACCGCTGAACCTGCAGGAAATCGGCGAAGGCATACATCAGCTTTACGACAAAATGATGGTGCCTCACGGGCTCGGCAATACGGCCATTATGACGGAAAGCGGCCGCGCCATGACCGGCCCCGCGGGCTGGCTGGTCTCCACCGTCCTGCACGAAAAGCATACCTACAAAGACTATATCGGTCTGGATTCCTGCATGGCCAACCTCATGCGCCCGGCCCTGTACGGTGCTTACCATCATATCACGGTCGCCGGCAAGGAAGATGCTCCGCTTGACCATGTATATGACGTAACCGGCTCCCTCTGCGAGAATAACGACAAGTTTGCTATCGACCGTAAGCTGCCGGAAATCAATGTCGGCGATATCGTGATTATCCACGA
Source organism: Selenomonas ruminantium subsp. ruminantium ATCC 12561 (assembly GCF_000424065.1). GTDB lineage: Bacteria > Bacillota > Negativicutes > Selenomonadales > Selenomonadaceae > Selenomonas_A > Selenomonas_A ruminantium. Next base: position 22,026 of record NZ_AUJE01000015.1, read on the forward strand.
CACGGGAGCGCATGGCAGCTCCATGGGCTTCAACTACAACGGCAAGCTCTGGTGTGCTGAACTCCTGCTCCGCGAAGATGGCAATATCGAGCTCATCCGCCGCGCCCAAACAATCGATGATTACTTTGCTACATTGAAATATCCCGGCTCATTGCTATAAAAAAAAACAATATAAAAATACCTGCTTACATTGCTCAAAACAGTAAGCAGGTATTTTTGGTTACTCCCCCACAACCACTTTATTGCGACCACTTTTCTTAGCCTGATAAAGTGCCTCATCTACGCGTTTAAACAGCTCGGCTGTGGTATCGGAATCCGTTTGCCACAGTGTAAGCCCCAAACTACAGGTTATCTTATGTCCGGCCATAGGTTTTTGCTCAACCTGCAGACGAATCTTTTCTGCCAGTGCCTGCAATTCCGGTAAAGTTTGGATATTGGTAAGCACGAGGAATTCTTCTCCCCCCCACCGAATGCAGTCGGATTCATTGTCCAAGAGCTGCCGTACGACAGTGGCAAAACTGCGCAAAACAGCATCCCCCGTATCATGTCCATAACTATCGTTGATTTTCTTAAAGAAATCAATGTCCATCATCAGCAGGCCAAAAGGCTTTCCTGTCTTGCGGGCCACCGCCACTGCGGTTGCCAGTAGTTCTTTTAGTTTGTTGCGATTCCAGCACCCCGTAAGCGCATCGGTCTCGGATTTGCGCTGAACAGCAGCCACTTCTTTCTCCAGCCCCACAGTCCGCCGCAGCAGATTTTTCTCATGGCGCACCTGTTCCCGCAAAATGATGATCACAAAATACAAAAAAGCATAAACGCCCAACGGCGTCAGATATACATGCCAGGGAAGAAGATGATAACGTCCGCCCATACCATCAAAAACGCCCAACAGCGTAAAAACAGCCGTAGGCAAAAGCACCGTCCGGCACAGGACATCTCCCTGCCGCGCCGCCTTTATACACCAGAACATAGCCCAGCCCTCGCATACGGGCAACAAGATGTAAAACACTCCCATAAGGCCATTCATGGTATGCAGCCCTATAAGCTCCCCGCTCATCGCCAGCACAAACAGACCGATATTTGCCGCCAATACATAGTTCATGCGGGCATAAGGTTTATCCTCTAAAAGACTGGCCAGAATCAGATTCGCTGCAATGGGCAGCAGATAAGCCAGCACACTCAAACCATACCACCAAAAAACAGGCCAGTCCCAAAATAGGCTTTTCACATTAGAGGCACAGACAATCCAAAATGCAAATATCACCATAAAAAGAATGATATAGCCATAGAGCCGTTTCCATCCCGGATGATTGAAGTAGTAATAAAGAAACATGATGAAGATTATGGCCACCGCCACAGGAAAGGCCAGTACCAGAGGAACATCCGAAAAAAACAGCTGTGCCATCTGCGCCTGCTCCGTATCCACGGAAAACATGCTGAACCAGCCTAAATCCCTTGGTGAATTGGCATAAAGCTCCATCACCAGCAGCTGCTCTCCGGAAAATTCCGGCAACGAAAGCATATACGGCTGTGAACCATCATCAAAACGATGGGGCTGAAAATTCCCTTTGGCAAAGAAGAATTCCTCCCCCAGCCACATGCGCACTGCCTGTTTCGCCGTCATAAAGAGTAGCACTCTTTTTTGCGGGTCCAAATCCTGTACCGGCACTGCCAGCAACAACCGTTCTATTCCCGGGCTAAAAACAGGCCGCTTTTCCTTATCCCATATCGGCCAATCGCTGACATGCTGCCGTACAAATTCCGGTACACTCTGCCCGGCAGGCAGGGGCTGGGTAAGTTCATAATAACGCCATTGTGTTTCAAATTGCGCAGCTTCCGCCGTGCTGCCATCTGCTCCAGCCAGCCACAGACCCAGGCAGAGCAACAGTCCATATATGATTTTTGCCAAGCCGCTCTGCCTCCTTCTTCCTATTCGGTAACTACCTGATTGCGCCCATTGCATTTTGCCGCATACAGAGCATCGTCCATACGGCGGAAAATGCCCACCTGACTGTCATTTCCATCATACCACTGCGCCACTCCGGCACTGACTGTAATCTGCTGATGCCGGAAAAATTGGTGCACTTCCACCTGATGACGGATGCGCTCAGCCAGCGCCCGCGCCTGCTCCCGCTTAAAGCCGGGACAATAGACCACAAATTCTTCCCCGCCCCAGCGGAAAAATTCCTGTTTTCCCGTCAACTGCGAACGCACCAGCTCACCGAACTGATAAAGCACCCTGTCTCCTGCCTCATGCCCATACGTGTCATTGACGTTCTTAAAATAATCAATATCCAGCATGATGAGCGAAAATTCCTTGCCTGCCGCGATTTTCTGCCGGATAAAATCCTCAAAAGCCCCCCGGTTGCGACAGCCTGTCAGCTCGTCCATCTCCGCCTTGGCCATTGTAGCAGCAATTTCTGCCAGCAGTTCCTCTGCATGCGCCTCCAGTTCCCGTTCCCGGATAACCTGCTCCCGCACCATGCAGACCACAAAGCTGATGCAGGCATAAATGCCCAAAGGCAGCAAATAGACATGCCAACGCCAAAAATGCAGATACAAAAGCACACCATCAGCTATCCCGAGTACGCCCATAACAATCATCGGCACCATGGCAAATCTTGCATATACACGCCCGCGCTTAATCGCTTCCCATAGATTACGGAAGACAACAGCCTGCAAACAAAGCACCGCAGCATAGAGCAGCTGGCGGCACACCAGCAGCCCGTCAAATCCTGCCAATTCCAGGCTCAAAGCCAGTGCCGCCAATCCCGCATAACCCTTCACTACACGTTTTACCGACAAACGCAAATCTTCATCGAGAATTTCCACGATAATGGAATTGGCCGCCACCGGTAACAGATAACAAATGAAATTTTCCAAAAACCGCCAGATTACCGGTGCGTCCCACAAAAATTGCTTAACATTGGACAGGCTTACTGTCCATAGCGACATCAGCAGCAACAACGTCAGCAGTTTAACATTCAAGCACCGCTGTTTTGGCCGATTAAACATATACATCAGTGTAACCATACTCAGCAGCACCGCCACGGGGAGCGCAATAACATAGGGAAAATCCACCGCAAAAACCCGTCTTGCCTGAGCCTGCTGAGTATCCACCACAAAATTTTTGAACACGCCCAACTGATGTGGGAAGTCCGCATACAAATGAAAGAGCAGCATGGTCTCATGCGGCACATAAGGCAGCTCCACCATGTGCCATTTTTTTCCATGCCCTAAAAATTGTGGGCCAAAATTGCCATCGGCATAAATCTTGCTGCCATCGACAAAAACTTCTACAGCCTGTCCATCAAGCGAAAAAAGCAATGTATTTTTCCATGGCTCTGTAGGCTGCATGGATACTTCCAGCCAGACTTCCTGATTTTTCCCCGGGATAGGCGATTGAAAGCTGCCAAAATCAAAGTACTTCCATTTCCCCTGACTTTCCGAAGTGAGATACTGCCAATCGTCGCCAATAACCGCAGCCTCACAGGGCAGCAGCCCCATAAGCATACAAAGAAGGCATAGCACCATTACACCTATCCGTTTCATAGCTCCATGCCTCCTTCACCTCACCAATCTGCTCACTATATATATTAGGCAATATCGTAATGTTTTCCTGCTAATCAGGCAAGGTCTTACGTCTCTTTATTCAGTTTCATCATCACTATAGAGGTTCTTGAACCAGTGCATATTGGTCTTCGGTTCCCGGCAAACCCGGTTACGCCCCGTCCGTTTAGCCATATAGAGTGCCTCATCTACCCGTTTCAGCAGTTGTGCCTCGGTATCTTCTGCTCCATGCCAGGAAGCCACGCCCAGGCTGCTGGTAATATGAATATTCCCCTCATGCAGTGGCGTATCTTCCACCTTGGAACGCAGCCGTTCGGCAATCATCATGGCCTCATCTCCGGTGCAATGATGGAAAAGAATGATAAACTCCTCCCCGCCCCAACGCACAAATACATCTTTTTTCTTGATATTTTTCCGGACGGTTTCCGCAAAACCGGCCAGTACCACATCCCCCACCTCATGCCCATAGTTATCGTTAATCCGTTTGAAAAAATCGATATCCATCATGATGAGGGAAAAGGGTTCTTCCTCGTTTTTATGCTGCAAGATTTCTGCTGCCAGCACCACTTCCAGCTTATTGCGATTGTAGCATTTGGTCAGATTATCCGTTGTCGCTTTTTCGATAGCCTGCGTAACTTCCTGCTTGAGCCCCTCCTCCCGGGTCATCAGCATGCGTTCCCGCTTTATCTGATGGCGCACGATAAAGGCTGCAAACACGCACAGGGATAAGGTTGTGTACGGCAGCACATAGCCATCCAGCACATACCAGTGCTGATACATGGATATGCCGTCAATCGTGCCGGCACCCGCCATAAACAACAGCGGCACAGACACTGCCTTGGCGTACATATTGCCATAGCGCACAGAACGAATGATTGCATATAACGCCACCAGTTCCAGCACAGGCAGCAGGATATAAAATGCAGCCAGCCCCCTGCTCATGCCATTAAAGCCCAGCAGTTCCGCAGCCAATACCCCAATCAGCAGCAGCGCATAAGCCAATACTGTCCAGCGCACCAGCCGTTTGCCCTTCCTGTCCACCACCTGAAAAATGACGATATTGGCCAAAAGCGGCAATAAATATTCCGATAATTGCATAAGGAACCGCCATAAAACAGGTGCATCGAGCAAATATTGCCTGGAATTGGCCGCACAGACCAGCCAGACCAAAAATGCCGTCATAAAGGCAATAAAGGATTTGTAAAGCCGTTTAGGCGCTGCAGGGCCGCCGGCATAGATCAAAATCAGTACCAACAAAAATCCTGTCAGGGGGATGTTCATCAAATACGGTATATCCTGCCGAAAAAGACGCAGCACCTGGTCTACATCACTGTCCAGCCATATCTTGCCAAAATATCCCCGGCTTTGGTCTGCCGGCGAATAGGCGTGAATCCGCAATTCCCTGCCAGCACTTTCAGCCGGCAATGCAACGATATGCCAGCGCTGTCCATAAGCCATAAAAGCCGGCCGCAGTTCGCCATACTTATAGATGCATTCGTTCTCCAGCCAGATTTCAAAAGCCTGATCATGAACCTGCAGGAGCAATGAGGCATCGCGAGGCAAAACGTCCGGCAAAGTGGTTTTCAGCCAGACTTTGCCCTCACGACTATCCAATGGCGGCGTATGGGGAAAATCAAACGGGTACCACTCTGCACCTTCCTCGGCCTGCCAATACCATTGACCTTCCAGTTCAGCGGCCAGAGCGCTGGCCGGCACCAGCCATAAAAATAATAGCAAAAAGAGAGGGAACAGCCCACGCAAAGCAACAGCCGTATACCATTCTGCTGATTTAACCTGCAAGCGTATCCCCCCTCTTGTCAAAAAGCTCCACCGGAAAACCGATAGAGCTTTATTATTTTACTGTATATGTTTCCGCTTAAGCCAGCACGCGGGCGAGTCTGACCAATTCCGGATTCAGCGTCTTAGTGTTGTTTACCGCGTCAAAGAGATTTACGCCGACAACCTTGCCTTCGTTGAAGCCAAAGACCACATTGGTCGCACCGGAGATGATGGCCAGTGCTGCCTTTTCGCCCAGCATCGAAGCCTTGATACGGTCCTCAATGGTCGGGGAACCACCGCGCTGAATATGACCGAGTACGGATACACGGGTATCAATACCCGTCTTATCCTCAACCAGTTTGCCCAGACCAACAGCCGAACCAGCACCTTCTGCTACTACGATAATGCTGTAACGCTTACCAGCATCATACATGGCCTTGAGCTCATGGCAGATTTCATCGAGGTCATATTTCACTTCCGGTACGAGAACGTATTCTGCACCACCGGCAATACCGGCCATCATCGCGAGCCAGCCGGAGTTGCGGCCCATAACTTCTACGAGCATGATGCGGCGATGGGCTGACGCCGTATCGCGCAGCTTGTTGATGGCATCCACGATGGTGTTGGCAGCCGTATCACAGCCGATGGTGTAATCCATGCCCCATACATCGTTATCAATCGTGCCCGGCAGACCTACGATAGGCATACCCGTTTCCTTGGACAGGAGAGAGCCGCCAGTCAGGGAACCGTCACCGCCGATGATGACCAGACCCTCAATGCCCCGCTTCACCAGATTGTCAAAGCCCTTCTTACGGCCTTCAGGCGTTTTGAACTCCATGCTGCGAGCCGTTCCCAGGAAAGTACCGCCGCGCTGAATCATATCCGCCACGCTGCGGCTGGTGAGTTCTACGATATTGTCATCAATCATACCGGCGTAACCATCATAGATACCATAGACCTTCACCCCTTCATGCAGGGCAGTGCGGACTACGGCGCGGGCAGCCGCATTCATCCCCGGGCTGTCGCCGCCAGAGGTCATTACGGCAATTGCTTTTTTAATCATGCAAACATCTCTCCTATATAGAAATCCATAACTAACACTATCAATCTATAGCATACCTGCCTATTATTTTACGCAAGTATCCTGTAAATGTAAAGTATTTACACGCAATTTGTTCGGAAAATATTAAAGCCTTCCCCAAGCGGGGAAGGCTTCGTATTTCAGGAAATTATTTCACACTCATGATGCCCAGAGCATAGCAAACGATACCGAGAGCAAAGAGACCGAAGATAATCCAGATTGCGTTGACCTTGCGGCGCAGCAGAGCCATGCAGGCAAAGGTCATGAGCAGAGGTACAAGACCCGGCATAAGCTGGTCGAGGATACCCTGAACCGTCGTTACCACATGTTCGCCTTTGGCATTGGTAATTTCCGAAACGACTACCGGAATGTTGACCGAAGTCCATTTGTTAACGAGCGCACCCATGACGAACAGACCGAGAATGGAAGCACCTTCCGTAATCTTCTGGAGCTTGTTGCCAGCGATATCCTGTACGATGTCCGTACCTTTTGCATAACCGTACTTAATGCCGTACCAACGAACACCAATACGGATGAGGTTAAAGAGAACGAAGAACAGGATAGGACCGATGATGCTGCCGGTCAGTGCGAAGGAAGCACCGAGAGCAGCGGTAATCGGACGGAGCGTACCCCAGAAAATCGGGTCGCCGACACCAGCCAGAGGGCCCATCATACCAACTTTGATACCGTTGATAACACCGTCGGGAATGTCTGCACCATTAGCCTTCTTTTCCTCGAGAGCGGCCGTGATACCGATAATCGGAGCAGTTACGAACGGCTGCGTGTTATAGAATTCCAGATGACGTTTGATTGCCTTTTTGAGTTCTTCACCTTCATAAAGGCGGCGCAGAATGGGAACCATGCCGAAGCAGTAGCCCAGGCCCTGCATACGTTCCATGTTCCAGGAAGCCTGCAGGAAATTAGAACGGACGAAAGTCCAGAAAAAGTCGCTAGAAGTAATCTTCTTTTCCATTATATTATCCTCCTCTAGTTGCTGATTAACACGAGATTAGTCCAGTTCGTCATCAAGGTCACTGGAGCTTGCAGCAGCGGCAGCAGCCGGAGCAGCAGCAACTTCCTGATACTTCGGGTTAAGCTGAATGTAAACCACAGCGCAAACGAGACCGATAACGCCCAGAGCAACCAGGTTGAAATCCGTGAAAGCAGCTACAACGAAACCGAGGAAGAAGAACGGCATGAGATACTGTGCGCCCATCATGTTGATAACCATTGCATAACCAACAACTACGATGAAACCGCCGGCAACCTGCAAACCACCGGAAATAACAGGCGGAATAGCATTGAGCATATCCTGTACAGCGCCCGTACCAACCGTCATAGCAACGAGCAGTGCGGGGATACCAACGCGCAGACCCTGCAGAATGAGTGCACCATAGTTACAGAGGTCAATACCGAAGAGGTTGCCTTCTTCAGCATAATCATCAGCTTTGTGCTGGAATACTACGGAAATCGTCTTACAAATGATAGCCAGAACCTGACCAGCAGCTGCCAGCGGCATTGCGATAGCAATACCCGTTGCCACATCCTGATGGCTGGCAACAACGAGAATCGTGGAAATTACGGAAGCAAGAGCAGCATCCGGAGCGATAGCTGCACCGATGTTCATCCAGCCCAGAGCCATCATTTCCAAAGTACCGCCAATGATAATACCAGTGGTCATATCGCCTAAGATAAGTCCAGTAACGGTGCACGCAATCAGGGGACGATGCGTCTGAAATTCATCGAGGCAGGAGCCCATACCCGCAATCGTGGCGAAGATAAAGATTAGCAAAACTTGCATAGTGCCCATTATATATTCCCTCCATTATGAAAATCCTGCGGTGGCGAGCTGTCATACACCCCAGCCCGCCGTCGCAAAAATACGGCCAATTATTTAAGGACATCCATCAGCATAACTTTCTTATCCGTATCAACTTTGCGGATTTCCAGTTCAATGCCTTTTTCATTCAGTTTCTTGAAGGATTCGATATCCTGGTCGTCTACGGAAACAGCACCGGTAATCTGATGCTTGCCTTCATGGAAGCTCATGCCGCCGATATTGACACTCTTGATATCCACGCCATGTTCTACCATGTAGAGCACGCTGGTCGGATTCGTGAACAGGAGCAGGCATTTTTCATTTTCGTATTTCGGGTTGTTGTATACGCGAACAGCCTTTTCGAGGTCAACAACGTGGGATTTGATGCCAGCCGGAGCAACCTGCTTCAGGAGCGTTGCACGGATCGTGTCTTTTGCGACTTCATCATCGCAGACGATGATGCGGGTGCAACCCGTAACCTTGGACCAAACAGTAGCTACCTGACCATGGATAAGACGGTCATCAATTCTTGCAAGTACGATATTCATTATAAATCCTCCTCCTCATCATCGGCAATCTGGCTGGCATGGAATGTCTGCAAACCACTCTTGCCTGCTTCTACAGCACGCTCCATCAGAGCCTTGATATCCGAACCATCATCAGCCAGCTGAGCGCTGCACATCTCAATGAGCATGGGCAGGTTCACGCCGGTCACGATGCCATATTTCTCATTGCTAATCACCAGACGGCAAGCTGCATTGTAGGGGCTGCCACCGAACAGGTCATTCAGGAAGAGCACGCCATCCTCACAATCCAGATCCTTGATGGCCGCTTCATACTTGGCCACCACATCATCCGGTCCTTCACCAGGAACCAGTGTAACCGCAGCTACATTTTTCTGCTCACCGCAGATCATTTCGCAAGAACGAACCAGTTCTTCAGCGAAGATACCGTGCGTACCAACAACAATACCAAACATTCTCTCTACCTCCTAAAAATTTCCCCAAAATTAACATTTATGGTTGAATTTGAACGTTTTTGGCTTTTTTTGCCTTACGCCCCTATATAATGCAAGAAGCATGCCAACTTTGTGTATCAAAAACGAAATTTTATCTTTTCGTTTGTTTCACCCGTGTTTTTCACTTATTTTTCATAAAAGTTTTTGCTTTATGATACTATAAGTATTATTTTGATACACTTCAATACACTTTCCGATACTCTATTATACAAAATGACCTCCATCACGATAAAAAAAATACACTATGACAAATGTCATTGTCATAGTGTATGAACTGTATCACAGCATATTCGCCATAAAATAATATTCATCTTCGTCAAAACGTAATTTTAAAGTTTCGTCAAAGATTTGTGCGGCTTTTTTCAAAGCCATCAGTTTCTTTTTATCGACCAGCGACTTATCTTCCTTGTAGACGAGCGGACTGCGGGTTACTACCCGCTCCAAAGCACAGCCGCAGTGTACCAACAGCCGCACCCGCAAAGGATTGGAAAGTTTTAACTGCAAGTCCTTTTCCAGCGACTTATCAAATTCCAACAGTACGCTCATAATCTTGGCGGGATTTAAATAGGTAAGAAAACGCTGCAAAGACTCCTCACAAAGACGCTGGACAACCATATTGCCCTTGCCTTCTCCTTGTGGAATCCGCGACTCAAGAGCCGATTCACTGTTAAAGACCAATTCCGTCAGCAGGCGCTCCCCTTCTCCGTCGATGAGTTGTTCCAAGGGAATAAACGGCACATTCATGGCCGGCTTCTTCATGCCTACCGCTGCTACTATGCGGTATTCCTTGGCAATTTCTGCCAGCCGGTCATCCAGATGCAGTACGCCTACGGGAATGACTTCGATTATCCGCCCGGCATGGCGCAATACGTCCTCGACCAAAGCTTTTATCTTCATGGCAGCACCATGCCCGGACGAGCATATCGTCACAATCGCTTCCTGTGTATTAACAGGACCTTCATGTGTATCAACCGCCTCATAGCCTTTGAAGTTCAGCAGCGATTCATAGATACTCTCCAAATCCATCCCGGCAATATCCACCTTGCGCATAGCTTCGAGTATCAACGGTGTCGAAACCATATCCAATGTGCGCACAGGAATCTTCAGCCGCTCAGCCAAAAGCGCACCGATATTACATAACGAGCCCATATCTGCTAAGATAAGAACCCCCTTCTGGCACTCCATCCCCTTGAGCATGGCCGCCGTTTGCTCCAACACTTCCTGCGGATTGACCTCCAGCGGCATATCAATGGCAATGATATTGGTATCCGTAGAGCTGAACAGCCTTTTCGCCACCTCCACCATGGAACTGGCCGTGTTCTTGCCATGCGTAGCCACCAGAATGATAATTTTCTCTTCCAGTTCATCATCTTCAGCCGACTCCAATAGCAGAGCAATATACTCAATTTCCGCACGGGGCACCGTCACATGATAGTGCTGTTCAATCAGCACGCCGATTTCTTCTGCCATCCGCATATAGTCAGAGTCCTGAGGAATAGCCCCCTCGATTTCCGTATAAGGAATGGCTTCATGCGCCTTGACCCGCTTCAAAAAAGCCGACAGATGCAGGCTGAACGCATAGAGGAACCGGTCACGATAGCTGCGATTCAATCGTTTCTGCACATAAAGGGAAATCTGCTCAGAAAAGTCGACCAAAGCTTCATCGACGATTTTCAAGAGCCGCTCCCGGGTGGTCATATTGACCGAATGCTTCTTATTATATAGGTCTTTGACATAAACATTTACGTCTGTAGCCACAATCTGTTTAATCAGGTCATCACTGATGCCCTCGCCTTTCAGCAAAGCCACCTTATTTTCGACCACCTGATAGAGATTAAAGCCCTCGCGGCTGCCCTCATCATCAAGCTTGAACTTTCCTCCCGGAGGAGATACCAGCAAAGGTTCGCTGACATATTGGGTAAGTTCGGCAAGCGCCTGCCGGTTGGCCGATAACGTCAGCAAACCGTCCCGTACACCAGGCGGCAGCATCCGAAAATCCGCTTCGATAAAGCTGGGATTATCGATGCCATTCAAAAACGCCTGTGCGCAGAGCAATTTGATGTTGGATTTCAGCTGCCCCACGTTGCCGCTGCCAATACTGCCAATCAAGGCCTTCACCGCTTCCACGCTGATGCGTACCGGTTTTTTCACCCGCTGGGCTTCTTCCATAAACAACAGTTTCAGGATATCCAGCTTTTCCTCCAAGGTACGCTCCGAAAGCGGCTTGATGGTGATGATGTTCGGGATACGCCGTACAAAGGTCTTGGTCAAAGCCGATTTCGGGTCTTCCGTTGTCGCGCCGATAATCAGCACTTTTGCCCTGCGGCTGCGGGTGGTTTCGCCCAAACGGTTAAACGTCCCCGTATCCATAAAATAGAAAATCATTTCCTGCCCTTCCGGCGGCAGGCGATGAATTTCATCGAGGAACAGGACGCCGCCATCGGCTTCTTCCACCAGGCCGGCTTTGGCACTGTCTGCCCCCGTAAAAGCGCCTTTGATATGGCCAAACACATGGGAAATCAAGAGCTGCGGGTTGTTATAGTAATCCGCACAGTTAAACGTGATAAACGGCGCATCTTCGGCGAAACGGTGCATGGCCTTGCCATAAGCAAACATCATATGGGCAAAGAGCGTCTTGCCGACACCGGTCTGCCCGACTATCAAGGTATGCAGCCCATCCGGCGGATACAAAATCGCCGCTTTGCCCTGTTCCACCTGCCGTTTCAAGCTCTTGTCCGCACCAATCAGGCGGGCAAAGGGATTGGCCTCCTCCTCCGCATTGCGGACAAACAGACGCTTGCACTCCTCGACATCACGGAACTGCAATGGTCCCTGCCCCAATTCTGTCTCCAACAGCTCGGCCAGCGTTTCCCGGTCAAAATACCGCACCGGCCGCCCGGTAAATTTTACAATCTTGTCCTGCCGATGCAGTTCGTTTAGTTCCTTGGACACATTATTGCGCAGGATATCCAGCTCATCAGCGATTTCCTGCGCATCAAAACCAATCTGACCGGATAATTTATTCCCCTTGAACGTCCCTGAACGTTCCTTTATATAGAGATAAATCCGCTCACTTCGTTTCATCTGTATCACACCCCTTCGATACTCTTTTTAAATCATATAACAGAGTATCAAATAAGGCAAGCTGTGATTACTTGAGCAAACCATTATTTTGGGCAATCGTCCCTAAATACCGGCAGCTGGGCTTTACTCTGCGGTGCATGGTCTGCCTGTCCACCGCAATCAGACCAAAATGCTTGTCAAAGCCCATGGCCCATTCCAGATTATCCATAGAGCTCCAATAGATATAGCCCAGCAGAGGTACTCCGTCTTCTACAGCTGCATGCAGCCCCGTCACCGCCTCACGGATAAAATCAATGCGGCGGCTGTCATCCTGCGTGGCAATGCCGTTTTCCGTAACCATGACCGGCAAGCCTGTTTCCTTATACACACGACGCACGACGGAACTTACTGCCTCCGGACAATAGGGATAACCGCATTCCGTAAGTTCTTCATCCGCACCATGCGGCACCCGACCATTTGCATCATAGATTTCCCGCTCATAATTCTGCACAGCCGCAAAATCGGCATTCATATAGATATCCTTGTATTGGCCAAAGTAGCTCTGCCAAACTTTTTCCGCCACCTGTTCTCCGCCCGGAGCGGCACAAACATCCGACAAAGCAAGGCTCACGCCGACTTTGGCCTGCGGCGCAAACTCCCGCGCGGCTTTGACCGCTTCATTATGTGCCTGCCGGATGATTTCAATATGTTCCGGCTCGGAGGCCATATGAATGGTAAAATAATGTTCCAAATCCGTTCCACAGGCCTTTGCTGCCTGCTCCCGCCACTCCGGCGCCGTCCAGCCTTCTGCGGCCATGCCGATGGGCGGCACAAAATTCCATTCTGCAAACAACTGCTTGAGCATGGTGGCAATGTTTATCTCATTCATCGTAATGATATAGGGAATATGTTTTCCCAAGGATTTCAGCACATAGCGGGCATAACGGCCAAAGTAATACGGCGTTTTCTCGCCCTTCCAGCCGCCGTATTTCATCAGCCACTGCGGGCTGGTAAAATGATGCAGCGTTACCACAGGAGTGATTCCATGTTCCTCACAGGCAGCCAGCACATCAGCATAGTGCGCGATAGCCTCAGCAGGAAATTCACCTTCCCGCGGCTCAATCCGTGCCCATTCAATCGAGAAGCGATAGGCCTTCAGCCCTGCGCCCGCCATCAGGGCAATATCTTCCCGATAGTGCTGATAATGGTCGCAGGTATGATCCGATTTATCCTTGTAAATGGAACCTTCCACATGTTCTTCCGCCCAAATGTCAGAATGGATATTCATGCTCTCTACCTGATGGGCGGCCGTCGCACTGCCCCAAAGAAAATTCTGCGGAAAAAGCAGCTTACTCATGGATTATCGTCCTTTCTCATACAGCAATATTTAATAAATCACGAATTTCCTGCAATGCATAAGCCGCCTGTGAAACTTTGGCCGCTTCACCAATACCGGCTACCTGCATACCGGCATTTACACCTGCCTGAACGCCTGCCGGTGCATCTTCCACGACCAGACAGTTCTCCGGTTTGGCTCCCAGTTTCTGTGCAGCCAACAGGAAAACCTCCGGGTCCGGTTTGCTATGCGTGATTTCCGTACCGTCGGCAATGGCATCGAAAGCGTTTTCCAAACCGACCTGCGTTAAGATGCGCATGGTGTTTTTGCTCGATGACCCCACAGCGATATGCACGGCGTTTTTGCGCAAGCCAGCCAAGGTTTCCCGCACACCTTTCAAGGTATCCTCTATGGTCAGATTCCCTAAGAGTTCCTGATAATAACGGTTTTTCCGCTGGGCAAGTTCCTCTTTTTCTGCCTGCGTATAGTTTTTTTCCGCCCGCTCTAAAATGATTTCCAAACTCGCCATGCGGGATACGCCCCGCAGGCGGTTATTAATCGCTCTATCGAAATAAATGCCTTCTTCATCGGCAATTTTCTTCCATGCCTGATAATGGTATTCGTCCGTAGACACCAGCACGCCATCCAAATCAAAAATCACATTTTCATATCGCATAATCTCACCTCAAAATTTCGTCTGCCACATGCCGCAGAAGGGATCTACCGGACTTTTGCCCACAAATTCACTCTTGCCGACCAGTTTATTGACAATGGCTTTAAGCATGGCCGGAGCTGCCGTATAGCCGTTAATCAGCGTTTTTAAGGCAGGCATATCCTGCAAGAGATACGGCGAGCCTGTTGCCACACCGATAACCGGCAGGTCATGGATAAACCAGGGCATATTGGAAGCCATCGGCCAGTTCCATTCCATGCGCAGAGTGCTCTTGTTGCTGGCCGGCTCAATATTGGCATAGTAGATAACGGCATCATACTTTTTCACAATATCAGCACGTTTGATATCAATATAGGCAAAGCGCATAGCCTCTTTATCAAATACATCCACCGTAAAGCCAGCATCCTCCAACAGCGATTTGAACAGCTTGGCACTGCCGTTGCCAAAATAGCCCCATTCATCACCGAAGACATACAGGAGCAGACGCTTTTGCGTGGCAGGATTCAAGGGCAGGACATTTTGCGTATCCTTGACCAAGGTTGCCGCTTTGTCTGCGGCATCTTCTGCCCATTCCGTAAACTCATTCCTGCCCAGTACCGCCTGCAAAGCCGATTTCTCCGGCACCAGCGTGTTATTTTGCTGCCGCAGGTGCAGTTTTAAATGCGCTTTCAAGGCCAAAATCCGCGTAACAGCTTCATCTAAGCGTTTCTCCGTCAAAAGGCCATTTTTAAGCCCGTCCAGCATAAACTGGAAATCCTCTGCCATATTGCGGTTAAAGAGGAACATATCACAGCCGGCTGCTATGGCACGAGGCACGGACTCCCAGCGGCTCATCGCATTGGTAAAACCGCCCATCGGCGTAGCATCTGTGATAATCAGGCCGTTAAAGCCCAAATGCTCCCGCAAAAGTCCCTGCAACAGTTCCGGTGACAAGGTTGCTGGCAGTAAATCTTCCAGCGCTAAATCCGGATTGATTTTCTGCTGCCAGGCCGGCTGCAGGATATGGCCGACCATGACCGATTCTGCACCGGCAGCAATCAGCTGTCGATAGATTTCCCCATAGGTATTATCCCATTCTTCAGCAGAGCAGGAATTGATGGTCGGGTGCAGATGCTGGTCGCGATAGTCCATGCCATCTCCAGGGAAGTGCTTGATGGCGACCGCCATACCTTCTTCCTGCACACCTTTAGTAAACGCCTTGCTCATGGCAATAACCGTATCCGTATCATCGCCATAGGTGCGCACATTGGTAATCGGATTAAGATAATTTACATTTCTATCCACAATCGGGGAAAACGCCCAGTTGCAGCCCGTGGCATTGCCTTCTGCCGCCGATACCTTGCCCAAATGATAGGCATGTATTTCATCGCCAGTGGCAGCCATTTCCATGGGATAACCAAAGTATGTGCCTTCCGTCATCACGCCGTTGCCGCCCGCTTCGAGATTGGCCGCCAGCAGCAGCGGTACAGGCGATTTTTCCTGCAAATAGCGCTGTGCTCCTTGTATTTCCTTGCCCGGCAAGGCACGGAACATCATGCCGCCGGGGTGCAGGGTGTTCAAGACCTCCTGCAGGGCCTCCTTATCCGGCCCCGGAGCAATCGGGCAAAAGAGCTGGCCGACTTTCTCTTCAGTGCTCATTTTCTCTTTGGTTTCTTCCACCCAACGGATATCCTCATCCGTAAGGTAAAAGGGATTTGCATGTAAATCAATCTTGTTCTTCATCAGGGATTCCATCTTTCTTCATTAATTAAAACAGCAAGGCAAAGTCCAAACGGAAAATTTTCTTGCGCACCCCGCCCGGAATCGTATATCCATAAGGGCAAGAAGCATCAACCGTCCTGCCATACATATAGAACACATCAAAAATCGTATTGTTGATCGGTGACCATTGATAACCAGCCACCCAGCCCCGGAAACCTTCACCCAGGGTACTGATATAATCACCAATCATGCCGCCTGAACCACCGATAATCATGGCATCAGCCGGGGCATTATACCACGCCAATGTGTGTGCATGCTTGCCTTTGACTGGTGGCCAGGGATTGCCAAATTGCAGCTGTATTTTATAAGCATTCTTGCTTACATCCGAATTGGTATGAACCCAATCTGCAGTCAGCGTAGTATCCTTCCAAATCTGATGGTCAAAGCCCAGTTCTGTAAATCGGGTGCCCGTACTTTCCCAATTCTTAAACGGGAAGGCTGCATTTCTGGTGTTTGGCTTAGTCTGGTAAACGGCCTTCACATTGGTCTTGGGCGTCAGTTTATAATCCAGTTCCAATGACCAGAAGTTCTTGTTGACCAGGGCCGGATGCAGATTGTGTGAGCTGAGATTGTTGGTAAAGTCATTATCCGTATCGGCTTCAATCGAAGTCACCGGTTTGTACTGGGCCAAGGTAAAACGTCCGCTAAGCCGCTTCCCTTTGCCATAGCCGATTTCAATGCCCTGTATCTTTTCATCATTGAACATCAGGCCATAGCCCATAGTCGTTGCATAACGGCCTACCTTCAGCGAAAAGCCTCTATTGTTATAATCTACCCACTGCAGGGCGCCGAGATTGGTAAAATCTGCCTGCTCCGACTTGAAGCTGCGATTAAAGGTCGTACTGACGGTAATCATGGTATGCTTGTCAAAATGATATTGTGTATCCACCGACAGCTGCGTGGTTTTCTTCATAATCGGATCACTGGCCACGGCCATGCCATGCACATTATCATAACGGGTACCAAAGTAGCCATGGAACTGCACGCGGTCTACCTTTTGCTTCAGTTCCTCAATCTGCGCCCCGATATTTTTCAATTCCTTGCTGTATTCATCCTGCAAAGCCTGAATGATGATTTTTTGCTGGGCATCGGCTTGTTCCTGCTTATCCATTGCGCGGGAAATGATAACCGCCATTTCATAGCGGGACAGATTCCTGTCCCCATGGAACATGCCATCATCAAAGCCTTCGACCAGCCCCGCCTCAGTGAGCTGCTTTACCGCCTGATAAGACCAATGGCTGGACTTGACATCCGCCAGCGTCTTATGCGGAATATCCTTCTTTTGTTCGTTTTTATCTGCCTGTGCCAGCGCATTATTTTCCGCTGCCAGCTGCAGGGCTTTCTCGTTCAGAATTTCGGCACCGGCTGTGCCATTCAACTGCGATAACAACAGTAAAGAGATACCAAAAAGTGCTGCCTTCTTCATAACTCTCATCCTTTTATATGTTCATGCGTTAATTCTTCAACTTAGGCGCCCCCTATGCAGGGGAACTTATTATGCTTTTACAGGCTCAGCCTGCAGCTCACCTTCCTTTTTTCCCGCATCTACCTCAGGAATGGGAATTACAGCCAGGAAGGAAATGATCGAACAGATGGACAACAGAACGAAGAAGAAGGTATAACCATCATCACCCAGCAGGTTAACGCCGACAGCGATAAGCAGCGGAGCCACAAAATTAACCAGGGAAGATGCCAGATTGGTCGTGATATTCATAATGGCAATATCCTTGCCCGCATTTTCTTTGCTGGGCAGAATGCGGTTGACCAAAGCATTATCTACGGCATTATAGAGACCAAAACCAAAGTTGAAGACAAAGAACCCCGCGATTACCGTCCACAAATCCGTAGCAAAGGCAAAGAGAATCAAGCATACACCAGTAATCAGCGACGCCCCCATAACAAAGGGTTTCTGCTTGCGGAATTTATCCGACAGCCAGCCGCCGAAAAGACCTGCCAGCACCATCAGCAAGATGGACGCGCCCGTATAAGAACCAATTTCGAAAACTTCGGCTTCAGACAGATGGAATCTGGCCACATAGAAAAGCGTCAGCATGGTAAGACCGGCATTGGAAAAATTGATAAAGAGCTTCGTTAAGAGCGCCCAAGTGTATTCTGGATATTTCTTAAAGGACGGATAAAAGTTCTTAAAGCCCGTTTTGAAGGGATTGACAGCGCCCCCCTGTTCTTTCCGCTGTTCAGCAGGAATATAGGTATCCTTGACCAACAAGGCCGTAACAATACCGGCAATCAGCTGTACTGCACTGACCACGGCGATTTTCAATTCGACAGGCGTTGCCGCATAGATACCGATAATAATGGAACCGCTCATGACAAAAATAGGTGCTGCCGAACTCATAATCCCCGAAGCCCGGCCAAAGCGGTCCTCCTCTACCTGCTCAGGAATCATGGCAAAGCAGGACAAAGATACCATGCCATAGAAGAATTGGGCAATGCACCAGGAAGCCACCAGCATAGGCATGCTCTGTGCATAGGCCATTAACATCATAAAGATAAAGCCGCCCACAGAACCCGCCACCAGCCAAAAACGGCGGCGCCCCATTTTTACATGGGTCTTATCGGCAATCACGCCCCCCAGCGGAGTCAATACTACAATGGCCAGACTGGCAATTCCGGAGGCGATACCAAACGCACTGGTCGTTGCCTCTGCGCCAACTACGCTCATAATCTTAAACTGTATAAGTCCGAACATCAGCAAAACCAGTGGTGCAATCGCCGTACCGGCCCCAAGCACCATAGCAGCCATCAGGCGATAAAACGGTGTCTTATTCCACTTAATCGTATCCATAAAGCTTTCCCCCTAGAAACAGGTGATTCATTTTACTTTTACAGCAAGACACATCGCCGCGGACAACGCATCTATAATGCCAAAAGAAAACCGATTATCACTCTTATGAATTGTCTGTCGATTTTCTTTCTTCCTCACAGTTTATATTATAGCAAAGGAAAAATACGTGTTCCATGTAGATGACTTATATACATCCGACATATTTTTATATCAATCGTTTTCAATCGTTATTTTTTCTGTTATAATTGGACTGCATATCATTTATGCGTTTTCCTTTTGTTTCCTTCGTAATCCAAGGAGGTTTATCCTGTTACCATGCGTTATTTCACCACAGTTGCTAATGTTCAAGCGGAAATCAGCCGGTATTTTCACGCCACTGGCATAAGGGCCAGCGTTCCCCAAGCACTGGTCAGTATCTATAATTCCGGCAAATATTTGGAACAGTTTCCACCGCTGGCCATAGACAAGATTTGGGACACCATGGACGATGATGAATTCCTGCATCATGTCAATCAGCTTCCCATTGGCCTTGACCTCATCATTCAAAACGAAACGGAAAACAACAGCAACAAGGGCAACCCCATCGGCGAAGACCTGATGTTCTCCTTAGGCAATGACCTCATTGTCTTTAAGGCTTTTAATTACATCAACATCGATATCCATAAGCATAATTTCTTTGAAATGGGCTATATCCTGCGCGGTCATTGCCTGCTGACGGTCGAACAGGAAACCATCGACCTGCAGCCCGGACAGTTCTACATCATCGGCCCCAACGCCCGGCATTGCATTCAGATGGACGATGATGAGTCCGTACTCATCTGCATCGATATCCGCAAGAGTACCTTTGAAAACGCCTTTTTCAATCTGATGGCGGGCGAGGATTTGCTCTCCTACTTCTTCCAATCCATTCTCGCCCGTCCAGACTATCCCAATTACATCATCTTCACCAGCAAAAATGAAGAAAATATCCGCCGCCTGCTGAAGACCTTGATGATGGAAAGTTATTTAGGTGACAGCTACCATAATCTCTGCGGCATCAGCATCGTCAACCTCCTCATGTGCTATATGCTGCGCCATTACAGTGATACCATTCAGTTCTACAGCTACGATTTTCTCTCCACCCGCGCCCCTTTAATCATGCGCTATATTCAGACCCACTACCAAACCGTGACCCTGCGGGAGCTTTCCCAGGTCTTCCACTACAATGAAGCCTACCTGTCCACCTTGATCAGCAAGAACGCCGGCATGAACTTTTCCACCCTGCTCAATAAACTCAAAACCGGCCGCGCTAAAACCTATCTCGAAACCAGCAATATGAGCGTACAAGAAATCAGCGAAGCCGTAGGCTACAGCTCCGCTGACCATTTCTCCCGCACCTTCAAACAATACTATAACTGTTCCCCGCAAAAATACCGCATGAACTTCCGGCGGGAAAAAGAATAAAAAAAATTACCAAATCTAGTCGTTTTAGCTAATCACCTCATAAACACACTGAATTAGCGTACGAACAAAAAGTTAGGATTCAATAAAAAAGCGCAATATGCTGTTTTCATCAGCGTATAAATAAAAAATAAGTATGACCATCCATCATAACGATCATACTTATGTCGACTACTACGAACATCATCTATTTCATCGCCTATAAAAGACAATTTTTATGCGAAAATCTTTTTTCAATGTATCAATTAATGTGTTTGATTCCTATCACCATAAAAATCCATATTATATGATATATACCATGCAATCTCCCCGCCCACCATACAACCTTCTTCATAATTTGATCTTTTGCAAGTTAAACGTGGTATCTCAAACCATCCATTAGATTCATGTATATACATATGTCTTTCAGATAATACGTCTGACCAAATATACTTCCACATTCTGGACGATTCATCACACCATCTGCCTGATGGGTCAAATGTAACCATCGATGCTTGTATCTTGTATTCAGGAGGATTATATTCTAACACAGAAACAGTATTCACATCTAGACAAGTCGCGTAACCTTGTCGGAATTGTAAAATAATGTAATTACTACTACCTTTAAAAAAATCGCCATGTTTAATCCATCCAGGAATTTTTTTAGATGGAGCGGCATAAGAATCCGCTGTAAAAGCCGACAACAATATCGAACATAATAATAAAAAAAACAGACTTTTAAACAATCGAATTTTCATTAATTATACGCCTCCAAAACCATGTAAATTTTAATCTCGATTCAATTTTATGATATATTTACATACAAGTCAAGAATATTATTTTGAAGTGGTAATTAAATTCTAAGGACTTAACCGTTTTTTGTATAGTACTGGTCTCACATCAATTGTAAAGCTACAACACATAAAAAATATACATTTTATAGACATTTTTATATTTTTGTGATATGATTTTTATATATAGAAAGGAGTTGTTTTTATGCGTATTATTTCAAAGATTTTATTGTTAACAGCAGTAATGATTGTCTCATTATGCATTACTTGTTTTGCAAAATTACCCAGCAACCAAACATCATTAGGGGGAATCACCTTATTCCAACCAATATCTGATGTATTGAAGGTATATGGCACTCCCACTTATTTTGACAACAGTAAAATAGAATACGGAACACCTACTACCGTAATTATTGGTAAGACATCAGAATGGACCATAAATGAAGGGAGTGGAGGAAGTAAAACACCTATTGTAGGTATAATAAGAGTAACCGCCAATAATGGTTTCGCCACGCCTGCCGGAGTTACTGTTGGAATGGATACTGCAGTTCTTTATAAAGTATATGGGCATCCAGATAGACTAATGAATAAAAAATCTACTCCATATAACATTCCCAAAAGAAATGATTATGATACACTATATATATATTATGGACCAGCAGGACATAATTTTGCATTCTTTGTCCGCAACGAAAAAATTATTGAAATTTGTTTAGGGCTAGGTATTGGTGCGCTAGGTTAAAATAGAAAATTCTTAACACACATTTTCATTTAGCATAACATACTATTGATAATTATTTATAACACATCTCAAAAACAACGTACTACACGCGTTCGCTAAATGTAATATTCTATTATCCACAAAATGATATCCTAGAACATTCACTTCTCCTAATCTAAACAAATACACAAAAACATTTACAGCATTGAAATCAACTATAACCAATATAAGAAAAGGGACTTTGCGATGAATTTTAAAATTTTAAAATCACATATTTTTATTTATTTTTTCAAATTAATTATTGTCCTAACAGGAGTGCAAATAATGGGGACAGCAGTTGTCAATGCAGCACCATGGATTGACTTGGGTTATGGCAATTCTCATGGTGCAAAATGGAGTGTAGACAAAGGCTCCCTTACTGCCTGCGGCCACATTCCACATTCAACTTTACGCATAAAAGCTTCCTTGTGCGATGAATATTCAGAATGGGAACAACGTGAATACCGTTTTACCAAACAAGAAGGAATTTGGAAATATATGTGGACAGGATACACTGGGAAACATTCCTATATTTCTTCAGGATCCAACTGGGAAAAAGTATCTGGCAACCGCCTAGCTAACGATATTCTTTATATCGCCACACATCATTAATAAATAGTAATTATTCACCAGTGGTCAGTACCAATGGACGTCAAGCCTATTTGTCTATAAAATACACTACGATGTCTACGAACAAATGTACAAATTTATCGTTTATGTACTTCATACAGAGTACATAAACGAGGCTGCTGAATAACTACAATAAATATTAATGCTAGTAAAAAATAAATCTAGGGGACAAAATCTGAACGCATTTTGTCCCCTAGATTTATTTTATCGTCATAACGAGGATACCATTTTTCATATCAAAACTGCCTTTATACCCTGTACTGCCGTTCCAAATCACTTTATCCGCCGAGCTTTCGTCGGGCCGTCCATAATGAACACTCAGTTTATGCAGAATCTCTGCAACCTCCCCAGTATCCATCTGCACTGCCTGCCGTGGGCTTATGCAAAGACGCTCAATACGGCCATACGCATCAACAGACTCCTGATACACAGCCACACCGATACGTCCATGAAATTCCTCAAACACATATCCCTTGCGCTGCAGCATGGTTGTATACCCCGGCATATCTGCCACATACGTTCCTACCCGCGGCAGCGAATTCAGCGCATTGATATAACTGCGTCCAACACCCGCCGCCAGCACAGAACCTGCACAGAACACGATTACCATAGTCACCATCATCAAAATCCGCCATAACTTTCCCATGCCAATACCTCCAATCCCTTACACAGCGAAAAATCGTCTGAATTTTGTTTCTCTATTATTATCATAAGGCATTTCACAACAAAAAGCAAGAATTTTTCTAAATAATTGTCGTATTTTAACTATCAAACCTAAATATATGTCGTATTACTAAGCAAGACAATATTAAGCCCGCATGGGGCCGGTGATGTTTTTCGCAGCGTTTGACAAGCCTGTCTAAGCGAAGAAAAATATTACCAGCCCCATGCGGGCGCCAAT
Source organism: Selenomonas ruminantium subsp. ruminantium ATCC 12561 (assembly GCF_000424065.1). Classification (GTDB taxonomy): domain Bacteria; phylum Bacillota; class Negativicutes; order Selenomonadales; family Selenomonadaceae; genus Selenomonas_A; species Selenomonas_A ruminantium. The sequence continues at coordinate 45,433 of NZ_AUJE01000015.1, forward strand.
CACCTCGTACTCAAAACATACTTCCAGCAAACCAAACCTAAGCCCGTGGGGACTGGCAATGTTTTTCCGCAGCTTTTGACAAGCCTGTCTATGGCGAAGGAAAAATATTGCCAGTCCCCACGGGCGCCTTAGCACCACGATGTAACACCGCACTATAATATCGTACTACAACAACGCACTAAGCCCCGGGACTGATTATGCTTTTCCGACGCGTTTGACAAACCTGTCTAAGCAGAGGAAAAACATCATCAGTCCCGGGGCGTCTTAGCACCTCATTGTCTCAATGTAATGTATGTATTACGCCAGATACCGTACCTCCCATTCTCCGGACCCAAACACCTGACTCGTTCCGTTCTTGAAATTAAGCCCTTCTGCCGCCTGCACGCTGGCACCTTCCGGCAAAGTCAGCCGTGCCCCGGCATTGGGCGGAACCGTCATTTTGACCGTTATCTCGCGGCCTGAACGTTCCCATTTTATCGCGGCCTTGCCATAGGGGGTTTCATGGCAGGCCTCGGCAAAATGCAAACTGCCGCCCGGCTGCGGATGGAAATTAATGAGCTTATAGCCCGGCTCCCGTTCGTCATAATCCAGACCTGCACCATAACGATAGAGCCAGTCACCAATCGCACCATAGGCATAATGATTAAAGGAGTTCATATCGGGACTGCAGAAACTGCCATCCGGCCGCTTGCCATCCCAATGTTCCCAAATCGTCGTGGCTCCCTGTTTTACCGGATAGAGCCAGCCCGGGAATTCCTCCCGTTCCAAAAGCTTCCAGGCCGCAGCGGTCTGGCCATTTTCCGACAAGGCTTGACACAGGCAAGGGGTTCCCATAAAGCCTGTCACCAAATGACCATCTTCTTCGAGCATATCGGCCAATTCTTTTGCCAGCTTGGGACGTACATCCGCAGGCGCCAGTTTATAGGCCAGCACCATGGCATAGGCGGACTGCGTTTTCACCGTCAATTCACCTTCCGGCAGATAATTGGCCCGGAAACGACGCAACAACTTTTCCAATTTTTGATTAAACGCCGCTGCTTCCTGCAGATACCCCAAAATTTTGGCACTGCGCGCCACAATCTCCAACGACACCAGATGATAGACAGAACAAGTAAACGGCGTAGGCGTTGCGCCCAGGGGAGTCTTGCCGTCACCATCCAAGGCCAGCCAGTCACCAAACTGCATTTTATAGTTAAACCGTCCCTGTTCATCCATGCGAGCATCCATAAAAGAAACCCACTTTTTCATGGAATCATACTGACAGCGCAGAATGGCTGTATCGCCCGTGGCCAGATAAAGGTTCCACGGTACAATGGTCGCGGCATCCGCCCAGCCAGAAGCCCCATCCATGCCCATGTGCTCAATCATCTCCGGCGAGGCCACAGGGGTCAGTACATCCGGTACTACATGGGGAACAGCACCGTTATCGGCCTGCTCTGCGACCAAATCGCCCAGCCATTTCTGATAAAAAGCATGGGTATTCACGAGGAAATTGGCCGTACTGCTGAAAATCTCTGCATCACCTGTCCAGCCCAGCCGCTCATCACGCTGCGGACAATCGGTGGGCACATCCAGGAAATTCCCTTTCAGGCCCCAAAGGATATTGTGCTGCAGCTGATTGATGAGCTTTTCCGAACACGCAAAAGAGCCTGTCTGCGGCATATCCGAATGGAGCACCTGAGCCGTGAAATCATCGGCCTGGGCATCTTCCGGCCAATCTTCCAGCCATGCATATTGGAAGCCCTGATAGGTGAAATGCGGCGTAAATACTTCTTCCGCATCACTGCCCTTGATATAAGTAAGGGTTTCCTTGGCTTCCCGCAGATTTTCCAGATAGACATTGCCGTCCTTATCCAGAACTTCAAAGCAATGCAGTTTTACCTGCGTGCCCTTGGCGCCCCGCACCTTGAACGTTACCCAGCCGGACATATTCTGCCCAAAATCAAGCACGCGTTCGCCTTTCGGGGTTACCAGCATTTTCTGAACCGGAATCTCCCCAGCCACACGAATAGGGGAAGCCGTCTGCGGCTGCAAATTATTCAGCGGATAATCGACACATTGAACCTTATGCCACATACCGGCCTCCGGTTCTGCTTTGCCGGCATCATAGGTTTCCCCACCATAGATTTCTGCGAAAAGCACCGGGCTGTCCGCCCCCAGCCAGCTTTCATCTGTGGCAAAGACTTCCTCCGTACCATCCGTGTAACGCACATGCAGCTGGCCAAAGAAGGCCGTCTGCTCACCGTAGAGATTGCGCACATGATGGAAGGTCAGCATGCCCTTGTACCAGCCGGCGCCCATATGCGCCCGCAGTTCATTGCGCCCATTTTTCAGGTATTCCGTAACCTCATAAGTCTGATAAGACAAGCGCTTCTGATAAGCCGTCCAGCCCGGTGCCAGTTCCTCCCGGCCAATCCGCTGTCCATTGATAAAGAACTGATACAGCCCCAGAGCCGTGGTATAAATTACGGCCTGTTCGACCGCTTTATCCAGTTGAATTTCTTTGCGCAGATACGTTCCCTTGGAATTATCCTTGTCCGCAGGCGTTTCTGCTGAAATAAACTTCCCCTGCCAGTTTTCTGCGATATTTCCCGTCAAAAAGCTGACCGGTTCAGACCACGGACACCATTTCCCCTCGGCAGCCGCCCGCACACGCACATAATAGCGTCTGCCGCTTTGCAGCTTCACATGAGGTTTTATCCCATTGGAGTCCTTACCAGCCATTTCGCCGCTGTCATAGATTAATTGAGTAAAATCTACTTTTTCTGCCGCCTGTATCTGAAAAGCGCTCTGCCGGAAATTCTTTTTCTCCGTGGCAAACTGCCAGCTAAGCACCGGAAAGCTCGTCACACCTGCCGCTTCTTCCATAAAATCCAGCAAAATCTTCTTGATGGTAAACATACTGATTCCTCCCCGAATCCATATTGTTTGTGCTTCGTTGCTATTGTAGCATGAAAAAAGCCCCATTTCACGGGGCTTTAAGGGACTGCAAAAGAGATGTCGGAAACTGCTAAAAATACACCTTAATCTATTGGGTGCAACAAGCACACAAGCAAAAAGGAGCTGCAAATTCACAGCTCCTTTACCTTTGTTATGCCAGATAAAATACCTGCTTCATCTTGGGTTGAGCACCCGTTTCCGGGTCCATTTCCATAACCATAACATCTTTCATATATTCGTTCCACTTGTCTACCACAGAGCTGGCCGCCTGATATTTTTCCGCATAGTCCACGCCCTTGTCACACTCAAAATAGCCAAACAGCTCATTACCTGTGTTCCAAATGGTGTAGTTGCTGATCCCTGCGTCCTTTAACACCTGTTTCAGTTCGGGCCAGATATTATCGTGGCGTTTTTTATATTCGGAAAGCATGCCGTCTTTTACCACAGCTTTCCACGCAAAACGTTCCATAAATCATCGACCTTTCCTTATTTATGCGCGACGGCATGCGCATGTGCTTCCGGCTCTACCAGCCAGCCATTTTCATCGATTTCATCACCATAGCGATCATGGGTGATTTCATCGAGGGTCTTGCCGCGGTCATCGCCGCCCCAGATGGCACCGGCCAGCCAGCTTACCACACAGAAACCAATCATCAGCACAGCAGCAATCTGGAAGCCCAGTGCCTCCATGATAAGCGGTACCGCAAAGCCCCAAATAGCGGCCGAAAATCTCGTCACAAAGAAGGTAAAGCCCTGCGCGGTCGCACGATAGCGTACGGGGAACAGTTCAGAACTCCAAAGCTGATAGAACTGCTGCTGCATGGAAAAGCCCCAGACAATCGTGAAGAAGAACAACATCCAGGTCTGCAGCATTTCACCGGGTAGTGCCCAGACAAACCAGCTGATAACCCCCAAGCCGGAGAAAATCGCGTAAACCTTACGACGATTGAACTTATCGGCCGTATACATAAAGATAATCGTGGTGACAATGCAAACGGCGAAATTCAGGGCCGTCATACCAAGTGCCATCGAATTGCTGAGATTGCCTACATGTTCATACACATAGGGCATGAAGAAACCATTGGTACTGGCAGCCAGATTCCAGAAGGCATAAACACAGACACACAGGGCTACCGTCTTAAAGCTGGTACCGCGGAGAATATCGGCATAGCGGACTTTTTTCTGCTTGATGCCGCGAGCAGCTAGTTCTGCTTCCTGTTTCTTGGCAGCTGCCCATTCGGTGGATTCCGGCATTTTAAGGCGCTGATACCAAATCCAGGCAGCAACCACAATCAAATGCGCAAAAATCAGGCGGTTACCCAAAAGGCCAAACATCTCATTCATGGGAATCGAGGCTGCAAACACAACCACGGGGCCAAGCATCCACGCTATCTGTGCCGAACCGCAGTGTTTTGCTCGATTTCTGGATGGTGCTTCCTCGGCGATAAATGTCCAGGAAGCCACCACATCAGCACCGACCATCAAACCGACAATTACATAACCCAAAAGGAACATCGGATAATTAGTTGCCAGACAGATAATGGCCACACCAATCATATAAATCAAAAGTGCCCAGTTATACACGAACTTACGACCATACTTGTCGCAAATCTTGCCACCGATAAGTGCACCTATCGCCGCACCACCGGTATTGGAGGATAATGCAGCCAAGAGCCCCATCTGCACACTGCTCATGCCCAGATAGTCCTGCCACATACTCAGGCCTGAAGCCCCCGCTACAATGGAGCCGGCATCAATGTAACTGATGAGACCGGCAATCAGGGTCTTTTTCCAGGCAGACATGTTGTAATCCAGTTCTACGTTTAACACTTCTTACCCTTCCTTTCGCTTCATAAAATTGTCAAGGCTTAAAAGATTTTGATAATTCCTTTTATTGTTACAGGGGCTTTCGCCCCTGCCGCAACCGTAAATCTTAATCCAGCAAATCGGTATTCAGGTCAATATTAAACTCTTTGGCCAAATCCAGGAAATTCTCCTTGGTGATGGTCTGTTTCTTGCCGCCCATGGAACGGACTTTCACACAGATTTCCGCGGCTTTTTCCACCGTATCCATCAGGCCAAAGGCTTCGTCGAAGTCATCGCCACAGACAAAGAGCCCGTGATGTGCCCAAACGACTACGCGATATTTTTCCATGAGTTTTGTTGACGCATCAGCAATGGCCTTGCCGCCGGGCACCATCCAGGGAACGACGCCCAAACCTTCCGGGAAAATCACGGGGTCTTCGGTCGCCATTTCCCAAAGTTCCCGAGTGAATTCCTTGTCGTTCAGCGGCAGAACAAAGGTCAAAGCAATGAGGTTAGTCGGATGGGCATGATAGATAATGCGGTTTTTGCCATCCGTCAGCTTCTTTTTAAGCTCATGATTCGCCAAATGGGTGGGCAATTCGCTGGTGGGGCGGCCGCCCTTGGCCAGCCCCCAGACGATCCCATAGTTTTCGCCCTTTTCATCAATTTTAATCAGGGCCACGTTTTCCTCAGGGGCAAGTTCTACATTGCGCATATACTTGCCGCTCCCCGTGACGAGGAAGTATTCCCCGGCCAGCCCCGGCACCGTGTTGCCGATGGGGAGCCATTCTTCTACCTCATGCAGGCAGTCCTTCACGGACTCCACTTCACTTGCCGGCACACGATAAGTCAGATTGCCGCCATTGCGTTCATGCCAGCCTTTCTTGAATGCATCTGCGGTCAGGCGGATAAAGCCTTCCATAAATTTTGCTGCTTTGATATCCATAAAACTACAACTCCTATCAAATGCGCTTTAACTGCACATTTTCCTCATATTCTTCAATCTGACGGAACCATTCGCCATCCTGCGGTGCACCATTGCGGCTGCAGAACTCTGCCCAAATATCGCCGAGCGGCAAGGTCTTTAATTCTTCCTGCACCACCATCAACTTGCTGAACTGGCCTTTATCCTGCAGGGCCTTGAGTTCTTCTACCGGCTGCAACATGGCAAAGAGCAGGGCCTTCTGGAAGTTACGGTAGCCGACAGTCCAGGCCGATACGCGGTTAATGGAGGCATCGAAATAATCCAGAGCCATCTTCACCCGGCCATCCAGGCCGCCGCAGCGTACGATTTCCCGGGCAATTTCCTTCGTTTCATCATCAAAGAGCACCACATGGTCGCTGTCCCAGCGCACAGGCCGTGTTACATGCAGAGCGATTTCATCAAAGAAGGTCAGCAGAGCCGGAATCTTGTCACTGACCACTTCCGTGGGATGATAATGACCGTTATCCATCAGTGGAATGCACTTATCCTTGTTCATGGCGGCATAGGTCAGCGAGAACTCGCCGCTGCCGGCGGTATAAGATTCCACGCCAATGCCGAAGACCTTGCTTTCCACGCAGGGTTTTACCTTGTTAAAATCAAAGGGTTCAGAAAGAATGGCGTCAATGCTTTCCTTATAGCGCTTGCGAGGGCCAAGGCGGTCGCCGGGAATATCCTTGAAGCCGTCACCGGTCCAAATGTTCATGACACAGGGCTGTCCCAGTTCCTCCGCCAGATAAGAGCTGATACGGATAGAGGCCTTGCCATGCTCAATCCAAAATTTGCGCGTTTCCTCATTTGCGGAAGACAAGGTCAGCGGGTCGCATTTGGGATGGGAAAAGAAGGTCGGATTAAAGTCGCAGCCCAGGCCTCTTTCCTTGCAGAACTGCACCCATTTGGCAAAGTGTTTCGGTTCGAGCTTATCCCGGTCTACCCATTCGCCCTTGTCGAAGATAGCATAGCTGGCATGCAGATTCATCTTGGGCTTGCCCGGCACCAGACTGATGACCTTGTCGATATCGGCCATCAGTTCTTCCGGCGTGCGTGCACGCCCCGGATAATTACCCGTGGTCTGGATGCCGCCGGTCAGCGGTTTATTCGGGTCTGTATCAAAGCCCCGCACATCATCCCCCTGCCAGCAATGCAGGGAAATGCTGACGTTTTTGAGTTTTTCCAAAACCTTTTCCACATCAATGCCCAGGGCAGCATATTTTTTCACAGCTTCTTCAAAACGAGACATCTTCTTACCTCCAGTTAAAACGATAATTTTCCTTCCACAGGCGAAACCGCAAAGGATTTTGCCACCACCTGCCGGGCTTCATGCAAGTCGGCAAAGCAGTTGTCTTTAAGCATCTGTGCCATTAAATTGCCTACAGCCGTCGCCTCTATGGGGCCGGCATAGACCTCTTTGCCCGTTTCCGTTGCCAGCAGGGCATTCAGGAACTTATCCTGGCAGCCGCCGCCCACCACATGAATCCGGGAATATGTTTTGCCCGTGAGTTCCTCAATCTCTGCCACGGTCTGCGCATAACATCTGGCCAGGCTCATGTATACGCAATACAGGATTTCGCCTTCTGTTTCCGGCACTTCCTGACCATGTTCCCGACAATAATCCTTTATCGCGCCAATCATGCTTTCCGGTGCCAGGAAACGGTCATCATTCACATTGACCACTGAAGTGAAGTACCTGCCGATATAGGCCAGCTGATAAAGTTCTTCAAAGGTGTACTTATGCTTGAATTCACGCCGCAGGGACTGCATCATCCACATGCCCATGATGTTTTTCAGATAACGGTAGCGGTAATGATAGCCGCCCTCGTTGGTAAAGTTATGCTCCCGGCTCTTTTCCGTACAATCGGGAATCAGTCGTTCGATGCCCATCAGCGACCAGGTGCCGGAACTCAGGAAAATCGCATCCTCAGCACTGGTCGGCACCGCCATGACCGCCGCACCGGTATCATGCGTGGCCGGCAAGACCACTTCAGTCTGAAAACCAGCCTCGTTGGCAATCTCCGCTGTTAAGCTGCCTACCACATCTTTCGGCATATGCAGCTTGCCAAAGATTTTGGTCGGCAGGCCCAATTTTTCCAGCAGTTCATAATCCCAATCCTGCGTCTCAGCATTGACCAGCTGCGTGGTTGTCGCATTGGTATATTCATTGACCATCTGCCCGGTCAGCAGATAATGCAAATACTCCGGAATCATCAGGAAATGTTCTGCCTGCGCCAAAAGCTCCGGCTGCGTCTTTTTTATCGCCATGAGCTGATAGATGGAATTAAAGAGCTGCTTTTGAATCCCATTGCGGCTATACAGCTCGCTTTCGCCAATTACCCGGTAGACTTCCTCGTCCATACCACGGGTTCGGCTGTCACGATAAGCGACGGTATCGCCGAGCAGTTTTCCCTCCTTATCCAACAAGACGAAATCAACGCCCCAGGTATCAATGGAAAGGCTTGCCGGAATGCGGTTCAACTTCCCGCACTCCTTGATTCCGGCCTTTACCTCATTGAATAGATGTTCAATATCCCAGCAAAGATGACCGTTTTTCCTGACCAGCTTATTTTCAAAACGATAGATTTCTTCAATGCGTATCTTGCCGTTTTCCAGCCAGCCCAAAATATGCCGCCCGCTGGAGGCACCGATATCAATGGCCAGATAATATTTACGCTGTGCCACTTTCTCAACTCCTCGCGCCAAACTCATCTTTAATCCAATAATGTTGTTTTTGTTTGTTTTGTTTGGACTTGTTTTTGTTTACAACCCAATAATACAACACAATAACAGAAAAATCAATAGTAAATACAGATATTTTTGTGGTTTTTTCTGTTTTTATTTTTGTTTCCTTGCGTATTCACCTGTATTTCGCTATAATAAACCCATAAAGCAAGACGAGGTGATTGTATGTTAGGTATTGAACGGCGCCAATTAATTATGGATAAAATTCAACAGGAAAAGAAAGTCTATGTCTCCGAGCTGAGCCAGCTCTTTTCCGTGACGGAAGAAACCGTGCGGCGGGATTTGGAGAAGCTGGAAGGCGAAAATTTCCTGCGCCGCAGCTACGGCGGGGCTGTACTCAATGAGCAAAAAGCCAGCGAGGATTTATCCTTCCTCAAACGCAGCACCATCAACAGCGAAGACAAGGAATATATCGCCCGCAAAGCTCGTGAACTCATCAGCGATGGCGATACCATCATGGTGGATTCCAGTACCACCTGTCTGGCACTGCTACAACAATTAAAAGAGCACAAAAACATCACCATTATCACCAACTCCATCCGTCTGGCCTATGACTTTGCGGCGGCCCCCTTCCGCATCATCTCCACTGGCGGCAATCTGCGGCCCAACTCACTGGCACTTACCGGAGCCGCCACCTGCAATGCACTCGAGCGCTACTGCGCCGACATTGCACTCATCAGCTGCAAAGGCTTACACCAGCAGTTTGGCGTGATGGAATCCAACGAGGACGAGTCCGTAGTCAAACAGGTCATGCTGCAGCAAGCAAAAAAATCCCTGCTGCTCCTCGACCACTCCAAATTCGACAAAACCGCCTTTGTCAAGACCTGCGATTTACAGGATATTGATACGCTCGTCACCGACAAGCAGCCCGATGCTCAATGGCAAAAACTGCTGGTGCAAAAACAAGTAACACTTATCTGTTAAAATCCTGCATTATACAAGCAGGATTTTCCCCCTTCCGCATAGAATACATAGCACACAGCGAAAAGGAGGGAATTCCATGGAAAAGCTAATCGCCGTCTGGCTGTTAAAGCGCGGCTATGCCGATGATGTTGAACAAGGGATACGCTTTGCCGAGGCTTTGGCAAAGAATGAATGTACAGAGGAAATGCTCGAAACCCTCGGACATAATATTGATGTATTTATGACCGTTGGCGGCCCGGTTACCGCCGAAAACCTCATGCCGTTCATGCAGGAAAAATACAACATGGCACAAAAGCTCATCAAGTTCTGGAGCGAAAATCCCAAAGACACCAACGCCATTTTCTTCTTTAATGAATGCAGGAAAAATGGTATTGAAGTTGAACAGTAAAAAATGGGGATGTTGCAGAAGTGCGAAATCACTTCTGCAACATCCCCGTATTTTTTTATTCCACTGCAACACCGCAATATTTGCGGATAAAGTAAGCAGGCGTGCAACTCCAGGCATGGCAGTAGCTTTCAATTTCCTTAGCACCATAGGGCGAAAAATCCCGCGCATCAGGATTGAAGGACTCATAATAGGTATCTGCCCCCTCTTGCAGCATTGCCCCCCAATAAGCTTTCATATGCGCAAATGCTTTATCCTGAAAACGACATTTACAAAGCGCTTCCAGATAAAAATGATGCATAAAAGGTGTCTGCGGCTTAAACGGCAAACGGTCCAGCTGCAACAGAAGTCTCCGTGCTTCCTCTTCCGGCAAAACACCCGCAAGGACGGCCCAAATTTGGGAGTGCCATGATACCTGTCCAGCTTCACCACTGCGAAAAACTTTTTTATCCTTGTCATAAAGCCGCATAATTGCTCGTTTCGCTTTTTCCATGCGCGTAAAGAACCCTTGTTTCTCCTCATTTCGTCCCAAGACCTCTGCCAGCCAGGACAATTTTTCCAGTGCCAGAATAAACACTGCCTGCGCACTGCATTGCTTATTCAGCCCCTCGCCCCAGTCAATAAAGCACCACCAGTCCGCAGAATCCTTGACCAAACCATGCTCATCCAATCGTTCACTAGCGATTTCCACCTGTCTTTGCGCAGTCGCATAAAGTTCCTGCAGCGTTTCCTCATCGCCAGTATATTTATAGTAGTCATAGAGCGTGAAGATAAAAAATAAGGCATAGTCAAAAAGATAGATATCGTCAACCTGAAGCCGAGGGCGCACAAAAAGCGTAGCGCCCACACGGCCTTCATTCTGCCGCAAGCCTGCAAAAAGATAAAGACATCGTTTAACCAAATCCGTATTCCCGAAGGTTAAATAATTGGTCTTGGCCTGCAGGTAAAGGTCTCCTAGCCACATGCGCCGGTCGCGCTTGGGCCCATCTTCAAAAACATCCTGCATACATTCATGCAAAGTCCAAATACCAGCCTTGTCTAATTGACACAGCTCGGTGTCCTGCGTATCCGGAGCTTTTACCTGCAAGATATCGGCCGAACTAACACAGCGCGTATCGACGTTCTGCAGCACCAGCTGATATTTAGGTGAAATCGCCAGAATCTTTATCTCTACATAACGAAAAGCATAACGACGTGGCAGTTTTATGGTGCAGGGAAATTCATCTACATGTATTCTTTCCTGCTGCAGCCAGCTGGCCGTAAGATTTCCCTTGTAGTTTTCCAATTGAGCCCCAAGTTCCAGTTCCTTTTCGCCAAAGGATAGTTCAAGCAATGCCGGAGCATCCGGCGGACTCCCCTCTGTGTCAAACGAAAAACGCACATACCCTGTAACATGATGACCAAAATCCAGTCGAAGTACGCTGCCCTCGTGCAAGGAAGGAATACTTTCCCCAGCAGCTTGCCATTCCCCCCCATCAAGAGATATACGCATGGGGGAAGCCATTGTTTCCCGTAACAGCGGTTTTAGTTCTTGGGCTTTTTCTATAAACACAGGATTAACCGTCATCTGAAATCCCGGCAAAGAATTTGTACTGGCCATATCTTTACCCTTTCTGCTCACAAAGCTCAGCTTCGTTCATATCCACATCTTCCTGCTGGCGGCGTGCGTCCAGCTCAGCTTTAATGCGCGGATATTCCTCATCAAGATTATAACGGCTCATCGTCAACATGGAGAAGACAAGCAATATCGCCGGCAGATAAACGTACATCGCCTGAATCGCCCAAATAGCTTCTTCACCTTGTACAGCCAAACTGCCGTCATAGCCACTCACCGCGAACAACAGCCCGGCCAGGCCGCCTGCAGCTGCCTGAGCACATTTCCCCAGAAAACCATTTATGGAGGAAAGCGTACCTGCCGTATTTACACCCGTCTTCCATTCGCCATAATCCACTGGGTCGGCTTGTATGGAAAAATAAATGCTTTCCTTCGCTCCATAACCAGCAGCCATAACGAAAGCGCCCGCCAGGATAATGAGTTCATTCCTGCCGCCTGCCCAAAGCACAGCCAATCCTAAAAGCTGTACCGCAGCAGACCAAAGAAACAAACGGCATTTCCCCAAGCGCTTGGCCAGATAAGGAACCAGGAAATTTACCGCCATGGGCACAATGGACATCATGCTGGCTACTGTAGCGGCCAAAGCCGTACTGCCCACATAGTATTTGAAGTAATAGATAAGGGCCCCCGTCTGCAAAAAGAAACCTGTCCACATAAAGAGAATATTGAAGGCAAATATCTGCCATGGGCGATTTGCCTTCAATGAGCGCAAAGCATCGCTAAGCGTCACTTTCGCAGGGGAAGCACTAACGCCAATCTCTCGAATGGATGCAAAGGTAAAGAAGAAAATTAAGCAGCCAACAATACCAAATATCAGCATAACATCATGGTATCCCTGCGCCTCATTGCCCCCGCCTAAATATTCCACCATCGCAAAAGAGCAAGCACTAACAACACCCGCGCCCAAAAAGCCAAAGAACTTGCGCGCAGTAGAAAGATTTGTCCGTTCCTGCGCATCGCTGGAAAGTGCCGGTAAAACCGATGCCAAGGGAATATTGACCACCGTGTACATAAAAGAAAGTCCAATATATGTAACAAAGGCATAAATAAGCCGTCCTTCTCCAGAGAGATTCGGAACCGTAAATGCCAGCACGGCAAATAGGGCAAAAGGCACAGCTCCAAACAAGAAATACGGTCGGGACTGTCCCCAACGGGTATGTGTACGGTCTATTGCATACCCCACCAGCAAATCGGTAACACCATCAATAATACGGGTAATAACAAACATCAAGGAAATTGAAGCGGCATTCAGCTGCATAATATCCGTGTAGAAAAATAAAAGATACAACGATATCATTTGCCAGATAAGATTGCAGGCAAAATCCGCACTGCCATAGCCTATACGCTGCCGCCATAGACTGAACTTCGATGAATTCTGTTGTTCCATTAGATATACCTCCTCGTAACACTGCTCTAACTATAGATTATATTAAATGTTTTCTGAAAAATGTGTAATGGCTGCGTTTAATCAATCTAACTGACTTTTTTTATGAACTATGCTAGAATAAGACAAAACAGGAGGTTAACGGTATGGATAGTTCATTGGCAATACTACAACAGCAATTACTGCAATTAAACGAAGATGAACGCTTTTATAAAGCCTGCCACGAGGCCAGACAAAAAGGCACACTTCATGACTTTTTATCCCAGCAGGATATGAGCGCCCTAAAAAAACGAAAACTTATCATCGAAGAACAATTGCCTGACTACAATAAAGCCGAGCTGGTTGACGAAGAATATTTTGCTGCGGCCAGCCGCAGCGCCGTCCACCTGTCCAAACATAATCGCTACACGCCTGCATTTTGGCATACGCATGTATTCTTTGAAATCATCTGTGTGCTTACCGGAGAGGCCCGACACCAAATCAATGGCGAATCCATGACACTCCGCGCTGGAGATTTTTGTCTCGTCTCCCCTGCTGTCCCCCACAGCTTATATGTATGCGATGATAATAGCTTGGTTATCAATCTTTTGCTGCGGCGAAAAACACTGACGGATGTTTTCTTCTCCATTATGCAGGACGACAGTCTCATCGCCGCATTTTTACGCAACAGCCTGTATCAACGCGAACACTCCAATTATCTGCTGTTCCAAACGAGTGAAAATTCCCCCTTCCTCCAAATGATATTAGAAATGTTTCAAGAGCAAATCCGTGCCGACCGGTATAGTGACCGCATCATCAGCGGAATGGCAACGGTATTCCTAACCAAATTAGTGCGGGATTTTGGCAACAGCGTGCAGGGAAAAAGCATCAAAGGCACCAAGGAAGCAGCCCAGCTTCTTTTATATATTCTGAACCATTTGCAAAACGCGACGCTAAAAGACGCTGCCCAACAGTTAGGCTATTCCGTCCCCTATTGTTCCCGCATGGTAAAAGTATGGACCGGCAGTACGTTCAAAGAACTGGTATTGGATATCCGTTTTGAACGAGCCGTCCGGCTCTTGGAAGAAACGGTACTCACTATCGGCGAAATCAGTACAGCTACAGGTTATGAAAATCCGGAAAATTTCATGCGCATGTTTAAGAAACGATTCGGCTTGACACCTACTGCATATCGTTGTCACTACTCGACTAGATATAATCACGGCTAAACATATAAGCATTTCATCCAGCTTGCTTTGCATCAACAACTTAGATAGAAAAAATCCTGTTGATTCTGCTCGAATCAACAGGATTTTTCTTATGCCAGCACATAAACCTCGATGTTTCTCCGACCGAAGTTCATACACTCGCCGTAAGATTCCATGCACAGGTCTACCTTCTGTCCACGGATAGCGCCGCCGGTATCAGCGGCAATGGCCACGCCATAGCCCGGAATGTACACTCTGGAGCCCAAAGGAATAACGCCGGGATCTACGGCCACTACGCCGCGGCGGGCAGGAATGCCTGTCGCCGTAATCCCTGAGCCACTTCCATCAGTTGGCAGATAAGCCGTTGCTTCCATGGTGTAAACACCGGTGTAATGCAGATTCCCCAATTCCGTCTGCACCATGGGTCGCATTTGTTCTTCACGCATACGCTGCAGTGCCTCGCGTTTTTTGGCACTGTCCGTCACTACTATGTCTAAGTTCGTCTGAATTTTCGCATCTAGTCCCAGAGGCGTTTCCACATCCTCCAGATTATAACCCAACTCAATCAGGGCGTCGCCTACGGTCTGCTTGCTGGTCATCACGCTCTTGGCCTGACCATTATACGTTACCGTTACCGGAACCGCGCGGTAAACGGTGATTTTCGTGTTCTTGCCATCTTTTTCCAAATGGTATTCATCGTTGGCTCTAAGTTTCACGCCATTTTTTCCTAAGATAAACGCTGGATTCGTATGATTGGTCGTGGTCTTGATGGTCTTGCCATCTGCCACAATGGTTACCTGGTGCCAATCGTCTGGCAGCGAGGTATTGGTAAACCCCGTTGTCATCATCATCATAATGGCCAGCGCCATGCACATTACGACCTTTTTTTCTTTATGATTGAATGCTAACAGCTTCGTTAAACGCATTGAAAGCCCCCTTCAAAATTTTGGTGAAGAACTTCGCGTAGTATAACATGGGATTTAATACCTTGTCAAATCTCATGCTACTATTCTCCCACATTTAGCTGAAAAACACATGAAAAATGGGAATAAAAAAGCGGTGAACGGTTATTTTTATAATCCGTCCACCACTTTCGCCTAAAAACAGGCATATTCCGCTTTTAGATGGCGTATAATTCCTCAGCATTGATTGAGGTTTGTTTTGCCACGTTTTCCACTGAAATCCTCTTGATTTCGGCGACTTTCTCCGCCACATAGCGGACAAAAGCCGGTTCATTTTGCTTGCCACGCATGGGTACAGGTGCCAAATATGGGGCATCGGTTTCCACAAAAATGCGTTCTAAGGGAAATTTTTCCACAATCTCGGGAAGTTTGGCCGCATTCTTGTAAGTCAGCGGCCCATCTACGCCGATATACCAACCCATTTTACAGATTTCCTGAGCCATTTCATAGCTGCCGGAAAAGCAATGCAGAACGCCTCGCAATCCCTTGGCTTCCTTTTTCAGAATCGCCATGGTATCACCATGTGCCTCCCGGTCATGGATGCAGACCGGCAGATGCAGCTGACGGGCCAAATCCAGCTGATGAATAAACATACGCCGTTGGAGCTCCCGTTTGGCTTCGTCCTTTTCCCAATAATAGTCAAGGCCGATTTCACCAATGGCCACCACCCGTTTTTCTCTCGTCCAGGCAGCGAGCTGTTCATCATCAGCCGTACCCAGCTCATAGATTTCCTCGGGGTGAATGCCCACACCGGCATATACACCATCATGGGCAGCAGCCAGCTCCACCGCCTTGGCAGAGGATTGCAGCGTATCGCCCATATTGATTAACCGGGTAACACCAGCCTCTTTAGCGCGGGCGATAACTTCGGCTTCACTGCCGGCAAATTTTTGGTCGTTCAGGTGGGTATGGGTATCCACCAAAGTAAAATCGGCCATTTTAGCGCACCGTAGAACCGACAGGCATATCTACAGACAGTACCTTCAATTCGTCACCCTGTGAAGCAGCCAGTACCATGCCGTGAGACACAATACCGCGAATCTTGGCCGGTTTCAGATTGATGACCATAACGACATTCTTGCCCACCAATTCCGCAGGCTCATAATGTTTGGCAATGCCGGACACGATTTCGCGCTGTTCATCGCCCAGATCCACCGTGAGTTTCAGGAGTTTTTCCGTCTTGGGCACAGGTTCAGCCGCCAGGACCTTGACCACCCGCAACTGAATCTTGGCAAAATCGTCAATGCTGATTTCTGCATCATCAGCAGCCTGTTCCTTCTTAGCCTCTTTCTTTTCCTGCTTGTTTTTCTTAGCCGGTTTTTCCTGTTTGGCCGGTGCTTCTTCCTTTTCTACTTCGATGCGTGGGAAGAGCTGTTCCGGCGTGCCAACCTTGTGGCCGCCTTCGATGCCGCCCCAAGTCTTGATATCATCCAGCTGAACATCAGCAAACTCGCCCGACAGGTTAAGCTGCTGCCAGATGCGCTCTGCAGTAATGGGCATAAACGGGCTGATCAGCACGCTGATATGGCGCAGGGATTCAGCCAAATTGTACATGACGTTAGCCAGTTCCTGTTTCTTGCTTTCGTCCTTAGCCAGTGCCCAGGGAGCCGTTTCATCAATATATTTGTTGGCCCGGCTGATAAAGGCCCAAACCTTCTTGATTGACAGGGAAAGTTCCATCTTTTCCATGTTTTCGGCAAAGTAAGCAACCGTTTCAGCGGCGTCAGCCTTGAGGCTCTTGTCCACTTCGCTTTCGCCCTGCGGAGCAGTCAGTATGCCGTTCTGGAACTTGCCCACCATGTTGAGGGTGCGGTGCAGCAGGTTGCCAAGGTCGTTGGCCAAATCGCTGTTGATGCGGCCAATCAGGGCATCACGGCTGAAGTTACCATCCTGACCGAGGTTGATTTCCCGGAGCAGGAAATAGCGGATAGCATCAGCACCGAACTCGTCAATGAGGCCAATGGGGTCGATGACATTGCCCTTGGACTTACTCATCTTGTCACCATCGACAATCAGCCAGCCATGGCCGTAAACCTTTTTCGGCATCGGCAGGTCGAGAGCCATGAGGATACAGGGCCAGATGATGGTATGGAAACGCACGATTTCCTTGCCCACGAGGTGCAAATCAGCCGGCCAGTACTTGTTGAATTTCTCCTGGTCATCGAGGAAGCCAATCGGCGTCAGGTAGTTGGTCAGCGCATCGAACCACACATAGATAACGTGCTTTTCATCAATGGGTACCGGAATCCCCCAGTCAAAGGACGTACGGGAAATGCAGAGGTCTTCGAGTCCCTGCTTGATAAAGTTAATCATCTCATTGCGGCGGGATACCGGCTGAATGAAGTCTGGATGTTCTTCAATATAGGCGAGAATCTTATCCTGATAATTGCTCATCTTAAAGAAGTAGGCTTCTTCGGAAACCTCCTGCACAGGACGGCCGCAGTCCGGGCAGCAGCCGTTTTCATCGAGCTGATGTTCCGTCCAATAGCTTTCGCAGGGCGTGCAGTAAAGCCCCTTGTAAGAGCCTTTGTAGATATCGCCTTTTTCATAGATGCGGCGGAAAATTTCCTGCACAACCTTTTCATGGCGCTTTTCCGTCGTGCGGATAAAGTCATCATTACTGATATTGAGCTTCTGCCAGAGATTTTGGAAGCCAGCCACGATTTTATCCGTGTACTCAATGGGCTTAATACCAGCTTCTTCGGCCTTCTGCTGAATCTTCTGGCCGTGTTCGTCCGAACCAGTCAGGAAAAATACATCATCCCCGGCCAGACGGTGGTAGCGGGCAATGGAATCCGCAATGGTCGTGCAGTAAGCATGACCGATGTGCAGCTTGGCACTGGGATAGTAAATCGGCGTGGTAATGTAAAATGGTTTCTTTTCAGACATGGAAAATGATCCTCCTTATATTGCACCCGCAAATGATTCGGGCGTTGTATCCGCTGTTACTTCTTGGGCAGCATAACCACCGCTACAGGCAGGTTGGATGCCCCCGGCGGGGAAAATTCAAAGACGGTTTCGCTTCGGCCCACACTCTCGCCCAAAGGCGCAAGTTCGGTATTTTTAGCCAGCTGCCATGTACCGGCTTCCCGCTGCGCCTGAACGGTATCGCTTTCCGGAGCAGTCCGGTCACCAAAGTAAGCACGCTCTCCCGGCGTCGGAAACAGGGTATAGGTCTTAGTGGCCTGGAAGCTGCGCATAGCACCGGCATAAGTGCCGCCCAAGGGACTTAAATAATAATCCACTTTTCCGGTCTGCACCGGCAGTTCAATGCGGTAATTGATGCCATAGTTACCGTAGTTGGTCACGGCACTGCCATCGGTGGCGTCAATTCCCGTACGATATTTATCCGATTTATCATCGGCCAGCATAAAATAAACGCCGCCGTCCTCACCAGGATTATAGACCTTCTTGGCCGACAACACGCGATTCATGCCCTTAAACGTGCCTCGCAGACGCATTTCGTCCTTGGGCAGTACGGGCAGATTCTCCGCCGCCGTCACAGGGTCGCCATAAGCGTCCAGCATGATAACCGAAACCAGCACCGAATGGTCTGCATGGAAGTCAAATACACCATAGGTCAGTTCACCCGGCTGTAAAATAGTCATATTCATATTTTCCTGCAATAAGCGGGACATACCGGGTTGCAGCGCAATCTGCTGATTTTTTTCCCGGCTGAAATATTCGAGCTGCGTAGCCTTGCCAACCTTCAGATAATCACTGCTGGGCTGGCCACTGCCGCCACGGGTAACGGTTACGATGTTTTTACCGTTGTATTCATTTTTCAGCACCACCGCGAGTTTCTTCGGTTCACTGCTGTTGTTTAGATGATAAAAGAGCACTCTGGCGTCTCCCTGCACAGAATCCTGATAGAGAATACCATTCTGCTCCACATATTCCGGACTGTCGGAAAAGAGCAGCGTACCGCCCTCATCCCGGCTTTCCATATCCCAGCGGGCGAGCCCCTGTGTATGTTGCTTTTCCTTACCAGCTGAAACAGCCGCTGAAAGCGCCTGTTTGTTCTCCTTCGTCTGTAGAATATTTCTTACACGGTCCAAGAGTTTCGTTTCCGTTCCCCCCTTCACCTGCTTATTCTGCACCGCCCTGTCCGAATGCACGATGGTAACTGCACCGCTGACATTGGCATGGCGGGCCTGCGCCAGCGACGGCATCATCATCAAACCTGCCGCCAGTACAGCCAGTATTTTTTTATTTCCTTTCATGAATTTAAAACATCCTTACTAAAATATCACTCGTTAACTAAATGCTGATGAATCCCCAAACGGGTCATAACCTCACTCTTGAACAGACGCAGCTTAAACTCCGTCAGCCCCAAACGTGGATGAGGAATATTTGTACGCTGCAACAGATAGGTGTTGGTCTTGAAATTGTTCAGACCGCCATCACCAGTAACAGCCGTAAGGTACTCATTTTCCTTCAACAGGTCCGGCATGCCTTCATCGTAAGCCCCATTGGGGTAGGAAAAGGTGTATATGGTCTTTAAACCATTCCATTCCATCAAGAGCTTGGAAAGTTTCATTTCCTCAGCCTGTTTTTCCCGGTCAAGGCTGGTCAGGGGCTGATGATTCGCCGTGTGGCTGCCCAATTCAATGCCCCGGTTCTGCATATCCCGCAGCTGATTCCAGCTGAGGTACCCTTTGCGGCCAATGCTGTTCGTGACCATGTACACCGTGCCTGTCATATGCCGTTCTTCCAGCATGGGCAGAAGCGTCGTGTAATTATCCTCATAGCCGTCATCAAAGGTCAACACCACAGGCTTGGCCGGCAGTTCCTGCTTGCCTTTTTTCGCCCGCATGAAATCCTGCATGGTGATGGTGGTATAGCCTTCGGCCTGCAGATAATCCAACTGCTCGGCAAAATCTGCCACCGGAACGGTATAAGCCCAGCCATCATCGCCCACATCATCGCTGACATGATGATATTCGAGCACCAGAATGCCCTGGGGCGCCGGTGTCAGCGTCAGCCAGGAAATAAATACCAACAGGGCAAAGGCCAATACGCCCAGCCCATATTTCATATAACGCAATCTAAAATCCCTCTCTATCCTGACGTTTCTGCCAGTTCTTTTAATTTACGCATGCGGTGATTCATACCTGACTTGCTGATGCCCAGCATTTCAGCCAGCTCCTGCAGAGTAGCATCGGGATTTTCCAGCCGCGCTTTTGCCGCCGCCCGCACCTTGGGCGGCAGACTGGAAAATTTTCCCTGGGCTTCCAAAGCCCGAATCATCGCCAGCTGCCGTCCAGCAGCATCTACGGCTTTTTGCAAATTCGCTGTTTCACAGTTTACCAGCCGGTTAACCTGCTCCCGCACTTCCTTGACATTGCGGGCCACCTCAAAGCTTTCCACCGCTTCGTCAGCCTCCACCATGCCCAAAAAATCAATTACCGCGTCACCCTCCTTAAGGTACACAATATAGGAATCCTTGCGGTCTACAAAACCTGCTGGAAAGCCCATGCGCCGCAGTAAATCGTAAAGCAGATTGCCCAGTTCAAAACTGCCCGTCACCAGTTCCAGATGATAAGCCGCTTCCGGACGATTCACACTGCCGCCCCCTTGAAAAGCTCCCCGCAAGTAGGCAATGCGGCAGCACTGTTTTTTGAGAATGCCGCGGTCATTTTCCATATTGAGACTGTCCTCATGGAGGAAACCGATACGCATAAACAATTCGTTGACCTTTAGGGACGGCACCGCCCGCACCGTATAGCTGTTGTTCTTATTGAGCTGGCGTGAACGGCGCACAGTAATCTCTGTCCGCAGATTATCACCCTCACTCTTTAAGAGTTGGAGCACTTTACGAGCTACCGCCGCATTTTTTGAGGTAAAATTGAGCCCAAATGTATGGCCCGCGCCAATGGTCAAGGTCGCCCCCATGCGCAGCAGCGCAGCCAATTCTGCTCCCCGGCAGCAAGGTTCTTCATAGTAAAGCCTTGCCAGCTCATTTTTCACCTCAGTGGCAAAGGACGGCATAAGCCTCCTCCTTTTCCAAACTTACATTTACTTGATTTCATACTTTTTCAACGCGCTGGGCTGCAGATGATAGACCATGTTCATCACGGCCTTGCTGAGTTTATCGGGGTCATGACGGATAAGCTCCTGCTCATTGATGATATCCGCCTTGACAAAACCCACGCCCAAAGCGTTAATAGCCGCTTCATCCACTTCTACCGGATAAGCTCCCTTCTTGGCATAATAATCCTGCATCTCCGGCGAAATCGGCGAATCATTGACCAGCATATAGTCAATGATTCCCTTGCCGCCATGGTCAATGATGGCCTTGGCATGCATAGATGCCGTATAACCATCAGTTTCACCAGGCTGGCTCATCACATTGCAGATATAAATCTTGATGGCCTTGCTCTTGCGAATGGCCTCGGCCACCCCGTCCACCAACAGATTCGGCATGATGCTGGTGTAAAGGCTGCCCGGCCCCAAGATAATCGCATCGGCATGTTTTAGTGCCTCCAGCGCCGACTGTACCGGCTGAACATGTTCGGGAAACAAACGTACCCGATGAATTTTCTTATGGACTTCCGGGATTTGGGATTCTCCTTCAACCACCGTGCCATCTTCCATAATGGCATCCAGCCGCACATGGTCCTTCGAAGCAGGCAAAACCTGCCCCTTTACCGCCAGGACCTTGGAGGATTCCTGCAAAGCCTGCTCCATATCGCCCGTCACTTCATTCATGGCCGCGATAAAGAGATTGCCAAAGCTATGGCCGGCCAATTCCGATTTGCCCTTGAAGCGGTACTGGAATAATTTTTCCATCAAGGGTTCCGTATCGGCTAAAGCCACCAAACAATTGCGCAAATCCCCGGGCGGAATAATGCCAAATTCCTCCCGCAGACGCCCCGACGAGCCGCCGTCATCAGCGACGGTCACCACCGCCGTGACATTACTGGTGGCCGCCTTTATGCCGCGCAGCAGCACGGAAAGTCCATGTCCGCCGCCCACCACCGCAACATTCGGTCCTTTGCCCAAACGCCGCTTTTCGTAGATGATATCCACCAGCCGCTCAGAATTATCCGGCAGCAAAACCATAATGACGGAACGAATCGTATAGCGGGTAGCGGCCAGCATCAGTACAGTTCCCAAAATTACCACCAAAATCCCGATAAAGGTGGTAATAGAATAGTCATAGGTTCCCTTCCAAAGATATACAGCCTGAAAGATTGCCTCTTCAATGGCATCCAGATATTTATAGTTAAAAACCAGAGCCAGTCCCAGGCTTACCAGCATGACACCGGCAGCAAACAGCAGGAACCAGCGCTTGAATTTCATGCCCGGATAAAGCCATTTTAACAAATGCATATCTTAGCACTCCTCACGCACGTGTTCCCACACATCGTTTTTCATCAAATCCCGGTGCTCCAGCTTTACGGGCATCCCCTTATCCTTCAGGCGGTCAAAGATATGCTTGGCAATAAAAACACTGCGATGCATACCACCGGTGCAGCCCACGGCAATGACAAACTGACTCTTACCCTCTTTCACATACTGGGGCACCAAAAAATCCACCATATTGTCCAGATGTTCGATAAACTGCTGTGTTACCGGCCATTTGGCAATGTACTCGGCCACCTCCGGCACTGCACCGCTCTTATGACGCATGGATTCAATATAAAAGGGATTCGGCAGGAAACGCACATCCAATACCATATCGGCATCCAGCGGCATACCAAATTTAAAGCCAAAGGAGAGCACATTGATGCTCATCTGTTCCCCATCACTATTGCCGAAGATGCGGTGAATCTTATCCCGCAGTTCCACCTTTTTGAGTTCCGAAGTGTCGATAATGTAGGTAGCCTTCGCCCTTGCCGGAGACAGGCGCTCCCGCTCCTTGGCAATACCATCCGAAATACGTGAGGACGGCGCCATCGGATGACGGCGGCGCGTTTCCTTATAACGACGGATAATCACCGGGTCAGATGCATCCATAAAGAGCATTTCATAAGGTACATCGTCCTTATCCATATCATCGAGCACATGAATAAAGGTGTCAAAAAACTCCCGGCTGCGGGTATCGACTACCAGCACAACCTTGCCCACGTGGTCACCTGCATGCTTGCAGAGTTCCACAAATTTGGGAATAAATACCGGCGGCAGATTATCCACCACAAAATAGCCCAAATCTTCCATATAACGGCAGGCCTGCGTCTTGCCGCCACCGCTCATACCCGTAACCATAACCAAACGGAATTTATCCTCTTTGGGCTGTTCCAAAACTTCTGCTGTTTCTTTTTCCATTACGCTCACCTGCCTTTAATCCTGATGCAAAACATACTGCTCAATAGCCTGTGCCCAACCGTCATCATCACAGTTGCCGGTTACGGCATTTGCTATAGCCTTAACATCGTCCGTGGCATTGCCCATCGCCACGCTGAACCCTGCCGCCTTTAACATAGGCAGGTCGTTATTGGCATCGCCAATCGCCATCGTCTCGCTGATGTCAATATCCAGAATTTCTGCCAATTTCACGAGAGCTGATGCCTTGGACACGCCCGGGCTGATGATCTCAATGAAATCCGCCGAAGACTGCGTTAAGGTCACACGATTGCCAAATTCAGCATGAAGCTGGGCCATCCAATCCTGCGTTACCGCCGGGTCAGGCGTGATAATCAGCATCTTATACATCCTGCTGACTTTATTGCGCATACCCTCATAACCGATATCTTCACCGATTACCTTCTGGCTATGCTCGTAACGCCTGGAAAATTCACCATAATCCGAGTAGTAGAGCCCATCACCGCTGTAAGTCTGCAAATACCAGCCCCGCGCTGCCGCAAAATCCGTAATCTGGCGGCAAAGTTCTTCATCCAGATACTGCTCATAATAAACCTTGCCAGATGTAGATTTAATCAGTGCACCATTATAGGTAATAATGGGCACATCCAGCCCTAAGGCTTCTGCAACCGGCAAAGCGGCCCGATACATGCGCCCCGTAGCAATGGTCACAATGGTACCAGCTTTCGCCGCTGCCTGCGCTGCGGCAATATTGCCCGCCGACACGGGCTTGCCGCCCCGCAGCAACGTACCGTCCAAATCCGTAGCCAATAATTTTATCTTCATAAAAATGCCCCCTTGTGGTATTTTTATTTTTCCTAAATATAATCAGTACTTCTATTTTCTCACATCCCGCTGAAATTGCAAGGGAAAAGTCGAATATGTTATACTGTTGATGTAAATTCGTAAAATTCACGAACAGAGGGGATTTAATCCAATGATAAAAAAAATTTTCATCGCCATCGGCCTGCTGCTGATGATTACCGGCATCTTCGGCCTATCCTATACCTGGCATATCGACCACCGCACAGCCGAGAGTCTGTCTGCCTACTGCCGCATTGATTTCCAGACCTCCCATACCGCACAGGGCAAATTAGAAGGCGCTGTGCTCACCATTTGGGACTGGCGTTATGACAATGCCAAGCTCAAAAACGAAGCCATCCTCTATACCGATGGCGATGCCTGGGAGATGAAAGCTGCTACCAAGCAGACCCCGCCGCCCCACGACAGTCAGGAACACGCCTGGCAAAACGAAAACAAACTGTTTGTGGAACTCCCCCGCTCCAGCCTGCCTGCAATCAAAAAAGCGGAAACCATACGGTTCCGCTTCTACTATGATAATGGACAGACAATTGATTTGCCGCTGAATGAGCCGGATTTAGAGTACTGGAAAAGACAAGTCCAATAAATTCGTTGCAGGAAGATAGTCCGGCGGGGGCGGGCAGCTATTTACCCCGACTGCGCTTAGACGGCAGGCTAAACAGATTTTTTGCCTTGATTTAGCGGGAACGGCTTAAACTCACTTCGTTCAAACAAAAGCCTTTTCCCGCTAATATTTCGGTGGGCAAAAAATCTGTTCTTCACGCCTGCCGCCCAACGCTTCGCTGGGGCAAATAGCTGCCCACCCCCGCCTCCGTCTTTGTATGTATGACCTAATAAATTGATGTAAAAGAATTAGCACCATGATATAATCTAGGTAACAAACGGCGAAAGGAGAACTACTTATGAAAGAGTATTGCAAACTCTACAAGGAGAACCATACGCTCATATTCGCCATCATGCGGATATGGGAAACGGACGAGAACGGTGAAAATCTCGAAATGCGCGTAGAATGTGAGGACGATATGGACATCTATGCCGAGTTCACTCTCCCAGCTTACCATTGCCACCATGCTTACGGTTTTAAGGAAAGCGAACTAATGGAGATAAAAAACTTCCTCAAAGACAACGCCGTCACAATTTGGCGCATGGCAAGGGGGGAACTCTGTGCCTAAAGCATTAATTGACTTTCTTGGCTATGCAATCTACTTTTGGCTCAATGAAAATGAACCCCTAGAACCTGTCCATGTGCATATTTCCAAAGGCAGGCCTACCCCCAACGCCACCAAGGTATGGATAACACGAAATGGTGTACACTTAGAACACAACAACAGCCAAATCCCCCGCAACGAACTAAAGGAACTACTGAACTTCATCAACGAAAATAAAAATACCGTTATCGTTGAATGGGCCACCAGATTTGGCAAAACAGATTTTAAGGAGAAATAAGTTTTATAGATAGTACACGGCGAGTTGCACAATGGTCATAATAATGAGCAACTAGCCGCCAGCGGTGCTGCTTGCCTAAGCGTCGCGTAGAAGTTGGGCGTTAAGAAACGGCTCTCTTGCCAAACCTTAATATCCTGTATAAAAGTCTACTGTCTGAGCGCAGCGAGTTTTGACTTTTATGCAGGCTTAATTAAAGGCAAGAGAGCCGTTTTAGCACAACTTCTCAGCAGAGCGTGGCAAGCAGCACCGCTGGCGGCGTACTTCGCATTTACACTTAACGGTATATTCTCGGCACCCGCGCACTAAGCAAGCACGGCACCTCGTAATTAATGGTGTTGCCCCAGCGCGCCACCTCATCAATGGTCAGGCTGTCACTGCCAAACAGGGTAACCTCGTCCCCAATTTGCACGCCTGGAATATCCGTCACATCCACCATCACCTGGTCCATGCACACCCGGCCGGCAATCGGTGCTTTCTGCCCATGAATTTCCACAAATCCCTCTTTGCCATAGGCACGGATATAGCCATCGGCATAGCCAATCGGCAGGGTGGCAATGCGGCTTTCGCGTTTTGCCGTGAACTGCCGCCCATAGCCAATACTTTCGCCCGGCTGCAAGGTCTTAACCCAAACCACTTTGGCCTTGAGGCTCATCACCGGCTGCAGGTCAATCGGATGGGTTACCTCTTCGGACGGCCACAGGCCATACTGGATAACCCCCGCCCGCACCATATCAAAATGCGCTTCGGGAATTTCCAAAATTGCCGCCGATTCTGCAATATGCTTTAGGGAAAGCTTTATCCCACGACCTTCCACAGCTGCAATTGCTTCCTTAAATGCCGCCAGCTGCGCTTTCGTATACGTCTTATCCTTGCTGTCTGCCGTGGCAAAATGGGAGAACATTCCCTCGATTACCAGTCCCAGCATCTTGTCAATCTTTGCGGCCAGCTCTCCGATTTCCTCCGGACGCACGCCGATACGCCCCATGCCCGTGTCCACTTTCAGATGGATGCGGGCTTTTTTCTGTTGGCGCTGCGCCTCCTGCGACAATGCCTTAGCCAAGGACAATTCGCAGACCACCTGTGTCAAATCATAATCCACAACATCCTTAGCGTCCTCCGGCATAACCAAACCGAGTACCAAAATCGGCGTAGTAAAACCTGCCTGCCGCAGTTCGATGCCCTCGGACAAGGTTGCCACAGCCAGATATTCTGCCCCTTCCTCAACAGCCACTCTGGCCGCCGCCACGGCTCCATGACCATAGGCATTTGCCTTGACCACTGCGCAGAGTTTAACCCCTGCCGCCAGCTGTTTTTTGATTTCTCTATAATTATGACGTAACGCCTGCAGATTGACTTCGGCCCATACCGGACGATTTGGCATTACCCCCACACTCCTTTTACGCAAATTTCATTTCTAAGTATAGCAAAATGGTATAGTTAAGTCTATAATGTAGATATGAATAAACTGCTTAAAAAGGCGGATATCGTGCTAATTGTCCTGCTCTTTACGCTCTCCCTGCTACCGCTGGCAAAATTCGGTCAGCCGGAACCTGCCTGTTATGCTGAAATCCGCCAAGCAGGCAGGAGCATCAAACGCATTCAGCTGACAGGGCATACAGGTGTTACAGAACTTACTGCCACCTGCGAAGTAAACGGACAGAAAAAACACAACCATATCCGCGTAGAAAATGAACATATTATCATGACAGCTGCCGACTGCCCTGATAAAATCTGCGTACAGACAGGTGCTGTATCCCAACCTGGCGAAATCATTGCCTGCCTGCCCCATAAATTAATCATTGAAATCAAGAGCGAATAACCCATGAATCTACGAAAATACCTGTACATCGCCCTGCTGACCGCCATCTCACTGGTACTTTTCTTAGTGGAAGGTTTTATCCCCTGGACCTTTATTGCACCGGGAGCCAAGCTTGGTCTTGCCAACATTGTCACCGTCTGCGCTCTCTATACTTTAGGTTTTCGTGCCAGCCTGCTGATTGTCCTTATACGCACAGGTCTGGCTTCCTTTTTCGGTGGCGGCCCAACGGTCTTTCTCTACAGCCTAGCGGGCGGTCTGCTAAGTCTTACGGTCATGATGGGTTTAAAAAAAACTGCCCGTTTCTCCATCTTTGGCATCAGCGCCGCCGGCGGCTTCAGCCACCATCTCGGCCAACTTTTTCTCGCCGCCCTAGCAGCCGATACCCTAAACATCTTCCGTTACCTGCCGATACTCGGCACCTGTGGTCTTGTAACCGGACTCACCATTGGCTGGCTGGCTGCAAAAATATTAAAACAACTGCCCTCAAACGGCCATCTGTCCCGGCACTACACCACCAACGAATAAGAATAATACCACGACCAGCCTCGAGCCAATTGACAACATGCTCACCATTACTTATACTAATCGGTATACAACTTTACAATCACCGCTGAGCACAAGGGAGGGCATTTTTTATGGAAAAGCTTACTTTAGAACGAGCAAAAGAAATTCTTGCCAAACATACAACCGAAGAACATCTGTTCCATCACGCTGCCGCTGTCAGCGCCGCCATGGGTGCTATGGCCGAAGCCTGCGGCGAGGATAAGGAGCATTGGGCCGCCATCGGCTGGCTCCACGATGTGGACTATGAAAAATATCCGGACGAACACTGCCATCATGTACAGGAACTATTAGCCCCCGAAGACGTGGAGGAAGATGACATTAACGCCATTATCTCTCATGGTTATGGAATCACTATCAACGAACATGAACCCACCACGAATTTAGAAAAGAGCCTGTTTGCCGTAGACGAGCTTACCGGCATTATTCAAGCCTATGCCTTGATGCGTCCCGAACGCATGGACGGCATGGCGGTAAAATCCCTCAAGAAAAAATACAAGGACAAAAAATTCGCCGCAAAATGCAACAGAGAAATCATTAATCGCGGTATCGAAAATCTTGGCATGGATTTAGGCAAGGTCATGGAGTACTGCATCAAAGGCATGCAGGAACACCATGAGGAAATCGGTCTGTAATTAAAATACCAACAACGTACCTTGCCGGCCCGTCGCTTTACGGGTGCAGCGTATGACGGCTGGCGTTAAGAAACTAATATTTGCATACAAAAATCCCTGCCTAAAGGCGTTGTTTGAGCGTAAGCGAGTTTAGCCTTTAGGCAGGGATTTATTTTTTTGCAAATATTGGTTTTAGCCAGCCGTCTCAGCGGAGCACGTAAAGTGACGGGCCGGCAAAACTATGCAGCTTGAAATTACAATACTTTGCTGAGGTAAGCCTTGATTTCGTCGCCGTCTTCCATCTTCATCACGTCAGCGAGGATTTCCTTAGCTTTCGTGGAGCTGATGTTGCGGATTTTTTCCTTAACACGCGGAATGGACGGAGCGCTCATGGAGAGTTCGCTGATGCCCATAGCCATGAGGATTACAGCAGCGTTCGGGTCGCTGGCCATTTCACCGCACATGCCGGCCCAGATGCCGTTTTCACGGGCGCTGGTAATGGTGCGCTGAATGAGCTGCAGTACAGCCGGGTTGAAGTGGTTGTAGAGTTCAGCGATGTTGGCGTTGCCGCGGTCACAAGCCAGCGTATACTGAACGAGGTCGTTGGTGCCGATGGAGAAGAAGTCTACATACTTGGCGAGTACCGGCGTCATTACAGCAGCAGCCGGCGTTTCAACCATGATACCAACCTGTACATCTTCAGCATAAGCCTTGCCCTCATGAGCCAGTTCCAACTTAGCTTCTTCGATGAATTCCTTGACCTTCTTGAATTCTGCTACGTTGATAATCATCGGCACCATGATGCCCACTTTGCCGTATACACCAGCACGCAGGATAGCTTTCAGCTGCGGCAGGAAGAGGTCCTTGCGCTGCAGGCTGATGCGGACTGCACGGTAGCCGAGGAACGGGTTTTCTTCTTCCGGAATGTTGAGGTACGGCAGGGGTTTGTCACCGCCGATATCCATGGTACGGATAACGCAGAGGTTGCCCTGGCACTTTTCAACTGCTTCTTTGTAAGCCTTGAACTGGTCTTCTTCATTGGGGATATCCTGACGGCCCATGAATACGAACTCAGAACGGAACAGGCCTACGCCCTTGGCACCATACTTGAGGGCATTATCCACGTCCATATGCGTGCCGATGTTAGCCATGAGGTCAACCTTCACGCCGTCCGTCGTAACAGCAGGCAGGTCTTTGAGCTGAGCGTAATGTGCAGCCAGTTCCTGCTGTTTCTTGATTTTTTCGTTGTAACCAGCCAATTCTTCTTCGCTGGGGTTCACGATAATCTTGCCTTCTTCGCCGTCCATGATAACATGGTCGCCATCAGCAATCTTGTCGATGCGGTCTTCTTTGTTCAGGCCAACAATGGTCGGAATAGCACGGGCTTTGGCGATGATAACTGCATGAGCCGTCGTGGAGCCGGAGCCTAAGATTACACCGGCAATCTTGTCGGTCGGCATGCCAGCGATAACGGAAGGCTCGATTTCACGGCCGCAAAGGATAACTTTTTCGTCACCCAGTTCCGGTTCTTTAACGCCCAGGATATACTTAGCTACGCGCTTGCCTACGTCACGGAGGTCAACGGCACGGGCTGCGAAGTATTCGTCTTCCATCATCTCGAACATCTGAGCCTGTTCTTCAGCAGCTTTGAGGACTGCCTGCGGAGCATTGGCATTTTCTTCGAGCTTTTCTTCGATTTTCTGTGCCATCATGGGGTCCTGCACCATCATGCGATGTGCTTCCATGATTGCAGCCTGCTCTACCATATTCTGCTTCTGCAGGCGGTCGATGTTTTCACGCAGGGTTTCTGCTACGGCGGTCAGAGCGTCCTGAGCCTTCTTGCTCTCCACTTCTTTGGATTCCGGCTGGTAGTTTACCAGATAGCCGTCCAGATTCTGACCTGCCAGCATGATTTTACCGATAGCAATACCGGAAATAACGCCTTTACCTCTGATTGCGTCTGCCATTTTTCTTTTTCCCCCTGATAATAGTTGCCATAACTATGATTGATTTCGTAAAAAACGCCTTCCTCCAAAGTCTCCAATCCTTGGAAAGAAGGCGCCCTAACCCTATGGGTTAATCATTACTCTTCGCCGAACTTGGAATCAACGAGTTCTTTCAGAGCCTTTACAGCATCTGCTTCGTCCGGGCCGTCTGCAACGATGGTGATTTCCGTGCCTTTTACAAGACCCATGCTCATGATCATGAGAATGGACTTAGCATCAACAGTCTTGCCCTTAGCCTGAATCTGAACCTTGGACTTGAACTTCGTAGCCGTCTGTACGAAGATGGATGCCGGGCGGGCATGGATACCAGTTTTGTTTTCGATCGTTACAACTTCCTGAGTCATTTGAAAATCTCTCCTCTTCATTTAACCATATTCTAAGGAACTGTTCATAAACAAATTTATTGCCAGTTCCTAAAGCGAACATGAAAATCTTTAACTGCCCTATATTAATGCAAGCAGCGTGCCAACTTTTTAAAACACTTGGTAAAATTTCCTAAAATCGTCATATACCCTGTGATTACTAATCGCATAAAATGAAAAATAATATTTATCCGTGAAAATTTCCCAGAGAACAATTCCTGTTTTTGGTAAATATTACCAGCTTTATTATTTTTATTGGTAAATATTACCAACATAGGTAAAATTTACCAAAATAAAAACAAGCCATATTTTCGAGCTTTAGCTGCCACAGTTTTATGCGTGATTTTGAGTTCCTTAGCCGCAGCATTAAACGTGCCACACTGCTTCAAAGCCTTGGCAATGATGCGTTTTTCGTATTCTTCCCAGGGAAGCACCGCACTTTCCGTTTCAAGCTGCCGGACTTCCCTATCGGCGGCCTCGCCTTTGATATAAGAAGGCAAAGCCGCCACGGTGATGGTATCGCTGTCCATCAGCGTAATCACCCGCTCAATGACATTTTCCAGTTCACGCACATTGCCCAGCCATTTGTAGCGCATGAGAATGTCCATGGCTTCCGGTGTAATGCTGCGAACAGTTTTTCCCGTAGCGGCACTGATTTTATCAATAAAGTGCTCCACCAGCAGTGGAATATCGTCAATGCGTTCCCGCAGGGGCGGCAGGATAATGGGAATGACATTCAGGCGATAATACAAATCATCGCGGAACGTGCCGTCCTTGACCATATCCTCCAAATGACGGTTGGTGGCGGCGATAATCCGCACATCCACATGGACGGTTTCTTCGCCGCCCACGCGGTCAAATTCCTTCTGCTGCAGAACCCGCAGGAGTTTGACCTGCATCTTCTTGTCCATTTCGCCGATTTCATCGAGGAATATCGTGCCGTGGTCAGCCAGTTCAAATTTCCCCAGCTTGCGCTTCACCGCGCCGGTGAAAGCGCCCTTTTCATGGCCGAATAGTTCCGATTCCAACAAGGTGCCGGGAATGGCTCCGCAGTTCACACGGATAAACGGCCCCCGCCGCCGCTCACTGGCATAATGAATGCCCTCGGCGATGACTTCCTTGCCGGTGCCACTTTCGCCGCGAATCAGCACGGTCGCCGAGGATTGTGCTGCCTTGGAGGCCAGTGCCAGCACGTCGATAACCTTGCCGCTTTTGCCGATGTAGTTGGCAAAGGCATTGGCTGTCTTTTTCGTGCGCAGAAGTTCCTGTTCCAGATATTCTGCCTTGGCGGATACCTGCGAGAGACGCGCCATAAGATTTTGCAGTTCTGTGATGTCCTTGATGACCGAGACTACGCCAGCGATTTCACCATTGACAAAAATCGGATTGACATTGGCCACGACGGTTGTACCGTCCTTCTTGCGACTGATGCTGCCAATACGAGCAACACCAGTACGCAGCACTGCACAGCGGTTGCCGTCTGGCGCGGTCTTAAAGACATTCTGCCCCATGACCATCTCGGGAGTCTTATGGACAATGCGCAGATAAGAGGGATTGACATAGGTGATTTCGCCCGTCCTGTCCACCACGCAGATGCCGTCCTGCACCGCCTCCAAAATCATCTGCAGGCGTTCCTGCATCAAGGCATTTTCATGGAGCAGCTTATCCATTTCATGGATTTTCCCCGGCTCGCGCATCTCGAAATCGCCTTCCAGAAAGCGCACCATTTCGTAGACTGCCTGCCGGCCCGCATCACCTTCGGCAGAGACAAAGACCGAATCGCCTTTGCAGATTTTGAGCGCCACCAGCTTCATCAGACTGCGCATCTCAAAGCGCTCACTGCGCTGGCTGCGCAAAAACAGGGGGGTTGCATATTTCTCGCTGAGTTCCCGCGCCCGCTGGACAATCATTGCCGCAATGCGGGCATGTATGCCGCTGTTGTGTTGTACCACGGCCTCCTGTTCATACATCATCGGACTGGTTCTCCTTTCTGCCTGCCATAAGCAAATAAGGGCGGTACAAAACGCTGTACCGCCCTCCTGCTTTAAACCTTAAAATATATCCTTGGCCAGAACAATCGTCTCGTCGCGGTTCGGGCCAACGGAGACAATGCCCAGGTTGATGCCAGTTACTTCTGCCATGCGTTCCAGATATTTCTTCGCATTTTCCGGCAGGTCTTCGTACTTGCGGATTTTGCTGATATCCGTGTTCCAACCTGCAAAAGTCTCATAAACCGGCTCTACTTCAGCCAATACCTTGAGGCTTGCGGGGATTTCGTTGAGGATTTCGCCCTTGTACTTGTAGGCTACGCACATCTTGATTTCCTCGAAGTTATCGAGAATATCCAGACGCGTAACTGCCATGTAGTCGATACCGGAAATCAGACCAGCATAGCGAACCACGCAGGCATCGAGCCAGCCCGTACGACGGGGACGGCCCGTAACCACGCCATATTCATGGCCTTCTTCACGTATTTTCTCGCCAATGGCATTGAGCTGTTCCGTTGGGAAGGGGCCTTCGCCAACGCGGGTGCAGTATGCCTTGACGATACCGACCACTTTGTCAATCTTATTAGGAGCAACACCAGCGCCTACACCCACACCACCGGAAATCGGATGGGATGCCGTAACGTACGGATAGGTACCATAGTCAATATCGAGCATCGTCGCCTGCGCACCTTCAAAGAGAATCTTGCGGCCTTCCTTGATTTCGTCATTCAAGAGCGCAATGGTGTCGCAGACATAAGGACGCAGACGTTCTGCATAGCCTAAATATTCCTTGAGAATTTCGTCATAGGAGAGCGGCTCATGGTCATACAGGAGTTTCAGTTCCTTGTTCTTGATTTCCAGGTTTTCCTTGAGTCGTTTAGCAAATTCTTCCTCGTCCATCAAATCGCAGACACGGATGCCGATGCGGTTATCACGGTCCATGTAGCAGGGGCCGATGCCGCGTTTCGTGGTGCCAATCTTGTTGTCGCCGCGGGCTTCATCGCCAATGCCGTCCATCAGACGGTGATAGGGCAGAACCACATGGGCACGGTTGGAAATGCGGATACCGGACAGGTCAATGCCACGTTCAGCCAGCCCATCCATTTCCTCCAACATAACCATCGGGTCAAAAGCCACGCCATTGCCGACAATGCAATGCGAACCCTTGAACAGAATTCCGGAGGGCATCAGACGGAGCTTGTAAGCCTCGCCATCAACAACCACGGTATGACCGGCATTACTGCCGCCCTGAAAACGCACTACCGTATCGGCCTGCTGAGCCAGATAGTCCACGATTTTGCCCTTGCCTTCATCGCCCCACTGGGTACCTGTTACTACTACTGTTGACATAAGTCTCTCTCCTTAACGCCTTGTTAATTAAAGGCCAAAACGTTCAAAAATCATATCGACATGACGCAGGAAATACTTGTAATCGAAGCAATCGTCGATTTCTTCCTTGGTCAGGTATTTCGTGATATCCGGGTCATTTTCCACGCTCGTGCGGAAGTCCTGGCCTTCCATCCAGCGTTTCATGGCATTGCGCTGTACCCACTTGTAGGCATCTTCACGCAGTACGCCCTTGCTGACCACCGTCAGCATGATGCGCTGGCTGTAGATAAGGCCGCCCGTACGCTCCATATCGTGGAGCATCTTGTCCGGGTAAACCAGCAGTTTATCAATGATATTCGTGAGCTTCCGCGTGCAGTAATCCACATTGATGGTGCTGTCCGGCAGGATAACGCGTTCTACCGAGGAATGGGAAATATCGCGCTCGTGCCAGAGGGTGATATCCTCCAATGCTGCTACGGCATTGCCGCGCACCAAACGTGCCATGCCGGAAATGCGCTCGCAGTTGATGGGGTTGCGCTTATGCGGCATAGCCGAAGACCCCTTCTGTCCCGGGGAGAAATATTCTTCTGCTTCACGGATATCTGTGCGCTGCAGATTGCGGACTTCCGTAGCAATCTTTTCGAGCGTGCTCGAAACAATAGCAAGTGTCGTCACAAATTCCGCATGGCGGTCACGCTGAATAACCTGCGTAGCCAGCGGCACCGGCGTAAGGCCGAGTTTCTTGGCCACACGCTGCTCGATTTCCGGGTCGATATTGGAATAAGTACCAACCGCACCGGAGAGCTTGCAGACGGAAACCGTCTTCTTGGCATGCTCCACGCGGTCGATATCGCGTTCAATTTCCGCACTCCACAGAGCCATCTTCAGACCAAAAGTCATCGGCTCAGCGTGAATGCCATGGGTACGGCCAATGCAGGGCGTATGCTTGAATTCCACGGCACGGCGGCGCAGAACCTCACGGAATTTGCGCAAATCATCTAAGATGATATCGGCTGCATCCCGCATCATCATGCAATAAGCGGTATCCTTAACGTCGCTCGACGTCAGCCCCTTATGCACATACTTGGAATCCTCACCAACATTCTCGGCGACATTGGTCAGAAAGGCAATGATGTCATGATGGGTAACGGATTCAATTTCTAGAATGCGCTTCACATCAAATTTTGCCTTGGCACGAATATTCTTCGCAGCTTCCGCCGGGATTTCGCCCAGCTCTGCCATGGCGTCGCAAGCAGCCAGTTCCACGTTCAGAATCTGCTGCCATTCGTTCTCGATGGACCACAGGTGCCCCATCTCCGGGTTGGTGTAACGTTCAATCATTAGTGAATTCCTCCTAATTTTCTGCGGCGTCACTGCACCGCGGAAGTGAAAACACGATAAAAAAACTCAAATTGACTGCCCCGCCATCTGCGAGCCTCAGCCTCATTTTGAGTTTGGAGAAAGTTCTTTAGTTTCCCTTTCTTATAATAGCAAAGCGGAAGGCCAGTGTCAACCTCTGCCGTCAATCATGAACAAAGATACATTGGCATTATACCTTTTGGATAAGATACATTTGCGCTATACAGGAACACCGGCGGGGGAGAGCTAATCATTTTTCTTCGCTGAGACAGGCTTGTCAAACGCTGCGAAAAACAATTAGCTCTCCCCCCGCCTCCCGTTCTCTAAAACATTGACATCCAATCAATGCTTGTTGTAAAATATATTCATAAGAATTCTTCCGAGCATCGTCATGTGCTCACAAAAAAGCACCCCTGGAGAGATTAGGGCCTCTCCTATACGGGGTGCTTTTCCTATAGAGGCTAGACTGCTGCTAATCTAACCATTTGCGCACCAAGCCAGCTATTAGGGTAGCGACAAGGCTTGCCAGAACGGACAAGAAGAATTCTTCCATCGTCATGTTTTCACCTCCCTTCGCAGGGAGCAGCACACAAAGTATAGCACACCTCTGAAATACTTGTAAAACTACATTTTTACATAAAATTAAGCCCGCGGGGCTGATGATGACTTTCCGCAGCTTTTGACAAGCCTGTCTATAGCGAAGGAAAGTTATTATCAGCCCGGCAGGCGTTTTATTACCTCGAACCTAATCACGGTAATCCCAGTAAAAACTAAGCCCGTGGACTGATGGTGACTTTCCGCAGCTTTTGACAAGCTTGTCTATGGCGGAGGAAAGTTACCATCAGTCCACGGGCGTCTTTATGCCTCGAACCTGCGATTAGAATGCCGGCACAACCGCACCTTTATACTTTTCGTTGATGAAGTCTTTAACCTCTTTGCTCTGCAAAGCCTTAATCAGCGCCTGAATCTCCGGACGCTTTTCATCGCCTTCACGAACGGCAACGATGTTCACATAGGGAGACGTGCTGTCTTCCATAAAGAGCGCATCTTTGGTCGGCACGAGGTTAACCTGCATAGCATAGTTGGTGTTGATAACGGCTGCATCCACATCATCAAGCGTACGCGGAACCTGCGCAGCTTCTACTTCCTGGAACTTGAAGTTATGCGGATTGCCCGTTACATCCTGCACCGTAGCCTTTTCCTTCACGCCATCTTTCAGCATGATAAGACCTGCCTTCTGCAGGAGCAGCAGGGCGCGGCCGCCGTTGGTCGGGTCATTCGGGATGGCAATAGCGGCACCATCTTTAAGTTCCTTCAGGTCTTTAACCTTCTTGGAGTATACCCCCATAGGCTCGATATGCACGCCAAACGCATTTTTCAGCTTGACTTCCTTATGTTCTTCCATAAAGTTCACCAGATACGGTTCATGCTGGAAAAAGTTGGCGTCCAGTTCCTTGTCGTTGAGCGCCAGGTTTGGCTGTACATAGTCGTTGAATTCCACGATTTCCAGCTTGATGCCGTCCTTTTCCAGAAGCGGCTTCACGATTTCCAGAATCTCTGCATGGGGCACTGCCGTAGCGCCGACCTTCAGTGCCTTGCTGTCCGTCTTGGCTGCCTGTTCACTGCCGCAGCCGGCAAAAGCCATCGCCGCAATCAACAGCGTACCGATAAGTGCTAAAACTTTTTTCATAGAGGTACCTCCCTTATAGATAAATGCTTATTTTTTATCCAAGTGCTTGGCGATGGTGTTGCCTACAAACTGTACCGCCTGCACGAGAACAATCAGAATAATAACCGTGGCAATCATCACTTCCGGGCGGAAGCGCTGATAGCCGTAGCGGAT
This sequence comes from Selenomonas ruminantium subsp. ruminantium ATCC 12561, assembly GCF_000424065.1. Lineage (GTDB taxonomy): Bacteria > Bacillota > Negativicutes > Selenomonadales > Selenomonadaceae > Selenomonas_A > Selenomonas_A ruminantium. Next base: position 82,810 of record NZ_AUJE01000015.1, read on the forward strand.
GGCCAAATCACCCAGACCGCCGCCGCCAATGGCGCCTGCCATCGCCGATTCGCCGACCAGGCTGATAACCACTGTCGTCAGCTGTGCCACAATGCTGGGCATGGATTCCGGCAGCAGTACGCGGCTGATAATCTGCATAGGCGTAGCGCCCATGGACAGTGCCGCTTCAATCAGGCCATAAGGCACTTCCTTGAGGCTGGTTTCCACCTGCCGCCCGATAAAGGGGATGGAGGCGATAACCAGCGGCACCATCGCCGCTGTCGTACCGATAGCCGAACCGACCAACAAGCGAGTCAGCGGGATAATGGCCACCATCAAGATGATGAACGGAATGGAGCGAATGGCGTTGACCACCGTACCGATTACTTTATTGAGCAGCGGCGACTCCAAAATCTGTCCTTTGTCCGTGGCATAGAGCAGCACGCCCAAAGGAATGCCCAAGGCCGAGGCGATGGCCATGGAAACGGCTACCATGTAGACGGTTTCCCCCAAAGCCTTAGTCAGCAGAGGAATCATGTCGTTTGACATAACCAATCACCTCCTCTTTTAAGTCACGGCTTTTGAGGTAATCAAGTGCCGCCTGCACTTGGGAATTTTCGCCCCGCAGGCCGATAATCATGCGGCCAAAGGGTGTGGATTTGATATGGTCAAGGTTGCCAAACAGCAACGTGGTTTCCACTTCCGGGAATTTGCGAATCATATCGGCAATTACCGGGTCATCAGCCGACTCGCCAATAAACGTCAGCCGCATCAGAAGATAAGCGTCTTCTGCCGGTTCCGGGCTGATTTTGCCGCCGCGGAAAGCCGCCGGCAGGTCATTGGAAAGCAGCACACTGATAAACTCTTTCGTAATGGGCTGCTGCGGATTGGTGAAGACTTCGAGCACCGTCCCCTGCTCGGCGATAACGCCCTTGTCGATGACCGCCACCTTGTCGCAGATATCCTTGATAACCTGCATTTCATGGGTGATGACCACCACCGTGAGCTGCAATTTCTTGTTGATATCGCGAATCAGCTCCAAGATGGCCTTGGTGGTCTGCGGGTCAAGGGCGCTCGTGGCCTCGTCACAAAGCAGCACCTTCGGCTCACTGGCCAGTGCCCTTGCGATGCCTACGCGCTGTTTCTGCCCGCCGGAAAGCTGTGATGGATACTGCCCCGCTTTTGTCTCCAAGCCCACCAGCTTTAAGAGCGGCTCCACCTTTGCCTTGATTTCGCTGTCGGATTTTCCGGACAGTTTCAACGGAAAGGCGATGTTTTCATAAACCGTCGCCGAGGACAAGAGGTTAAAATGCTGAAAAATCATGCCGATATCCTTGCGCGCCTCCCGCAGTTCGCTGTCACTAAGCGCCGTCATATCCTGTCCATCAACGATGACCTTGCCCCCCGTGGGCCGCTCCAGCATATTGATACACCGCACCAGCGTAGACTTACCTGCACCGCTGAGGCCGATAATGCCAAAAATCTCACCCTTGGCTATTTCCAAATCAATGCCCTTTAGCGCCGGTACCGGCCCTGCCGGACTGGCATAAGTTTTCTCCACTTTCGAAAACTTAATCACAGGCATTCACTCCCATCTAAAACAAAATAACAAGCCCAATTGCAACTTATTATACACCATTTACCTACTAAAGAACAAGGCGTAATAACCGTTTACAAAAATAACGAGTACGATAATCGGTATGATGTAGGTTACATAGAACCGAATCCATTTCGGGAACGCCATGCCGCGGCCGGTATCTGCTTCCTTGATGAAGTTATCCCAGCCCCAGCCATAACGACTGGTACAGAACGCCATATAGACCAGACTGCCCAAAGGCAGGATATTGTTGGAAACCAAAAAGTCCTCCAAATCCAGCACGCCGGAGCCTTTGCCCAAAGGCTGAATCCAGCTCCACTCATTAAATCCCAGTACGCAGGGCAGAGAGAGCAGGATAACGAGGGGAATCCCCGCGCAGATAATCTTGCGTCTGTCGATATGCAGCAAGTCAAAGAAGCAGACAACCAGATTTTCAAAAACGGCAATAACTGTGGACATTGCCGCAAAGGTCATAAAGAGGAAGAACAATGTTCCCCAAAGCCGTCCAAACGGCATGGCGTTAAATACATTTGGCAGGGTCACGAACAAGAGATTCGGCCCGCTCGATGGACTTACCCCATAGCTGAAGCACGCAGGGAAAATGATCAGCCCCGCCATAATAGCTACAAACGTATCGAGAACGATAATCCAGACTGCTTCCCCCGTAAGGCGTTTGCTCTTGCCGATATAGGAACCGAATACAGCCAAGGAGCCCATGCCGATGGACAGCGTAAAGAATGCCTGGCCCATAGCCGCAAAGATAACTTCCTTTAAGCCGTGTTCCATCAGACGGCCAAAGTCCGGATAGAGATAATACTTGAGACCTTCACCTGCGCCCGGCAGCAAGACCGAGTTGATGCCCAAAATCACCATGAGCACCAACAGGCAGGTCATCATAAACTTCGTGATGCGCTCCACGCCGGCTTCCACACCGAGGTAGCAAACACCGCCGCAGAGTACGACAATGGCCATCATATAGCCCCCCATGGTCACCGGGTCCTGCAGGAGTGCACCGAAAATCGCGCCAATGCCGGCAGCGTCCAGACCTTCGAAAGCACCGGTCGCCGTCTTATACAGATAGTAGAGCATCCATCCAGCCACGGTGGTATAGAACATCATGAGAATCATATTACCGCCAATGGCTGTATACTTATGCCAATGCCATTTCGTGCCTTTCGGCTCCAGTACATCAAAGGACATCGCCGCACTGCGGACACTGGCACGGCCAACGGCAAATTCGGCCACCATAATCGGCAGGCCTAAGATAGCCAAAAACAGCAGGTAAATCAGCACGAAGGACGCGCCGCCATACTGCCCCGTAATATAAGGGAACCGCCACACATTACCTAAGCCAATGGCACACCCCGCCGATACGAGAATAAACCCTAATCGGGTAGAAAATCCATTTCTTTCCAACAATTACACCTTCTTACAAAAAAATTTCGCTCCCTGCGATAAAAACAGATAAATACACCTATCTATCTTACCGCAAAGAGCGAATTTTGTCCAGTCGTAAGCGACACATCAACAGCCAACAACTGTATAATTGTACACACACGCACATCACATGCGATACGGACTCGCGCTCAGCGCCCAAGGAAGGGCGCTCGCGGACGTAAATCACGTGATGTGATTTCAGTCCGCTGTTTCTTTTGGTTACTTTTCTTTGCACCAAAGAAAAGTACCACCACTAACTTAGCGAATTACCTCTACGCCGCCCATGTACGGAACAAGCGCTTTCGGTACGATAACCGAGCCGTCTTCCTGCTGATAGTTTTCCAGAATTGCGGCAACCGTACGGCCAACAGCCAGACCGGAACCATTCAGCGTGTGCACAAATTCCGGCTTGGACTTCGCATCGCGGCGGAATTTGATATTGGCACGGCGTGCCTGATAATCCAGGCAGTTCGAGCAGGAAGAAATCTCACGGTACTTGCCCTGCGACGGGAACCAAACTTCGATATCGTAAGTCTTGGCGGACGTAAAGCTCATATCGCCCGTGCAAAGCTGTACCACATGGTACGGCAGTTCCAGAATGCGCAGAACATCTTCAGCGGCATCCACCATGGATTCGAGTTCATCCCAGCTCGTTTCCGGCTTAACGAATTTAATCAGCTCGACCTTGTTGAACTGATGCTGGCGGATAAGACCGCGGGTGTCGCGGCCGGCGCTGCCTGCTTCAGCACGGAAGCAAGCCGTGTAAGCGCTGTAGTATTCCGGCAGCTTGTCGCCGTCGAGAATTTCATCACGATGGTAGTTCGTGGTCGGCACTTCAGCCGTCGGCACCAGATAATAGTCCATACCTTCCAGCTTGAACATATCTTCGGCAAACTTCGGCAGCTGGCCCGTGCCCGTCATGCTGTCCTTATTGGCAATGTAAGGTGCCAGCATTTCCGTATAGCCATGTTTCGTGGCATGGAGGTCCATCATGAAATTGATGCAGGCACGTTCCAAACGGGCGCCCAGCCCCTTGTAGAACATGAAACGGGCACCGGTAACTTTAGCGGCACGGTCAGCATCGAGAATGTCCAAATCCGTACCGATATCCCAGTGTGCCTTCGGCTCGAAGGAGAACTCTTTCGGCGTGCCCCATTTGCGCACTTCCGGATTTTCCGTGTCGTCCTTGCCGATGGGCACATCAGACTTGGGCATATTGGGGATGTGCAACAGGATGTCCCGCAGCTTTTCCTCGACTTCTTTGAGCTGGGCATCCAAAGACGAAATCTTTTCGCCTACAGCACGCATTTCGGCAATCTTGTCATCCGCATTTTCCTTGTTCTTCTTCATCTGGCTGATGACCTTAGAAACCTCATTGCGCTCAGCCTTCAAGGTTTCCGTCTCCTGCAGCAGGCTGCGGCGCTGCTGTTCGAGCGCGGAAAAATCATCCAGATTCAGTGGATTATGACGGTTGGCCAGCATCTGCCGTACTTCATCGAGATGCTCACGGACAAATTTAATGTCTAACAAAATACTCACTCTCCATATCTCATATCCCCAAGAGCCCCAAAGCCTCAAGGGCAAAAAATCATCTAAAACAGTATTATACAGCAGTTGCGCCAAAATTGCCATATAAGACGACCTGCGAACTAGAATTTTCCACCGCCACCGCCATGACTGCTGTCACTTGCGGAACTGGAGCTATCACTGGACTTGGATTTCTTGCGGCGGGTCACTGTGGTATAAAGGTATCTGTCCTGTCTTTGGAAGATATCTACACTGTCCTGTTTCAAATACGCAGCCGCTTCTACCGCCGGAGCCACATTACTCATGCCGCAGATAAGATAATAGGCAAAGCCAAAACCGCCCGCAGCGGCAACCATGACCGCGATAATCGCCGCAAACATATCAAATTCGTCAGCAGGGTCATAAGGTACGCCTTCTGTTTCATAGTAAGTCAGATACTTATCTACGCCATCCACGAAATTGTTGAAGCCGTCACTGTAATCGCCGTTGGATAAATCGTCCAAAAAGAGATTTTTGATCCCTTTTATCCCCACATCATCGGTGATTTTGGCCCGCATATTGTTGTCGGTCGAGATATACCAGTCCCGGCTGCCCATGGCCAGCACGAGCACAATACTGCCGTTTTCGCCATTGGCATAATTTTTGTCCAAAATATTGTTAGCATATTTGCCGGCGCTCATGCCCTGAGGCAAATCCTGCATGGTGCAGATACCGATTTTTACCTTATGCGCAGCCTCCACCTGCTGGATTTTGGCCGTCAGGGCCTCACGCTGGCTGGTGCTCAACAGTTTTGCTTGGTCGGACACAGGCTGTGCCGCTAGAGCCGCGGACTGGCAGATAAGCAAAAGAGTGAGGCAGACACCTTGCAAAACGCGTAAAATCTTTTTCATGTCCATCCCCTCCTCAATCCGCCAGCAGCCATTTGGCTGCATAGTACACAATGGGCAGAATGATAGCAAAGGCCAGCAAACCGTAGGCCACCGCCTTTTTCATATCGTAAGGCAGGCTGCCCACTACCTTGCCGGACTGGCCGTTCATCATAAAGGTATAGGGCTTATCCTGATAACGCGTGGTGACAATCCACACCGGCGCCATACAGTAGGTTACCGCACCAGCCTGTTTCTTCACATCGGACTCGGTACAGGAAACGCTGTCATATCCTTCCACTGTATCTCGCAGGACATCAAGGGCACTCTGCTGCACCCGCTTGTCAGCGCGCGGCACAGAAGCTTCGGCATCCACATCATATTTATCCGCAAGAAAGCCCGTCATATAGGCATTGGAAAAAGGCACCATTTCGCTGTAATCAAATGGCTCAATGCTCTCCATATAGGTATCGTCCATCTTTTGACTGCCGTCTACCGGAATACGAGCAAACGCCATGCTGCCAGAACGCAGGCATTCATAATGGCTGGTTTCCGTGACTTCCTCGTCACTGCTCTCATAGATGTGCACCTTCTCCGCCCGGAAATGCGCATAGGCATTTACCTCGGAATCAAAGAGCCAAAAAGGCACATAAATCGCCTGTATGGCCTCGATGCGATTTTGGGACTTAAAGAGACTGGGCAGCAGCCACTTGTCCTCGCAAAAAGCCTTGAGCGCCGCCTTGGCATCTTCCTTGGTCTTCTTGAACGGTATGATGTAATCGGGTTTCAACATCCCCTCAAACCGACTGGGCAGCATGACCGCATGACCGCAGTAACAGCACTCTGTTGCCATCGTATTGCCATCCGCTACGATTTCAGCCCCGCAGGACTCACAGGTATAGGACTTAAACGCCTCTGCTTCTTCGGCGGTCCACTCGCCACCAGCCACGGCGGTATCCCATTTTTCATCCTGCTTTTCGGCGGCTTCAGCCGCCATAGCTTCTTTCGCCTTGAATAAATCTTCAATGGCCGCCGCATCCAGTTCTGTCCCGCAGTATTCGCAGGTTATCTTCTGGGTGCCGGGCTTAAAATCCAGCGGCGCACTGCAATTCGGGCATTTATAAGCTACAGAAGAACTTGCCATCTCGCCACCGTTACTGAAAACTTATAAAAAGCCATAAACCTTCCGTAGAAAGTTAACTTTTATGTTCCATTCCTCATTCACCGCGTCCGCTTTTGCCGTCCTGAAGAACAGACTACTCACGTTTGATATAACGCTCCAGAGGCTTAAATTCCCGACTAACGAATCGGTACATATCTGCATTGACTTGTTGGTGTCAGCTTGCAGATTTAGATAGCTCCGCTTCCCCATAGCGTTTGAGATTCAAAGATGCTTGGAAGTCACGGCCTATCACATTGCCA